>JBFJNH010000015.1:0-58535 GCA_041618295.1 Marmoricola sp.
CGCCCGGCTACCCACCGCCCGGTTACCCGCACGCCGGCTACGCCCAGCCGGTCTACGGACCGCCGGAACACCCGCGGGCCAACCTGCCCCTCATCTTCGGCCTGGTCGGTGTCCCGGGAGCGTTCCTGACCTGCGGCCTGACTCTGCTGCTGGCGCCGTTCGCCTGGTACTTCGCAGCCCAGGTACGCCGCGAGACGGCGGCGGCACCTGGCCGCTGGAGCGCGGACACGTCGAAGGTGACGGCCGGATTCTGGCTCGGCATCGTCGGCACCGTGCTGCTCGTGCTCGCCGTCATCGGGATCGTGCTCCTGATCGTCGTCGCGATCAGCGACCCGGGCGCCTTCGACTCCGGGACGACGGTCTGACCTGACGGCTCAGCCGAGGCCGGTCCCGACCAGGACCGGCTCGTTGACCAGGGTGACCCCGAACCGCTCCCGGACCCCGTCGCGAACCTCGACCGCCAGCGCCACCAGGTCGGCCGCCGAGGCCGAACCACGGTTCGTGAGCGCCAGGGTGTGCTTCGTCGAGAGCGCGGCCCGGTCGTTCCCGTACCCCCGGGCGAAGCCGGCGTGCTCGATCAACCACGCCGCGCTCGTCTTGACGGTGCCGTCGGGTTGCGGCCAGGCCGGCGCCCCCGCGGGGACGGCGCCCGCGGCGAGGACCGGGTTGGTGAAGAACGACCCGGCGCTCCAGGTGTCGTGGTCGTCGGGGTCGAGCACCATGCCCTTGCCCCGGCGCAGGGACAGCACCGCCTCGCGGACCTCCCGGGCCGGCGCTCGGCCTCCGGTCTCGACCCCGAGGCTGCGGGCCAGCTCGTCGTACCCGATCGGGAGCCCGAGGTCGCCGAGGCGGAACTGGAAGACGACCTCGAGGACGACGTACCGACCGGGCTCCTGCTTGAGGCGGCTGGTCCGGTAGCCGAACCGGCAGTCCCGGTGGAACAGCGTCCGCACCTGACCCGAGGAGCGGTCCCAGCACCGGACCGAGGCGATGGTCTGGGCGACCTCCTGGCCGTAGGCGCCGACGTTCTGGATCGGCGTCGAGCCGACCTGCCCGGGGATCCCGGCGAGGGCTTCGGCACCGAGCCAGCCCTCCTCGACCGAGCGCAGCACCAGGTCGTCCCAGGTCTCCCCGGCCGCGACCCGGACCACTGCTCCGCCGCACGCGTCGGAGTCCGCCCGGATGCCGGTGGTCCCTACGGCGACCACCCGCCCCGGGAAACCGGCGTCGGCGACCAGCAGGTTGCTGCCGCCGCCGAGGACCAGCACCGGGGTGCCGTCGGCATCGGCCTCGCGGACCGCGTCGATCAGGTCGGACTCGGTGCCGGCCTCGACGAGCTCCGCAGCCGGGCCGCCCACCCGCAGCGTCGTGCGGTCGGCCAGCAGCTCAGCCAACGAGCACCGCCCGCGGGTTACCGAGCACCTTCTCGCCCGCGCTGGTGACCGTCAGCGCGACGCTGCGAACCCCGTCCCGGGTCTCGACCACGCCGCTGATGGTGACCTCGGCGCCCTCCTCGCCCGCAGGGACGACGACGGGCCTGGTGAACTTCGCGGCCAGCTCCGCGATCCGACCGGGTTGGCCGACGTACTCGTCGACGTACCGGGCGGCGAGAGCCAGGGTGTACATGCCGTGCGCGATCACCCCGGGCAGTCCCACGGCCAGCGCGACCGCTTCGTCGGAGTGGATCGGGTTCTGGTCGCCGCTCGCGGCGGCGTACGCCACCAGGTCGGCACGGGTGACCCGGTAGATCTTCGGTGCGATCTCGAGGCCCAACTCAGGCACCTGCCTTGTGGACCAGGGTCGCCTTCGCCGTGCAGACGAGGTCTCCCGCAGCGTCGGAGATGGTGCTGGTGGTGGCGATGATGTCAGCACCGCCGATCTGCCGCAGGCCGTCGACAGTGAGCACGGCGGTGAGCTGGTCGCCGGCGACCACCGGACGCTCGTGGATGAAGCGCTGGTCGCCGTGGACCACGTGGTGCAGCTCGATCCCGACGGACGGGTCCAGCATCAGCTCGTGCATCGCCGCGAAGGCCACCACGATCGGGTACGTCGCCGGCGCGGGACCGCCGGCCGTGTACGGCGTCCCGGTGGCCGCGGCGAACGCACCGAGGCTCTCCTCGGTCACCTCGTACGGCGCCGTCGGGGGAAACGTCCGTCCCACCAGGGACTGGTCAACAGGCATGGGTCGAGGCTACGCGGAGCGCCGGTGCAGGCGAACGAGCAGGGCCGCAAACGCGCAGGAGCGGCAACCCCTGACGGGGTGCCGCTCCTGGGGTGCGTGACCTCAGCGGGTCTCGCGGTGGTCGGTGTGCGTCCGGCAACGCGGGCAGAACTTCTTCAGCTCCATGCGGTCCGGGTCGTTGCGCCGGTTCTTCTTGGTGATGTAGTTGCGTTCCTTGCAGTCCACGCACGCCAAGGTGATCTTGGGGCGGACGTCGGAGCTCTTGCTGGCCACGGTGTGCCTTCTTCCTGCTTGCGAAAATTCGGGGTGCTGCGGTTGCTGGTAGCGGGGGCGGGGCTCGATCCCGCGACCTCACGATTATGAGTCGTGCGCTCTAACCAGCTGAGCTACCCCGCCTCGGCAACAGCCACCCTGCGGCGACCATTCCCAGAGCCCCTTTACGGAATCGAACCGTAGACCTTCTCCTTACCATGGAGACGCTCTGCCGACTGAGCTAAAGGGGCCTGCCCTGACGCGGTGAGGCATCAAGGCCGACGTGAAGGATACACACGGCGCACCTGTTCAGTGAAATCGGTTCACCCCCGGCGAACAGGCCGTCCGGAGGCGCCGTGGCGCAGGTCACCGGGCCGCCGGGCCGCCTCCGCTCAGCCGTCGGTGATCCGGGCGAATCCGACCGCTTCCTCGAGCTCGTAGGCGACCTGGAGCAGCCGGGCCTCGTGCCCCTTCCCGGACGCCAACTGCACCCCGATCGGCATCCCGTTGGCGCCGCGGCCCAGGGGGAGCGAGATCGCCGGATCCCCGGTCGCGTTCTGCAGCGGGGTGAAGTTCACCAGCTGGATCAACCGGTCGATCACGACGTCGTAGGACTGGCTGGGGTTCAGCCAACCCAGCTCGGGGGTGGGCAGCGCCAGCACCGGCGTCAGCACCGCGTCGTAGGTGCGGAAGAACCGGGCCGAGACCCGCTGGGACGCGCCGAGTCGAGCCAAGGTCACCGGCAGCTTCCAGGCGTTCCGGAGCCCGTGCTTGGCCAGCCCCTTACTGAGGTTGTCGGTGAGCGCCTTGTCGAAGTCCGGGCCCAGGGTCCGCTTCCCGGTGCTGAGCATGAACGTGGACAGGACGCTCCAGTACGCGAGGAAGTCGTCGAGGAAGAAGTCGGGGACCGGCATCGCGATCTCCTCGATGTGGTGTCCCAGCGCTTCCAGCTGCTTGGCCGCACCGCGGACCGCGTCGGCGACCTCGGGGTCGGTCCGCAAGTCCCCGATCGAGTCGATGAGCAGCGCGATCCTGAGGCGTTTGGTACCCGGCCCGCGGACGTCGCCGATCGGCGGGAGCTTGAGGTTCCGGTAGTGCTTCTCCGACTCGCGCAGGAACGCTGCGGTGTCGCGGACGCTGCGCGAGACGACACCGTCGGCCACGATCCGCAACGGCATCTCCCGGATCATCTTGTCCTGCGGGACCCGACCACGCGTGGGTTTGAGCCCGACCAAGCCGTTGCAGCCGGCCGGGATCCGGATCGAGCCGCCCCCGTCGTTCGCGTGCGCGATCGGCACCGCCCCGGCGGCGACGAACGCAGCCGAGCCCGCCGAAGACGCCCCCGACGAGTACGCCGTGTTCCACGGGTTGCGGACCGGGTCGGCGTCGGCGAACTCGGCGCTGGCGCTGAACCCGAACTCGGAGAGCTGGGTCTTACCCAGACCGATCAGGCCCTGCCCGAAGAACATCGTGGCGAAGTCGCCGTCGGCCTTGGCCAGGCCCCCGGTGTAGGCCGAGGTGCCCTGCTGGGTGGGCAAGCCCTGGACGTCGGAGTTGTCCTTCACGAACGTAGGCACGCCGGCGAAGAAGCCCTTGCCCGGCCGGGCCGCGCGGACCCGGGCCCGGTCGAAGTCGGCGCAGACCATCCCGTTCAGCTCGGGCTGGAGGACCTCGACCCGGGCGATCGCCGCGTCCACGGCTTCGAGGGCGGAGATCCGACCGGTGCGGATCTCCTCGGCGAGGCCGACGGCGTCGTGGTGGCCCAGCGCGTCGTCGGCGAATGCGTGCACCCGGGTACGGGGAGTGTGCTGCGTCATGGGAGACAAGGTAGACCGGACGGACCCGCTCCGGATCCGACTACAGGACCAAAACCAGAACGGGCACCAGCACGCTGGTCGCGACGGCGGTCAGGCCCATGCAGAGCGCGCTGAACGCGCCCTCGGTCCGGCTCTCCTGCAGCGCCCGCGCGGTGCCGATACCGTGCGTGACGCTGCCCATCGCGATCCCCCGGGCGCGCAGGTCCCGCACCCCGATCCGGTCGAGCACCCACGGGCCGAGGATCGCCCCGGTGATCCCGGCGAGGATCGTCAGGACCGCGGTAAGCGCCGGGATCCCGCCGATCTGGGCGGAGAGGACCAGCGAGACCGGGGTGGTCGCCGCTTTGGGGGCCATCGTCAGCTGGAGCTCCCGGCTGCCGCCGGCCAGGTCGGTGGCCAGGATCGCGCTGGTGATCGAGACCACCGCACCGACCAGGACGCCGGTGAGGATCGGCCACCCTGCCCGGCGAACCAGGTGCCACTCGCGGTGCAGGGGCAGCGCGAGCGCCACCGTCGCCGCCCCGAGCCAGAAGCCCACGTAGTCCGCACCGCGGAGGTAGTCGGCGTACGCGACGTCGCCGACCTCCAGGACGAGCACGATCGCCACGATCGCCACCAGGACGGGCTGGAAGACCGGGCTCGCGAAGCGGTGGTGCACCTGACGTCCCAGCCAGTACGCCGCCACCGTCAGGGTGATCCCGAACAACGGCGAGGTCGTGAGCCACTGCCAGGTCTCCTCGCCGTGCAGGCCGAGCACGCCGGGGATCAGGACGGGAGTCACCGGCGCACCCAGCGGAGCAACCAGGAGGCCGTGAGCGCGGTCGCCACGAAACCGACCAACCAGGAGAGCCAGAGCCCGGCGGCCAGCGGCCAGGCGTCGTCGCCGATCCGCTCCAGGTAGACGACGATGCCGACGCCGGCGGGGATGAAGAGCAGGTGCAGGTGCCGCAGCAGCAGCTCGGGCGCCGTCACCAGCGCCGAGGAGTCGCCCGGCTCCCGGAGGCGGAGCAGCACGAAGAAGAGCAGCATCCCGACGACGGGCCCCGGGAAGTCGAGACCGGTCAACCGGACCGCCGTCTCGCCGACGAGCTGGCAGCCCAGCAGGACGAGGATTCCGGGCAGCACAGGGAGAAGGATGCCACGGGCTGATCGGGACCAAGTTCTTGTTGCAAATCGTTTGCAATAGACTCCCCGGCATGCACGTACCCGACGGTTTCCTCGACGCCCCCACCTCGGTCGCTACCGGGGCGATCGCGGTCGCCGGCGTCGGTCTGGCGCTCCGCGGAGCACGCCGCGAGCTCGACGACCGGACCGCACCGTTGGTCGGCCTGGTCGCAGCGTTCGTCTTCGCCACCCAGATGGTGAACTTCCCCGTCGGCGCCGGGACCAGCGGACACCTGCTCGGTGGCGCCCTGGCCGCGGTCCTGGTCGGACCGTGGACGGCGGTGCTCTGCCTCAGCACGGTCCTGATCGTCCAGTGCCTGCTCTTCGCCGACGGCGGGATCACGGCGCTCGGCACCAACATCACCCTGATGGCGCTCGTCGGCGTCGGGATCGGGTGGCTGGTCTTCCTCCTCGTGCAACGACTGCTGCCGGGGACCATCGCGGCGACGGTCCCCGCGGCGGCCTGCGGAGCCCTGGTGGCGGTCCCGGCCACCGCGCTGGCGTTCACGCTCCTCTACGCCGTCGGCGGTGAGGCCCCGGTCCCGTTGGACGCCCTGGTGACCGCGATGCTCGGCTGGCACAGCGTGATCGGTGTCGGCGAGGCGATCATCACCGCGTTCGCGATCAGCGCGGTGACCGCCGTCCGACCCGACCTCGTCTACGGCGCCCGGAAGGTCCTCGCCGTACGTGCCCTGGAGATCCGGCCCGCCGCCGGCGCGGACGACAGGACGGTCGCGTGAGCACCCCCGCCACCGAGGGTCGCCAGCTCCCACGCCGGGTCTCCACCCGCGCCGTGCTCGTGACCGGGCTCCTGGCCGCGCTGCTGATCGCCGGCTTCCTGAGCTACTACGCGTCCGGCAAACCAGACGGGCTGGAGTACGTCGCCGACCAGCAGGGCTTCGCCGCGAACGCCCAGGAGCACCAGGCGGGGGACAGCCCGCTGGCCGACTACGCGACCCGCGGGGTCGAGGACGACCGCGCCTCGAGTGCGGTCGCCGGTGTCACGGGGACGGTCCTGGTGCTCGTCATCGCCGGGGGTGCTGGGCTGCTGCTCCGGCGCCGTGGCCCCGGACAAGCCTGATGGCCGGCGAGCACGGCCACAAGCTCCACTTCCACGGGCACTCCCCCGTGCACCGTGCCCCGGCGCACCTCAAGCTGCTGGCCCTGCTCGGGTTCATGCTCGTCGTGGTGGCGACCCCCGGCTCCTGGTACCCGGCCTTCGCCGGTTACCTGGCCCTGCTGGTCGGCGTCATCGCCGTCTCCCGGGTGCCGTGGGGGTACCTGCTCCCCCGGATGGTCGTCGAGGTCCCGTTCGTGGTCTTCGCGGTCCTGATGCCGTTCATCGCCACCGGGCCGCAGACCGAGTTCCTCGGGCTGACCGTCAGCCAGCACGGGCTGACCGCCGGCACCGCGCTGCTGATGAAGGGCACCCTCGGCGTCCTCGCCAGCCTGACCCTGGCCGCGACCACCGAACCGCACGCGCTGCTGGCCGGGCTGACCCGGCTCCGGCTGCCGCACCAGCTGGTGCAGATCATGGCGTTCATGATCCGCTACCTCGACGTCGTCACCGACGAGATGCGGCGGATGCGGATCGCCCGGGAGTCCCGGGGGTTCCGAGCCCGATCGGTGCGCCAGTGGCCGGTACTGGCGAGCTCGGCCTCGGCGTTGTTCATCCGCTCCTACGAACGCGGCGAACGGGTCCACCTGGCGATGCTCGCCCGGGGCTACGACCCGCAGGCGGAGGTCCGATGAGCACCCCGGTCCTCGACGTACGCGGGCTCGCCTACGCCTACCCCGACGGACACCAGGCGCTCTTCGGCGTGAACCTGCACGTGCACGCCGGCGAACGGGTCGCGCTGCTCGGACCCAACGGCGCCGGCAAGACCACCCTGGTGCTGCACCTCAACGGCATCCTGGCGCCGGGCGCCGGAACGGTGGCGGTCTCCGGCCTGCCGGTGGAGAAGAAGAACCTGCAGGAGATCCGCCGCCGCGTCGGGATCGTCTTCCAGGACCCCGACGACCAGCTCTTCTCCGCCACCGTCCGCGACGACGTCGCCTTCGGTCCCCGCAACCTGGGGCTGCGCGGCGAAGCCCTGGACCGCCGGGTCGCCGACGCGCTCGAGCAGGTCGGGATGAACGAGTACGCCGACCGACCGCCGCACCACCTCTCCTTCGGTCAGCGCCGGCGGGTCGCGGTCGCGACGGTGCTCGCGATGGAGCCGGAGATCCTGGTGCTCGACGAGCCCTCCTCGAACCTCGACCCGGCGTCACGCCGCGAGCTGGCCGAGATCCTGACCGCCCTCGACGTGACCGTCCTGATGGTCACCCACGACCTCCCCTACGCCCTCGAGCTGTGCCCCCGGTCGGTGGTGCTCTCCGACGGGGTCATCGTCGCCGACGGTGCGACCACCGACGTCCTCACCGACGCCGACCTGATGCGGGCGCACCGTCTCGAGCTCCCGTTCGCCTTCGACCCGCGCGCCGTACCGTTGAGTCGGGGATTCTGACCCTGCGAGGCCCCACTCAACGGGGCCAGCGGCCGGAGACGCCTCGCCGGTGACAGCCGGTCAGGTGGGTGTCGACGATCCCGGTGGCCTCCATCAGCGCGAACATCGTGGTCGGTCCGACGAACCCGAACCCGCGCTTCTTGAGCGCCTTCGACAGCGCCACCGACTCCGGCGACGTGGTCGGCACCTCGGAGCTCCGGGTTGGCTCGGGCGTCCCGGCCGGCGCGAACGCCTCGACGAAGGCCGCCAACCCGCCGTCGGCGCGGAGCCCGATCGCGGCCTGCGCGTTACGACGCACCGAGGCGATCTTGGCGCGGTTCCGGACGATCCCGGTGTCGGCCATCAGGGCGTCCAGGTCGGCGTCGGTCATCGCGGCGACCACGTCGGGGTCGAACCCGGCGAAGACCTCGCGGTAGCGCTCCCGCTTGTTCAGGATCGTCAGCCAGGACAGCCCCGCTTGCGCTCCCTCGAGCGAGAGCCGCTCGAAGAGGGCCGCCTCGCCGACCACCGGGACTCCCCACTCGGTGTCGTGGTACTCGCGGAGCACGCCGGGCCCACTCCCCCAGGGGCACCGGGCCAGGCCGTCCTCGCCGACGACCGCAGCGGTCATCCGCGCTTGACCATCCGCACCATGGGCAAAGCCGGTGCCGGAATCGGCTGTAACGGGTCGTCCGCCGGCAACCGGAAGCGACTGTCCGGTCCGGGCTCACGGGCGGGGTCGGCGATCAGGTCCTGCCACGCCGATCGGTACGCCACGACCTCGTCGTGGTCGCGACCGATGAAGTTCCACCACATCACGATCTGCTCCCCGAACGGAGGCCCACCGAGCAGGAGCAGCAGCGCGTCCTGCTCGGCGACGAACGAGACCTCCGCCTGGCCGGGGGCCAAGTAGCCGAGCTCGGCAGCACCGAGCGGCGTACCGTCGACCGTGACCGCACCGGAGTCGAGCAGCACCCCGTGCTCGTACGTCGGGTCCAGCGGGATCCGTAGCGTGGTCCCGGCGGTGAGCCTCAGCTCGGCACCGAGCAGCGGCGTGTAGGTCCGCACCGGCGACGTCGCTCCGAGGAGCGACCCGAGGAAGACCCGCGCTTCCCAGCCCGTCCCGAGCACCGGCTCCGGGACGTAGTGCTCGAATCCGGGCGAGGTGTGCCGGTCCGCGTCGGGCAGCGCGACCCACAGCTGGGCCCCGTGCAGCGTCGAGGTGGCCGCCGTCGAGTACTCCGAGTGGCTGATCCCGCGGCCGGCGGTCATCAGGTTGACCTCTCCCGGACGCACCAGCGCCTGGAAGCCGGCCGAATCACGGTGCTCGATCTCGCCGCTGAACAACCAGCTCACCGTCTGCAACCCGGTGTGCGGGTGCGGAGGCACCACCATTCCGCCGCTGGACCCGACGTCGTCGGGGCCGTAGTGGTCGACGAAGCACCACGCCCCGATCAGCGTGCGTTGCCGCTGCGGCAGAGTGCGACGCACGCTCATCGCGCGCAATCCGCCCAACGGCACCTCGCGAGCGCTCAGGATCTCCATGCGCCTAGCGTGCCACGCACGGCGCCGGAGCCGGGGTCACCCCGGTCCGGTCAGCGGCTGCGGCGACCGCTGAAGCTCGCGGCGCTGTGGCCACCGGAGCTGCTGCTGTAGACCGTGGCGCTGCCGCCCTGCCCGCGGCCGGACCGGCTGCGGGCGGGCCGACCCGAGGACTCGCCACCGGACGCCTTCGAGGCACCGCCCCGACCACCCCCGCGGGCGCCGTTGCGGGCGCCGTTGCGGTTCCCGCCACCACCGCCGGAGCGGCGGCCACGTGAACCACCGCTGCCGTTGGAGGAGCCGGACTCCTCGGCCACGACACCGAGACCGCCGGCGACCAGGACCCGCTCACCCGGCGCGAGCACGCGCAGGATCTCGTGGCCCGGCCCGGAGACCTTGGTGGTGGTCGGGGTGATCCCGGCTGCACGGGTCAGGGCGCGGACGTCCTTGGACTGCTGGTCGGTCATCAGGGTGATCACGGTGCCGGCAGCGCCCGCGCGCGCCGTACGGCCGGAGCGGTGCAGGTAGGCCTTGTGCTCGGCCGGCGGGTCAGCGTGGATGACCAGCGAGACGTCGTCGACGTGGATGCCGCGGGCGGCGATGTCGGTCGCGACCAGGGTGGTCGCCTTACCGGAGTGGAAGGCGTCCATGTTCCGGGTCCGGGCGTTCTGACCGAGGTTGCCGTGCAGCTCCACGGCCGGTACGCCGCGCGCGTTCAGCTGGCGGGCCAGTGCCTTGGCGCCGTGCTTGGTCCGGGTGAAGACCACGGTGCGGCCCGGCGCGCTGGTCAGGTCCACCAGGACCGGGACGCGCTGGTCGTGGGCCAGGTGCAGGACGTGGTGGTCCATCGTGGCGACGGGAGACTGCGCCGAGTCGGCCTCGTGGGTCTTCGGGTCCACCAGGAACCGCTTGACCAGGACGTTGACGCCGGCGTCGAGGGTGGCGGAGAAGAGCATCCGCTGACCGCCGGTGGGGGTCTTGTCGAGCAGCCGCCGGACCGCCGGCAGGAAGCCCAGGTCGGCCATGTGGTCGGCCTCGTCGAGGATCGTGATCTCGACGGCCGACAGGTCGCAGAGACCCTGCTGGATGAGGTCCTCGAGGCGACCGGGGCAGGCGACGAGCACGTCGACGCCAGCCTTGATGGCCTGGACCTGCGGGTGCTGGCCGACGCCGCCGAAGACGGTCCTGGTCTTCAGACCGGTGACCTCGGCGAGCGGCGCCAGCGCAGCGTCGATCTGGGCGACGAGCTCGCGGGTCGGGGCGAGGATCAGGGCGCGGGGGCGCTTCGGCTGCCGGCGGGAGCCGGACGCGGTGAGCCGGGCCACCAGCGGGAGCAGGAACGCGTAGGTCTTGCCGGAGCCGGTGCGGCCCCGGCCGAGGACGTCGCGGCCGGCCAGCGAGTCGGGCAGTGTGGCCGCCTGGATCGGGGACGGCTCGGTGATGTCGAACTGCTTGAGGACCTCGACGAGGTCACCGGGGACGCCCAGGGTGGCAAAGGCGTTGGGAGGCAGGGTTGTAGACAAGGGGTATCGCTATCTCATGTGGTGTCTCACCACGGCCGCGACCCGGATGATCTCCGGAAGGTCACGTTGGTCGATCGCCGGCACGGAGCCCCTCGCGGTGCTGCAACACGCCATCAGGATCGAGGTAAGACTGGGCGACCCTAGTGCGACGAGCCTACGGGACGGGGCGGGCAAACGAAGAATCCTGCTGGCCCGGCGGCGTGTGACCTGCGACTCTCCCTGGGTGGCCAGCGACTCCAGCACCGACCCCAGAACCGACACCGTGACCGCCCTGCGTGCCGCCGGCTGCGTGTACGCCGAGGAGGAGGCCGCGTTGCTCGTGGCGGCCGACGGGGACCTCGACGTCCTGGTCGCGCGCCGCGTCGCCGGTGAACCGCTGGAGTGGATTCTCGGCTGGGCCGACTTCGCCGACGAGACCGGCGACGGCGTCCGGGTGGTCGTGCGGCCAGGAGTCTTCGTCCCGCGCGCCCGGACCATCGAGCTGGCCCTCGCCGCCGACGAGGTGCTCCCCGAAGGCGGGGTGGTGGTCGAGCTGTGCTGCGGCAGCGGCGCGGTCTCGGCCTTCCTGCACGCCCGGACGCCGAACGCGGTGCTCTACGCGGTCGACGTCGACCCGGTCGCGGCGGCGTGCGCCCGGGAGAACCTCCCGTCGGCGACGGTCCTGACCGGCGACCTGTTCGCCCCCCTGCCGGGAGAGCTGCGCGGCGCCGTCGACGTCCTGGTCGCGAACACGCCGTACGTGCCGAGCGCGGTGGTGCCGCTCCTGCCCCCCGAGGCCCGCGACCACGAACCGTTGCACACCTTGGACGGCGGCCCCGACGGGCTGCGACTGCTGCGTCGGATCGCCGCGGAGGCACCCCAGTGGCTCCGGCCCGGCGGGACGGTGCTGATCGAGATCAACGAGAGCCAGTACGACGCCGCGAGGTCAGCCTTCGAGGAGGCGGGCCTGGTGACGAGCGGCCGCATCGACCCGGACGGGACGACGGTGATCCTGGGCCAGCGCGCCTGACCTCGGCATCACTGATTTCAACAGCATGTTGAGGTTTGAGTTTAGGTTGTCGTAGAGTTCTGCCATGTCCCTCCTCACTCCCGTCGGCGTCCGGATCGCGGCACTGCCGTTCATGCCGAAGTTCCTCCCGCAGATCGTGACCACGGACAAGAAGCTGCTCGCCCTCACCCAGGGCAAGCTCTCGGTCCTCGACCTGGCCGGTCTCCCCAACATCACCCTGACCACCACCGGGCGCAGGTCAGGCCTGCCGCGGCCCGCCCAGCTTCTCGCGGTCCCCCGCGAGGACGGCTCCTGGCTGACCGCCGGGTCGAACTTCGGTCAGGAGACCCAGCCTGTCTGGGTCCTCAACATCGAGGCGAACCCGGAGGTCGAGGTCACCCGGAAGGGCCGGACCACGCCGATGCGGGCCCGGAAGCTCGACGGCGAGGAGCGGCGCGCGGCCCGGGACGAGATGATGAAGGTCTGGCCGAACGTCGCGCTTTACGAGAAGCGCACCGCCGGTGGGCGCGAGATCAAGATCTTCCACCTGACCCCGCGCTGACGACCCGCGCTGGCCGGCGGACTACTCGCCCGTGGTGCGCTCGTCGTACGCCGCCCGCGCGTTGTGGTCGTAGTCCAGGAACATCGTGTCCATCCCGGTCTTCCGACCCATCCAGCGCTTCACCCGGTTCGGGTACATCGGCCACTGCACGCTCGAGGGCGCCAGCATCGGCGGGACCACCCGGGTCGGCCGGTGCTTGCCGAAGAGGCTGACCACGGCCGCGGCCACCTTCTCGGGCTCGATCGCCGGGCTGAGCCGCGGTGCGGTGGTGCCGCTGATCAGACCGGTGTTGGTGAACGACGGGAGCACCGCCGCCACCCGGACGTTCTGCTCCGAGAGCTCGGCGTCGAGGGCTTCGGTGAAGGCCAGTACGCCGGCCTTGGTGCCGCTGTAGACCGCGCACCCCGGCGCCGCGAAGCGACCCGCCAGCGAGGCGATGTTGACGATCTGACCGCCACCTGCGGCCACCATCCGCGGCGCGATCGCGTGGCAGCCGACGACCACCCCGCGCAGGTTCACGTCGAGCTGCTTGAGCTGGGCCTCCAACGGCGCCTCCAGGTGCCGCCCGATCACCATGATCCCGGCGTTGTTCACCAAGCCGTGGATGCGCCCGTACTCCGCCTCGACCTTGTCCAGGAACCCGGCGAAGGACTCCACCGAGGTCACGTCGAGGGGTAGCCCGAGACCGCCGTACGCCTGCGCGGACTGCGAGGCGAGCTCGGCGTCGAGGTCCCCGATCGCGACCCGCGCGCCGGCGGCGGACAGGGCCTTCGCGGTCGCCTCACCGATCCCGCGGGCGCCGCCGGTGATCGCGATGACCTTGCCCTGGAGTGCACTCATCGGTCGTCCTTCCGGGCCTTGCGGCCAGCTGCTTTGAGTTGAGCCAGGACCACCAGGCGGGTGGCCGCGAGGTAAGTCTGTGTCCTGGACGGGTACGGCGTCGAGACCCGTTGGCTGGTGGTCGTCTGCGACTCGGTGAACCGGAGGATCCCGTCGGCGGCGTGCCGGCGGCCCACCCCGCTCGCCTTCATCCCGCCCATCGGCGCCGCGAGCGAGGAGATCGCCGAGAGGTACCCGTCGTTGATGTTCACCGCGCCGGCCTGGATCCGGGCGGCGACCGCCTGCGCGGCCGGCAGGTCGGTGCTCCAGACGCTGGCGGAGAGCCCGTACTCCGTCTCGTTCGCCCGGGTGACGGCGTCGTCGTCGTCGACAACCGGGTAGACCGCGACCACGGGACCGAAGGTCTCCTCGGCGTAGACCTTCATCTCCGGCCGGACGCCGGTCAGCACGGTGGGCTCGTAGAAGTACGGCCCCAGCTCCGGCCGGGCGCGCCCGCCGACGACGACCCGCGCCCCGAGCGCGACGGCGTCCTTGACGTGCTCCTCGGTGACGGCGAGCTGCTCGGCCGAGGTCAGCGACCCCAGCTCCACGTCGTGCTCGTACGACGCTCCGATCCGGATCTTCGCGGTCGCGGCAGCGAGCCGCTCGACGAAGGCGGGATAGCGCGTCTCGTGCACGTAGATCCGCTCGATGCCGATGCACATCTGGCCGGCGCTGGCGAAGCAGGCCTGGACCGCACCGGTGACCGCGGCGTCGAGGTTGGCGTCGGCGCGGACGACCATCGGGTTCTTGCCGCCGAGCTCGAGCGAGGTACCGATCAGACGTTCGCCGGCGGCCGCGGCGAGCTTGCGCCCGGTCGCGGTCGAACCGGTGAACGCGAGGTGGTCGACGTTCTCGATGAGCGCCGGCCCGAGCCGGCTTCCCGGTCCGGCGACGACCTGCCAGACCTCCGCAGGAACCCCCGCACGGACGGCCAGCTCGCGGGCGGCCAACAGGGTGAGCGGTGCCTGGGAGTCGGCCTTGGAGAGCACCGCGTTCCCGGCCACCAGCGCCGGGATGACGTCACCGACCGCCAGGAACAGCGGGTAGTTCCACGGGGCGATCACCCCGACCAGACCCTTGGGGTGCCGGGTGACCCGAGCCCGGACCACCCCGGGGACCCCGGAACGGACGCTGGCCGGGGCGAGGTAGCGGACCGACTCGGCGCCGTAGTGCGCCGCGACACTCGCGACGCCGATCAGCTCAATGCCGGCGTGGACCCGGGACTTGCCGGTCTCCCACTGGACCAGATCCGTCAGCCGGTCGCGCTCGGCGAGCAGGATCTCCCCGAAGCGCACCGCGATCCGGGCGCGCTCGGCCACGGGACGAGCGGCCCATGCGACCTGGGCGGTGCGCGCCGCGGTCGCGGCCAGGGCAACATCGGCGGCCGAGGACTGCGGCACCTCGGGCAACGGCGTACCGGTGAACGGGGCGATCGCGCGCGCAGTGTCGGTGCCGGTCGTGAAGACCTGGGCGGTGTACCGGGCCAGGTCGGCCGGGGTGAGTCGCGGGGGCAACGCGGTCGCGTCCGGGGCGATCATCCGCGCCGCCCCTCGCGGGCGAAGGCGCGCACCGCGATCGGGTGCAGCCGCAGCCGACCGGGCAGCCGGGAGTAGAGCGGGTTGAGCGCCCGGCTGAGCGCGGCGAACCGCTGGTAGCGCCGTTCGCGCTTCTCGTCCCAGGGCAGCCCGAGGATCTCGCGGGCCTCGGGCGGCATCCCGCCGATGGTGACGGCGGAGCTGAGCGCGTTGACCGGCCGCTTCAGCAGGAACCACAGCGGCGCCGGGATCCGCTTCGGACGCGGCCATCCCTTGGTCGCGTAGCCGACGCCGTACGCCGCGGTCCGGTGCGCGACCAGGCGCTCGTCGAGGGCGTGCTGCCAGTAGGCGCGGAACTCGGCGTAGGTCTGCGGGGTGCCGGTGGCGCTGACGCCGTACCGGTCGAACCAGGTGATCGACTCGCGAAACAGCTGCTCCTTCTCGGCGTCGGTGAGCCGTTTGATGAAGGTGTCGGTCGCGGTGATCAGGTGCTCGAGGAACGTCGCGTGGGCCCAGTAGTAGGTCTCCGGGTTCAGGGCGCTGTAGGGCCGCCCGTCGGGGAGCTTGCCCTTGATCGAGGTGTGGAAGTCGCGGACCTGGTGCCCAGCGGACCGGCCGTCCGCGGCGTAGACGGTGTTGAAGATCGGCGGGATGCTGCGCTGCAGCCGGGCCAGGGTCTCGGCGAACCAGACCGAGTGCTCCTCCACCCCCTGGCCGAGTGCGGGCAGCATGTTCTGCAGGACAGCCGCCCGGGGCCCGAGCAGGGCCATCCGGTTGTCGGCGAAGTACCGCCAGACCAGCGAGTCCGGGCCCAGGGGAAGGCCGTTCGCGGGGACGGGCAGGACGTCCGGGGTCTGGGCAAGCGACATGGTCGGATGATACATTGAAACGGATTTGTTTCAACATGCCGTGCGCCCAGATCCTTTTCCTCACCGAAGCGGAGACACCGTGACTGCGACGATCGAGAACCCTGGCACCGCCCTCCGGGAGGTCCGCGGTCCGCGGCTGGGGCTCCCTCTCGTCCTGAAGATGCGCCGCGATCCGATCGGCGTCAACGACGTCGTTCGCGCCCAGTACGGCGAGGTCCTCAAGATCAACGTCTTCGGGACGACTCTCTACGCGTGCTACGGCATGGACGCCGCCGAGCAGATCCTGATCAACCGCGACCGCGTCTTCGCCAACGGACCCGCCTGGTCGCACTTCATCGGCCCGTTCTTCCACCGCGGCCTGATGCTGCTCGACTTCGACGAGCACCTGCACGACCGGCGGATCATGCAGGCCGCGTTCACCAACGACGCGATGCGCCGGTACCACGCGGTGATGGTGCCGCACATCCGCACCGGCCTGGCGGCCTGGGCCGACAAGACCGACCCGCGGATGTTCACGCTCTTCAAGGACCTCACCCTCGACCTGGCGATCGAGACCTTCGTCGGGGTCGACCTCACCGAGGCCGAGAAGAAGCGGCTCAACAAAGCCTTCATCGCCGCCGTCCGGGCCGGGACCTCGGTGATCCGGGCGAACGTGCCGGGCACCCCCTGGGCCAAGGGGCTCGCGGCCCGCAAGGTGCTGGAGGCGTTCTTCTACGAGCACCTGCCGGCCAAGCGACGCGACGGCGGCGACGACCTCTTCGCCCAGCTCTGCACTGCGAAGTCCGAGGACGGCGACGAGTTCAGCGACGCCGACATCGTCAACCAGATGATCTTCCTGCTGATGGCGGCGCACGACACCACCACGATCACGATGACCTCGATGGCCTACCACCTCGCCCGGTTCCCGGCGTGGCAGGAGCAGGCGCGTGCGGAGGCTCTCGCCTCCGGCGACGACTACGACGCGATCACCAACCTCGACCTGCAGGACCGGATCATGAAGGAGTCGCTGCGCCTGTGCAGCCCGGTGCCGAACATGCCGCGGGTGGCGACCCGGGAGACCGCGGTGAACGGCTACCGGATTCCCGAGGGCGCCTTCGTCACGGTCTCGCCGTTCTACAGCCACTACGATCCGCAGTACTGGCCCGACCCGACCCGCTTCGACCCGGACCGGTTCGCCGAGCCACGGCGCGAGGACCACGGCCACCGGATGGCGTTCCACGGCTTCGGCGGCGGGGTGCACAAGTGCATCGGGATGTACTTCGCCGGGGTCCAGGTACGGGCCATCTTCCACGAGCTGCTGACGACGTACCGGTGGTCGGTGCCGGCGGACTACCGCTGGCCGCTGGACCTGGTCGCGCTGCCGTACCCCCGGGACCGGCTGCCGGTGAAGCTCGAGCGACTGTGAGAATCCCGCCATGACCGCCGCGATCCTCGATGCCGCGCAGCAGGTCTTCGAGCGGTACGGCGCCCGGCGCGCCAACGTCGAGGACGTCGCCCGGGCAGCCGGGGTCAGCCGCAGCACGCTGTACCGGGCGTACGCGACCAAGGACGACCTGCTCCAGGCGGTGCTGACCCGGCAGGCCAACGAGTTCCTCGCCGAGCTCGACCGCGCCAGCTCAGGACTGCCGCCGCGCGACGCCGTCGTGGAGGCGTTCTCCCGCGGCATCGCGCTGACCCGGGAGATCCCGCTGCTGGCCCGCCTGGTCGAGACCGAGCCGGAGATCATCACCGGTATCGGCGGCCTGTCCAACACCAGCGTGGTGATCGCACTCTCCGACCAGGTCGCGGACACGCTGCGGCGCAGCGGCGCGACGATGCCGGACGCCGAGCTGCGCGTGGTCGCCGAGCTGATGATGCGGGTGGCCTACACCTACATCCTCAACCCCGGCGGGCACCTCGACATGACCGACGACGTGGCCGTCCGGTCCTACGCGAAGCAGTACCTGGCCCCGCTGGTCTACTGACGCCGCGCCGTACGAAACCGTCGGCCAGACTGTCGAACCGACCTGGTCAGGAGGCCCAACTCAACGAGCTCAGTGGCTGACGCCGAAGCGCTGGTGGAAGCGGCGGAGCGGTCCGGGGGCCCACCAGTTCGCCTCGCCGAGCAGCCGCATCAGCGACGGCACCAGCAGTGCCCGGACGACGGTCGCGTCGATGATCACCCCGAGCGCCATGCCGACCGCGATCTGCTTCATGAAGAACACCGGGCTGACCGCGAAGGCCGCGAAGACGACGGCGATCATCACCGCCGCGGCACTGATGATGCGCCCGGTCTTGGCCACGCCGTGGGCGACCGCGTCCTCGTTGCTCATCCCGCCGTCGCGCAGCTCCTTGACCCTCGCCATGACGAGCACCGCGTAGTCGGTCGCCAGGGCGAAGGCCACCGCGAAGAGGAAGACCAGGCTGGTCACCTCGACGGCGTACGGGCCCGGGTAGTCGAGCAGGTCGGAGAGGAACTTCCTCTCGAAGACGATGACCAGGATCCCCAAGGTCGCGGCGAGGGTCATCGTGTTCATCAGCAGCGTCTTCAACGGCAGCAGCACCGACCCGGTCAGCAGGAACAGCAGCACCACCGTGAGCAGCACGATCAACCCGATCGCGAGCGGGGCGTTCGCGACCAGGCTCGACTTCTCGTCGAGGAAGCTGGCGGTGTTCCCCGCGACGAGCAGGCGGCCGCCGTCCGGGTCCGGCAGCGCCCTGATCTCGCGCAACGCGTCCTGCGCCTCCCCCGACAACGCCGGTACGTCGAAGGCGGCCGTCGCGAAGGCCACCCCGTCGCCCGCGGCCTGGAACGGCGTCACGATGTCGACGTGGTCGATCGCCGCGACCTGGTCGACCAACGACGTCAGCACCTCCGGGCTCTGGCCACCGGTCACGGTCAGCGAGACGGCCTCGGTGACGATCCGGCCGTAGCCCTCCTCCAGGTAGCGGTTGACCTCGTAGGACTGCTGGCCGGGCGGGACCGCCTGGGCGCTCGGCCCGGTCAGGGTGGTGGCGAACAACGGGCTGGCCAGGGCAAGGATGCCCGCCGCGGTCACCAACGCCACCGCGACCGGACGCTTCATCACCCCGCGCGCGACCTGCAACCAGCGGGTCGACGTGTCCGAGACCGCCGGGCCCTGGCGGATGGACAACGCGTTGATCTTCGGCCCGAGCACGGTGAGCAGCGCCGGCGCCACGAACAGCGCCATCACCGCCGACAGCACGCCGACCATCGCCCCGGCGGCACCCACGGAGTACAGGAACCGCTGCGGCATCACCATCAGCGCCGCCATGGCACCGGCCACGGTGAGCCCGGAGAACAGGGCGGTGCGCCCCGCGGTGCTCATCATCCGCAGGTGTGCCTCGTAGGTGAACCCCCGGACGGCGGTCTCCTCGCGGTGCCGCGAGACGAGCAGCAGCGCGTAGTCGACGGCGAGACCGAGACTGAGGGCGGTGCCGATGTTGAGCGCGAACACCGAGGTGCCCACCACCTCGGACATCAGGCGCAGCAGGAACAGGGTGCCGACGATCGAGAGCACCCCGATGACCAGCGGTACGGCGGCCGCAACCGCGCTGCGGAAGACCAGGAGCAGCAGGACGGCCAGCAGCGGGAACGCGATCAGCTCGGCGTTGACCAGGTCCTTGCGGGTCTGGTCGTTGACCTCGTTGAAGCTCGGCGCGTACCCGCCGTACCCGAGGTCGAACATCTCGGAGATGACGTTCTCGCGGACCGACTCGTCCGCCAGACCGCCCTTGTCCTCCAGGTCGTTGGTGGAGAGCTGCGCGGTCAGCGCGAGCGAGCGGCCGTCCTCCTCGATCAGCCCTTCAGCGGCGGGGTCTCCGTCCAGCGGATTGGTGACCTTGCCGATGAAGTCCGACCCGGCGAGCCGGTCGGCGAGACGGTCGACCTCGGCCACGACGGCCGGGTCCTCCAGGTCGAGCACCGCACCGTCCGGGTCGCGCACCAGGACCACGAGGCCGGGTTGCGCGGAGTGCCCCAGCGCGTCGGAGAGGACGACACCGGCCTTCTCGCTCTCGGAGGCGGGGTCGGTGAACCCGGCGGCCTTGAGGTGGTGCTCCACGTCGTGGCCGAAGAACCCGGCGACGGCGGCGAACAGCACGGCACCCGCGAGAATCTTGCGGGGATGGTTCCAGGTCAGGTGCGCGATCCGATCCAGCATGGACGGCACGCTAACAGCGCAAGTTTCTTTTGGGAACTCACTCGCCTAGAGTGTGAGGCATGCAACGGTCGACCTTCTCGGAGCAACCCTGCTCGGTCGCGCGCACGCTCGACATCGTCGGGGACCGCTGGACGCCACTGGTGATCCGCGACCTCGCCCTCGGGATCTCCCGCTTCGACGCCGTCCAGCGGGATCTCGGCATCTCGCGGAAGGTCCTCACCCAACGGTTGGAGGCGCTCACCGAGCACGAGGTGGTCGTCCGCATCCCGTACCAGGACAACCCGCCCCGTTACGACTACCGGCTCACCGAGAAGGGCAACGACCTCGCCATGGTCGTCCTCGCCCTGCAGCAGTTCGGGGACAAGTGGTCCTTCGGCGAGAACGGCCCGCCGATCCGGTGGCAGCACCTCGGCTGCGGCGCGATCAGCACCCCGACCGTCTGCTGCGACGCGTGCGGGGTGCCGATCCGTCCCGGTGACGCGATCCCGCTGCCCGGGCCGAGCTTCGACCCCGAGAGGGCCCCCGAGATCGCGGCAGCGCTCGACCGGATCGCGGACGCGTTCGGCTGAACCCCGGAGCCCAGGACGGAGTAGCGTCCCGACCATGTGCGACACCCTGGTCGCGATCACCGACGCCGGTCCGGTCTTCGCCAAGAACAGCGACCGCGACGTCAACGAACCCCAGGTGCTGCGCTGGTACGACGCCGCCGACCACCCGGCCGGCGCCGAGGTGGGCACCACCTGGTCGCAGATCCCCCAGGTGGCGCACACCCACGCCGTCCTGCTCAGCCAGCCGTGGTGGATGTGGGGCGCGGAGATCGGTGCCAACGAGCACGGCGTGGTGATCGGCAACGAGGCCGTCTTCACCCGACGCACCGGACGCGGCTCCGACGGGACGCTGCTCGGGATGGACCTGCTCCGGCTCGCCCTCGAACGGGCCACCACCGCCGCGGAGGCGGTCGAGGTGATCGTCACGCTGCTCGAGCGCCACGGCCAGGGGGGATCGTGCAGCCACGAGCACCCGCGCTTCCGCTACGACAACTCCTACCTGGTCGCCGACCGCGGCGGCGCCGTCGTCCTGGAGACCGCCGGACGGCACTGGGCGACCGAACAGGTCACCGGCCCCGGTCGGGCGATCAGCAACGGGCTCACCATCCCCGGCTTCGCGGAGCGGTACGCCGACCCGGTGCGCGGTGCGGTCGCGGCCTGCCGGTCGCGACGCGGCTCGGCGGAGGCCGCCGCCACCCGCGCGAACGGCCCCGCCGGTCTCGTCGCCGCGCTCCGCGACCACGGCCCTGCCGGCGTACCCACCTGGTCGCCGGTCAACGGGAGCCTGCACGCGCCGTGCGTGCACGGGGGCGGATTGCTCACCGGCAGCCAGACCACGGCGTCGTGGGTCGCCGACCTCCGCGAGGACGACCGCCACTGGGTCACCGGCACCGGCGCACCGTGCCTGTCGGTCTTCGTCCCGGTCCAGGTCGGAAGCCCGGTCGACCTCGACCCGGCGGCGGCCCCGACCAACCGCTTCGACCCGGCGTACCGGTGGTGGCGGCACGAGGCGCTGCACCGCGAGGCGCTGCGCGACCCGCGTCGGGCGCTGGCCCTGATCGGCCCGGAACGGGACGCGACCGAGGCTGCCTGGCTGGCAGAGCCGCCGCCCGCCGCCATCGCCTTCGCCGAGGCCGACGCCCTCCGTACCCGGTGGCGCGACGCGCTCGCCGGGTCCGTCACCGAGGACCAGCGGCCGCGGTGGCTGCGCCGGCAGTGGCGCCACCTGGACCGCTCCGCCCACCTGCACCCCACCTACGGAGGATGAGATGACCGTCATCGTCGTCGGCGCCGGCCTCGCCGGCCTCAGCGCCGCCCGCACCCTGGTCGCCGCCGGGCGCGAGGTGGTCGTCCTGGAAGCGCGCGACCGCGTCGGCGGACGGACCGAGGGCGGCCACCTCGCCGACGGCACCCCGATCGAGCTGGGGGGACAGTGGATCGGACCGACCCAGGACCGGATGTACGAGCTGGTCGCCGAGCTCGGGCTGGAACACTTCCGGACCCACAACGACGAGGGCCGGCTGCTCCTCGACCTGGGCGGCAAGCAGAGCCGGATGGCACCGCACCGCGGCGCGATGCCGCGCCTCGGACCGTTCACCCTCGCCGACCTGGCCCAGGGCCTGGCCCGGTTCGAGAAGCTCGCCCGCAGCATCGACCTGGACGCCCCGTGGACCTCACCGCGCGCCGCCAAGCTGGACGGCCAGACCTTCGAGTCCTGGGTTCGCCGCAACCTGCGCACCGCGACCGGGCGGGCGTACTTCCACGTCGCCTGCGAGGCGGTCTTCGCCGCCGACACCGCGGACGTCTCGTTGCTGCACGCGCTCTTTTACACCCGCTCCGGGACCGACTTCGAGACCCTGCTCAGCGTGGACCGCGGGGCGCAGCAGGACCGGATCGTCGGCGGGTCGATCAGGATCGCGGAGACGATCGCCGCCGCGCTCGGCGACCGGGTCCGGCTGGGCAGCCCCGTGGCCGGCATCCACCAGGACGGCAGCGGGGTCCTGGTCCGGACCCGGACCGGCGAGGAGGTCGCCGGAACCCAGGTGATCGTCACGCTGCCGCCGACGCTGGCCGGGCGGCTGGACTACCAGCCGCTGCTGCCGTCGTGGCGCGACCAGCTCACCCAGCGACTCCCGGCCGGCTCGGTGATGAAGGTCTACGCCGCGTACGACGAGCCGTTCTGGCGGGCCGACGGGCTCAACGGTCAGGCGGCGTCCGACCGCGGCCCGATCAAGGTGGCCTTCGACAACTCTCCGCCCGACGGTAGCCCGGGGATCCTGATGGGCTTCCTCGAGGGCAACGACGCACGGACCTGGGCGCGGCACACCGACGCGGAGCGCCGCGACGCCGTCCTCGGCTGCTTCGCCCGCTACTTCGGCGAGCGGGCTCTGCACCCGGTGGAGTACGTCGAGCGTGACTGGATGGCCGAGGAGTTCACCCGCGGCTGCTACGGCGCGCACTTCACCCCGGGTGTCTGGACGGCGTACGGGCACGCGTTGCGGGCGCCGGTCGGCCGGATCCACTGGGCCGGCGCGGAGTACGCGACGGTCTGGAACGGCTACATGGAGGGCGCGGTGCGTTCCGGCGAAGCCGCTGCGAGCGCAGTTCTGGCGTGGGACTGAAGATCTGGCTTAATGTTCGACTTTCAGAACATTAATAGTGTGGATGGCGTTCGCGATCCCCGAACTCGTGTTAATGTTGCCCATATCGAACATTAGACCCTCTTTCGCAGTATCGGCGCCCACCGGCAGCAGTAATGCGCTGGTTGCAGAACATTAAGGAGCCGAATGCCACTTCAACGGAAGTCCCGAACCAGCGCAGCGCAGCGTGCTCGCACACGCGGAGCACTCGCTGCTGTGGTAGCCGCACGCCGCCAGGAGCTCGGCCTCACCCAGACCGACCTCGCTGACCTCGCGAATGTAGGACGCGGACCCGTCGTAGCCGTCGAATCCGGTCGGCCGGTCTCGCTCGACGTCCTCCTCGCCCTGGTCCAGGCACTCGGACTGCATCTCGAACTCGTTCGGGGCGCAACCAACAAGGAAGTCGTCGTCGGCGTCGACCTGGCTGAGCACTACGACTTGGACAACAAGCACGAGGCCGCAGATGAGTAGCCCCGACCTTGAGCCGCCACCACATGCGCCGCTCGAGACGCTCAAGGACGTCGACCGCGCCGACGTCTACAAGAGCGGCCAGCTCGCTGCGCACCTCACCCGCACGGGAACCGGCGTTGTGGAGTTCGCCTACACCGCCGACTGGGTAAGGAACGACGGCCCCGCGGTTGCGACGACCCTTCCGGTCAACACCGATCCGGTCATCTCCCGGGGAGGGGCCGTCCCCGCGTTCTTCGCCGGCCTACTTCCCGAGGGCCGTCGGCTCACAGCCCTGCGTCAAGGGCTGAAGACCTCGACGGACGACGAGCTGAGTCTCTTGCTCGGAGTGGGTGGTGACACCGTCGGAGACGTCCAGGTGTTCCCGGACGGCGAGGTTCCGCACCCGGTCCCTGTCCGACTGCACGTCCCGTCATTCGATCAGGTGCGGTTTTCGGAGCTGCTCCGGAGCATCGGCGTTCACGTCGACCGGGTCGGGCTGCCTGGGGTCCAGGACAAGGTCAGCGCGGCGATGCTGAACATCCCGGTCAGTGCTGCCGGCTCGCACCTACTGCTGAAGCTGAACCCCCCCGAGTTCAAGCATCTCGTCGAGAACGAGATGTTCTTCCTCCGCGCGGCCCGGAAGGCCGGGGTCCGTGTCGTCGACGCGCAACTCGTCTTCGACGGCGACGGCACCCCCGGTCTTGCCGTCACGCGCTTCGACCGCATCACCGTCGACGGCGGCTCGACATCGCTCGCCGCCGAGGACGGCTGCCAGGTTCTGGGACTCCACCCCGCCGAGAAGTACCGGGTGAGTTCCGAGCAGGTGTTCGCGAAGCTGAGCTCCCTCTGCGAAGCACCGCTTCCGGCGGCGGCGGAATATCTGGCCCAGATCGCCTTTGCGTACATCACCGGGAACGGCGATGCGCACGCCAAGAACTTCTCGGTTCTGCGGGACCGTGACGGACGCTGGCAACCCACCCCGGCGTACGACGTGCCCTGCTCGTACTTCTACGACGACACGACGATGGCACTGCCGATCGACGGCATCCGCGACTCGAACATCACGGGACCGCACTTCCGCGCCCTCGCCACCGGGATAGGCCTGACCGAGCGTGCGGCACGCCGAGTACTGGATCGGGTCGCCGGGTCTGTGGAGACCTGGCTTGACGACACCGACGACCTCCCTTTCGACCAGGGCCGGCTGCGCAAGTACAAACGCGTCGTCGTCAGTCGCCAGAAGATGCTGCGACAGAACTGAGCGCCTCACTGGAAGTCCCGGGAGCCGTGGCCGCGGGACAGCGCCTGCTCCGCCCCTGGCCGCACGCTGTCGAGCGAGGAGAGCTTGTCGGCGAGCAGGTTGGTGACGCCGTCCTGGCGCTCCAGGGTCCCGCGGATCACCATCCCGGACGCCGTCCGGGCGATCTTCCGGTAGCGCTGCCAGACGCCCTGGGTGCAGATCACGTTGAGCATCCCGGTCTCGTCCTCCAGGTTGAGGAAGGTGACGCCTCCGGCGGTTCCCGGCCGCTGCCGGTGGGTGACCAACCCGGCGACGTGGACCCGCCGCCCACCCTCCACGCCGGCCAGGGAGTCGACGGCGACGATCCCGACGGTCTCCAGCAGCGGACGCAGGTGCGCCACCGGGTGCGAGTCCGGCGAGATCCGGGTCGCCCAGAGATCGGCCAGCATCTCCCCCACCGGGTCGAGCCCGGGCAGCATCGGCGCCGGTACCACCGGCACCGCCCCGGGCAGCTGGTCGGCGCGCTCGGTGAACCCCGCGTTCCACAGCGCCTGCCGGCGCGTGAGCCCCCAACGCTCGAAGACTCCGGCCGTGGCGAGCGCCTCGAGCTGACCCGAGTCCAGGGCGGCGCGTCGGGAGAGGTCGACCATGTCGGCGTACGGGCGCTCGTCACGGGCGGCGACGATCCGGGCGGCGACGTCCGCGCCGATCCCGCGGACCTCGTCGAGGCCGAGCCGTACGGCGAACGCCCCGTCGCGGCGGTGGGTCAGGGTCGGGTCCGGCTGCTCCGCGTCGTACGCCGTGGGCTGGTGGTAGGCCTCCAGGCAGCTGTCGAGGCCACGTCTCGACAAGCTCGACGACCGGTCGGGGCTCGAGGCCCGGGAGGCCTCCGTCGGCGCGAGCGGCTCCAGTCCCGCCTGGGCTCCGGACAGCTCGATGTCCGGGCGCAGCACCTGCACCCCGTGCCGACGGGCGTCCTGGACCAGCGACTGCGGTGAGTAGAACCCCATCGGCTGCGACCGCAGCAGCCCGGCCAGGAAGGCAGCCGGGTAGTGCAGCTTGAACCACGAGCTCGCGTAGACCAGCAGCGCGAAGCTGAGCGAGTGGCTCTCCGCGAAGCCGAAGCTGGCGAAGGAGAGGATCTGAACGTAGATCCGCTCCGCGTCCGCACCGACGAGCCCGCGCCGCGCCATCCCGGCGAACAGGGTCTCCTTGATCGACTCGATCCGTTCGACCCCCCGTTTGGAGCCCATCGCCCGGCGGAGCAGGTCGGCGTCGTCGCGGGTGCAGTCCCCGATCGCGACCGCCATCTCCATCAGCTGTTCCTGGAAGAGCGGGATGCCCAGGGTCCGCTCCAGGACAGGCACCAGGTCCGGGTGGGCGTAGCTGACCTCCTCGCGACCGGTGGCCCGCCGGATGTAGGGGTGCACCGCACCGCCTTGGATCGGCCCGGGTCGGATCAGCGCGATCTCGATCGCCAGGTCGTAGAAGCAGCGCGGCCGCAGCCGTGGCAACGTCCCGATCTGGGCCCGACTCTCCACCTGGAAGACCCCGATCGAGTCTGCTCGGCAGAGCATGTCGTAGACCCCTGGTTCCTCCTTCGGGATGCTCTGCAGGGTCCAGTGCTCGTCGAGGCGCTCACCGATCATCACCATCATCTGGTTCAGCGCCCCGAGCATCCCCAGACCGAGCAGGTCGAACTTGACCAGGCCCATGTACTCGCAGGCGTCCTTGTCCCACTGCAGGATGGTCCGCTTCTCCATCCGGGCACGCTCGATCGGGCAGACCTCACCGATCGGCCTCTCGGTCAGGATCATCCCGCCGGAGTGGATACCCAGGTGCCGCGGCGACTTCATCAGCTGGTTGGCCAGGTCGACCACCGCCGGAGGGAGGTGCGTCTCGACAGGCTCGGCGCCCGTGGACCGTTCGACGACCGAAGCCCAGCTGTCCACCCCCTTCGACCACGCGTCCTGCTGACCCGGCGAGTACCCGAGCGCCTTCGCGGCGTCCCGGACCGCCATCTTCGGGCGGTAGCTGATCACGTTCGCGACCTGCGCCGCGTTGTGCCGGCCGTACCGGTCGTAGACCCACTGGATCACCTCCTCGCGGCGGTCGGAGTCGAAGTCCACGTCGATGTCCGGCTCCTCGTCACGGTGGGCGGAGATGAACCGTTCGAAGGGCAGGTTGTAGAAGACCGAGTCGATCGCAGTGATCCCCAGCGCGTAGCAGACCGCCGAGCTCGCCGCCGATCCTCGCCCCTGGCAGAGGATCCCCTGGCTCCGGGCGAACGCCACGATGTCGTGCACGATCACGAAGTAGCCCGCGAAGTCCTTCTCGCCGATGACCTTCAGCTCGTGCTCGACCCGCTCCCGGGCACGCTGCTCGTGCGGCGTACCGGCGTAGAAGCGCGCGAAGCCGCGCTCGGTCAGCACCCGCAGCCAGCTGGTCGCGTCGTGTCCCTCGGGGATCCCCTGCTTGGGCAGCCGCGGGGTGGCCTTCAGCAGGTCGAAGGCGAGCCGGTCGGCCAACGTCACCGAGTACGCGACCGCTCCCGGGTACCGGGCGAACCGCGCGGCCATCTCCGCCCCCGAGCGCAGGCAGGCCGCTCCCCACGGCGGCAGCCACCCATCGATCTCGGCCAGGCTGCGACGGGCCCGGATCGCTGCCATCGCGGTCGCCAGCCGGTGCTCGTCGGGCGTCGCGTGGTGGACGTTGTTGGTGGCCACCACCGGCAGCCCGTGAACCCGCGCGAGCCGGGCCAGCGCGTCGTTGGTCTCGCCGTCGGTCGGGTAGCCGTGGTCGACCAGCTCGACGACGACCCGGTCGTGCCCGAAGAGCGCCGTCAACCGGTCGAGCTCGAGCGCGGCCGCAGCCTCCCCGGCCGCGGCCAGAGCGGTCCGGACGCTCCCCTTGCGGCAGCCGGTGAGCACCGTCCAGTACCCGCGCCCCTTCCCGGCCAGCTCCTCCAGGTCGTAGACCGGCCGCCCCTTCTCGTCGCCGCGGAGCTGGGCATCGGTGATCGCGGCAGCGAGCCGGTGGTACCCCTCGACACCCTCGGCGAGGACCAGCAGGTGACTCCCCTCCGGGTCGGGTACGCCGTTCTGCGGACCGCTCAGCCCCAGCGAGAGCTCGGCGCCGTAGACGGTCTTCGGAGCACCGGCGTCCTGATGGGCGTACTTCTGGGCGATCTCGGCGAAGAGCGGCGCCCCGGCGAACCCGTCGTGGTCGGTGATCGCCAACCCGTACAAGCCCAGCCGGACCGCCTCCTCCACCAGTCGGTCCGGGCCGCTGGCGCCGTCGAGGAAGCTGAAGTTGCTGTGGCAGTGCAGCTCGGCGTACGGCGTCACCGGGCCGTCCGGGCGGCGCACCTCACCCTGAGGGACGTACGGCTTCCGCTTGCGCGAGCCGGGCCCGTGGTCGGGAGGAGCGCTGGGACGCGGCGTCGCCGAGAGCCGCCGCTCGAGCTCGGACCACGGGATCGGCGGGTTCGACCAGCCCATCAGCGGCACACGTCAGTCATAGCTGGCCTCCGTCCACCACTGCCCGCCCTCGCAGCGCATCAACCAGGCGCTGCCGTCCGCGCCGACGATCTGGAACCGGGCGACCATCCTCGGGCGGCCGGGCTCAGTCGTGCCCTCCCACCACTGCTCGTCCACCGGCCACGGTCCGGCCCACGCGTCGACCGGCTGCCAGCCCTGCCCGGCGCCGGTGTGGAACCGGGCCGGGACGCAGGTCAGCACCCCGCGCTCGGTGACTGCCACCGGCTGACCAGCCGGACCGACGACCGCCGTCGCCCAGGGTTCGACGAAAACCCGGCTCGGCGCCGGTGACGGGATCGCACCCGGCCAGGGCAGGTCCGGGGTTCGCAGCCCCGTCGGCCGCTCACCCCAGGGGACCAGGACCTGCCGGTCCGCTGGAGCACGCCCGCCCTGGCGGACCGGGACGACCACGGCGTCGTACCCGAGCATCGCCTGGACCTTCGCCACCCCGCGGTCGACGAGCTCGTCGGTGCCGCCGCCCCAGAGCCCGTCGGCATGGGCAGCCGCCGGCTCGACGACCTCCGGGGTGAACCGGACCAATCCCACCGACCGACCCTCGGTGCTCTCGGCCTCCGGGTCGTCCCGCGCGATCGCCGACAGCTGCCAGTGCACCCGGTCGACCACGTCCCCGGCCGCGAACCACCGGGAGTGCACCCAGGAGCGTGCGGACACCGAGGACCGCCGCTCATCCTCTCCCTCGACCTCCACCAGGAGCGCCGTGCAGACCAACCCCCGGTCGGCGAGCCGGGCGACGAACGCCTCCGCCGTACGACGGACGCTGAACGCGACCGCTTCGACCGAGGTCAGGGGTGGCTCGAAGACCACGTCGCTGACCAGGTCCGGCGGGAGCGTCCTGGGGGCCGGTTCGACCGGGTCGACACCCCGGGCAAGCCGGTGCACCTTGGCGCCGTACGCGCCGAACCGGGTGAGCACGTCGCGGGCCGGGAGCGCCGCGAGGTCCCCCAGGGTGCGCAGCCCCAGCCGCCGCAGCACCCCGACGAGCTCGGCCCCGTCGATGAGGTCGGTGTCCAGGACCTCGACCGGCAGCCTGCTCAGGAAGGCCGCCGACCCGCGAGCAGCCACGACCTTCCAGCCCTGCACCTCGGCGAGACGGGCGGCCTGCTCGGCCGCAAAGAGGTCGTCGGCGATCCCGATCCGGACGTCGGCGACCCCTGCCTCGACCAGGCACTGGGCGATCGTCGCAGCGGCATGCTCCTCCCCGCCGTAGAACCTGCCGGGAGCCCGGATCGCCAGCAGCCCCGGACGCAGCGGCGCGACCCCGGGCCGGAGCGCCTCGACCGCAGCCAGTACCGGCTCGAAGGCGCGGACGTCCCGGTCCGGGTTGGCCTCGACGAGCAGCAGCTCGGGACACCGCGCCTGGGCGTCCCGACGGCGCATCCCCCGACGGATCCCGAACGACCGGGCGTAGGCGTTGCTGGCGACGACCGCGCTCCGGGTCACCACGACGCACGGCCGTCGTCCGCCAACCTCGGCTGCGACGACCGGCCAGTCCGGACACCAGACGACCAGGGTCCTCATGCGAGCCTCGCCTCGACCGCGACCGAACCCTCCGTCGAGCCCTCCGTCGGGGCCGCCACCCGGCGTACCGGCCCCTCGACCGAGGGGAACCAGAGCTCGACCCGCTGGACCGGCCCGGAGCCGTGCCGGCCGTGCCGCACGCCCAGCACCACCTTCCGGCTGCGCAGCCGACCGTGCCCCTCCTCGGCCCCCGCCCAGACCGAGGACTCGACGCTGATCCGCGCCTCCGCGCCGGGCCAGCTCCCCCAGACGATCAACGCCGCCGACCGCTTCCGCAACCGGGCTCCCAGTCGGCTCGCGGTCCGCTCGGTGACACCAGGCGGAGGCCGGAGCAGCACCACGCTGACCGCGTCGACCAGCGCCGCGGTGGCCTCGATCCAGTGCTCACCGGGGTCGGGGACCAGCACCGTCCGGGTCAGGTCGACGCCGAGCTCGGCCGCCGCCTCGATGCCGAAGTCAGCCGCCCCGACCACCGCAGACCACGCGCCCTGGGACGAAGGGGTCGCCAGCAGCGCCATCCCGAGGCTCGCCCGATCGACCTCGTAAGCGCCCCCGGTGCGCAGCTGGAGCAGGCCTGCCAACGCGGGATGGGTCGGCACCGGCACCCGCGGGACGCCGTCCTGCATCCCGGCGATCCGCGACCTCAGCTGCTGCAGGGTCGGGGCGGAGGCAGGGCGTGCGGACATCTCCCCATGATCGAACACATGTTCGATTCAGGTCAATGCGAGGAACCTCAGGGTGAGACGGTCCCCGTGACGGAGTCGGGCTCGATCGCCTGGTCGATCTGCAGCAGCAGGTCCCGGATGTCGATCGGCTTGGTCAGGTACGCCGTGGCGCCGGCCGCCAGCAGGTGCTGCATCTGGCGGGGCATCGCGTCGGCACTGACCACGATCACCGGGATGGCCGCCGTCCTCGGGTCCGCCCGCAGCTCCTTGAGCACCTCGGACCCGTCCATGTCCGGGAGGTTCACGTCGAGCAGGATCACTGCCGGGCGATCGCGGCGAGCGACGTCGAGGCCGGTCCGCCCCTGCATCGCGGGAACGACCACCAGTTCCGGACGCTGGGCGAGGACCCGTTCGACCAGCGCCACGTTCGCCGGGTTGTCCTCGATCTGCAGCACGATCCGCTTGTCGCTGCTGGGAGCCGGAGCAGGCTCCTCCTCCTGGTCGAGCTTGTGCGCCGGACTCTCCACGGTCGGGAACTCCAGCCAGAAGGTGCTACCCCGACCGAGGGCGCTGTCCACCTCCAGCCTTCCGCCCATCGCCTGGGCCAGGCCCCGGGAGAGCGCCAGCCCGACGCCGGTGCCCTCGATCAAGGTCTGCTCGGCACCGAGGCGTTCGAACGGCACGAAGAGCAGGTCCCGGTTCTCCGGAGCGATACCGGGACCGGTGTCGGTGACCTGGATCCGCAGCAGCCCCGGGCTCGGCACGAAGGAGCTGACCGAGACCGAACCGCCGTGCCGGTTGTACTTGATCCCGTTGCTGAGCAAGTTGATCAGGATCTGCTTGAGCCGCTGCCGGTCGGCGAAGACGTAGCAGACGGGTTCGCGGTCGGTGGTGGCGATCAGGTTGACGTTCTTCTCGCGCGCCAGCGGACCGACCAGGCTGATCGCCTCCTCGACCACCTCGGAGACCAGCACCGGCTCCGGGCTCATCGAGAGGTGACCGGACTCGATCTGGCTGATGTCGAGGATCTCGTTGATCAGGTCCAGCAGGTGCGACCCGCCCTTGCTGATCTGCCGGACGTTCTCCGACTGGTCCTTGGTCAGACCGTCCATCTCGAGAAGCTGGGCGAAGCCGAGGACGGCGTTCAACGGGGTCCGGAGCTCGTGGCTCATCCGGGAGAGGAACTCGCTCTTGGCGTTGTTCGCCCGCTCCGCTGCCTGCTGTGCCTCCAGCAGCAGGCTGGTGCGTTCCTCGACCAGCCGGAAGGCGTAGGCGCGGCGCCGGACCAGCGTCTCGATCAGGAGCCCCATGAACACCGCCGTCATCAGACCGGCAGCGAGGACCACCCAGGGGAACGCACTCGCCAGCGGCCCGGCCAGCGGGTTGCGTGGCGAGATCACCATGGTCCACGTGTCGACGCCGACCTTGAACTCGGTCTCGACGACCGAGCCGTCCAGGTCGGGGACGTTGCCGGAGACCAGCACCAGCTTGTCCTCGGTCGCCTCGTCGCCGGCGTAGGCGGCGACGTTGATGTCGTGGAACGGCGAGTCCTCGTCCGGCGGCGCCTCGGTCTGGGAGAGGGCGGACTCGAGGTAGGCGATGCGATTGGGGTCACCTGCGACCCGGAGCGCGAGAAGGACCCGCGTCGCACCGTCGACCTCGGCCACCCCGGAGACCATTCCGGCCGCATCCGAGGCACGACCGACGACGACGGCAACCCCCGGGTCGATGTCGGACCCGACCTTCGGCGCCGGCTTACCCGCAGCGGCAATCACCTCGAACCCGGTGCTCTCACGACGCACCACGACGACCGCAGTAGTGCCGGTCAGGGTGCTCACCGTGGTCGCGTCCTTGAACTGCTCGGCACTGCCGGACGGGAGGGTGGCGATCCCGGCGACCATGAGCAGGGAGCGCGTGTCCGCAAGGGTCAGGCTCAGGAACAGGGACAGCTCGCTCGACCTCTCGTCGAGCAGCCGCTCTTCCTGACGGTCCGAGACGTCGCGGGAGATCAGGAACAAGGCCACGGAGACCGCGGCGATGGCGAGCGCGACCACCGGCGCCACGACGCGCCCGAGGCGTGCCACAGGATTGCTCATGCGTCCTCCCCACTCACACCGAGAGCGCCTTGCCCGCCGCCGGGTGCCGGTGGCGGATCCATCGCCCTTCCATGCTACGAGCCGATGTCCGCTTTTGCGCCGTTTCGCGGAAGTCGCCGAAACCCGGAGGACATGGCAGGCTCGCGCCATGATCGTCGCAGTCGCGGGAGGCACCGGCGCCGTCGGTTCGCTCCTGGTCACCCAGCTCAAGATGGCCGGCCACGAACCGGTCGTCCTCGCTCGCGCCACCGGCGTCGACCTGATGACCGGCCAAGGGCTGGAGCACGCGCTCGACGGCGTCGAGGCCGTCGTCGACGTGACCAGCGTCGGGACCACCTCGGCGAAGCTCGCCACCGAGTTCTTCACCACCACGACCCAGAACCTCCTCGAGGCCGAGTACGCCGCCGGGGTCCGCCACCATGTGCTGCTCTCGATCGTGGGCATCGACGTGACCCCGTTCGGCTACTACATCGGCAAGCTCGCGCAGGAGCAGGCCGTCGAGGACGGGAAGGTGCCGTTCACCATCGCCCGCGCCACCCAGTTCCACGAGTTCGCCGGCCAGATGATCGAGCGGTCCAGCGTCGGCCCGTTCGTCGTGGTCCCGCAGATGCGCTCGGCCCCGATCGCCGCCCGCGAGGTGGCCGCCGCCCTGGTCCGGATCGCCAGCGGCGTTCCGCAGGGGCGGGTCGGCGACCTGCGCGGACCGAACGTCGAGAGCGTGCCGGCGATGACCCGGCGACTGCTGCGGCATCGCGGCTCGCACCGCCCGGTGATCGCTGTGCCGCTGCCGGGCAAGGCCGGGAAGGCGATGCGCAGCGGTGCCCTGATCCCGAGCGACCCGGGCACCGTCGGGTCCCAGTCGTACGCCGACTGGCTGGCCGGCCAGGAGGCCTGATGCCGGCCACGATCGGGCCCGCGCGACGTACCGGGCTGGTCGTGCTGGGGCTCTCCGGCGTCGTCGTCGGCGCCTGGGCCCTGGTCGCGCCGCAGTCCTTCTACGACTCGTTCCCCGGGTTCGGACGGCACTGGGTCGCCCCGACCGGGCCGTTCAACGAGCACCTGGTCACCGACGTCGGCGCGACCTACCTGGCCCTCACCGCGGCCGCCGTCCTGGCACTGGCCTGGTCCGACCTGCGCAGCTGCCGACAGGCCGGCGCGGTCTGGGCGGTCTTCAGCACCCCGCACCTGTACTTCCACGCCCGGCACCTCGACGGGCTACCGACGTTCGACGCGGTCGCCCAGCTGACAAGCCTGGCCGGGACGCTGGTGATCGCCGTGCTGCTGGCGCTACCGGCGCAGGCCGGGGCCCGGGACTAGCGCAACCGGCCGGTCGGCGTCGGCGCCGCCCGCCCGCGCAGCACCTGCTCGCCGTCCGGCTGCCAGTGCGGCGCCTCGGCGGCACCGGCCTGGCGTACCGACTCCCAGGAGACCAGGACGTGGCCGGGCACCGCCTTGGCCAGCTCGCACAGGCGGGCGGCGGAGTTCACCGAGTCGCCGATGACGGTGTACTCGAAGCGGGTCTCGTCGCCGATGTTCCCGGCGACCGCCTCCCCGGTGGCGACCCCGATGCCGGCCTCGATCTCGGAGACCTCCTCGCGCAACCGGACCGCGATCCGGCGGGCCGCGGTGAGCGCGGCTGCGGCGTGGTTCGCCTGCTCGACCGGGGCACCGAAGATCGCCAGCGCGGCGTCGCCCATGAACTTGTTGACGAACCCGCCCTGCCGGTCGACCTCCTCGACCACCACGCCGAGGAAGGTGTTCAGGGTGCCGACCACCTCCTGCGGCGAGCGCTCGGTGGCGTAGGCGGTCGAGCCGATCAGGTCGACGAAGAGCACCGAGACCACCCGGGTCTCGCCGCCCAGGCCGACCTGCCCCGCGGCCGCCGCCGCGGCGACCTCCTTGCCGACGTGGCGGCCGAACATGTCCCGGATCGCCTCGCGCTCGCGCAACCCCTTGGCCATGTCGTTGAAACCGGCCTGGAGCAGGCCGAGCTCGGTGCCGTCGAAGACGGTCACCTCGACGTCGAAGTGCCCCTTCGCGACCCGGTCGAGGGCGCTGCGCACCGTGGAGATCGGAGCCACTACGGAGCGGGCGTTGAGCACCATCACGAGGAGCCCGAAGATCAGCACCACCCCGCAGAGCACCAGCGCGATGATCGCCAGGCGGTCCCGCGACATCTCTGCCGAGGTCAGGGCGACGATCGCCACGATCAGCATGCCGGCCACCGGGGCCCCGGTGCCGATGCCCCAGAAGAGCAGCATCCGGACCTGGACACCGGTGATGCCGCGGCGCTTGCGAGTGGCACCGGTCAACGCCCGGGCGGCCACCGGGCGCAGGGCGAACTCGGTGAGCAGGTAGGCGATCGCACTGACCACCAACCCGCTGATCGCGATCGCGAACCCGGTCGCGAGGGCGCGCTCGGGCTGGATCAGCAGTGCCTCGACGGTGAAGACCACGAACCCGCCGAACCAGAGCCCCGCCTGGATCAGGGTCAGCCGGAGCGGCGTCCGCAACGCCACCCGGCGCTCCTTGGGCGTCGGGGGCAGGTCGGCCAGTGCCCACCGCATGCTGCGCAGGCTGGTGACCGTGCCCCAGATCCCACCGACCAGCACCGCGGCCGCGACGTAGGTCGGCACGCTGATCGCCAGGGCGACCATGCTGTCGTCGTTCAACGGCTCGGTCGGCAGCACCACGACCGAGATCACGAAGACCACCAGGGCACCGATCAGGTGCGTGGTCACCAGCATCACGGTGAGCAGCAGCTGGAGCCGGACCCGGAGCCGCGTGGGCGACTGGTCGCCGGATCCGAGAAGGATCGACCCGAACGGGGCCCGCTGCCCCGAGGACCCTCCTGGTGACGTCACGGCAGCATCCTCGCACCGTGCCGCCTCCGGCGCGGAGAACCGGGCCTCACGCCACCGACTCGGCCAGCGAGTCCGCGAAGCGCAGCACGTGCTCAGCAACCAGGTCCGGGCGCTGCACCTGCGCGCAGTGGCCGCAATCCTCCAGGACCACGAGGCCGGCCTCGCCGGCCAGGGCCTGCACCCGGGGAGCACCGTGCACGAGGGTGAGCCGGTCGTGACGGCCCCAGACGATCAAGCACGGCGTTCCGATGGGCGTCCGCGGGGTCATCCGGATCTCGGCCAGGATCTGCGGCGCGGTCCCGAAGATCCGCTTGACGTCGGCCCCGGAGCGGAAGTGCGCCGCGGCCGAGCGCGGGACCCCGGGCAGTACCCGGCTGCCCCTGCTCGGCCCGCCGGCCGCCCAGGAGTAGCCGACAGCCGTCAGGTGCCGGAAGAGCGGCATCGGTACCACCGGGGTGAACAGCAACGGGTTGATCCAGGAGTACTTCTCCAGCACGTCGATGAACCAGACGTGGCTGAAGCCGGCCGGGGAGACCGGGACGATCCCGCTCAGCGGCACCCCGGACTGCGCCGCCCGGATCGCCTGCAGCCCGCCGAGGGAGTTCCCGACCAGGATCGGCGGCACCCCGGCCACGGTCCAGCGTTCCGCAGCGGCCGCAACGAACTCGTCCAAAGCTGGCAGGACCGGCCCTCGCCCGGTGCCTTCGCAGACGCCGAACCCCGGCATGTCCAGGGCGACCGCCGGGCGACCGGCCTGGTCCAGCTCGCCGAGCAGCGGCGCCCAGGTGCCGGCGTGGTCCCCGAAGCCGTGCAGCAGCACCAGCACCGGTCCGGCGTACGACGCGGAGCCCTCGAGCTCCAGGGCCCGGGTGCGCCAGCGACCCAGAACCGGGCGGTGCTCGACGACAACCATCAGAACGGCTCGAGGTCGGAGACCTTCCAGGCCCCGTCGACCTTCTCCAAGGTGACGTGGACCCGGGCGGCGGTGTAGGACTTGGACGGTTTCTGGCCCTTGCTGGCGAGCAGGAACTGGTCGAGGTAGACCAGGCAGGTCACGGCATCGTCCTCGACCGCGGTGACGACGCCGGCAGCGCGGACCAGGGTCGTGGTGATCGCTTCCTTGTCCTCGGCCATCGCCCGGGTGGTCGTGTCGAAGATCTCGCTGTACTCGGCCGCGAACCCTTCGGTCATCATCGCCGTCGCGCTCGCCAGGGACTCGTCCAGCGACCGGTAGTCGTAGGAGAGCGCCGCGGGGACAGCGTCCACGGCCGCCTGCAAGGCCGCCTTCGCCTCCGGGTCCGGGATGCTCCCGACGGAGTAGACACCGTCCTTGATCGTCGGGACGACGCCGTCCCCGGACGCCACGGTGGCGGTCGCGGTGGGGGCGGGGTCGTCGAGGGCCAACCAGCCGGTCAGCCCGCTGGCGGCGAGGACCAGCACCAGCAGGACCGCGGTCGCACTCGGTCGCCGGGCCATCAGCCGACCTCCTGGATGTTCGCGATCAGCCAGACGTCGCCGACCCGCTCCAGGGTGATCCGGGCGCGGGTGCGCTGCACCACCGGTTCGCCGCTCCCCTGGGTCTTGGTGACGTCGACCGCGACCAGGACCCGTCCGTCGTCGCCGTGCGCGTACTCCACCGCGAGGCCGTCCGGAGGGACCGCGCCCACCGTGACGAGCTTCTTCTCGGTGACGCTGGTGACCACGTCCACGCTCTGCTCGGTGTACTCCGTCTTGAACTCCCCGGTGGCCAGCGCGATCACCGCGTCGACGTCCTCCTGGGCGTGCCGGTGGTCGAGGGAGAAGAACGCGATCGCACCCTGCTTCGCCGCGACCACCATGCCGAGGCTCGCGCCGGCCGGCGCACCGACCGAGTCGTCCCGGTCGACGGTGTCGCCGCGTCCGATCCAGAGCACCGCCGAAGTCGCCAGCAGCGCGACCAGGACCAGTGCCAGCAGCGTCGGGAGGAACCACGGTCTCCTCCACGCGGGCGTCGACATCGCCTCCCCCTCGAACGTCATGACATCGGGTTGTTCAACAGCCACGCGAGTCCGTCCTGATCGGCCGGCGGCGGCTGGTTGTCGATGATCATGCTCCATACCGGCGAGGTTCGGGGCGCATCCGTGGAGAAATCGTGGGCGTTCTGGGAGCCGCGCACGTTCGGGGTGCTGGGATCGGTGACCGAGGCGGTGCACCCGGCGTCCAGGTTCGGCGGGGAGTCGGCCCGCTGCCGAGCCCCGCCCTTCACCGCCTCGCCGGTCGGCAGGTACTTCACGGTCCCCTCGTACCCCTTCGTGCAGGGGAAGTACGGCGGGCTGCCGGGCGTCTCGGAGAGCTGCTGCGCCAGGTAGGCGGCGTAGATCGGGCGGCCCTGCTCGTCGTACCGGCAGGTCTCCTCGACCGCCTTCTCGGTCACCGGGTCGTAGGAGCTGCAGTGCCGGATCCCGGTCGCTCCCAGCTCGAGGAGCCACGGGAAGACGGTCAGGGTCTTGCGCAGCGCCGGGATCCTGTCGGCGGCGATCTCGTTGAGGGTGACCAGCCGGTTGAGCAGGACCGGCAACGCCTGCTCGTTCTCGGCCAGGAACCCGCTCACCTGGGTGCCGGCGGCGAGTCCGTTCTCGAAGAGCGAGGCGACGTCGCCGTTGACGCCGCGCAGCTCGGTGCTCAGGTCGCCGAGAGCTTCGAGGTACGCCGCGGTCTCGGGCCCCTTCGCCACCTGGGTGCCCAGCACGGTGCTGGCCCGTTCGATCAGGGTGTTCAGCTCCTCGACGTTCGCCAGGGAGACCCGGGTGAGCCGGTCGCTGCTGTTGATCAGGTTGCCGATCGTGGGGCCGAGGCCGTCGAACGCGGTGGCGAGCTCCGTCATCACGGTCGCGAGGTCGTCGACCGGGATCGAGCCGGCCAGTCCCTGGAGGTCGCGGAGCAGCACCGCGACGTCGATCGGGGCCTTGGTGTCCTCCAGCCCGATCACGTCGCCGTCGCGCAGCAGCGGCCCGCCCGAGGTCTGCGGGGCGAGCTCGACGTACTGCTCCCCGATCGCGGACTTGTGGCCGATGGTGGCCCGCACGTCCCGCGGGATCGCGGTGCCGCTGTCCAGGGCGAGCACGACGGTGGTCGCCGTACCGGGCCCCGGGATGATCTCGCGGACGCTGCCGACCCGGGTGCCGAGCAGGTCGACGTCGGCACGTTCGTAGATCCCGCCGGCGGTGGCGAACTGCGCCCGCACCTCGTACGGCGGGGAGAACACCGCCCCGACGTTGAAGAAGGTGACGGCTCCGTAGCTGACCGCGAGCACCGTGACGACGGAGAAGACGAGCAGCTGGATCCGGGTGAGCAGGCTGGTCATCGGCCACCCCCCAGCAGCCCGTTGAGCAGGCCGGTGAGGCCGCCGTCGCCGTCGAGCACCTCGAGGAGTCCCGGCAGGTCGTCGAGCGGGTTCCCGGGTCCCGGGGTCGGCGCCGCGGGCCGCCCCGGCGCCGGTTCGGCTGCCGTCGGCGCGGTACCGAGGAGCCGGTTGAGGAAGTCGATGTCGAGCTCGAAGGTGGCGTACATCCCGCCGAAGTCGCCGCGGATGGTCGAGAGCGCGTTGCTGGGGAACGGGAAGGTCGCGATCCGGTTGAGCGTCAGGGCGAGCTCGTCGCCGGCCTTGTCGAGCTGCTTCAGGACCGGCGCGAGGTGCTCCAGGTCGGCCTTGGTGTCGGCCCGGGTCCGGGCGATCAGCGGCACCGCGGTCCGGGACAGGTCGGAGAGCTTGGTCAGCGTCGCCACCAGCTGCTCGCGCTGGCGGTCGAGGACCGCCAGGCCGCCGGGGACGGAGTCGAGCGCCTGGGCGAGGACGGTCCGCTGCTGCGCGAGCCGCCCGGCGAGCTCGTCCAGCGCGACCAAGGACGCCGCGATCTCGTTGCGGTGGTCGTTGAAGGTGGCGATGGTGCGCTCGACCGACACCAGCGTCGCCCCCACGTCGGAGCCGCTCAGAGCCGCGTTGAGCTCGCGGGTGATGGTCTCGATGCTGCCCAGGCTGCCGCCGTTGAGCACCTGCGACAGAGCACCGAAGACCATCTCGACGTTCGGGTCCGCCCGGCTGGCCGAGACCGGGATGACGGCTCCCTCGGCGAGGACGCCGCGGGGCTCCTGGCCTGCGGGCGGCCCGAGGGCGACGAACCGCTCCCCCAGCAGGCTGGTCTCGCTGAGCGTGGCCACCGCGTTCGCGGGCAGCCGGACCTCGTCCTTGATCCGGCAGACCACCCGGGCCTTCAGGTCGGGGTCCAGCTCCACCGAGGCGACGCTGCCGATCACGGTGTCGTTGCTCCGACAGGTCTCCTTGACGACCAGGTTCGTGGCGTCGTCGAGGACGATGGTGACCGGGTAGGTGTCCGTGCCGCCGATCGCTCCGGGTAGCGGGAGGCTGCTGGCGCCCTCGTACCCGCAGCCCGCGAGGAGGCCGGCGGTCACCAGGAAAGCCCACCGGTGGTTGAGCCTGCGCCCTCGGTGGTTGAGCTTGTCGAAACCCCTCACTCGACACCCCCCATCAGGACCCGCAGTGACCTGGGGTCGTGCGCCGGCGCACCCGCCGGGCCCGCCGCGCCGGTCTCGATGGCCATGCTGAGCAGACCGCCGAGGCTGCCGCCCGCCTGGGCGAGAGCGGTGCAGAACGGGGCGAGCTGCGCCGCCTCTGCCGGCGGCAGCTGGGCGCACAGGGCGTTGAAGGTGAAGCCGAGCTGGGTGTCGAGGTCCTGGAAGAGAGCGGCCCGCAGGTTCGCGTTTCCGGCCCGGCCGCTCACCGGCGTCAACCACGGCTTGCTCGGGTCCCAGTTCTTCGGGATGTAGATGTTCGCCAGACCGGTCAGACCCACGGGCGCGATGTCGAGCAGCTCGGTGAGCTCCCGGGTGCGCCGGGTCAGGATCCCGGTGACGTCGGTGAGGCCGGTGACCGTGCCCTGGAGCGCGGCCCGGTTCTGCTCGGTGAACTCCGCGACCATCCCGAGCGCCTCCTGCAGCTCGACCACGGAGCCGCTGATCTCGTCGCGCTGGGAGCTCAGCTCGACGCCGACCTCGGCCAGGTTGGTGACCAGGCGGCGGAGCTCGGCGTCCTTACCGGCGAGTGTGTCGGTCAGCACCGCGAGGTTCTCCACGGTCTCGCTGATGTCGCCGCTGCTGCCGGCCAGGGTGCTGATCGCGCTCGCGAACTGGCGGATCGCGGCGTTGAAGTCACGACCGTGACCGGTGATGTTCTGCGCGGTCGCGGTCACCAGCCGGGACAGCGCCCCGTCCTTGTTCGCCCCGTCGGGCCCCAGCCCGGCGGCGAACTCGTCGAGCGCTGCGTAGGTGTCGTCGAGCTCCACCGGGACCCCGGTGCGGTCCAGCCCGAGCCGGGCCCCGTCGGGGAGCAGCGGACCGGAGACGTATGCCGGCGCCAGCTGGATGAACCGGTCCCCGACGATCGACGGCGGGACGATCAGGGCGTGCGCGTCGACCGGGATCTCGACGTCGCCGTCGTAGGAGATCCGGACCTCGACCTCGGTGCCGACGACGGTGATGTCGGTGACCGAGCCGACCGGGACGCCGAGCACCTTGACCTTCGCCCCGGCGTACAGGCTGGTGGTGCGCGGGAAGGTCGCGACCAGGGTCTTCTCCTCGGTGCCGCCGGAGCGCACCAGGGCCAGCCCGGCGAGCACCAGCAACGTTGCGACCGCGACGGTCAGCAGGCGACCCACGCCCCATGTCCTCGCCAGCTTCCTCATGGCGTCCCCCCGACCGCAGGTCCGAGCGGCAGGCACGGCTTGTCGCTGTCGTTGGCGGCCTGGTTCAGCTGCGCGAGGATCGGGTCGAGGAGTCCGCCGATCCCTCCTGGGAGACCCCCGGTCGAGCAGACCGCGGCGCCGCGGGGGAACTTCAGGCTCGCGTCGAACCAGCGTCCGGTACCGCCGACGTTGGCGAACTCGCGACCGTAGACCGCGCCGACCTCGAGGGCCTCGTCGAGGTTGGCCCGGTGCTTCCGCAGCACGGCGAGGACGCCGTTGAGCTTGGTCAGCGCGGGTTGCAGCGACGCCCGGTTGTCGGTCACCAGGCCCTGGAGCTGGCGGGCGAGGTCGCTGGTGCCGTCGATGATCCGGGTGATGGTGGCCCGACGCCGTTCCAGCTCGGCCAGGACGGTGCTGGTGTCGGTGATCAATCGGGCGATGTCGGCGTCGCGGTCGGCGACCACCCCGGAGACGAAGCCGGTGCGGGCGAACAGCTCCCGGATCTCCTCGTCACGGTCGGCGACCGAGGCCGAGATCCGGGAGAGACCGCGCAGCGTCTCGGTCATCTCGGGGGCCGTCCGGGTCAGCGTGTCGGAGAGCGCGTCGAACGCGGCTGCCACCTGCGCGGTGTCGATCTCCTGGGTCTGCTCGGTCAGACGCTGGAACGCCGGCACGATGTTCACCGGGGTCGAGGTCCGCGCGAGCGGGATCAGGGCCCCCTCGGCGAGCTTGCCGCTGCCCGCGGGGTCGAGGCTCAGGTAGTGCTGGCCGAGCAGGGTCTTGACCTCGATCCCGGCAGTGGTCGCGGTGCCGAGGTCCACCCCCTTGACCCGGAAGCTCACCACGACCCGAGCCCGACCGAGCTCGAGGCCGGTGACCTGGCCGACCTTGATCCCGGCGACGCGGACCTCCTCGCCGGGGACCAGCCCGGCGGCGTCGGTGAACTCGGCCCGGTACGTCGTCCCGCCGCCGACGAGCGGCAGCCGCTGGAAGTTGACCGCCAGCCCGATCCCGAGGGCGAGCACCGCGATGCCGATGACGGCGATCCGGACGAGTTCCCGGTCGGTACGAGGTGCACTCACGGCTGCACCCCCCCGGCCCCGCAGACGGTGTCCCGCTCGTTGGAGGAGAGCCCGACACCGCCGAGGTTCACGGTGCTCTCCAGCAGGGTGAGCCGGATGTCGAGCCCGCAGACGTAGAAGTTGAACCAGGAGCCGTAGGAACCCGTCCGCGCCAGCGCGCGCAACGTGAACGGCAGGTCTCCCAGGGCCTCGTCGAGGACCTGGCGGTCCTCGTGGACCTGCTCGGCGATCGACCTCAGCGAGCCGATGCTCGAACGCAGCGGGCGGCGGACGTCGGCGAGGGTGCCGGCGGTGGCGTCCAGCAGCGATGCCAGCGACGGCAGGCTGGCGCCGATCACGTCGCTGTCCTCGGCCAACCCGCTCATCAGGTTGCGGAACTGGACGATCAGGCCGGTGAGCTTCTCGTCGCGGTCCCCCACGGTGGCCAGCACCGTGTTGAGGTTGCCCACCACGCTGCCGATCACGGCATCCCGGTCGGCGAGGGTGTTGGTCAGCTGGGCGGTGTTCCGCATCAGGCTCTGCAGGGTCCCGGCCTCGCCCTGCAGGGCGCGGACCAGCTCGAAGCTGAAGGTGTTGAGCCGCTCCGGGTCCAGTGCCCGGAAGAGGGGTTGGAACCCGTTGAACAGGTCGGTGAGGTTCAGCGCCGGCGTCGTCTGGGTGGTGGGAAAGGTGCTCCCCTGCTCCAAGGACGGACCGGCCTGCGGCTCCTCGACGATGTTCAGGTAGCGCTGACCGACGATGTTCTCGTAGCGCAGCTGGAGCTCGGCGTCGGCGTACACCGGGACCGAGGCGTCGACCTCGAACTCGAGCCGGGCGACCTTGCGGCCCTGGTGGCTGACCAGCTCGGCGCCGGTGACCCGGCCGACCTCGACCCCCGCGAGCCGGACCCGGTCGCCGGAGAAGACCCCGGTCGCGTCGGTGAACAGGGCGTAGTAGCTGCGGGACGCGGTCAGGCTGACGTTGCCGATCAGGGTGGCGAGGAGCCCGATCAGCACCACGGTGACCACCGCGAAGGTGACCACCTTGTACACCGAGGACGGGATCCGGGACTGCTGCTTGATCCGGGGGCTGAGGCTGGTCACGGCACCGTCACCTGCCCGTCGGCGAGCATCGGGGTGATCAGCAGGTCGGCGAACCCGGGGACCTCGTCGGCGCCGACGCCGAGCGACCGGGCGGCCAGCACCCGGGCCAGCGCCATCCGGGCCTCGGTCACCGACGCACTCGTCGGCCGGATCCCGGCACGGGGTGTCCCAGGGGCGTCGATCGCGTTGCCCTGGGCGGCGGCGTAGTACGGCTGCACCGGCTGGAGACCGAGAACCTCGGCGGAGAACTCCGGGCAGTGCGGGCCGAACTCCGGCACGTTGTAGGGCAGGTTCGCGTTGTTCCCGTCACTGGTCGGGTTGTCCACCGAGTCGGCCGGGAAGGTGTACGGCTTGTTCTGCGCGACCACGTCGATGACCAGGTTCGTGTACGGCCCGTGCCCGCCGATCGCGCGGTTGGCAAGGTTGTCGGCGGTCCGAAGCCCCCGGAGGAAGCACGGCAGCGCGGAGGAGTACTCCTCGAGCAGGGCCAGCACCGGGCGCGCCCGGCCGGAGAGCCGGATCAGGTTGTCGGCGTTCTCCGCGAGCACCTCCCGGGTGTCCTCGCCGGTGGCGATCACCTGGTCGAGGAACGCGGCGAAGTCGGTCTCCTTGGGGACCAGCAGGTCGCGGCTGATCCCGGCCGACGCGGCGAGCAGCCGAAGCAGGTCGGGCGCGCTGGCCGCGTAGAGGTCGGCGACCGCGGCGAACTGCTCGATGTCGTCGGTGAGGGTCCCGAGGTTGGGGTCGAGCTCGCCGAGGAACGCGTCGAGCTGGGTGAAGGTCCGGGCCAGGGTGGCGCCGCGACCGTCGACGGCCCGGGCCAGCGAGGTCAGCACGACGGAGAGCTGCTCGGGCTTGAGCGCGTCCAGCACCGGCACCAGGGTGCGGAACAGCGAGCCGATCTCCACCGAGGTGGTCGACTGCGCGATGGTGTCGCCGGACGCCAACCGGGCGGCCGCGGGTCGGGGCGGCAGCCGGAGGTCGACGAACTTCTCGCCGAAGAGGGTCTTCGGCACGATCGCGGCGTCGATGTTGGCCGGGATCAGCGCGAGCTTCTCCTCGTCGATCGCCAGCTCGATGGTCGCTGTCCGCCCGTCGGAGGTGATCCGGCGTACCTCACCGACCCGGAGTCCCTGGAACTTCACGTCGGACTGCTGGTTCAGCTCCAGGCCCGGCGTGGTGGTCGTCAGGGTGACCTGGGCGGCGCCCTGCCACGGCATCGACTTGGTGAAGATCTTGACGCTCAGGGTGATCAGCAGCGCGATCAGGACCAGGTAGCCGATGCCCGCGAGCGGCCTGCCGTGCCGGCGGAGGACGGAGGGGCCCATCAGCCGGCGATCCGTACGGTCGTCGTCGAGCCCCAGAGCGCCAGGCTCAGGAAGAAGTCGGCGATCACGATGATCACCAGCGACAGTCGCACCGCGCGGCCGACGGCCACGCCCACACCGGCCGGACCTCCCTTGGCCGTGAAACCGTAGTAGCAGCAGATCATCGTCAGGATGACGGCGAAGACCAGCACCTTGGCGAACGAGTAGAGCACGTCTATCGGTGGCAGGAACAAGGTGAAGTAGTGGTCGTAGGTGCCGCCGGTCAGGCCGTAGTAGTGGATCGACACCGCCTGGGTCGCGGCGTAGGTGCCGATCAGGCCCACGAAGTACAACGGGATCACCGCGATGAACGAGGCGATCACCCGGGTGCTCACCAGGTACGGGATCGAGGGGATCGCCATCACCTCGACGGCGTCGATCTCCTCGGAGATCCGCATCGCACCGAGCTGGGCGGTGAACCCCGCACCCACGGTCGCGACCAGCGCGTTCGCGGCGATCAGCGGTGCCACCTCACGGGTGTTGAAGTACGCCGACAGGAAGCCGACGTAGGGCTGGATGCCGACCTGCTTGAGGCCCTGGTAGCCGACGAGACCGACGACGGACCCGACCGCCAGCACCTCGAAGACGATGATGCCCAGCGTCCCGGCGACGAGCACCAGGGCGCCGCGGCCGAGCGCGACCTCGGCGAGCAACCGGAACACCTCGCGGCGGTACCGGCGCAGCACCTTCGGGATCCCGGCCAGAGCGTGACCGTAGAACTGGACCTGGTCGCCGAGCTCGGCGAGTGCGTCGTACGTCGCCCGGTAGGCGCGGGCCGCGGGGTTGTCCTGGGTCAGGGCCATCACAGCCCCTTCGGCGGGACGATCTGGTAGTACACCAGCGTCAGGATCGTGTTCACGATGAACAGCAGCACGAACGAGATCACCACGGACTGGTTGACCCCGTTGCCCACGCCCTGGGGCCCGCCCCTGGCCCGGATCCCCTGGTGGCAGGCGACGATGCCGGCCACGATCCCGAAGACGAAGGCTTTGATCTCGCCGACCCAGAGGTCGGGTAGCTGGGCCAGCGCGGTGAAGGCCTGCACGTAGGCACCGGGTGAGCCGCCCTGCACCAGCACGTTGAACGAGTAGCCGCCCATCACGCCGACCAGAGTGGCGACGCCGTTGAGCAGCACCGCGATGAACGCGACCGCCAGTACCCGCGGCACCACCAGTCGCTGGATCACCGAGATCCCGAGCACCTCCATGGCGTCGAGCTCCTCGCGGATCTTGCGGGCGCCGAGGTCGGCGGCGATCGCCGTGCCGGCGGCCCCGGCGACGATGGTCACCGTCGCGATCGGTGCCGCTTGCTGCACGATGCCGACCACCGCGACGGCACCGGTGAAGGAGCGAGCGCCGAGCTGGTTGAACAACGACCCGATCTGGAGCGAGAGCACCGCACCGAACGGGATGGTGATCGCCATGATCGGGAGCAGCGACACCCGGGTGACGAACCAGGACTGGTCGAAGAACTCGCGCCACTGGAACGGGCGGACGAAGAGCGAGCGAAGGACGTCGACGGCGAACGCGAACAGGTCGCCGATGGGGACCAGCGGGCGCGCGAGCGTGCGCAGCACTGCCTGCTGGGTCGCCATGGAGTCCCCACTTCTGACGATCGGGTGAGCCGTGACCTGGATCACGTTGGCTCGACTGTGCCACACTAAGTGAATCGTGGCTAGTACTCCTTTGTCCGTCCCCCCGCGCGGCACCCGGCCCCGGAACCGGCGTACCCAGATCCGGGCAGCCGCCACCCGGCTGTTCTACGAGCGCGGGTACCAGCAGGTCTCGGTCGCCGACGTCGCCGCCTCGGTGAACGTCGGCCCCTCGGCGCTCTACCGGCACTACCCCGGCAAGTCCGAGATGCTGTACGACGCCATCGACGACACCGCGGCTGCCTTCACGACGATGCTCGGCGACCTGCAGGCCCGCACCCTGGAGGACGTCGCGACCACCTGCGCACGGACTGCCCTGGCCTACCGGCGGCTCGGGGTGCTCTGGCAGCGCGAGGCCCGCCACCTACCCGCGGCGCAGCAGGCGGAGCTGCGCTCCCGGATGCGCGGCTCCGGCACCAAGCTGGCCGGCACCCTTGCCGAGATCCGGCCCGAGCTGAGCCCCGACCAGGCCGCCTTCCTCGCCGGGTGCGTCGTGAACGCGCTGTGCAGCATCTCCTTCCACCGACTCCAGCTGGCGCCCGAACGGTTCGAGGAGGTGCTGGCCGAGCTCGCCCTGCGGGTGCTCGGCTTCACCGTCGACGACGCCGCCACCAACCCGCCGGTCGGCCCGCCGGTCGCCGACCCGGTGGGCCGCCGCGACCAGATCGTCGTCGCTGCCGCCACGCTCTTCGCCACCCACGGGTTCGACGCGGTGAGCATGGACGACGTCGGGGCCGCCGTCGGGATGGCCGGGCCGAGCGTCTACAACCACTGCGCCAGCAAGCAGGACCTGCTCTACGCCGGGTTCGAACGCGGGCGTGCGGTGCTCCAGGGGACCTTCGACGAGGCCGTCGAGCAGAGCACGACCCCGGCCGAGGCGCTGCGCCGGGTCTCCGACTCCTACGTCGCCCTGACCCTGCGGCACCCCGACCTGATCACCCTGCTCATCGCCGAGACCCGGAACCTCGACCCGGAACAGCGTGACCTCGCCCGGCACGCCCAGCGGGGCTACATCCACCGTTGGGTCGACCTGCTCCAGGAGATCCGCCCGGACGAGGACATCACCGTCTCCCGGATCAAGGTGCAGGCCGCGCAGATGATGGCCAACTCCTTGAGCAGGACCAGCTACCTGCGAGCGCACCCCGGGTTCAGTGCCGACGTCGCCGCGATCAGCTGGGTGCTGCAGCAATGACCCCGGCGCACACCGTCGCCTGCGCCCCCGGCTAGGCGACGTGGTCGTCGTACTCGCGGTCGCCGCGGAACGGCATCAGGTGCTGGGCGAGGATCCCCTCCGGCACCGTCTCCAACCGCAGCACGCCGTACTCCTCGGGCCAGCTCCCGTCGGCCGGCAGCTTGAAGCTACCCATCAGCATGTCGACCAACGGCAGGTGGATCGCGTAGTTGCGGTCCCAGTAGTCGACGTGCCGGGCGTGGTGCCAGTGGTGGTAGCGGGGCAGCACCACGACGTACTCCCACCACCCGGGCCGGAGGTCGAGGTTCGCGTGCGCCACCACCGCCTGGAGGCCGACCAGGATGACGTAGGCGTTGACGACCGGTGCGGAGAACCCGAGCAGCGCCAACGGCAGCACCACGGTGCTGCGGGTCAGCACGGTCTCGACGAAGTGGACCCGCGAACCCGCCAGCCAGTCCAGCTCGCGGCTGGAGTGGTGCACCGCGTGGAACCGCCACAGGGTCGAGACCCGGTGGTAGGCGCGGTGCAGGACGGCCTGGGCGAGGTCAGCCACGAACACCGCCAGCAGGAACTGGGCCCACCCCGGGAGAGACCCCACCCGCTCCGCAACGCCGGGGAGGGCGACCACGGCGACGACGGCCGCCGTCGACGCCGTGACCAGCATCAGGATCAGCTGCACCAGTACGTGGTTGAGGAAGAAGTACGCCGCGTCGGTGCGCCAACCAGGGCGCAGCACCGCGACCGGCCGACGGGCCAGGTGGTGCTCCAGCGGGATGAACACCAGCGCCGAGAAGAACAGCGACAGGACGAACCAGTCCACCCCCAGCGAGTACGGCGTGGGGTCCACCGCCCCGACCTCGACGTCGGCGCCGCCGAGGAGCACCGCGAGCGCGGCCGCCCCGAGCCCGGTGAGCGCCAGCCCGCGGCGCCGGTCGACCAGGACCGCGACGGTGCCCAGGACGAAGGTGGCGACGAGGCCGAACAGCAGCAGCGAGCGCGCGAACCCGGTGCTGTAGACGGCCCGGAACTCCTGGCTGGTGAGCAGCTTGGGGAAGTGGAAGCAGAGCACCCCGAGCAGGCTGAGCACGCCCAGGGCGACGACGGTGTGCGGGAGCAACGGACGGTGGAAGGTCATGGCGACAACGCTAGGAACGTGAGCACCGGTGGCGCATGAGTCCACGTACTCATCCGGGTAACCTCGACCCATGACTGCTGACTGGCGCGCCGACGTCGTCGACCGGCTGCGGACCCTGATCCACCAGGCCGAGGCAGACGTCGTCGAAGAGGTGAAGTGGCGCAAGGCGTCCAACCCCGACGGCGTACCGACGTTCTCCTGCGCCGGCCTGCTGTGCACGGCGGAGACCTACCAGGACAAGGTCAAGGTCACCTTCGCGAAGGGCGCCTCGGTGCCCGACCCGGACGGGCTGTTCAACGCCAGCCTGGACGCCGGCACCCGACGCGCGTACGACCTCTTCGGGCCCGAGGATCTGGACGACGACGGGTTCGTCGAACTGGTCCGCGCAGCGGTCACGCTGAACCGGGCCTGAACCGGTTCAGAGGAGTACGCGTACTCAGGTCGTGAGCGCCCCGGCAGTGCCAGACTGCGAGGCGTGAGTCCGTCCCCCGCTGCGATCGCCGTCGAGAACCGGCTTTTCGGAGCGCTGGCGGTGCTCCGCGTCGTGGTCCTGGTCAACGCCGTCGGCCTGAACCTGTACCGCCGCGACAACTTCGAACACCCGACGGCGGCTCTCGTCTGCGTCGGGGTGATGGTGGCGTGGACCGGCCTGACCATCGCCGCGTACCGGCGGCCCCGGCACCGCACGACGCCGCTCCTGGTCGCCGACCTGGCCCTGGCCGTGGCGCTGGTGCTGGTCACCCCGGAGCTGAAGGGAGCGGACTTCCGCGCGACGGTCCCCGGGTACTGGGTCGCCGGGGCGCTGCTCGCCTGGTCCGCCCATTTCCGCTGGGCCGGCGGGCTGGCCGCAGGGCTGGTCCTGGCCGTGGCCGACCTCTCCCGGCGCCAGGACCTGCACCAGTCCGACTACGGCAACGCCTTCCTGCTGGTCCTCGCCGGCACCATCGTCGGCTACCTGTGCGCGTCGCTGCAACAGATGGCCACCGAGCGCGAGGTCGCCGAGCGTTCCGCCGCGATCGCCACCGAGCGGCTCCGGTTGGCCCGCGCCGTGCACGACGGCGTCCTGCAGACGCTGGCCCTGGTGCAGCGCCGCGGCCGGGAGTGGGGGCACGACGGGGCGGAGCTCGGCGAGCTGGCCGGCGAGCAGGAGCGCGCGCTGCGCAGGCTGATCCAGGCCCAGCACGCGGTGACGCTCGAGGACGGCACCGTCGACCTGACCACCGAGCTCGCCACCCTGGAACGCCTGCCCGGGGTGACCGTCTCCACCCCCGGCGTACCCGTCGAGCTGCCGGCCGGTACGGCACGCGAGCTGGTCGCGGCGGCCCGCGCCTGCCTGGACAACGTCAAGGCACACGTGGGTGAGGACGCCCCCGCCTGGGTGCTGCTGCAAGCCCGACCCGACCGGGTCGAGCTCTCCGTGCGCGACGAGGGGCCGGGGATCGCACCGGGCCGTCTCGCGGCAGCGGCAGCCGACGGGCGGCTCGGCGTGAGCGAGTCGATCCGCAGCCGACTCGTCGAGCTGGGCGGCACCGCCGAGCTCACCACCGGGCCCTTCGGCACCGAGTGGGAGCTCGTCGTCCCACGACCCCCGAGCGTAGGGTCCGCGTCATGACCGGTTCCGACGCACCGATCCGGGTGATGGTGGTCGACGACCACCCGATGTGGCGCGACGCCGTCGAGCGCGACCTGGCGCAGGCCGGCCTGGACGTCGTCGGGGTCGCCGCCAACGGCCGCGAGGCGCTGGCCCGGTTCCCCGCGGTGCGCCCGGACGTCCTCGTGCTGGACCTGCAGATCCCGGCACCGAACGGCATCGAGGTGACCGCCTCGGTCGTGGAGCAGAACCCCGACGTCAGGGTCCTGGTGCTCTCCGCGTCCGGTGAGCACGCCGACGTCCTGGCCGCGGTGAAGGCGGGTGCCACCGGCTACCTGGTGAAGTCCGCCTCCCGCGAGGAGCTGGTCGCCGCCGTCAAGACCGTCGCCGCGGGCGACCCGGTGTTCACCCCGGGTCTGGCAGGCCTGGTGCTCGGCGAGTTCCAGCGGCTGGACGACAACGCCGCAACGGACCCGAACGACCCGCGCCTGACCGAGCGGGAGACCGAGGTGCTGAAGATGGTCGCGAAGGGCCTCTCCTACCGGCAGATCGCCGAACGTCTGGTGCTTTCCCACCGGACCGTGCAGAACCACGTGCAGAGCACGCTGCGCAAGCTCCAGATGCACAACCGGGTCGAGCTCACCCGGTACGCGATCGAGCAGGGCCTGGACGAGGACTGAGCAGCCGGCTCTCGCCACCCGACGGCGTACGCCACCTCAGATCAGGTCCCGGAGCTGACGCTTGAGCACCTTCCCGGTCGGGTTGCGCGGGAGCTCCTCGAGGAAGGTGACCTCGCGCGGCACCTTGAACCGGGCCAGGTTCTCCTTCACGAACGCCTGGACGTCGGCCTCGCTCAGATCCGGGCTCCGCCGTACGACGAACGCATGCAGGCGCTTGCCGAAATCGTCGTCGTCGACCCCGATCGCAGCCGCCTCGACCACGTCGGGGTGGGTCGCGATCAGCTCCTCGACCTCGCTCGGGAACAGGTTCTCGCCACCGGAGACGATCATGTCGTCGTCGCGGCCGTCGATGTGCAGGAAGCCGCGGGTGTCGAAGTGCCCGACGTCGCCGGAGGACATCAGTCCGTCGACGACCTCCTTGCCGCCCCCGCCGGTGTACCCGGAGAACGGCATCACGTTGCGCACGAAGATCCGGCCCGACTGCCCCTGCGGGAGCTCGCGGCCGTCGTCGTCGAGGATCTTCACCACGGTCCCCAGGCAGGGCGAACCGACCGAGCCGGGTTCGAGGGCCAGCTCTGCCGGGGTCCCGATCGTGGCGTAGGCGACCTCGGTCGAGCCGTAGAGGTTGTAGACAACGGGCCCGAAAGCCTCGGTCACCCGGACGCACAGGTCGGCGCCGAGTTGGGAGCCACCGACGAAGAGAATCCGCAGCGACGGCGCCTGCGGACGGCGACCCTCCTCGAGCATCCGGCTGAGCATCACCGGGACCACGATCATGGTCGCGACCTGGTTCTCCTCCAGGCTCCGCAGCACTGCGGCCGCGTCGAAGCGGCGCCGCAGCACCAGCGTGTTGCCGAGCGCTACGCCGAGCATCCCCATGGTCAGGCCGACGGCGTGGAACATCGGCGCGCAGCACTCGGTGACGTCACCGCTGCGGAAGGGGACCTTGTCGAAGAGCCCGCCGAACGGCAGCAACGACAGCGGCTCCTCCCGCAGGGCTCCCTTGGGGGTCCCGGTGGTGCCGCTGGTCAGGATGACGACCTTGGCGTGCACGGAGACCCGGGGCGGCGGACTCGGGTCGCCGCCGGTGATCAACGCTTCCAGCGTCGACCCGGCTGTGCGGGGCGAAGCCGGACCGTCGCACCATGCCACGAAACGGCCCCGCGGCGCGGCGACCCCGTCGACCGCCGCGGCGTACTCCTCGTCGTGGACCAGCAGGTCGACCCCTTCGCGGGCACAGACCTCACGGACCTGCGGACCGGCGAACTCGGTGTTGAGCAGCACGATCCGGGCTCCGCACTTCGCGGCGGCGTAGAACGCGTCCAGGAAACCGCGGTGGTTCCGGGCCAACAGACCGACCCCGTCGCCCGGGACGAGCCCGTGCGCCCGCCACTGGTTCGCGAGCGCGTTCGTACGGCGTTCCATCTCGGCATAGCTGAGGTCGCCGAGCTCGTCGCGGACGGCAACCCGGTCCGGGAAGCGGGCAGCGGCGATGCTCAACGCCGCACCGAGAGCGCCGTACCGGGCGACCGCCGCACCGATCCGCGCCAGCACCCACGGCGGGTCCGGGCGTAGCAGCCCGGTCTCCAGCAACGTCTTGAAGGAGATCGCCTCTCCGGCCGCGCGCCCGAGGACGTCGGAGACGAACCTCACCGGTCCGCCGGCCGGTACGCCGTGACCACGACCGCACCGCCCAGCCCGATGTTGTGCTGCAGCGCGACGCCGCTCTTCTCGGCGGCAGCCGGGACCTGCCGCGCCTCGGCCTCGCCGCGCAGCTGCCAGGTCATCTCGGCGCACTGGGCGAGCCCCGTCGCTCCGAGCGGGTGCCCCTTGGAGATCAACCCGCCGGACGGGTTCACCACCCAGCGACCGCCGTACGTCGTGTCGTTGGCGTCCACGAGCTTGTGCGCCTCGCCCTCGGCGGCCAGGCCGAGCGCCTCGTAGGTGATCAGCTCGTTGGGTGCGAAGCAGTCGTGCAGCTCGATCACGTCGACGTCGTCCGGCGTCAATCCGGACTGGGCGTAGACCTTCTCCGCGGCCTTCTTGCTCATGTCCGCGCCGACGAGGTTCATGGCGCTCTTCGTGTCGAAGGTCGAACGCATGTCGGTGACCATCGCCTGGCCGACGATCTCGACGGCGCGACCCGCCAGCCCGTGCTGGTCCACGAACGCCTCGCTGGCCAGCACCGCCGCGCCAGACCCGTCCGAGGTTGGCGAGCACATCAACCGGGTCAGCCCGGCCTCGGCGTAGATCATCTTCGCCGCCTTGATGTCCTCGAGGTCGTAGACGTCCTGGAACTGGGCGTAGGGGTTGTTGGCCGAGTGCCGGTGGTTCTTCTCGGCGATCTTGGCGAAGTGCTCGGGCGTCGAGCCGTAGCGCTCGTTGTGCTCCAGGCCGGCGGCGCCGAACATCCACGGCGCCGCGGGGAAGGCGAACTCGCGCATCTCGGCGAGCGCGGTGATGTGCCTCATCAGCGGCTGCTCACGATCCTCGTACGACGTCGCCAGCGAGCCGGGCTGCATCTTCTCGAAGCCGAGGGCGAGGTTGCAGTCGGCCAGGCCGCCCCGGATCGCGTTGGCCGCGAGGTAGAGGGCGGTGGAGCCGGTCGAACAGTTGTTGTTGACGTTGGTGATCGGGATCCCCGTCATCCCGAGCTCGTAGATCGCCCGCTGGCCGGAGGTGGACTCGCCGTACATGAAGCCGACGTGCGCCTGCTCGATCTGATCGAACGCAATGCCGGCGTCCTCGAGCGCCTTCGTGCCCGACTCCTTCGCCATCGCCGGGTAGTCCGCCGCACCCTCGCGGCCGGGCTTGGAGAACTTCGTCATGCCAACGCCGATGACGTAGACCTTGCTCATCTGGGACTCCTCGGATCTAGGCGGACGCGCTGCACAGACGTTAGACGACGGCGCTCCTGTCGCGGCAGTACCGTCAACGCCATGACCGAGCAGCTGCGCACCCCGCGGATCGCCATCATCGGTGCCGGCATGTCCGGCATCTGCATGGGCGCGCTCCTCTTGCGCGCCGGGATCAGCACCTTCACCGTGTACGAGAAGGCCACCCGGGTCGGGGGCACCTGGCGGGAGAACACCTACCCCGGGATCGCCTGCGACGTACCGTCGCGCTTCTACCAGTTCACCTTCGCGCCGAACCCGGAGTGGACCCACCAGATGTCGCCCGGCGCGGAGATCTGGGCGTACTTCGAGAAGGTGGCCGCCGACACCGGGGTCGCCGACCGGATCCGTTTCGGGACCGCGATCACGGCCGCCCGCTGGACCGGGTCGTGCTGGGAGGTCGAGGCGGACGACGGGACCTGCGCGGAGTACGACTTCGTCGTCTCGGCGACCGGCATCCTGCACCACCCGCGGTACCCGGACATCGACGGCCTCGCGGACTTCGCGGGACCGGCCTTCCACTCCGCCCGATGGGACCACGACGTCAACCTGGCCGGCAAGCGGGTCGGTCTGATCGGCACCGGGTCGACGGGGGTCCAGATCCTCAGCGACCTGGCCGGCACGGTCGACCGGGTGCTGATGTTCCAGCGCACCCCGCACTGGGTGGTGCACCTGGGCAACCCGGAGTTCTCGGCCTTCACCCGGGCCTTGCACCGCCGGTTCCCGCGCTACGACAGGTTCACGTACCACGTGAACCGGAAGGTGATCGAGTCCCTCTCCCCGGCGCTGCTGCACCCGGGCAAGGCACGACGTTTCCTGACCTGGCACACCCGGCGCCAGCTGAACCGGATCGCCGACCCGGAACTGCGGCGGAAGCTCACCCCGGACTCCGAACCGATGTGCCGCCGGCTGATCATCTCGCCGAACTTCTACGACGCGGTGCAGCGCGACGACGTCGAGGTGGTGGCCGACCCGATCGCGAGGATCGTGCCGACCGGAGTGGTCACCGAGGACGGCGTCCTCCACGAGTGCGACGTCCTGGTGCTCGCAACGGGCTTCGACGCGCACACCTACCTCCGCCCGATGGACCTGGTCGGCCCGGGCGGCCGCACCCTGGCCGAGGCCTGGGCCGAGGGCCCGCGGGCCTACCAGACGGTGGCGCTGCCGGGCTTCCCGAACTTCTTCCTGCTGATGGGGCCGAACTCGCCGGTCGGGAACTACGCGCTGACCGCGATCGCGGAGACTCAGGCGGGGTACGCGATCGAGTGGATCCGCCGCTGGCAGCGCCGCGAGTTCGACTCCGCGATGCCGACCGCGGAGGCGACTGCGGCGTTCTACGCCGAAGTCCGCGAAGCGATGCCGGACACCGTCTGGGCGACCGGGTGCCAGAGCTGGTACCTCGGCCAGGACGGGACGCCCGAGCTGTTCCCCTGGGCCCCGGAACGGCACCGGGAGCTGCTCGGCACCGTGCGCACCGAGGACTTCGTGACCAGCTAGATCGCGTTCTTGCGGATCACGTCGCCGAACGCCGGGCTGACTGACTCGGCGAACGCGGCCCAGGCCGCCACCAGCGGGGTCACCCGCCGCGACCGGCTGACAACGGCGTCGCACACCACCGACGCCGCCTGGTCGACGGAGAGGGCGGGCATCCGGCTGTAGAGCTTGGTCGGCGAGATCATCGGCGTCCGGACCAGCGGCATCCGGACGTTGGTGAAGACGACACCGTCGTCGAGCACCTCTCCCTGCACGCAGTCCGACCACGCCTCCAGCGCGGCCTTGGAGGCGGTGTAGCCGGAGAACCGCGACGGGTGCAGCATCGCGGCCCAGCTGGAGATGTTGATGACCTGGCCGCTCTCCCGTTCCACCATGGTCGGCAGCAGCCCCATCGTCAGCCGGACGGCGGCGAAGTAGTTCAGGTGCATCGGCCGCTCGAAGTCCTGGAACCGGTCGACCGAGTGCCGCACCTTCCGGCGGATCGACATCCCGGCGTTGTTGACCAGGACGTCGACGTGGCCGTGCTGGTCGAGCACCTTGGTGACCAGGGCGTCGATCTGGTCGAAGTCGGTGAGGTCGCAGCGGTAGGCGACCGCGCTCCCCCCGGAAGCGGCGACCTCCGCGACGACCTCGGCGAGCTGGTCCTCGCTGCGGGCCACGACCAGCACCTGGGCACCGGCCGCGGCGAGCCGTACGGCGGCAGCGCGCCCGATACCCGAGGACGCCCCGGTGACCAGGACCACCTTGCCGACCACCGCCTTGCTCAGGGCACCGGAGCCGTCGGGGTCCGCGAGCCGGCCGACGGTGCGGTTCAGCAGCGCTCGCGAGCTGACCGGTGTCGCGCCGAAGGCGTTGGCCCGGGAGACGGCGGACCGGACGACGGAGCGGGCGATCGTGCGACCTGGGAGATCCATGGAGCAAGACTAGGTGTAACCCTGCGTCACAGGTACCCGTTGTGACGCAGAAGACCCTCTGAAGACGACTTCAAGAACTAGAACGTGTTCTCGAAATCTCTTCTCATCGCGCTCACGACCACCTAGCCTCGGCCCATGAACTCACCGAAGCGCGTCGTGGTCTGGGGTACCGGAGTCGTCGGCAAGATGGTCATCGCCGAGATCGTGAAGAGCCCCGCGTTCGAGCTGGTCGGCGTCGGGGTCAGCAACCCCGACAAGGTCGGCAAGGACGCCGGCGCGATCTGCGGTATCGAGGAGACCGGGGTGATCGCCACCGACTCCGTCGAGGCCCTGGTCGCCCTGAAGCCGGACGCGCTGGTGCACTACGGCCCGACCGCCCAGTACGCCGAGGAGAACATCCGGGTGATGACCTCGTTCCTGCGGGCCGGGATCGACGTCACCTCGACCGCGATGACGCCGTGGGTCTGGCCCGCCATGAAGCAGAACCCGCCGAACTGGATCGACCCGATCACCGAGGCCTGCGAGGCCGGTGGGTCGTCCTGCTTCACGACGGGCATCGACCCCGGCTTCGCCAACGACCTCTTCCCGCTGACCCTGATGGGCCTGTGCGGCGAGGTGGAGAGCGTCCGCGCCTCCGAGCTGCTCGACTACACCGACTACGAGGGCGACTACGAGGACGAGATGGGCATCGGGCGCCCGCCGGAGTTCTCGCCCCTGCTGGAGATCCCGGACATCCTGATCATGGCGTGGGGCGCGACCGTGCCGATGATTGCGCACGCGGCCGGGATCGAGCTCGACGACATCACCACCACCTGGGAGAAGTGGGTGACCCCGGAGGACCGCAAGACCGCCAAGGGCGTCGTCAAGGCCGGTGACGTCGCCGCGATCCGGTTCACCATCAACGGGGTCTACCGAGGCCGCGAGGTGATCACCCTCGAGCACGTCAACCGGATCGGGCTGGACGCCGCGCCGGAGTGGCCGGCGGGCTCGGCCGACGACGTCTACCGGGTCGACATCACCGGCTCCCCCTCGATCAGCCAGGAGACCGCGTTCCGGTTCACCGACGGCTCCGGCCGCGCCCCGGCAGTCGCCGGCTGCCTGGCCACCGGGATGCGGGCGCTCAACGCCGTACCGGCCGTGAACGACCTGCCGCCGGGCTGGGTCACAGCCCTCGACCTGCCGCTGGTCCCGGGCGTCGGCACTATCCGCTGAGCCGCCCCATCTGCGCGGCGACCTGCTCCTGCTGCCGGCCGGCATCGCCTGGCGCGACTGCGTCTCCTGCTGGGCGCTCGGACTGGTGCAGACGAAGGCGATCTGCAAGGTGCCCTGACCCGGCCTCGCCCCGGGAAGCAGGAAGGCCCCTGACGGAAGTCAGGGGCCTCGCTGTGGCAGGTGAAGGATTCGAACCTTCGAAGGCATAAGCCGACGGATTTACAGTCCGCTCCCATTGGCCGCTCGGGCAACCTGCCGGGATCGTGCCGCGAGACGTGACGCCCCCGACAACGACCGGAACGATACCGCATCAGCGAGGTCGGAATCGAATCCGGGCAGGTGGACGGACTAGGCTCGGACCAGCAACCGATTCCGCCCCGCAGCGGGCACTCGCGATCACCAGCAGAGGTACTCCTATGGCCGACTCATCGTTCGACATCGTCAGCAAGATCGACCGCCAGGAGGTGGACAACGCGCTCTCCCAGGCAGCCAAGGAGCTGGCCCAGCGCTACGACTTCAAGGGCACCGGAGCCGAGATCAAGTGGTCCGGCGACCTGATCGAGATCTCCGCGAACGCCGACGACCGCGCCAGCGCCGTCCTGGAGGTCTTCAAGGAGAAGCTGATCAAGCGGCAGCAGTCGCTCAAGATCGTCGACGCGACCGAACCGCGCGCTTCCGGTCGGGAGTCGAAGATCACCGTGACCCTGAAGGAGGGCATCAGCCAGGACGACGCCAAGAAGGTCGGCAAGCTGATCCGCGACGAAGGACCCAAGGGCGTCAAGGTCCAGGTCCAGGGCGACGAGCTCCGGGTGAGCAGCAAGAAGCGCGACGACCTCCAGGCCGTCCAGGCGCTGGTGAAGGAGCAGGACTACGACTTCGCGGTGCAGTTCACCAACTACCGCTGAGCACCGCAGCACCGGAGAGACGCACAGAGCCGGCGACAGGTTTCCCTGTCGCCGGC
>JBFJNH010000016.1:0-57741 GCA_041618295.1 Marmoricola sp.
CTGATACCTCTGTTCAGCCACACTCAACTCCCGCATATCGGGAGTGTCACCAATCAACCGAAGTAGGTGTAACCCATCACCCGAAGGTGAGTTACCCATCAGCCGAAGGCCGAATGTCACCCATCAACCGAAGCCATACACTTCACCTGGTGCCCCCGGCACGATTCGAACGTGCGACCTAGAGATTAGAAGGCTCTTGCTCTATCCAGCTGAGCTACGAGGGCGTGACGTGCGCGATTGCCTGAGGAAAACTCGCACGCTCCGCGTGGAAGTCTAGTGAGGCCGGTGCGGGGCGAGACCGGAGGCGCCCCGAAGCGCTGCAATCGACGTGGGCGCTGGTTCCAGACCGCACGGCGTTTCGGAACCGTGGACCGCCCTAGGCCAAGCGACGTCTGATGAGGCCGCGGCAGTTGATTCCGCTGCCGTTCCCGTCGGGGAATGCTTCGTAGGGCTCCCACAGGTCGACCCGGCTGAATCCTGCAGCCTCAGCGACCGACCTCAGGACAATGATTCCGGTGTCGGGCTCAGGGTCAGGCAGGTTACTGGCGAGCCCTACGCGTCGGTCGACGACCATGATCTCGGTCTCGTTGATCAGGGCGACTCCCTGGTCGGTCTCAACCTGATCTGCGACGGCAGCAATGTCCGCCGGGAGAGACGTCATCGGAAAGCCGGTCTCGTCGAAGAACGTGATCGTGAGGCCGGTTCTGTTTACCCACCTCGTTGGCGTGTGCATGATTCCCCTAAGTGGTCGGCGCCAGTTGCGGTCGACGATGAACGTCGAGCATACTTGGACAGGTGTCCAATCAGGTGTCTAGATTGGCATTCTTCCTTCGGAAGAGCAAGCGTTGCAACCATCCCAACAGATCGGCGTGAGCATGACCACCAATGACGTAGAGCGTGTCGGATTCATCGGGCTCGGGGACATCGGCAAGCCGATGGCAAAGCGGTTGGTCGCGTGGGAAGGCGGCCTCACTGTCCTCGACATCGCTCCCGGCCCAGTGGCTGAACTGGTCGATCTGGGTGCGCGGGCTGCGAGTTCGGTTGCCGAACTCGCAGCTGAATGCTCCGTGGTTTGCATCATGGTCAACACCGACGACCAGGTTCGGGATGTGGTCGGCCAGATCCTTGGTGCGGCGAAGCCGGGCACCGTGATCGCGGTGCACTCGACGATCTCGCTCGACCTGCCAGCCCGCCTCGAGGACATGGCCAATCGCCATGATCTGCTCCTCGCAGACGCGCCTGTCAGCGGAGGTGCGATGGGAGCCGAGGCCGGCACGTTGGCGATCCTGTTCGGCGGCAGTGACGAAGCTTTCGCGGCGGTGCAGCAGCCGTTCGCACTGATGGGGACTGAGGTCGTTCACTGCGGCACTGCAGGGAAGGGCACAGCATTCAAGCTCGCGCGGAACATGCTGCACTTCATTTCCTACACGGCCACTGACGAAGCGCTACGGCTGGCAGAGGCTGCTGGACTCAACCTGCAGGATCTCGGTCGGATCGTCCGGCACACCGACGCGATCACCGGGGGAGCGGGCGCGATCATGCACCGTGACAATGCTCGGACCATGACGGAGGAGGACCCTTGGTGGGGAATCTTCCAGCTGCCGCTCGGACTCGCCGGGAAGGACCTGGGGCACGCGTTGGAGATGGCGGAGCGGCTCGGTGTGGACGTACCGATGGCTCGCTACGCCCAGGAGAACATCGGCGCTGCCCTGGGCTACCCGACGGGATATCGGGCTCCGGGAGCAAAGCCCGCTGGCATCTCCTGATCAGGCACGCTGCGGACGGATGACGCTCTCGCCGAAAGCGGCGATGTCCTCCATCGCCTGCTTCGCGTCGGTCTTGTCGTAGGGCACCGAGGTCCAGGTGACGCCAGCCTCGACCAGCTCGGCGACGTGGGCCTGCTTCTCGTCGACCGATGCGGAGGCCTTGAGGATGGCGATTCCTGGCGAGGCGACGTCAAGGGCGTCCGGGTCGCGGCCGAGAGACACCATGGCGTCCTTGATCTCGACGATCTGACCGGCGAAATGAGCCAGGTCGGGGATCGGTGCGGTGCGGGAGACCTTGCCGGAGATGGATCCGCCGAGAGTGAGCGGTGCCCAGCCGTTGCCCCAAGCAGCGACCCGGTCGCGGACGACCTTGGCGTTGCCGCCGAGCCAGAGCGGCGGGTGGGGGGTCTGCACCGGGGGCGGGGACATCGTGACGCCCAGGCCCTTGAAGTGGGTGCCGTCGTGGTGGAACTCGTGGGGGGAGGCGAGCAAGCCACGGACGACCTCCATGCCCTCGTCGAAGAGCTCGTTGCGGGCGTCCATGTCGACCCCGAGCGCAGCGAACTCCGAGCGCAGGTAGCCGGTGCCGAGGGTGAAGGTGGCCCGACCCCCGGAGACGACGTCGACGGTCGTCATTGCCTTGGCGAGGACGAACGGGTTCCGGTACGGAACCACGGTCAGGTAGGTCATCAACCGGATCGTGCTGGTGCACGCGGCGAAGAACGAGAGCCCGGCGAACGGGTCGAGGGTGTCGTGCCCACCTGCGTCGAGCCACTTGCGGGACGGGGCCGGGTGATCGGTCAGCGCGATCGCGTCGACGCCGGCGTCCTCGCACACCTGAGCGAAGGCCTTCATCGTGGCCGGGTCGAGCCAGCCGCCTTCGCGGGTCAACTGGTAGTCCAGGTAGTAGCGCATCTCAGTCCTCGCTGGTCGGGAGCTTTTGGGGGAGGTCGACGTACCCGCGGCGTTCGGCGATCCGCCAAGCGCCGTCGGCGTCGCGCCGGAGCTTGTCGATGTGCCGGCCCAGGGAGGTCAGCTTCGGCTTACCGTCGGGGTCGCGCTGGACTACGGTCCACATCACCTCGGAGGTGGCATGGTCCCCGTCCAGCTCGACGCGCGGGCTGCTGATCACGTGGTACGACGAGCCGACCCGGCCGGCGAGCACCTTGCTCATCAGGGCGTGGATGTTCTTCCGGCCCTGGGTCCGTCCCATCGGCCCGAGCATTACCTCACCGTCTTCGCAGAACAGGGCGGCGTACGCGTCGATGTCGCCAGCGTCGAGGTGCCGGCCGTAGTCCACGAAGAGTTGGTGGATCGCGTCGCGGTCCTCCAGACGTCTCAGTCGTTCTTCCAGGTTGGTCATGTCACTCCTCAGGAGCCGCGGATGAGGTCGAGGGTCCCGAGATCGCGGATCGCCGCGCAGCCGCGGGCGATCATGGCCAGGAACATCTGGTCGCCGCGTTCGGTTCGACTGCCGTAGACGCAGCCGAAGACCGTGATGAACGGGTTCTGGAGCATCCCCCAGCGGTAGTCGTCCCAGCACTGTTCGAGGCTGTAGTCCGCCAGGCCGTTGGTGGGGGATCCGTAGGTCAGCAGCTTCGCGTGGTACGCCGTCACGATGGCGCGCTCGTGCTCGCGACGTTCCTCGGGAAGCAGGCCGGTGGAGAGGAAGAACGCCGGGTCCCGCGCCGGGAGGCCCAACGACATGCCCTGCCAGTCGACCGCGAACACCGTGGGGCCATCGACCGCGAAGAGCAGGTTGTCGAGCCGGTAGTCCATGTGCAGCAGCGCGAACCGGTCGGCGTGCGCGCCGATCCACCGCCCGGCCAGCGGGGTCAGCGCCTGCAAGGTCGCGACGTCCTCGGCGGACATCTGGTCGCCGAGCATCTCCAGGAAGCTCTCCGCTGCCGGCGGGAAGGTGATGTCGAGCATCGCGCCCATCTCGGGTCCCAGGGGCAGCATCCCCTCGATCGCGGTCAGGGTCGGGTCGCACCAGCGGGGGCCGTGCAGCCCGGCGAGGTTGACCACGGCCCCGAGCGCCTGTTCCGGGGAGCAGCCGGCGATCTGCTCGCCGACCTGGGCCGGGGCGAGGTCCTCCAGGAGAAGGGTGAAGGTGCCGGCGTCGCCCATGCCTGCGTAGAAGCAGTGCGGGACCTTGATGTCGACCGTCGGGGCGAGGTCAGCGTAGAAGCGCACCTCGTTGACGTAGGCGCCGGCCATCAGCTCGCGGGTGCCCGCGTCCTCAGACGGGATCTTCGCCAGCACGGTGCTGGGCAGCGCGGGGTCACCGGTCAGGAACAGCCGGTGGCAGCTGCCCATCTGGCCGGTCCCGACAACCTCGCTGATGACCTCGTCGACGCGGAGACCGAGGGCCTCGCTCAGCCAGGCCGTCGTCAAGTCCTCGGCCAGCGGGACGGCGACGGCAACCGCCTCGGTGCGGGGGCTGCTCACGCCATCCATCCCGGGTTCGCGGGGAGGGTGGGCATCGAGGCGGGCCGTACGGCGCCGTACTCACCGAGGACGCCGGCGAGCTGGTCGGGGGTCACTCCGTGCATGATGATGCTGTCCACTCCTGTCGCTGCGAACTGGTCGGCGACCTGTTGGGCACAGCTCGCCGCAGAACCGGTGACCGAAGCCGCCAGCCACTCAGCGGGCAGCACCTTCTCGGCCAGGTGGGTGAGGTCGTCCACGGTGCCGACGGCGTCGAAGGCGCCGGCGAACCCGGTCACGAACGGGTCCTCCTTGAACGCCTGAAGCAGCGCCGGGTCCCAGTCGTTGGTGGCGACCAGGGTGTCGCCGTACCCCTGCAGGTACGTCGCGAGCCGGCCGACGGTCTTGCGCAGCCGGGTCTCCTCGTCCATGGCGTTCTCGTCGATCACCGCGGTGCAGGCCCAGACCCGGACCGAAGCCGGGTCGCGTCCGGCCTCCTCGGCGGAGCGACGGATCGCCGCGACCGAGCGGGCCACAGCTTCGTCGGTCATGAACGTGTGCAGCACGACGGCGTCGGCGATCCGGCCGGCCAGCTCCATCGACTTCGGGCCGATCGCGACCATCAGCAGCGGGATCTTCTCCTCCAGCGGGCTGAGCGGGAAGAGGAACGGGTAGGACCCGATCGGGCCGTCGTGGGCGAACTGCTCGCCGCGCCACAGCCGGCGCAGCACGTCGAAGGCGTCGGTCAGTTGGGCGTTGGTGATCCGGGGGACGCCCATCATGTCGAAGAGCGGTGCGAAGCCGCGGCCGAGACCCAGGCAGAACCGGCCCCCGGTGGTGCGGTGCAGGGTCGTGGCCATCGTCATCGTGACGAGCGGGTGCCGGGTGTTGTGGTTGGTGGCGGCCGTCGCGATCCCGATCCGGGTGGTGGCCGCTGCCGCCATGCCCGACATGACCGCGGCGTCCTTGTAGTTGAAGCGCTCGGAGAGGAAGACCGAGCCCAGGCCCAGCTCCTCGGCGCGCTTGACCTCGTCGATCAGGTCGCCCGGGTTGTCGCTGTGCCCGGCGAGGCCGTAGAAGCCGAGCTCGGGGAAGAAGGGTGCAGTCATCGGTGACCTCTCACGGGTTCAGCCAGGGCGGCATCGGGGCGACCGTGTCGGCTGGCAGCCAGACGAAGGCGATCAGGTTGTAGAGCAGGAACGCGGTGTTCAGGGCGCCTGCCGCGGCGAGGACGGCGATCCCGGGCCGGATCGTCGGGGCGTCCTGATCGCGCAGGTCCCGCAGGACGAAAACCAACAGGCCGGGGAGGAACCACATCAGGCCGAGCAGCCAGTTCTCGTAGAGCGGGAACTGGTCGGGGGCACCGTCGCGGATAGAGAGCGCCCCGAACACTTCCGGATAGGCGTGCACGTCCTGGGCGATCGAGCGCATCTCTGCCGCGAACTCGACCACCAGCACGACCAGGTAGCCGACCAGGGCGACCAGCCAGGGCGACCAACTGGTCCGCCGGTGCAGCGCGCGCATCAGGGATGCGGCGCCCCAGGAGAAGAGCGGGAACATGCCGACGAAGACGAAGGTCTCCATCTGGAGGGGCTGCGGCAACCCGGGCCCGGTGAGGTCGACGAAGGGCAGGTGGTCGGTCCAGTCGCCGCGGTCGTAGAGCTCGGCGTTGTAGGCGAACCGGGCGCCGGTGACGTTGGCCAGGGACTCCTGCCAGTACGTCAGTGCCCACGCCATGGTGATCAGGGCCGGCCAGGTGAGAGCGCGGGCGCGCACCACACCGCGGGTGACGAACGCCAGCCAGAGCACCGCGACGGCGGGGGTGACGATCCGACCGAGGCGCAGCGCGCTCTCGGCGAAGTCGGGGATCGCAGCGTCGGTCTCGAACCGGGCGCTGCCGCCGTCGAGGCCCCAGGAGACGTACCCCCAGAGCTGGAAGGCGACGAACGCGGCGCCCACGACGGCGAGCGCAGGGAGCAGCACCGGGGCGAGCAGGCCCCGGCGCTCAGAGGTCGTCGTCGCTACTTGCCCTGCCACACCGGCTCGCGCTTCTCGGCGAACGCTCGCGGGCCTTCGGCCGCGTCGGCGCTGCCGAACAGAATGCCGATCTCCTTGTCGTTCTCCGCCCAGAGCCGGGCCTCGCCCTCGGGCTCGCCGTCCACGATCCGGTACGCCAGGCGTTTGCTGGCCTGGACGGCCAGCGGGGCGTTCTTGGCGATCTGGGCCGCCAGTCCGAGCGCGGCCTCCAGTGCGGTCCCGTCAGGCACCACCCGGTTGACCAGGCCCCAGCGGGCAGCCTCGATCGCGGAGATCGGCTCCCCGGTCATCAGCAGCTCAAGGGCGATCTTCTGCGGGATCACCTCGGTGATCCGGAAGACGCCGCCGCCGCCCGCGATCAGGCCGCGCTTGACCTCGGGCAGCCCGAAGCTGGCGCTCTCCGCGGCCACGATCAGGTCGCAGGCCAGGGCCAGCTCGCTGCCGCCGCCGAGTGCCTTGCCGTTCACCGCGCCGATCACCGGCTTGCTGGTGAAGTGTCGGACGAAGCCGGCGAACGAGTACTTCGCCATCTGCGGCGGGATGCGCAGCGTGCCGGTGGCCAGCGCCTTCAGGTCGAGCCCGGCGGAGAACGCCACGTCGCCGGCGCCGGTGAGGACGATCGCGCGCACCTCCGGATCGTCCTGCGCGTTCTCGAGCGCCTCGCCGATCAGGAACCAGACGTCGCCGTCGACGGCGTTGCGTGCCTCAGGGCGGTTGATCGTGAGGACCAGGACGTTGTTCTGGAGCTCGACGAGGACCTTGGAACGGTCCACCTCGGGGGCGTCGGTCATGCGTTCTCTCCGTTCGTGGCTTGGTGGTCGGCGACCATCTGGTCGCGCAGTTGGCGCTTGAAGAGCTTCCCGGTCTCGGTGCGGGGCAGCTCGGAAGTGAACTGGACAGCACGAGGCGTCTTGTAGCGCGCCATCGCGTCCTCGCACCACGCACGCAGCTCATCGGCGAGTTCGTCGCTCGCTTCTGCAGGGTCGACAAGCTGGACGATCGCGACAGCGATCTCCCCGAGCTCGTCGTCGGGCAGGCCGATGACGGCGGCGTCGTACACGCGCGGGTGGTCGATCAGCCGGTTCTCGGCTTCCTGTGGGTAGATGTTCACTCCGCCGGTGATGATCATGAAGCTCGCACGGTCGGTCAGGTAGAGGAAGCCGTCCTCGTCGAAGCGGCCGATGTCCCCGACGCTGCGCCATCCCTGCTTGCTGGTGGTGGCGGCATCCTTGCCTTCGTCGTTGACATAGGAGAAGTCGACGCCTTCCGCCCAGATCATCCCGACCTCGCCTACCGGCAGTTCGGTGCCCGTTGGGTCGCAGATGTGCAGCGGCCCGAGGACCGACTTCCCGACGGAGCCGGGATGCGCCAGCCAGTCGGCGGAGTTGATGAAGGTGAAGCCGGCCCCCTCGGAGGAGGACCAGTACTCGTTGACGATCGGGCCCCACCACTCGATCATCTGGCGCTTGATGTCGATCGGGCACGGGGCCGCTGCATGCACGACTCCCTGCAGACTGCTGACGTCGTACGCCAGGCGCTGCTCGGCGGGGAGCTTCAGCATCCGGGTGAACATCGTCGGTACGAACTGACCGTGGGTGACCTGGTGCTTCTCGATGGCAGCAAGGGCGTCGACCGGGTCGTACTTCTCCATCAGCACGACGGTGGCGCCCATCCGCAGCATCGACATCGTCCACATGAACGGAGCTGTGTGGTAAAGCGGAGCCGGGCAGAGGTACGTCGAGCTGCCGTCGGCGCCGATCAGCGCCAGCAGGAAGGTCTTCATGTCCTCAGCAGGAGTCTTCGGCGCTGGGGCGAGAGCACGCTTGATCCCCTTGGGGCGGCCGGTCGTGCCCGAGGAGTACTGCAGCAGGTCGCCCTCGAGCTCGGTGTCGGCGTCGTACGCGGGGGCGGCGGCGAGCACGTCGGCCAAGGACGTCCAGCCGGACAGGCTGCCGCCTCGCAGCAGTCGGTGCCGGATCGCCGGCGTGTTCGCCGGGTCCAGCGCTGCGGTAGCCGGGACCCGGGTCGAGGCGATCAGGGCGACCGCGCCGGAGTCGTTGAGGATGTAGTCGATCTCCTCCGCGACCAGGCTGGTGTTGAGGGTGACGTGGTACAGCGCCGCGATCCGGCAGGCCCAGGCGATCTCCAGGAACGCCGGAGAGTTCTCCGAGAGGATCGCCACGACGTCGCCCTCGACCAGGCCCAGTTGGCGGAACGCTCCGGCTAGTCGGGAGGCTCGCTCGGCGAAGTCGGCGTAGCTGACGGTCTCTCCGTTGGTGCAGACGATCGCCGAGCGGTTCGGGTCGGAGCCGGCAGTAGGGAGAGCCTGGAGGGCTGCGACGCCGTTGACCGTGCTCGTCACGGGCCGACCTTCACGGGCAGGCGCTCGACGCCGTTGATGAAGCTCGAACCGACGTACGTCGGGTCGCCGTCCAGGGTGAGGTCCTGGAAGCGGACCAGCAGTTCGGTGAGCATCGTCGAGATCTGCAGGCGGGCCAGCCGGGTTCCCAGGCAGAAGTGCGGACCGATGCCGAAGCCGAGGTGCGGGTTCGGGTCACGGTCCAGGTCGAGGGTGTGCGGGTCGGCGAAGACCTTCGGGTCGCGGTTGGCCGCGCCGTACCAGAGCACGACCTTGTCGCCGGCCCGGACCTGCTGGCCACCGAGGACGACGTCGCGGGTCGCCGTACGACGGAAGTTCATGACCGGGCTGACGAAGCGGACGAGCTCGTCGGTGATCGTCTGGTCGACGTTCCGGCTGCCGGCGGCCACCTCGGTCGCAAGGTCCTTCCAGAGCCCGCGCTCGAGGAGCGCGATGATGCCGCCGGAGAGCGAGTTCCGGGTGGTCTCGTTGCCTGCCACGATCAGCAGCAGCCAGAACATGCAGAACTCCTCGACGGTGAGCTGCTCACCGTCGACCTCGGCGGTCGCCAGGCTCGAGACGATGTCGTTGCGGGGCTCGGCGCGGCGCTCGGCGAAGATCTTCGCGCCGTAGTCGTGGACGGCCCCGAACGTCAGGGCCGCGGCCATCAGGTCGTCCTCGGTGCCTTCCGAGGACTCGCTGGAGATCAGCGCGTCGGACCACTCCGGAATCAGGTGCCAGTCTTCCTGGGGCATGCCGAGCAGGACCGCGAGCACCCGGGTGGGCAGCTCCTTGGCGACCATCTCGACCAGGTCGACCGTGGATCCGTCCGCCCCGGCAGCGGCGACGGCGTCGGCGAGCTCGCGGGCGTTGTCCGAGACCGCGTCGGTCATCAGGTTGATCGACTTCGGCGTGAACGAGGGCACCAGAAGCTTGCGCAGGCGGGTCTGGTCCGGCGGATCCATGAAGAGCAGCATCAGCCGCATCCCGGCCAGCATCACCTCGTCCATCGAGACCATCGAGACCCCGCCGAGGTAGGAGGAGTAGGTCGCAGGGTCCTTCGAGGCTTCGGTGACGACCTCGTGGCTGGTGGCCATCCAGAAACCAGGAGACGGAGGTGCCTCCAGCCCGCTCTCCGCGTTCAGCGCACTGTGACGCGGTGCGGCCTCGTCGTGCCAGACCAGACCGCCGCCGGCCCGGACGGCGTCGAACGCCGCGTGCGGCACCCCGTCGCGGAAGGCCGTGCCCGAGGAGAAGTCGACGTCGGTCAGGTCGGCTGCCCGGATCGCTCCCTCCGGCGCAGTCGTCGGCTGGGTGATGGTGAGGTCGAGCTGGGACGTCAGCGCGCTGAGCGTCCCGGTTGTTTCGTGGTTCAAGGTCATCCCATCTCCGGTGGCCACGGCGGGCGTTCCGCCAGCTTGATGCGTTGGCGGACCAGCGCGCCCGGGGCGTTGAGGGCGAACGCGGCGTGCTGCTCGTCCCCACTCCCGGCGATCGCGACGAACTTCCCCGGCTCGTCGACGAGGAATCGGACCTCGTCGGACTGGTCCGGTACGCCGGCGATCTGGATCTTCTGGTCGAACTGGTCGGACCAGACGTAGGGCACCGCGTCGCTGACGGTCGGTGTTCCGGTGAGCGTCGCTGCGACGGCGTCGGCGTGCTCGCCTGCAGTCGTCCAGTGCTCGAACCGTAGGGACCGACCGTAGTGAGGGTGCTGCCACCGGGCGATGTCACCGACGGCGTACACACCGGGAGCCGCACTCAGGTACTGGTCGCAGACGACGCCGTCGGCGACGGTCAGGCCGGAGCCGGCCAGCCAGTCGGTGTTCGGTACGGCGCCGAGGCCGAGCACGAGCAGGTCGGCGGGGAGGGTGGTGCCGTCGTCGAGGAGCACCGATTCGACCCGGCCCTGACCCAGCACTTGGTCGATCGTGGTTCCGAGGCGCAGTGCGACGCCCGCGTCGCGGGCGACTTCGGTGAGGCGGGCCCCGACGACGTCGCCGAGCCCGCGTTGCATGAGGACCGGGGCGACGTCGATCACCGTGACGTCCAGCCCGAGGGCGCGGCCCGCGGAGGCGACCTCGGAGCCGATGAACCCTCCGCCGAGGACGACCACCCGTGGCGCGGCGTCGAAGGCGCGACGAAGGATGACGGCGTCCTCGAGGGTGCGGAGTACCTGGACGCCGTCAAGGCCGGCCAGAGCAGCCGGGCAGCGTGCTGATGCACCGGTCGCGACCACCAGGTCGTCGAAGGCAAGATCAGCTTGGGTGTCGCCGGAGAGCTGGAGGGTGCGTGCGTCCAGGTCGAGCCCCGTTGCCCGGGTGCCGAGCAGCACCTCCACACCGAGGTCGTCGAGGGCGGCACCGGAGGTGAGGGCGACCGAGTCCGCTTCGGCCTTGCCGAGCAGGATCTCCTTCGACAGCGGCGGGCGGTCGTAGGGGAGCGCGGTTTCGTCGCCAATGAGCGTGATCCGTGCGTCGTTCCCGAGCCGGCGCAACGCCTCGACCGTCCGCAGCCCGCCCAGGGACGAACCGACCACGGCGATGTGGCGTTGACGCACGGGTCCTCCTCGCAGCAAAGTCGGGATCTTCAACGGTGGGATACCATACGCAGGAAACGGTAATGATGTTCTCCGTTTCCGTCAGTACACATTCGTAAGGCGGGTTCTGTCAAGGAATCCCCACGCTCGAAGGGGTCCCATGGAGACCGACGAACGCGCGCTCTTCGTCCGGGACGGCGACCTGGTCGTCCCGACCACCCTGGCCCGGGGTCCGTGGCGCCCGGACGCCCTGCACGGGGGTGCTGTCGCGGCTCTGCTGGCAAGCGCGCTGGACGTCCCGGGCCGGACGCCGGTGCGGGTCACGTTCGACCTGCTCTCCGCGGTTCCGTGTTCTCCGCTCCAGGTGCTGGTGAAGGCCCCGGACGGCGGCTCGCGGGTCGCCCGGCAGACCGTGACGCTGCTGGATGGAGACACCGTGGTGGCCACCGCGCAGTGCCTGGCCGTCCGGCACGTTGATCTCGACCTGCCGGAGGCTGCTGAGCCGCCGAACCCGTTCGACGGGGTCCCGCTCCCCGACCTCGGTCGGACCCGGCCCAAGGTTGCCGAGATGGTGGGCTGGGACTGCTTCGACTCGCACGCCATCTGTGCCCGGACCCTGCCCTCCGAGCTGCCGGCGTACGCGACGGGGGTCTACGTCAACCTGCTGGTGCCCGTCGTCGCGGGCGAACGGACGCCGTCGATCGCGCGGGCGGCTGCGGCGGCGGACTACGCGTCGAACCACCTGGCGAACCGGTTCCACTTCGACTCCTGGAGCTTCATGAACGCCGACCTGACCCTGCACCTCTCCAGGGTTCCCGCTGACGACTGGGTTGGCCTGGTCAGTACTGGGGTTGTCGACCCCAACGGGAGCGGCCTCAGCGTCGCCCAGCTCTTCGACGCGCGCGGGCGGCTGGGACAGTCGATCCAATCGTTGGTCGTGGAGTCCCGGACCCGGGTGGGCTGACCCGCTCGCACCCCCTCCGACGTGCGGTTATGCGCAGTTCGCCGCCACGCTGACCTATGTCATTCTCAGCAAGGACAAGTGCGGGTACCATTCATCTTGTCGTTCATTCTCCGTGGCAAGGGTGCAGCGGCTCCCGCACCCACCGACCCAGGAGGCCCCCCGATGGCTGAGACCAAGGACGAGACCCTCACCGAGACCGCAGCCGACGGCGAGGCGTCCTGGCGTGATCGTGCGCTGGAGCGCTCGTTGCGCACCGCCAAGGCGAAGGCGATGTCGCGTAGCGACCGGTTCATCGTGACCGCGATGGAGATCCTCCAGGAGACCGGCCGCACCGACTTCACCGTCCAGGAACTGGTCGACCGGTCGCGCACCTCGCTGCGCTCCTTCTACCAGTACTTCTCCGGCAAGGACGAGCTGCTCCTCGCCCTCCTGGAGGAGTCGATCGCCCAGTCGGTGGTGAGCTGGCGCGAGCAGACCGAGGGCCGGGACGCGCTCACGGCGTTGAAGACGGTCGTCTCCAGCATCTACGGCAACGGCACCGACGACGGCCTCAACCGCGGGCTCGCGCCGTACCACTTCAGCCTGGCCGAGTCGCACAAGGCGGACTACCAGCGCGCGATCGCGCCGATGGCCAAGCTCATCCAGGAGCTCATCGCCCAGGGTGTCGACGAGGGCGTGCTGCGCTCGGACATCCCGCCGGAGAAGCTGATTCGCGTCTTCATCCAGGCTGTCATCGGTGCGGCGCTCTTCACCTCGCTCGGCCGGGCCGAAGGGGAGAAGGGTGCAGCGGATGCCGAGGCGATGTGGGAGTTCTGCCGCCTCGGGCTGGTGGGTTCGCAATAGGGTCGTCCGGCTCGACCGGCGTGGGTCTCGACGGGCTCAACCGGCGACGGTTGAGCCTGTCGACACCGCTCAGCCCTTCGGGCCGAACCTGAGCGCTCCGTCGATCCGGATCGTCTCGCCGTTGAGGTAGTCGTTGTCGACGATCGACAGTGCGAGCTTGGCGTACTCCTCGGCGCGACCCATCCGCTTGGGGAACTGCACGCCCTGGGCGAACCGCTCGGCGGCCTGTTCCTCGGTCATGAAGTCGCCGAACGCCGGGGTGTAGAAGGTGCCCGGTGCGATGCAGTTGACCCGGATGCCGGTGACGGCGAGGTCGCGGGCAGCCGCGATGGTCATGGCGATGACACCGCCCTTGGCCGCCGCGTACGGAACCTGGCCGACCTGACCCTCGAAGCCGGCGATGCTGGCCGTGGTGATGATGACCCCGCGGCCGGACTCACCGACGACCTCGTTCTTGGCCATCTGCTCGGCGGCCAGCCGCATCACGTTGTAGGTACCGATCAGGTAGAAGTCCAGCGTCTTGGCGAATCCGTCGAGAGCGAGAGCCGAGCCGTCCTTGCCGACCAGTCGGCCGGCGAGCACCGGGCCGCCGTGCGGGGTGACGGTGACGCGCAGCGGGGCGAGCTCCTGAGCCGCGGCGACCGCGGCTCGGACGTCCTCCTCCTTGCGCACGTCGGTCTTCAGGTAGACGACGTTCTCGCTGCCGAGCTCCTCGACCATCGCGGCACCTTTGTCGTCCGAGACGTCGGCGACGACGACCTTGGCTCCGGCCTTCACCAAGTACCGGGTGGTCTCGCCGCCGAAGCCTCCGCCACCGCCGGTGACGAGTGCACTCGCGCCTTCGAGATTCATGTGGATCCTCCTAGTCAAGTTGTGAGAACTGGATTACCATATCCGAGAAATCGCATTCACGCCGCTGGTGCGGCCACCCCTTCTCCAGGAGACTCCCGATGACCGAAGCTGTGATCGTTGCCGGCGCCCGTACCGCGATCGGAACGGCGTACAAGGGCACGCTGGTCAACGTCAGCGCCTTCGACCTGGCCGAGCCGGTCGTCAACGAGCTCGTCGCCCGAGCCGGGCTCTCCGGCACCGACGTCGACGACCTGGTCCTGGCCGAGAACCTGTACGGCGGCGGGGTCATCGCCCGGCACGTGGCGGTCACCGCGGGCCTGACCTCGGTGCCCGGGATGTCGCTCAACCGGCACTGCGCCGCGGGCCTGAGCGCGATCACCACCGGTGCGGCCAACATCATGGCCGGCATGCAGCAGACCGTCATCGCCGGCGGCGTGAACTCGCAGTCGACCGCCCCGCGGACCAGCTGGCGGGACCCGGCGACGGGCGAGGAGCACAAGTTCTGGATCTCGCCCTCCCACCCGAACACCCCCACCGCGCCGAACATGGACATGAGCCTCACGGTCGGGCACAACACAGCCGTCGAGGCGGGGCTGACCCGTCTCGACATGGACGAGTGGGCCTTCGAGTCCGGCCGCAAGGCGCTCGCCGCCATCGCTGACGGCCGGCTGGCGGGTGAGATCGTGCCGCTCAAGGTCACGGGCGCAGACGGCTCGGTGAGCATCTTCGAGGTCGACGAGCACCCGCGCGCCAGCACCATGGAGAAGCTGGCCTCGCTCAAGGTGCTGCACCCGGAGATCGAGGGTTTCGGAGTCACCGCCGCCAGCTCGGCCGGGCTGAACGACGCCGCTGCCGGTGTCGTGCTGATGTCCGCAGGGCAGGCTGCCGGGCGCGGACTCACGGCGCTCGCGACGGTGAAGAGCTGGGCCAGCGTCGGAGTCGCGCCGGAGCGCACCGGTATGGCCCCGATCGACGCGATCACCAAGGCGCTGGCCCTGGCCGGCGGCCTGAGCGTCGCCGACGTGGACCTCTGGGAGATCAACGAGGCCTTCGCCTCGGTTCCGATCGCGGCGACCCGGGAGCTCGGCATCGACCCGTCGATCGTGAATCCCGTCGGCAGCGGGTGCAGCCTCGGTCACCCGATCTCCGCCAGCGGCGCCCGGATGATCGTCAGCCTGGTCAACGAGCTGGCCCGTCGAGGCGGTGGCACCGGCGTCGCGGCCATGTGCGCCGGCGGCGGCATGGGCCAGGCCGTCGTCCTTGAGGTGGCGGGCGCCTGATGAGCAGCCCTGTTGTCAACGACGTGCTGGCGGGGATCAAGGTCCTCGAGGTCGCGGCCTGGACCTTCGTCCCGGCCGGCGGCGCGGTACTCGCCGAGTGGGGTGCCGAGGTTGTCAAGGTGGAGCCCCGTGACGGGGGCGACCCCCAGCGGGGTCTGGTCTCCTCGGGGCTGATCCCGTCGGGCCCGGGTGGCGTCAACTACATCATCGAGGTGCCGAACCGCGGCAAGAAGTCGATCGGCATCGATCTCACCACGCCCGGTGGCCGCGAGGTGCTCTACGCCCTGGCGAAGGACGCCGACGTCTTCCTGACCAACTACCTGCCCTCGGCGCGGGCCAAGCTCGGCATCGACCTGGAGGACCTCCGCAAGGTCAACCCGGACATCATCTACGTCCGCGGCTCCTCGCACGGGCCGAAGGGGGAGGACGCCGACAGCCCGGGTTACGACGGCGTCTCCTACTGGTCGCGCGGTGCGATCGCCTACGCGCACTCCGGTGCCGCGGGCGACCCTGTCAACCCGCGCCCGGCCTTCGGGGACGTGATGGGCGGCCTGACCATCGCCGGTGGCGTCGCCGCCGCGCTCTTCAAGCGCCAGCGCACCGGGGAGACCTCGGTCATCGACGTCTCCCTGCTTGGGCTCGCGGCCTGGAACCTCGGTCCGGACGTCACCAGTGCCAAGATCTTCGACCGCAACCCGGAGCCTTCGCGCGACCGCCGGAAGCTGCCGAACCCGCTGGTCAGCAACTACCGCACCCGCGACGGCCGCTGGATCACCTTGATGATGCTCCAGCAGGGCCGTTACTGGGCTGAGGTGATGACCCTGCTCGGGCTCGACGACCTGCTCGCCGACGAGCGCCTGGCTGACGACCTGGGCCGCTACCAGAACCGCGCCGAGATCGTCGACCGGATGGACGCCGTCTTCGCCGACCGCGACCTGGCCGAGTGGGTGGTCGCCCTGAAGTCGCTCAGCGGTGCGTGGAGCGTGCTGCAGACCCCGATCGAGCTCCACGACGACGCCTCCGTGGTCGCCAACGGCTACATCCCGCAGGTCACCACCCAGAACGGCACCGACTTCGGCATGCCGGTGAACCCGGTCCAGTTCGACGAGGTCCAGGTCGTGCCGAGCGGTGCACCCGAGCACGGCCAGCACACCGAGGAACTGCTTCTCGACGCGGGCGTCGAATGGGACGACATCGAGCGCTACAAGAAGGACGGAGCCATCCTGTGACCTCCGGCCCGCACGTGGACGAGGCCCTCGACTTCGACCCGTTCTCGGATACGTTCTTCGTCGACCCGTACCCGACGTACAAGCGGTTGCGGGACGAGGCTCCGGTCTACTACAACGAGACCTACGACTTCTACGCGCTCAGCCGGTACGACGACGTAGCGGTCGGCCAGCGCGACTACGAGACCTACTCCTCGGCGTACGGGATCGACCTGGCGATGGTGCGTCGGGGCAAGCGGAACAAGTTCCCGATGATCATCCTGATGGACCCGCCGGAGCACCGACGGATGCGTTCCCTGGTCAACCGGGTCTTCACGCCGCGGGCGATCATGGCGCTCGAGCCGATGGTGCGCGAGACGATCACCGGCTTCCTCGACCAGTGCGACCCCGACGGGTTCGACGCGGTCACCGAGTTCGCCGGGCTCTTCCCGGTCGAGATCATCTCCAAGATGCTCGGCGTCCCCGAGGGGCAGCGCCAGCAGATCCGGGTCTGGTTGGACATGTTCCTGCACCGGGCGCCGGGGGAGATGGAGATGGGCCCGCAGGCCGCCCAGGCCAGCGCCGACATGGGTCTCTACTACTTCGGTCTGATCCAGGAGCGTCGGAAGAACCCCACGGACGACATGATCTCCGACCTGATCCGGGCCGAGGTCGTCCGCGAGGAGGACGGTCAGCCCACCCAGCTCGACGACATGGAGATCGCCGGCTTCCTCACTCTTCTGGGTGGAGCGGGTGCCGAGACGGTCGTGAAGCAGGTGGCCAACGCGGTCGCGCTCTTCGCCGACCACCCCGAGCAGTGGGCCGACCTGCGCGCCAACCGGGAGAAGATCCCAGCTGCGGTCGAGGAGGTGCTCCGGTTCCAGGCGCCCTCGCACTACAACGTGCGTCGCGCGATGAAGGAGCACACTCTGCACGGGGTGACCATTCCCGAGGGCGCCGCAGTGATGATGCTGGTCGCTTCGGCGAACCGCGACGAGCGGGCGTTCCCGGACGCCGACCGCTTCGACATCGACCGCGCGGATGACGGGGCCCAGAACATCGGGTTCGGCTTCGGGATCCACAGCTGCCTGGGTGCGGCGCTCGCCCGGTTGGAGACCCGGGTAGCGCTGGAGGCGCTGCTCGACTTCCTGCCGCGCTACGACATCGACCGCGATCGACTCGAGCGGGTCGCGATGACCAACGTCGCCGGCTATTCGGCGATGCCCACGAGGAGGCTGCCGTGAACGGCATCGAGATCACCGGCACGATCGACGTGGTCCTGCTGGCCTTCCGCTGCACGCTCGGCGCGATGATCTTCCTGCATGGCTACAACCACCTTTTCGGCGCCGGTGGCGTCGAGGGGACCGCCCGGTGGTTCGGCAGCCTCGGGTTCCGGCCTGCGAAGGTGCACGCGCTGATGAGTGGCCTGGTCGAGCTCGCCGTCGGCGTCGGCCTCGTGGTGGGCCTGCTCACTCCGATCGCCTGCGCCGCGTTGATCGGAACCATGGTCGTTGCCGGCTGGGCCGCGCACCGGCCGAACGGGTTCTTCATCTTCCGCGACGGGTACGAGTACGTGCTGGTGGTGGCCGTTGCTGCCGTTGCCTTGGCGACCTTCGGCCCCGGCACGCTGTCGCTCGACTCCCTGGTCGGGCTCGCCGCGTACGACGACCCGCTCCGCAACGGCTTGCTCGGCGGCGACGGGGCGCTGATCGCGGCGCTTGGCGGGCTCGCCGGCGGGGTGCTTCTCCTCGCGTTCGGCTGGCGCCCAGTGCGCGCGGCCGAGCCCGAGACGGACGTGAAGGCGGCGGCCTGATGCTCCGCGTCGTGCAGTGGGCCACCGGGCCGGTCGGACGACACGCGGTCGCCGCTGTCGTCGACCACCCGGACCTGGAGCTGGTCGGCTGTTTCGCCCACGACCCGGACAAGGCGGGTCAGGACGTCGGCGTGCTCGCCGGGATCGGGGCGATCGGCGTCCTCGCAACCGCGGACCGGGACGAGATCCTCGCGCTGCAGGCGGACTGCGTGCTCTACATGGCGCAGGGCGACGCCGACCCGGCGGCGGCGATCGAGAACATCTGTCTGTTGCTGGAGTCGGGCAAGAACGTGGTCTCGACCGCGGTGACGCCGCTGATCTACCCGGCCGCGATGGGTGACGAGGTGGTGAAGCGGCTCGAGGACGCCTGCGCCCGCGGTGCGTCCAGCTTCCACGCGACCGGGATCGAGCCGGGATGGGCCTCGGAGGTGTTGCCGCTGGCGATCTCCGGTTTGCTGCGCTCGGTGGACTCGCTGGTGGTCCAGGAGATCCTGGACTACGCGACGTACGACAACGCGTTCATGCTCTTCGACGTGATGGGCTTCGGGCATGCCCCGGACTCTGTCGACTACTTCGCCGCGGATCCGTCGCTGCTCGGCGGTGTCTTCAAGGCACCGATCATGTTGGTCGCCGACGCCCTCGGTGCGACGATCGAGGACTGGGTCTTCGACCGCGACACCTGGCTCGCGACCGAGGCCTTCGACGTCGCCGCCGGCCGGATCGAGGCAGGCACGACGGCCGCCCTCCGTTTCGGCGCCACCGCGATCATCGAGGGACGACCGGTCCTCACCGTCGAGCACGTCACCCGGCTCCGTGCGGACGCCGCGCCGGACTGGCCGTCGGGGCGCGGTTGGCGGGTGAGCGTCGAGGGGTACCCCTCGATGCTCGTCGAGGCCAAGGTCGCCGTGAACGGGGAGGACGAGACCGATCAGGGCTGCCTCGGTACGGCGATGCACGCGGTTCACGCGGTCGCCCCGGTGTGCGTCGTCGACCCCGGCATCCGGACCTTCCTGGATCTGCCCACGATCGTCGGCCGGCACGTCCTGGGCCGGCCCGCCGAAAGGAGAGTCTCGTGAAGGTGATCGTCGATTTCGACGTCTGCGAGAGCAACGCTGTCTGCATGCAGTTCGCCCCCGACGTCTTCGAGGTGCGCGACGACGACTTCCTCTACGTCCTGGCCGAGGAAGTCTCTGGCGAAGCCGAGGTCCGCGCCGCCGAGGCTGCACGCCGCTGCCCGCGCCAGGCCATCACGTTGGAGGCCTGACCCGTGGATCTGCGTCTCACCACCGAGCAGCAGGAGATCGTTGGCGTGTTCGCTGACGTCCTGACCGACCACTGCTCGCCGGACCACGTCCAGGCCGCCGAAGCCGGCCCGGTCCCCGGATACGACCCGGAGCTCTGGGGCAGGCTGGTCGACCTCGGTGCCGTCGAGATGGCCCTCCCCGACGACGAGGGCGACGCTGTCGCCTCGCTCCTCGACCTGGCCCTGGTGGCCGAGCAGCACGGGCGTTTCGTCGCGCCCACACCGATGATCGAGGTCCAGGTCGCGACCCGGTTGCTGGTGCGGGCCGGTGCTTACGACCCCGCACGGACTGTCACGATCGCGGTTCGTCGGGCTCGCGCCGGACGCGCAGAGCTGCTGCCGGCGGGCACCGTTGCCGACGACGCGGTCGTGCGGGACGGCGACCGGTTGCTGCTCGTGCCGCTCGAGGGTCGCCGTACGGCGGTCGCCAACCTCGGCAACCTCCCGCTCGCCGACGTCGCCCTGGCCGACGGGCGCGAGTTGGCCTCCGGAGCCGAGGCCGTCGCTCTCTTCGAGCACGCCGTCGACGAGTGGCGGGTACTGACGGCCGCCGCCCTCGCCGGGCTCTCCCAGCGGGTCCTGGAGATCGGTGTGGCCTACGTGAAGGAGCGCAAGGCGTTCGGTCAACCGGTCGGACAGTTCCAGTCGGTCCAGCACCGGCTCGCGGACCGTGCGACCGAGTGCGACGGGGCCGAGCTGCTCGCGCGCAAGGCCGCCTGGTCGGCGGAGGTCGAGCCGGATCGCTTCCGTTCCCTGGCGGCGATGGCGCTGGCGTTCGCGGCCGAGACCGCGGTCGCGACCAGCCACGACGCGCTGCACTTCCACGGCGGGTACGGCTTCATGCTCGAGTACCCCGCCCAGCTCTACTACCGCCGCGCGCGGTCCTGGGGAGCGGTTCTGGAGAGTCCGGCCGAGGGCTACCGCCGGGTGGCCGGCGAGCACGTTGCTGCGACGGAAGGAGCTGCCTGATGGACTTCCGACTGGGCGAGAAGAGCGAGGTCTTCCGCAAGGAGGTCACCGAGTTCCTCGACGAGGTGCTCACTCCCGAGGTCCTCGAGCACTGCCACCGGACCGGGGTAAACCACGATCCTGCCTACTCCAAGGCGGTCGCCGAAAAGGGTTGGCTTGCGCTCGGCTGGCCGGTCGAGCACGGCGGCCAGGGCAAGGACCCGATTGAGGTGCTCGCCTACAGCGAGGAGACCCAGCGCCGGAACGCACCGGTTTACGGGATCAGCACCACGATGATGATCGCGAACGTGATCAACCAGGTCGGCACGGAGGAGCAGAAGGCCGAGATCCTGCCGCGGGCTTTCGACGCGGACATCGTCATCGCGTTGGGCTTCACCGAGCCTGAGAACGGGTCGGACGCTGCCGCCGCGGCCACCAAGGCGGTGCCGGACGGGGACGGCTGGCGGATCACCGGCTCGAAGATGTTCACGACCAACGCGCACATCGCGGACTACGTCTTCATGCTGGCGCGCACCGACCCTGCTGCTTCCAAGCACCAGGGCCTGACCACGTTCCTGGTTCCGATGGACCAGGACGGCGTCGAGGTCAACGCGGTGCACACCATTTCCGGCGAGCGGACGAACGTCACGTTCTACAACGACGTGTACGTCGAGGACACCTGGCGGATCGGGGAGGTCAACGGCGGCTGGGCGGTGATGAGCGTTGCCTTCGCCTCCGAGCACACCGCTTCGTTCAGCGGCGAGCAGGCGCGTCTCCTCGATGCCTTCACCGCTTGGGCCGTGAAGGAGGGTCTGACCGAGGACCCGAGCGTCGCGGCCCGGATCGGCAAGTCTGCGACCGAGCTCGAGGTCTCACGGCTGCTCGCTCGGCGTGGTGCTTGGTACAAGGCCACCAAGGCACGCGAGCTGCACACCCGCGGTCCGATGTCGAAGCTGTTCAGCACCGAGCGGCTCCAGACCCAGGCCGACGAGACCCTCCAACTGGTGGGCCCAGACGCGCTCCGCGCGTGGGGTGACCCGACCGCGCTGGAGCACGGCACCATCGAGCACATGGTCCGGCACGCGAAGGGGACCACCATCTACGCCGGTACGAGCGAGATCCAGCGCAACATCATCGCCCAGCACGCGCTGGGACTCCCGAGAGGCTGACCATGAGTGACGACCTTGTTCTGTACGATGTCAGCGACGGCATCGCGACGATCACGCTGAACCGGCCGGACGCCGCCAACGCCCAGAACTTCGCGCTGCTCGACCAGCTCGACGCGGCCTGGATGCGCGCCGCCGAGGACGACGCGGTGAAGGTGATCGTGCTGCGCGGCAACGGCAAGCACTTTTCCTCGGGCCACGACATCGCTGCGGCCGAGGCGCGCAAGGACGGGCAGGAGCGGGCCACCCTCCCGTCCGGTCTGACCACCTCGGTCGAGCGGATCTACGGCATCGAGTCCCAGCGCTACATCGGCTACTCGCTGAAGTGGCGCAACGTCCCGAAGCCGTCGATCGCCGCGGTGCAGGGCGTCTGCATCGCCGGCGGCCTGCTGCTCGCCTGGCCGTGCGACCTGATCGTCGCCTCCGAGGATGCCAAGTTCTCCGACCCGGTGATCACCATGGGCATCGGTGGCGTCGAGTACCACGGCCACACCTGGGAGCTGGGTGCTCGCCTCGCCAAGGAGGTCCTCTTCACCGGACGCGCGATCACCGCTGCGGAGGCGAAGTCGGTCGGCATGGTCAACCGGGTCGTCCCGCGGGAAGAGCTCGAGGAGGCCACCCGCACCCTGGCCGCCGAGATCGCGAAGCACGACGCCTTCGCGCTGCGGATGGCGAAGCGTGCGGTCAACCACACCCTCGACGTTCAGGGCTTCACCACCGCGGTGCAGGCAGTCTTCGACCAGCACTCGCTGGCGCACGGGAACGCGCTGAGCGTGTCCGGTTGGCCGATCCTGGTGGACCTGGAGAAGATGAAGGCCGCTGCGGCCGCCCGAGAGGCTGCGAAGAAGGGATAGGTCGCGGATGTCGGTGTGGACTGCTGACGACATCCCGGACCTGGCCGGCAAGGTCGCCATGGTCACCGGGGCGAACACCGGCATCGGTTACTGGACTGCGCTGCACCTGGCGCGGCGCGGTGCCTTTGTGGTGCTCGCGTGCCGCTCGGTCGTAAAGGCTGACGATGCGGCGGGGGAGATCCGAGCGGCGGTGCCGGGCGCCCGCCTCGAGGTGCTTCCGCTCGACCTGGCGGATCTAGGCTCGGTCAGTGCGGCGGCGACGCGCTTTACCGATCTGCACAGTCAGCTGGACATCCTGGTCAACAACGCGGGCATCGCGTTGCTCCCGTTCGCCCGGACCGCCGATGGCTTCGAGGCGCACACCGGGGCAAACTTCCTCGGCCACTTCGCGCTCACTTCCGGGCTTCTCGCGCCGTTGCTAGCGACGCCGGACAGCCGGGTGGTTCACCTGGGCAGCATCCAGCACAAGGTCGGCCGGATCGACTTCGACGACCTCAACTTCGAGCGACGTCGCTTCCGCAAAGGCGTTGCGTACGGGCAGAGCAAGCTGGCGTCGCTGCTGTTCATGGCAGAGCTTGACCGAAGGCTCCGGCGTTCGGGGAGCAGCACGCGCAGCATCGGCGCGCACCCGGGAGTGAGCGGGACGAACATCGCCACGACGTACCGAATCACCAACCTGCCGGTGCTGAAGCCGCTCTCGGAGTGGTTCCAGGCTTCCGTCCTGCACTCGCCCGAGGAGGCAGCGATGCCCTCGCTAATGGCGGCGACGTCACCGGGAGTCGGCGGCGGCTCGTACCTCGGGCCGAGCGAGCGGTTCGAGAGCAAGGGCCCGCCGGCGCCGGCGAAGCTGTCGCGTCGTGCGCAGCGCGAGCCGGACGCCGTGCGGCTGTGGGAGCTCGCGTCCGACCTCACCGGGGCGAAGTTCCTGGGCCTGGACTGACGAATCAGGTCGTCTCGTCGGGGAGTAGGAGCGACTCCGAGGCGATCACCTGGGAGCGCTCCAGTTTCTGCATGAACCGGTAGTAGCTCTCGAGTTCCCCGCGCGGTTCGCCGTACACGTCCTGAGCGAGCACGTCGAAGTGGCGCATCGACGCGCGGACGGCATCCGTCCCGGCGTCGGTGAGCGTCAGCTGGTTGCGCCGGCGGTTCTCGGGGTTCGGCCGTTGGGTCACGAATCCGCGCTCCCGCAACCGGGCCAGGGTCTGCGACATCGCGGAGCGGGTGACAGCCAGGGTGTCCGAGAGCTCAGTCGCCGTGATGCCGGGCTTGGTGTAGATCCGCCGGCAGACCTCGGATTCGACCAGGGTCATCGAAGCGCCCGCAACGAACCGTCGAGGGCGGTCTCGCTGGGCTCGGTTGAGGACGCGCAGGAGCGTGTCGGTGATCTCGGCGACCAGTTCGTGGTCCGAGAGCGCTTCGACGTTCTTCGGTTCCTCCGGCACGGCTCCACCCTCTCCCATCTGCGGGGCATTCGAGACGAGAACTTCATTCTCTCTTGTCGGAATGGTCCTTGCGCTAACCGTTAAGCTGACTTAACATTCCTGCATGGAAGCAACACCCCGCACTCCCAGGACGCTCGTCGGCTCGTTCGTCGCTGCTGTGCTTGCGACGGTGCTGGCTGCGTGCGGCGGGTCATTGGTCGAGCCGGAGGACTTCGTGAACAGCGGGGTATACGGCGGCACCCAGCCCGGCGCTCAGGGCGTGCTCCCTTCCTCGCCCGGTCCCGGTGGGGTGCCGGTCGACCCAAGTGAAGGCGTCATTGCGCCGGGCTCCGAAGAGAACCAGGGGTCGGGTGGTGCAGGTGGCAACCCGAGTAGAGGCGGCGAAAACCCGGCCGCGGGCGGCAGCGATCCCCAGCCCGGCTCGGGGGTGAAGGCCGCGAGCTGCGCTGGCTTCAAGAACGGCCCCGGGATCACCGACTCCCAGATCACCATCGCCTCGATCGCCGACATCAGCGGACCGGTCGCTGACGTCTTCAAATCCGTGCACGACGCGATGAACGCCTACGTCGCCTACTTCAACTCCACGTCCTCGATCTGCGGTCGCAAGCTCAAGCTCCTCGTCTACGACTCCGGCCTCTCCGCCACCGGCAGCAACGATGCGTCGAAATCGGCCTGCGGTGCGGCTTTCGCGCTCGTCGGATCGCTGAGCGCCTTCGATTCCGGCGGAGCGAACGTCACTGAGGCGTGCGGTCAGCCGGACGTCCGCGCGACCGCCACGGAGCCGGCGCGGCAGAAGGCGCGGACCACGTTCATGGTCGTGCCGATCGACTCTGATCACTTCGGGATCCAGCCGTGGGCCTGGATCAAGCAGAAGATCGGGTCGGACGTCACCAACTCGGCGTTCGTATACCTGAACGCGGGCGCTTCGGTGACGATCTCGAAGCAGATCATCCGGCAGACGGCCGCCAAGCTCGGCTACGTCTGGAAAGAGACCATCGTCGTCGACATCGCCGGGATCCCCAACTGGAACGCGTACGCCAACCAGCTCAAGTCCGCGGGGATCAAGTTCGTCTCCTCCAACCTCGCGGATTTCAGCCCCAAGCTGGCGTCGGCGTTCAAGCAGGCGGACTTCCATCCGGTCTACCTGGCCGACAACTCGGCGTACGGCGACAAGTACGTCACGGGACAGAACGGCGAGGCGATGAACGGTGCGTACTCCTACACGCAGACGGCGATGATCGAGGAGGCCGGCCGGATCCCGGAGATGGCGCTCTACAAGTCCTGGCTCGCGCGTACCGGTGGGTCGGCGCCGGCGTACGCAGGCGCGGAGGCGTGGGCGGCTGGCTCGCTCTTCACCACGGCGGCGTTGCAGCTCGGCGGGACGCTCACCCGGGAGTCGCTGATCGCGAAGCTCCGCACCATCAACGTGTGGGACGGCAACGGGATCATCACGCCGTCGGATCCGTCGCAGGGCGCGAGTGCGCGGTGCGCCACGATGATGCAGGTCGTCGACGGCAGGTTCGTCCGCCGGTCGCCGTTCCCCTACACCTGCGGTCCGCTGGGATAGGCACGATGGGGATCGATCACTACGACGTCTTGGTCATCGGCTCGGGCTTCGGGGGTAGCGTCTGTGCGCTGCGGCTGACCGAGAAGGGCTACCGGGTCGGGGTCCTGGAGGCAGGCCGGCGCTTCGCCGACGACGAGTTCGCGAAGAACACCTGGGACCTGCGCCGCTACGTCTTCGCCCCCCAGTTCGGCTGCTACGGAATCCAGCGGCTGACGACGACGAAGAACATCACGATCCTCAGTGGAGCCGGCGTCGGCGGCGGCTCGCTGGTCTACGGCAACACCCTGTACGAGGCGCCGGACCAGTTCTTCAAGGACGCGCAGTGGAGCCACATCGCCGACTGGAAGGCCGAGCTCGCGCCCTGGTACGACCAGGCGAAGCGGATGCTCGGGGTGACGACGTACGACCGGATGACCGACGCGGACACCGTCCTGAATCAGGCCGCCGTCGACCTCGGCATGCCCGGCGCGTGGACGCCGACGCCGGTAGCCCTTGTGCTCGGCGACGAGCCCGGGCAGGACGCCGGCGACCCGTACTTCGGCGGGGTCGGGCCGCGGCGACGAACCTGCCTGCACTGCGGTGAGTGCCTGACCGGCTGCCGGCACAACGCGAAGAACTCACTGACCAAGAACTACCTCTACCTCGCCGAGCAGGCAGGCGCCGATGTCTTCCCGATGACCACCGTCACCGAGGTACGCCCGGGGACGCGCGGATACGTCGTGTCGACCCGGCGCACGGGTCCGTTCGCCCGGCGTGGTCGGCGCACCTTCACTGCCGACCAGGTGGTCTTTTCCGCTGCGGCGCTCGGGACGCAGACCCTGCTGCACCAGCTGCGCGACGCCGGGGTGCTGCCGGGGATCTCGCCCCGCCTTGGCGAGCTGACCCGGACGAACTCCGAGGCCGGCGTGATGATCCGGGCCCGGAAGGACGGACCGGACTTCACCCGGGGCGCGGCGATCACCTGCTCGCTGCACGTCAACGAGTACACCCACGCCGAACCAGCCCGCTACGGCCACGGCAGCACGACGATCGCGCTCGGCCTCACCCCGCTGGTCGACCCGGTCGATGGTCGGTCCCGCCTGCGCCTCACCCTGCGGGAGTTCTGGCGGCGGCGCTCGGACGTCCGCCGACTGCTCCGCATGAAGGAGTGGCCCGAGCAGACCCTGGTGATCGGGGTCATGCAGAACCTCGACAACTCGCTCAGCACCTACCTCGAGCACCGCGGTCGGGGACGGACCCGGCTCGCGACGCGCCAGGGGATCGGTGCGCCGAACCCGACCCACATCCCGGAGGCGAATGCTCTCGCCCGGCAGATCGCCGCGCAGATCGACGGCATCCCGGCGGCCGGGTGGAACGACGCGTTCGACCGTCCGATGACCGGTCACTTCCTTGGCGGGTGCGCGATCGGCGAGAGTGCCGAGACCGGCGTGATCGACCCGTACCACCGGCTCTTCGGCCACCCCGGCCTGCACGTGATCGACGGGTCGAACATCACCGCCAACCTGGGTGTGAACCCGTCCTTGACGATCCTCGCCCTCGCCGAACGGGCAGTTTCGCTGTGGCCCAACAAGGGCGATGTCGACCGGCGCCCCCCGCTGGGCGGCGCCTACCGGGTGGTGCCGCCGGTGCGGCCACGCAGCCCCGTCGTACCCCCGCACGCGCCAGCAGCCCTGCGCATGCCCGAGTCCGTTGAATCAGAGCAGGAGAACGTGCGATGAAGACGAAGGAATCCCTCCAGGTCGAGGCGTCTACCCCCCGCAAGTTCCCGGCCAAGGCCACGTTCTGGTGGTTGGTCGGGCTCGGCGCTGCCGCGTTCATTCTGCTCAACGCCGAGCGCGGGCCGGTCTCGGAAAGCACCCGGAACCCGGCCGGCGAGGGCAAGCCGCCACCTGCCACACCGACCCTGCACCAGATCGACTGGGTAACCATCGGCGAAGTGATGGCGGCGGTGCTCTTCGTCGCGACCGTGGTCTACCTGGTCCGCGGGCTGGGGCGCGACCCGCGAAACCCGGTGCTCCTGATGATGGCGGCGTCCTGCACGCTCTGCTGGTTCGACCCGATCAACAACTGGATGATTGGCCTGGTCTACAACCCGAAGATGTGGCACTTCCCCCAGGATTGGCCGTGGGTCGGTATGTCGCCCATCATCGAGCCGCTGACCTCGTTCGTCTACGCGCCCTACATCGCACTGCCCTACTTCTTGGCGACACCGCTGCTGAAGAGGATGCAGCGGAACCGCAGTCGCGATGCGTTCGTTTGGCGGCGCCCGTTGCTCTGCCTCGGTCTGTTGACGTTCGTCATCGGATTCGCCTGGGACGCGCTCCAAGAGATGTTCCTGGTTTCGACGCAGTTCCTGATGTACACCCACGTGACGCCGTTCGGTTCGATCTGGGTGGGGGAGTACCGGCAGTTCCCGCTGCTGCAAGCGAGCGCCGTGATCACGATCCCGATGATCGCTGCCTCCGTGCTCCTCTACCGGGAGGGCGATGGCCCCACGGTCGCTGAGAAGCTGGCCCGTCGGTTCACGCTCTACGTGCGTCGCCCGGCGATGGCCACGTTCCTGGTGATGACGGTGATCCTGAACGTCTGCTTCATCTGCTTCAGCACCTCGTTCTGGCTCGTCCGGGTGACCGGCGCTGCGTCCGAGGTGGCGTGCCCGTGGCCCTACCCCGCTTCGAAGGTCTGGGACCCGCACGGCCGGTACGAGGAGGCGGGCCACCCGGGCCCGTTCACAGCCGGTCGCAGTGACGGGGTGCTTGCGCTGCAGCCGGACGGGCGGCCGACCGACGTGGTGGCGACCTCGGACCGGTGCGCCGGCTAGCTGTCCTCGCGCATCCGGACCATCGACTCCTGAGCCACGCTCGCCACCAGGCGACCGTCCCGGGTCCAGATGTCGGCCCGGCCGAAGACCCGGCTGCCGTTCATCGTGGGGGACTGCTGGTCGACCAGGACCCAGTCGTCCATCCGGACCTCGGAGTGGAACCAGATGCTGTGCGTCGTGACCGCGGAGGTGAACTTCACCTGGGCGTCGGCCTGGGAGACTCCGTCGAGCGGGAAGAGCGCGGTGCCGATGATCGTCGGCTCCGAAGCGTGCGCGAGCAGGGCCTGGTGGACCCACTGCTGCTCGACGTCAGCCACGTCGCCGAGGTCGGGGATCCGCATCCAGAAGCGGTAGCTGGCCTCGCGCGGCGTCGGGTCACTCAGGTCGCCGCCCTCGACGACGCGCACGTCCCAGGGGAGGATCGGGTTCTCGATCGCCTGGGCCCAGCCCGGCGGGACCACGTCGGGAGCGGCCTGGGTTCGCTCGATCCCGGGCTCGGGGGTGTGCAGGGACGCGGTCATCACCCCGATGGTGCGCTCGCCCTGTTGGGCGCGGACCGCACTGGTCGCGAAGGTACGGCCCTCGTGCGCCTTGTCGACGCGGTAGGTGACCGGTTCCTCGACGTCTCCCTCGCGGGGGAAGTACTGGGTGATCGACTTGACCTGCTTGCCGCCGGCGCTCTCGTGGAGGCTGCGGATCCCTTGGGCCAGGACCTGTCCGCCGAAGATGCGGCGGTACGCGAGCGGATAGTTACTGCCCTCGTAGACGTCCGCGCCCATGCGTCGTACGTCGAGACAAGAGACCAGCTCGGTCAGGTTGAAGCCCATGGATCCACCTCGCGATTGAAGTTGTTAGGGTTACCTAACACGAGAATCATCTTCTCAACAAGTGTAAGTGCTATTGCCGAAAATGGGCAGACGCCGATAATCTCAGCGCATGACGACGCTGGAGTTGGTGGGCGAGGCCCGGATGATGATCGACGGCGAGCTCCGGGACAGCTCATCCGGCGCGACCTTCGAGAACGTGAACCCGGCCACCGAGGAGGTTCTCGGCGTCGTCGCTGACGGCACCGCGGCGGACATGGACGCCGCGATCGCCGCTGCCCGCCGCGCCTTCGACGCAGAGCGCTGGTCGACCGACCTCGACTTCCGGCTCTCCTGCCTGCGTCAGCTCCAGGCAGCGTTGGAGGAGGAGAAGGAAGAGCTCCGCTCCGAGCTCGTCGCCGAGGTCGGGACGCCGGTCGCGCTGACCTACGGACCCCAGCTGGACTCCCCGCTCACCGACGCGCTGCTCTGGCCGATCGAGCGCGCGGCCGACTACCACTGGGAGCGGCGGATCGCCGACGGCAAGGCATTCGGCCGGTCCAAGCGGATCGTGACCAAGGTGCCCGTCGGTGTCGTCGGTGCGATCGCCCCCTGGAACTACCCGTTCGAGATCGCGCTGGCCAAGCTCGGTCAGGCGCTGGTCGCCGGCAACACCGTCGTTCTCAAGCCGGCCCCGGACACCCCCTGGAACACCACCCGGATCGGGCGCCTGGTTGCGGAGAAGACAGACATCCCGGCCGGTGTCGTCAACGTGGTGACCTCCAGCGACCACGCGCGCGGCGCGCAGCTCGTCACCGACCCGAGGGTCGACATGATCTCCTTCACCGGTTCGACCGAAACCGGTCGCCGGATCATGGCCGAGGGTGCGCCCAGCCTGAAGCGGCTCTTCCTCGAGCTCGGGGGCAAGTCCGCTCAGATCTACCTCGAGGACGTCGACCTGGAGAGCGCGCTCGCGTTCGCGGCGTTCAGCGTCTGCGCCCATGGCGGCCAGGGTTGCGCGATGCCGACCAGGATGCTGCTGCCGCGCTCCCGGTACGCCGAGGGTCTGGAGATCGTCACCGCCGCGTTCCGCGACTTCAAGTACGGCGACCCGACGGACTTCAACAACATCCAGGGCCCGCAGATCAACCGTGTACAGCGCGACAAGATCCTGGCCATGATCGAGCAGGGCAAGGCCGAGGGCGCCCGGGTCACCACCGGCGGTGGCCGTCCCGAGCACCTGGAGAAGGGCTGGTACGTCGAGCCGACCGTCTTCGCGGACGTGGACAACTCGATGTCGATCGCGCAGCAGGAGATCTTCGGCCCGGTGCTCGCGGTAATCCCGTTCGACGACGACGAGGACGCCGTCCGGATCGCCAACGACTCCGAGTACGGACTCTCCGGCTCGGTCAACAGCGGTGACCTCGACCGCGCGTTGGCGGTTGCCCACCGAATTCGAAGCGGCACGATGGCCGTCAACGGTGGTCAGTTCTACGGAGCCGAGGCGCCGTTCGGCGGCTTCAAGGCCAGCGGCACCGGGCGCCAGAACGGCGAGGAGGGTTTCGAGCAGTACCTGGAGACCCGCAGCATCGGGATGCCCCTTGACTGAGGCGCCGGAGCGGACCTGGAAGCGGTCCGTCCCCGAGATCACGCCTTGGACCAAGCCGTTCTGGACCAGTGGCGAGAGCGGTGAGCTCCGGCTTCCGCAGTGCGGGTGCGGCGTCTTCGCCCACCCCGACCAGGTTGTCTGCCGTTCCTGTGGTGACGAGCTGACCGCCTGGGCCGTCGTACCCGGGACTGCCACGGTGATCGGCTTCACCGTCAACGATCAGATGTTCATGTTCAAGTTCGCACCGCCGCCGTACGTCGTCGCGGTGGTCGCTCTCGACGGCGCCGACGGCGTCCGGCTGACCACGAACATCGTCCGCGCCGACGGCACCATGGAGCCGGACGAACCCCGCGTCGGCCAGCGGGTACAGGTCCTCTTCGAGGAGCAGGACGGCTGCTGGTTCCCGCTCTTCACGCCGCTCGACGAGGCGGACGCACCGACCGACGAGCTCGTCCCGCTCCCGATCACCACGACCCGGCCGCCGGCGTCGTCGGTGAAGTTCGAGGACAAGGTCGTCGTCAGTGGGATCGGCATCTCCCAGGTGGGCCGCCGGCTCGGACGGCACCCGCTCACCCTGACCATCGAGGCGTGCCGCGCGGCGATCGCCGACGCGGGACTGACGCCCGCGGACATCGACGGGCTCTCCACCTACCCGGGAGCAGGCGCTGGTGGCGCGATCTCCGAGGGAGGCGTCAGCGTCCTGGAAGAAGCCCTGCAGATCCGGCCCGTCTGGCACAACGGAGCGATGGAGACCCCCGGCCAGGCCGGCTCGATCCTGACCGCGATGCTCGCCGTGGCCTCAGGGCTGGCCAAGCACGTGCTCTGCTTCCGCACCGTCTGGGAGAGCACCCATACCGACCTGCTTCGTACGGGGGGCATGCCGTTGCCGCGAGGTGGCCGGCCGAGCGGGTTCTTCGCGCACCGGGCGCCGTACGGGGCGACCAGCGCAGCGAACTGGATCGGCATGATGGCGTCCCAGTACTTCCACCGGTACGGCGCCGACCGCGAGACTCTGGGGTGGATCGCGTTGAACGCCCGGAAGAACGCGGCGCTGAACCCGTACGCGGTCTACCAGGACCCGATCACGATGGACGATTACCTCGGCGCCCGGATGATCAGCACGCCGTTCGGTCTCTACGACTGCGACGTCCCGTGCGACTCGTCGGTGGCGGTGATCATCTCCGCAGCCGAGACGGCCGGGGACCTGCGGGTCACGCCGATCCGGGTCGAGTCCGTCGGCTCCCAGATCACCGAGCGACCCTGCTGGGACCAGGAGACTTTCACCCACCTGACCGGAGTCTTCGGACCGGCCGCGCATCTCTGGACCCGGACCGACCTGCGCCCGGGCGACGTCGACGACGCCCTGCTGTACGACGGCTTCACGTTCAACTGCCTTTCCTGGCTGGAGGCACTCGGTTTCTGCGGGATCGGCGAGGCGAAGGACTTCCTCGCGGGAGGTACGCGGATCGCACTCGACGGCGATCTGCCGCTCAACCCTCACGGCGGTCAACTCTCGGCTGGTCGCACCCACGGCTACGGCTTCTTCCACGAAGCGGTCGTCCAGCTCCGCGGCGACGCCGGCGACCGGCAGGTCGGCGGTGCCCGGACCGCGGTCGCCGCGATCGGCGGCGGCGTACCGGGCGGCTGCTTCCTGCTCCGCACCGACTGACCACCACCAACGAAAGCGAATCAACATGACGAACGACGTCCTCGGGTATGCCGGCAAGCACGTGGTTGTGACCGGGGCCGCCTCCGGCATGGGTGCGGCCACGGCCCGGATCCTCACCGAGCTCGGCGCCCAGGTGACCGCCCTCGACATCAAGCCCACCGACGTTCCGGTCGCCCGCAGCATCGAGGTCGACCTGCGTGACGAGACCTCGATCGACGGTGTGGTCGCGCAGATCGAGGGCGACGTCGACGGCCTGTTCAGCTGCGCGGGCCTTCCCGGCCCGCCGTTCAGCGAGCTGGACACGATGAAGGTGAACTTCGTCGGCGCCCGACACCTCGCCCAGCAGCTGGTGCCCCGGATGCCGGAGGGCTCGGCGATCACCGCGATCTCCTCGAGCGCCGCGCACGGTTGGGAACGGCAGATCCCTCTGCTCACCGAGCTGATCACCACCGACGGCTTCGACGCCGCGGTCGCCTGGCTCGAGGCCAACGAGGAGAAGTGGAGCTGGAGCGGTTACCTCTTCTCGAAGTGGACCACCGACGCCTGGGTCTCCTGGTGGTACGCCGACCTGGCCGCTCGCGGCATCCGGATCAACTGCATCAACCCTGGGCCGACCTCGACCGCGATGATGCCGGCCTTCCAGGATTTCGCCACCAAGGAGGTCGTGGACACCTCGGTCGGCCCGATCGGCCGGTACGCCACCGCCGACGAGCAGGCCTGGCCGGTGGTCATGCTCGGCAGTCCACGCATGTCCTACGTCGCCGGCACCCAGCTCTGGACCGACGGCGGCTGGAGCGGCGCGACGAATGCCAAGCGCTCCGCCACCGGTTGGACCGAGAAGTCCTCGACCATGGGCGTGTGAGGACACCTCGTGGAGTACTGGCTCTTCCTCCCTCAGGCGCGTCTCTCTGGTGACGACGTCGTCGGGATGGCACGGCTGGCAGAGGAGACCGGCTACGTCGGCGCCGCGCTGATCGACCACCTGGTGATGCCGCTCGCCGAGCAGCAGCCGCTCTTCGAAGCGATGACCACCGCGACCTGGGTGGCCGCGCACACCACCACGTTGAAGCTCGGCCACCTGGTGCTCTGCGACGCGCTACGGCACCCGGCGACGTTGGCCAAGCAGGCCGTCACGCTCGACCACCTCTCCGGTGGGCGCTTCGAGCTCGGCATCGGCTGGGGGTCGTGGGCCCGGGAGCTGACCGGGTTCGGCGTCACCGACCAGGAACCCAAGGAGCGAGCGGCGCGCTTGGTCGAGTCGGTGGCGACGATCAAGAGCCTCTGGGCGGGGGAGCCGGCGCTCGAGGGCGGGCTGCCCCAGGTGCCGCTCCCGCTGACGAAGATCCCGCTGCTCGTCGGCGGCGTCGGCCCGACGGCGCTGAAGCTCGCGCGCGAGCACGCCGACTGGTGGAACATCACCGCACCGCGGCTCGACAAGCTGGACGCCGTACGGGACCAAGTGGCGCCTGCGCGGCTCTCGGCGCACCTGATGGTCGCGCTGGACCGACCGGGTGAGGAGCCGGGGACCGCGTTAGCCCGGGCGAAGAAGCAGTTCCCCACCTTCCTGACCGGGATCGTCGGCGGAACACCTGAACAGATCCGTGCTGAGATCGAGGCCCTCGACGTCGAGCGGGTCTACGTCTGGCTCGCCCCGCCCTTGGACCCGTGGGCCATCGTGGCCTTCGCCGACCAGATCATCCACGCTCCGGCTGGTTGAGGAGGGCCGTCCCGGCCCGTCTCGAAACCCCGAAAGGACCTGCGCATGCCGAACCACCCCGGCCTCGTCTACGACGCCAGTACCAGCGACCCGCAGAACTGGGACGCCCTGGAGAAGGAACTCGATGAGGTCTTCCGGCTCACCCAGGAAGCCGTCCTTGCCGGGCTGCCGATCGTTTACGTCGTCAGCGAACCGGCGATCTGGGGCCACCAGTCGCCGCTGCGCTCGGCCCTCGCCACAGCCCTGATGGGCGGTGCCCGAAGCGCCGCGGTCGAAGGCGCCCGCAACGGCTTGGCGGCCAACGTGGTCGCCACCGACGAGGGCGTCGACCCGGTCCAACTCGCTGACACCATCGATTTCCTGCTGAGTTCCGGACTCAGTGGCCAGGTGTTGACCTGTGGCACCACCCATTTGGGAAGGCCGGCCGCATGAACGGGTCGTTGATCAAACGCAGTGTCGTCGTCACCGGCGCGGCCCGCGGCATCGGCAAGGGCATCGCGACCCGCTTCGCCGCGGACGGCTGGCACGTCATGTTGGTCGATCTCGCTCCCGACGTCGTCGACACCGCTGCCGTGATCGGCCCGAACACCACGGCCGTGGTCGCCGACATCGCCAGTGACGAGGGCGCCGCGACGATCCTGGCCGCGGTGCGCGAGGTCGGAGGCTTCCGGGCGCTGGTGAACAACGCCGGCATCACTCGCGACGCGATGATCAAGAAGATGACCCCGGAGGCGTTCACCGCCACCAACCGGGTCAACCTCGGCGGCCCGATCCGGCTGATCGACGCGCTGGCCGGAGAACTGCCCGAGGGTGGCACGATCGTGAACATCAGCTCGAAGTCCTCGCAGGGCAATGTCGGCCAGTTCAATTACGCGCTCTCGAAGGCCGGTCTGCTCGGGTACACCCGGGCGCTCGGCGTGCAGCTCGCTCCGCGACTCCGGGTCAACGCGATCTCCCCGGGCTTCATCGCCACCGAGATGACCGACGCGATCCCCGACGAGATCCGGGAGAACATCCTGTCCAAGATCCCGCTGGCCCGCCCGGGTCAGCCGAGCGAGATCGCGGACGTCGCGCTCTGGCTCTCGTCGGACGCCTCGTCGTACGTGACGGGCCAGGTGCTTGGGGTCTGTGGCGGCAGGACCTACGCGCCGTGACTCCCGACGAGGTGGTCGCTCGTGAAGAGATCCGCTACACGCAGTCGGCGTACCACCTGGCCGGCGACCGCGGCCGGATCGACGAACTGGTCGCCTGCTTCACCGACGACGGCGTCCTGGAGCTGTCGGTCGGGACGTTCGAAGGTCGCACGGCGATCGCGGACCGGCTCTCGCAGGTCGGCGGTGACCGGCCCGCCCTGCCCGCGGGGGTCCGGCCGTTCCTGCACCACCACCTGACCACCTCGCACGTCGAGGTCGACGGAGACGAGGCGACCGGGCTCAGCTACTTCCTGGTGATGAGTCACGTGGGCCTCGACCACTGCGGCCGGTACGTCGATGCGTACCGCAAGGTCGGGGAGCGGTGGCTGATCGCGCGGCGGAAGGCGACCGTGAGCTGGGCGTCGGGGGACAGCGTGGTGGGAGCGCGAGTCGGTTAGCCGTGGGAGCCCGACGCTCAGAAGAAGTCCGACCCGCCGTCTGCGTTCACGGTCGCACCGGTCACGTACCCGTTCCGCCGTGACACCAGGTACGCCGTCAGCGACGCCACCTCCTCGGGCAACCCTGCGCGACCCAGGGAGGCGCTCTCGCCGAACTTCTCCCCGATCCACGTCATGACGTCCACAGGATCCGAGGCGTTGAGCCCGTCCGCTTCCAGCCAGGGCGCCAGGTTCTCGGTAAAGCTTGCCGACACGATCGTCCCCGGGCAGACGCAGTTCACCAGGATGCCATCGGAGCCGAGCGACTTCGCCAGGGTCTTCGTCAGGCTCGCGGTCGCGGACTTGGATGCCGTGTAGGCGACGGTCCGGTTGTTCGGCCGGCGGATCGAGGAGGCGGCGAAGGTCGCGATCCGGCCCCACTCGGCGGAGCGCAGCAACGGAAGTGCGGCACGCACCGCCCGCACGGTCGACATCGTTCCGACGTTCAGCGTCTCTTCCCACGCAGCGTCGTCGAGGGTCTCGAACGACCCGCCCTTCGGGCCGATCGTGTGGACCAGGACGTTCAGGGAGTCCCAGTGCGAGGCGACCTCGGCGAACCCGGCGATGATCGAGTCGGCGTCCGCGAAATCGACCACGACGCCGTAGGACTCGGTGCTTCCGGCGGCATGGAGCGCGGCAACGGTGTCGTTCAGGGCTTCCTGACCGCGGGCCATGACAGCGACGTCGGCGCCCTCGGCGGCGAGGGTCTCGGCTACCGCCCGCCCCATGCCCTTGGAGCCTCCGGTGACCACTGCGCGGGCCCCTCTGAGTCCGAGATCCACCCTCGATTCTCCATTCTGGTAATGCTACTATCGCTGAGCGGTAATGATACTCCCACGAGTCAACAACGCGTGAAGGATCCACATGGCTGTCGCCCCCGCTGACGAGGCCCGCGCCGAGGCGCGCACCGAGCTGCTGCTCGGGCTGCGCGAGTTTCTCGGCAAGCGGGACACCCCGGACGCCTCCGGTCCCGTGCCCTTCGTGCTGGACCGTTCCTGGTGGCTCCAGCTCGCCGATCTCGGGGTCTTCGGCCTCGCGCTCGCCGAGGACGACGGCGGCCTGGGCATGGGGATCGATGACCTCGCTTGCGCGTTCGAGGTACTCGGGGAGCACCGCGCACCCGGTCCGCTGGTCTGGACCCAGCTCGCCGCTTTCGTCGACCCGACGTTGGCGTCCGGCGAGGTCGTCGTGGCGGGGGTCGACCTAACCCTGGTGCGTCCCGGCGACGCCGTCCTGGTCCCGCACTTCGAGGGTGCCGAGAGGCTGATCGTCCTGTGGGAGGAAGAAGTCCGCCTCTTCGACACCGCAGACATCGAGTCGGTCCTCCTCGACGCTCCGATCGACCCCGACACCCCGGTCTCCCGGATCGGGTTCCTGCCCGACGCGCGCCCGGTCCCCGACCCCGGGCTCGCCGGCCGCCTGCGCCGCCTCGGGGGGCTCCTGAACGCGGCCACCCTGCTCGGCATCAGCCAGTCCGCCACCGACGTGGCGGTCGCCTACGCCAAGGAGCGGCACCAGTTCGGCCGCCCGATCGGCAGCTTCCAGGCGCTCAAGCACCTGCTCGCCGACTCCTACGCCCGGACCAATCTCGCCCGCGCAGCCGTGTATGCCGCGGCCGAGCTCCACGGTGTTGACGAGGTCGGGTACGACCTGCGGGCAGCCCAGCTGCTGGCGGCCAAGGCGGCTGACAAGAACTCCCGGACAGCGCTCCAGGTCTTCGGCGGGATGGGCTTCGCCTGGGAGACCCCGCCGCACCTGCTGTTGAAGCGGACCTGGCTCCTCGAGCACGAGTTCGGGACCACCAGTGAGCACGCCCTGGCGATCGCGAACAGCCTCGGAGGTCCGCGTGGTTGAGGGAATCGGCGCTGACGGCATCGACGTCGGTGCCTCGGGTGGCGTCCTGACGATCACGCTGGACCGACCGGGCAAGAAGAACGCTCTCGACCAGGCGGCCCAGAGCCGGCTGGTCGAGGTGCTCGAAGCGGCTGCCCTCGACGAGACGCTGCGAGTGATCCACCTGACCGGCGCCGGCGACGACTTCTGTTCGGGCTCCGACTGGGTCGCCGCCAACGCTGGGTCTGACGAGGGGCGTGCTGCCAAACCGCGTCCGGCCAGCCTGGTGCGCCGTCTGCCGCTGCAGAGCCACCGGGTGATCGAGCTGTTGCTGAGCATCCAGCTGCCGGTCGTCGCCTCGGTCCGTGGTGCCGCGGCTGGCATGGGCTGCCAGCTCGCCCTCGCCTCCGACTTCACGGTCGCGGCCGAGGACGCCACCTTCTGGGAGCCGTTCGTGCTCCGCGGCTTCACCCCGGACACCGGCTCGACCTGGCTGCTGCCGCGGCTGGCCGGACTCGCCCGCGCCCGCCGGATGCTGCTCCTCGGCGAGAAGGTCAGCGGCGCGACGGCCGCCGAGTGGGGCCTGATACACGACGCCGTTCCGGCGGCCGACCTGGACGGGACCGCTGCTGCACTGGTCGAGCGCTTGGCCACCGGTCCGACGGTGGCGATCGGCCTGACCAAGCAGCAGCTTCTCCGCTCGTCCGACGTCCCGCTCACCCGTGCCCTGGCCGACGAGGCACTGGCGTTGGAGCTCGCCGCCCGCACCGCTGACTTCCGCGAAGGCCTGAAGGCCTTCTCCGAACGCCGAGACCCGAACTTCGAAGGACGATGATGACCACCCAGTTCGAGACCATCCTGTACGACGTCAGCGAGCGGATCGCGACGATCACCCTCAACCGGCCGGACGTGCTGAACGCGATCAGCCCGTTGATGGCGCGCGAGCTCAAGGACGCGTACGCCGCCGCCGAGGCCGACCCGGACGTCTGGATCATCATCGTCACCGCGGTCGGCCGGGCATTCTGCACCGGAGCCGACGTCAGCGACATCCCCGGCACCGGCAAGGTCGTCTACGAGGAGGAGTACCTCTCCACCCACGAGCAGTGGGACGCGCCGCAGGAAGCCACCCCGCCGTTCCGGACGATGACCAAGCCGGTCCTCGCCGCGATCCAGGGCCTCTGCGCCGGCGCCGGCATGGACCTGCTCACCACGGCGGACATCGTGATCGCCGCCGATCACGTCGAGTTTCTGGACCCGCACGTCTCCATCGGCCTGGTCTCCGCGCGCGAAGCGGTGCGCTACTCCCGTGCGCTTCCGATCAACGTCGCGATGCGCTTCGCGCTGATGGGCAAGCAGGAGCGTCTCTCCGCCCAGCGGCTCTACGACCTCGGTCTGATCACCGAGCTGGTCCCGGTCGCCGACCTGCCGGTCCGTGCCCGCGAGATCGCCGGCCTGGTCAACAAGAACGCGCCGCTCGCCGTACGAGGAACCAGGATGGCGATCCGCAAGGGGCTCTCGCTCCCGGTGTACGAGGCCGAGCTGCTCGCGGAGACCTATCGCGAACGGGTCACCCGGACCGAGGACGCCTTGGAGGGACCGAAGGCGTTCGTCGAGAAGCGCGCTCCTGAATGGCAGTGCAAGTGACCTCCTACGAGACGCTGCTGCTCGACATCGACGCCGAGTCGCACGTCGCCACCGTCACCCTGAACCGGCCCGAGCGGCTCAACTCCTTCAACCGCACCATGTGCGAGGAGGTCGCCGAGGTCTGGAAGCGGCTCAAGTTCGACGAGTCGGTGCACGCGATCGTCCTGCGCGCCTCCGGCGACAAGGCGTTCTGCGCCGGCCTCGACGTCCAGGAGTCCTACGGTCAGCCCGACGACATCTGGAACCATGAAGACCCGGGCGAGCTGCTCAGCCCGAAGTGGCAGAAGCTCTGGAAGCCGGTCGTTACCGCGGTCCACGGGATCTGCACCGCCGGGGCGTTCTACTTCGTCAACGAGTCCGATGTCGTTCTCTGCTCAGAGGACGCCACCTTCTTCGACTCGCACGTCACGTTCGGGATGGTTTGCGCCCTGGAGCCGATGGGGCTCATGCGCCGCATCGGCTTGGGGGAGACGCTGCGGATCGCGCTGTCCGGCAACGACGAGCGCGTCACGGCCCAGACCGCGCTGCGGATCGGGATCGTCACCGAGGTCGTCGCCGACAAGGCAGCACTCTGGGCGCGCGCGGACGAGATCGCCCGCCGGATCGCGGCGAAGCCGTCCGCTGCGACCCAGGGGACGGTCCGCGCGATCTGGGAATCCCTCGACAAGCCGTACCGGGTCGCGCTCGAGCAGGGCCTTGCCTACACCCGGATCGGGAACCCGATCGGGATGGCTGAGGTCAAGGCGAACCCTCCGGCCAAGGGGCCGGTGGAGCTGCGATGACCCGGCAACTCGAGCAGTCCCGGCTCGCGGAACGGCTGCGCACGATCCTTGCTCTCGACCCGCGAGCGAACATGATCGAGTTCGACGGCGTCTGGTGGACCTGGGGTCGCGTCGCGGAGATGGCGCGGTCGGTGACTGCCCGCCTCCCGGAGCCTGGCGCGCCGGTGGGGATCTTGCTGCGCAACACCCCTGCGCACGTTGGAGCACTGCTGGGCGTTCTGCTCGCCGACTGCTGCGTGGTGACGATCAACCCGAGCCTCGGTGAGGAGCGGGTTCGTGCCGACCTCGCTGCTCTCGACCTAGATCTGCTGATCGGCACCGACAAGGACTTGGCGGCCTTCACCGACGGTGTGTCGCGTGCTCCGCGATTGGCGCTTCGCGAGGGTGGCGTTGCCGGGGGATCGGCCATCAGGAACGGAGACCTTCGCAGCGGTGTCTCGGTGCTCATGCTGACCAGCGGTACCACGGGGACGCCGAAGAGGATCGAACTCACCTCTGAGGTCCTGGTCCGGACGATGGAAGGTGCCAAGCACTACGAGTCCGGTGAGCTCGCCGCACCGAAGCTGAAGACCGCGGTCGCCGTGGTGAACTCCCCGCTCGTGCACCTCTCCGGTGTCTTCCGGACGCTGCAGTGCGTCCTGGACGGACGGCCGTTCGCGCTGCTGCCGCGCTTCGAGGTCAACGCGTGGGCGGACGCCGTACGCCGGCACCGCCCCAAGACCGCGAGCTTGGTGCCGACCGCGCTGCGAATGGTTCTCGAGTCTGACCTGACCCGGGATGACCTGAGCAGCCTGCTCTCGATCACCTCAGGCACTGCACCGCTCGACCCGGCCGACGCGGAGGCGTTCACCGATCGGTTCGGTGTTCCGGTGCTGACGTCGTACGCGGCGACCGAGTTCGGTGGCGGCGTTGCCGGCTGGAACATCAAGGACTACCGCGAGTACGCCGCCGCCAAGCGCGGCAGCGTGGGTCGCGCGCATACCGGCTGCGGTCTGAGGGTCGTCACCGAGGAGGGCGCCGAGCTCGCTCCCGACGAGGTCGGACTGCTCGAGGTCCGTCCCGCCCAGTTCGGCGAGGACGCGCCCTGGATGCGGACCACCGACCTCGCACGCCTCGACGTCGACGGCTTCCTCTGGATCCTCGGCCGGGCCGACCAGACGATCATCCGCGGCGGCTTCAAGGTGCAGCCGGACACGGTCCGGGCCGCGCTCGAGAAGCTCCCTGAGGTCCGGGCGGCCAGTGTCTTGGGGATCGCTGATGAGCGCCTCGGTGAACTGCCGGTGGCGTTGGTCGAGCTTCGTGACGGGGCGAGCGCCACCGCCGAGGAGCTCATCGCGGCGATCACGCCGTCGTTGGCTCGGTACGAGGTGCCGGCTGTGCTCCACGTTGTTGATGCGCTGCCTCGGACCGACTCCGGGAAGGTCGATCTGACGGCGGCGCGGGCGATGGTTTCGACAAGCTCAACCAATGGGAGTGAGTCCTGATGTCTGCGTTCCTGTCCTCCGCCTCCGACGCGGCGTTCCGCGCGGAGCTCCGCGACTGGCTCTCCACGGCCGTCGCCGAGCAGGGGCCGTACCCGACCGAGCACGACTGGGCGGCCCGGCGCGCGTACGACGCGTCCTGGCAGAAGCGCCTCTTCGACGGCGGGTACGCCGGCATGAACTGGCCGTCCGAGTTCGGCGGCCGGGCTGCGCCGCTGGGCCACCAGCTCGTCTACTTCGAGGAGTACGCCCGGGCCAAGGCGCCCGCGCCGGGGACAATGTTCGTCGGCACTCGGCACGCCGGCCCGACCCTGATCGCCGAGGGCACGCCGGAGCAGCAGGCCTTCCATCTGCCGCGGATCCTCGCTGGTGAGGACATCTGGTGCCAGGGTTTCTCCGAGCCCGAGGCCGGTTCTGACCTGGCGTCGCTGCGGACCCGCGCCGTTCGTGAGGGCGACGAGTACGTCGTCACGGGTCACAAGATCTGGAGCACCCGGGCCCAGGTGGCCGACTGGTGCGAGCTGCTCGTCCGGACCGACCCGGAAGCGCCCAAGCACGCTGGCATCTCCTGGCTCATCCTGGACATGACGTCGCCCGGCATCGAGGTCCGGCCGCTGCGGACGATCGACAACGACGACCACTTCTGCGAGGTCTACCTGGACAAGGTCCGGGTCCCGGTGGCGAACCTGGTCGGTGCCGAGAACGACGGCTGGCGGGTCACCAACGTGACCCTGCGCTTCGAGCGCGGGACCGCGTTCGCCTCGCACACCATCGAGATGCGCGAGACCCTGCACGCGCTGGTCGCGATGGCGAAGCAGCGGTACGTCGGCTCCGAAACCGCCTGGCAGGACGCCGGCCTCCGCCGCGACGTGGGCGCGATGGCCGCCGAGGTCACCGCGCTCTGGAGGATGACCCAGCTCTCCATCGCCCAGGTCGAGCGGACCGGTCAGCCGGCCGAGTTCGGCTCCGCCATCAAGCTCCGCTACTCCGAGCTCGTCCAGGACATCGCCGACCTCTTCGTCCGCGTCGCCGGTCGGCCCGCCATCGGTGGCGGCATGATCGCCGGCGAGGACAGCTCTGTCCGGGTGCACGACTACCTCTGGTGGCTGCACACCACGATCGCCGCGGGTACCTCGCAGATCCAGCGCAACCTGATCGCCGAGCGCATCCTCGGACTGCCCAAGGGCGCGTGAACCGTGGAGTCCTCGGCGGTACTGGCAGGGATCACCGTGCTCGACTACGGCCGGTTCATCGCCGCGCCCTGGTGCAGTGCACTGCTCGCCGACATGGGCGCCGACGTGATCCGGATCGAGAAGCGCGAGGGCGGCGAGGACCGGTGGGTCCAGGCCGTCACCGAGGGCGGCGAGGGTGGCACGTTCCTCCAGTGCAACCGGAACAAGCGTTCGCTGACCCTGGACACCACCACGCCGGAGGGTCAGGAGATCACCCGGCGCCTGCTCGCGGACGCCGACATCGTGGTCGCGAACATGCCACTCGCCGGGTTGAAGGCCAGCGGCCTCGACTACGAGACGCTGCGCGCGATCAAGCCCGAGATCATCCTGGCCAGCGCCACGGCGTACGGCGAGGGTGGTCCCTACAGCGACCGGATCGGCTTCGACGGCACCGGGCAGGTGATGTCCGGGGCGACGTACCGGCAGGGACTGCCGGACCAGCCGATCCGCACCGTCGTCCCGTACGCCGACTTCGGCACCGCGCTGACGATGGCGCTCGGCGTGATGATGGCGCTCTACCACCGCCAGGCGACCGGCGAGGGCCAGCACGTCGAGGGGGCGTTGCTGCCGACGGCTCTGATGCTCTCCAACGCCTTCCTCATCGAGCGCGAGCTGCTCGGCGTCGAGAAGCCGCGGATGGGGAACCAGGGCACCTCGGTCGCGCCGTGCGACCTGTTCGCCGTCGAGGACGGCTGGGTGCTGCTCCAGGTCGCCGGTCAGCCGATGTTCAAGCGCTGGTGCCGGCTCGTGGGTCGCGAGGAGCTCTTCGTCGACCCGCGGTTCGCCGACGACGACCTGCGTTGGGAGAACGGCGACGTGCTCAACACGCTGATGCAGGAGTGGTGCACCGGCCGGACCAAGGCCGAAGCCCTCGCCCTGCTGGAGGCGGCCAAGCTGCCGGCCGCCCCGGTGCACTCGCCGCAGGACGTGCTGACCGACCCCCACGTCGCGGCGCTGGGCTTCCTGGAACGGGTGGAGTTCCCCGGCGCCTCCAGGCCCGTGCCGATCACCACCACCCCGTTCACGCTCTCGGCCACGCCGGGCACGATCCGTCGTCGAGCACCGCTGCTCGGCGAGCACACCGACGAGATCCTCGCGGAGCTCGGGTACGACGCCGCGGCGGTAGCCGCGCTGCGCGAGAAGGAGATCGTCTGATGGCCGCGACCGCAACCGAACCCTGGAAGTGGGGGGTCGACCCGCTCCCGGAGCAGCGGGTCCTCGCCGACCTGCTGCGCGAGATCACCTCGCTGGTGGTTGCCCAGGAGCGGTCGGGGCCGGAGCTCGCCGACGCGATCCGGTCGTTGCAGGTCACCCGGACCGTCCTCGCCGCCTCGGCGCCCACCGACCTGACCCCGCGGGTCGGGAAGCACGCAGAGGGCGACGGCCGGGTCTACCTCGACCACTGCGCCGACATCCACACCTGGAACCCGATGTTCCCGGCCTACGCGATCGAGGTCCACGACGAGACCCGCGCGACGGGCACGGTCAACTTCCCGATCTGCTACGAAGGGCCCGCCGGTGGCGTCAACGGGGGAGTCCTCGGGGTCTTCTTCGACGCCGTCGTCCAGCACCACAACTGCGGGGTCGGGGCCTCGGGCGCGACCCGGGACCTGGCGATCGTCTACCGCCGGCCGACCCCGGTCGGGGTGGACCTCGACTTCGAGATCACTCGCACCGTCGAGGAGCGCTCCTACCTCTCCGAGGTGCGGATCCTCCGCGGCGACGAGCTCGTGTGCTCGGCGACCACGCGGGCCGCCGCGTTCGACACCCGGCACGTCCCGGCGATCTCACCACGGCGGTCGGAATGACGGCCGTCGACCCACGGACCGTCGGCGGCGTTCTGCGTGCACGCTGCACCGAGGACCCTGACGCTGTCTTCCTGGTCTGCGACGCCGAGCGTCTGACCTACGGCGACCTGCTCGTCCGCTCCACCGCGGTGGCCCAGGACCTGGTGGCCCGGGGGGCCGGGCGCGGGACCCACGTCGGGATGCTGCTGCCGAACAACCTCGACTTCGCGATCACGGCGTTGGCGATAATGCGGATCGGGGCGGTCGCCGTACCGCTGAGCACGTTGTCGTCGGTCGCCGAGCTCGCCACTCTGGTGGACCGGTCCGACATCGCGCTGCTGGTCGCGGCGCGGGAGGTTCGGGGTCGTCGGTTCGACGCGCTGCTGGCGGACGCAGTCGGGGTGCCGCCATCGGTGCGGGCGCCGAACCTGCGGGAGATCGTGTTCACGGAGGAGGCCTTTGCCGGTGCGGCCGGCGACGAGGTCCTGGCCGCACTCGAGGCGGGCGTCCGGGCGGCCGACCCGGTCGTCATCGTGCACACCTCCGGCTCGACCAGCGCTCCGAAGGGAGTCGTGCACGCGCACGGTGCCCTGGTCGACCACCTCGCGGTCCTCAACGAGCTGCGTGCCTACGGGCCAGGCGACGTGCTCTTCTCGAACTCGCCGTTCTTCTGGATCGGCGGCTTCGCCTACACCTTCCTCGGCACGCTGGTCGCCGGTGCGACCGTGCTCTGCTCGCAGGAGGCGGACCCCGCCAAGGTGCTCGACATGATGGAGCGCGAGCGCCCGACGATGTGCAACGGTTACGCCTCCTCCGCTGCCGCCCTGGCGGCCGACCCGACCTTCAGGGGGCGCGACCTCTCCTCGATGACCCGCGGCAACCTGTACGCGCTGATGCCAGCCGGGTCCCGGCCCGCGGACCCGCAGCTGCGGACGAACATGCTCGGTATGACCGAGGGCGGCAGCGTCGTGATGACCGGCACCGTCGCCGAGGCCGAGCACGACCTGGCCGAGGAGCTCCGTGGTTCGTTCGGGCGGCCCACCCCCGACCTGGAGGCCCGGATCGTCGACCAGTCCACGGGCGCCGATTGCGCAGACGGTGAGCGCGGTGAGCTCTGGCTCCGCGGCTCCGCGCTGATGCTCGGGTACTACGGCGTCGAGCGGTCCCGGACCTTCGATGCCGACGGCTGGTTCCACACCGGCGACCTCGTGCATCGCAGGGTCGTGGAGGGGGTTGAGCACTGGTTCTTCCACGGTCGCGGTGACGACATGATCAAGACGGCCGGGGCGAACGTCTCGCCGGCCGAAGTGCAGGACGCGATCCTCAGTGCCACCGGGCTGACCTCCATCGTCTTCGGGCTGCCCGACCCGGAGAGAGGTCACGTGGTCGCCGCTGCGCTGCTCACTGACGACGAGGCGCCCGGCACGGAGGAGCTGCACGATCAGCTTGCGCCGTTGCTGTCGACCTACAAGGTGCCGAAGGCGGTCCGGGCGGTGCGCGCGGCCGACGTCCCGCTGCGTTCCAGCGGGAAGGTCGACCTGACGGCCCTCAAGGAGCTGTTCGGCTAGCCCGCAGGCGTCAGCGCCACCGGGATCCCGTTGAAGAACGCGTTCCCCGACGGACGGTCGATCTCGGCGGGGTCGGTCGGCGTCAGCAGGTTGTAGTTCTCGCCGCCGGCCTCGACCGCGGTCCGCCAGCTTCCGCCGTGGCACCACCCGTGGGTCAGCCCGACGGACCCGGCGACGACGTCGTCGGAGATGCGCACCGGGACGGTAATCCGGCCCCACGGGGAGCTGATCGTCACCTCGTCCCCGAGACCGGCCGCGTCGTCGGGGTGCACCAGCGCGTGGCACTCGCGCTTCCCGGTCATCAGCCGCGGGACGTTGTGCAGCCAGGTGTTGTGGGAACGCAGCTCACGGACGCTGAACAGACGCAGCGGGTACGCCGGATCGCGGTCCGCCTCGGCCCGGAGCCGGTCTGCCTCGACGAGCATCTCCGGCTGGTCGAGGTGGATCAGGCCGTCGGCGTGGTGGACCTTCGTGGACAGCACCCCGGTCGGGCAGGCGTCGGCCAGCTTCACCGCGCCCTGGGTCGCCATGAGCTTCTTTCGGCTGAGCCCGGTGCGGCGCAGGCCGAACAGGTCGCCGTACTTGCCGAGCCGCAGCGCCAGGTCGATCAGGGTGCCCGGCTGCGGCCGGAAGCCGATCCTGGCGAGCTTCTGCGCGCCGGGGATACCGCTGGGGGCGAGCCCGATCCGACGCGCGATCTGGTCGAGGATCCAGGCGTCGTCCCTGGCCTCCCCCCGTGGCTCGGCGATCGGCGCGACCCACTGGGCGTGCGGGACGGTCGCCTGGGACTGGGTGAAGATCGGCATCTGCTCGCGCTCGAGCCAGAGCGTCGGCGGCAGGATCCAGTGCGCGAGCCGGCTGGTCTCGGTGACGTACGGGTCGAGCCAGACCATCAGCTCGAGCTCCGCCAGGGCCGAGGCCGTCTCGGCGCTGCCAGGCGCACTGGTCACGACGTTGCTCGACATCCCGATCAGTGCGCGGAGCTGGCCCTCGCCCGGCGTGGTGATCTCCTCGGACAGGCACGCCATCGGCGCGGTGCCGTTCATCTCTGGTACCCCGTGAACGCGGGTCCGCCACCGGTCGCGGCCGAACTGGCCGCTCTTCGCGCCAGCGGCCTCCAGGTCGGCCATCGGCTCGCCGAAGACCAGCCCTCCCCGGCGGTCGAGGTTGCCGGTCACGATGCTCAGGGCGTCGAGCAGGAACTTGGTCAGCGTCGAGTACCGCCCGAGCGACGTCCCGCAGCGTCCGTAGACCGCAGCGGACGGGGCAGCAGCCAGATCGCGGGCGAGTGCGGTGATCGTCTCCGCCGGTACGCCGGACTCTGCAGACGCGACGTCGAGGTCGAAGCGCGAGGCGAGCGCGCGCAACCCGTCGAGACCGCTCGCGATCCCGGTGACCGAGGTGGTGAGGTCCTCGTCGAAGAGCACCCGCAGCATCGCGCCGAGGAGCCAGGCGTCAGCGCCGGGGCGGATCGGGATGTGTTCGAAGAGCTTCGCGGTCTCGGTACGACGCGGGTCGACCACGACTACGCGGCCGCCGCGCTCAGGGATGCCGAGCAGCACCTCCCGGATCCGGCCGGTGGTGACCAGGCTGCCGTGCGAGACCACCGGGTTCGCCCCGAGGATCAACGCGAAGTCGGTGGCGGCGAAGTCGGGGAGCGGCGTCGTGAGGGTGTTGCCGTAGAGCAGGTCGGAGGCCGCCCAGTAGTTGTTCACGTCGAGCGAGGCCGACGTGTAGTGGTGCTTCGTGCCGAGGGCCTGGGCGAGACCGTTGAGGGTGACCGTGGCCGCGTAGTTCCAAGCAATCGGGTTGCCGAAGAGGACGCCGATCTCGGTGGTGCCGTGCGCTGCCTGGACAGCACGGAGCCGGGCGCCGATGTCGTCGAGTGCCTCGTCCCAGGTGGCGCGTTCGAAGGTGCCGTCCGGCAGGCGTCGCAGCGGATGGGTGACCCGGTCCGGGTCGGCGACGACCTGGTGGAAGTTGGCGCCCTTCACGCAGATGAAACCCAGCGAGGACGGGTGGTCCGGATCGGGGCCGAGGTTCACCACCTGCCCGTCCTCCACGGTCGCTACCAGCCCGCAGGAGGCTTCGCAGATTCCGCAGAACGTCTTCTTCTCGACGGCTGTGGTCACCGACTCAGGGTTCATTCCCCGGCCAGCGCCGCGAGGTGCTTGGGGATGTCCGGGTAACGCATCAGGTGCGCGCCGCCGTTGATGTCGAGCACCTCGCCGGTGATCCAGCCCGCCTTGTCGCCTGCGAGGAAGATCGCCGCGTTGGCGATGTCCTCCGTTGTGCCGCTCCGACCCAGCGGTGTGTTCTCGACGTAGTCCTCCTGGATGCCCGGGATCAGCTGCATGCCCTCGGTCAGCGGCGTGATCACCAGACCTGGTGCGATCGCATTGACCCGGATCCCGCGCGGTCCGAGCTCGAGCGCGGCGACCCCGGTCAGCATCGACAGCCCCGCCTTGGCCGCGCAGTACGCCGAGACCCCCGACCCGGCCTGCCGCGCGTTCAGCGACGTCAGCGAGATGATCGACGCTCCGGCGGTCATCACTCGGGCGGCGTGCTTGATCACGACCATCGCGCCGACCAGGTTGATGTCGATCACCGTGCGCCACTCGGCGACGTCGTGGTCGGTGATCGCCGCGAAGCTGCTCATCCCGGCGGTGTTCACGACCGCGTCCAGCCGGCCCTGTCGCTCGATGACGCTGGCGAAAACGGCCTCGACGCTTGCCTCGTCGGTCACGTCGACCTGCGCCGACGTGCCGCCGAACTCGGCGGCGGTCGCCGCTGCGCCCGCCTCGTTCTGGTCGGCGACGGTGACGAGGTAGCCCTCGGCGGCGAAGGCACGGGCGATCTCCTGGCCGAGGCCGGAGGCCCCGCCGATCACGACTGCGGTACGGGCGCTCATGCGTCGACTCCTTCGACGAGGTGGGAACGGAGGATCTTGCCGGTCGCGTTGCGGGGGAGCGGCTCGGTGCGCAGCTCCCAGGAGGTCGGCACCTTGTACGACGGCAACCCACCACGGCAGTGCGCCGCGAGATCGTCGACGGTGGCGGTCGAGCCGGGTGCCAGCACCACGAACGCCTTCACCGCCTGCCCGGTAACCGGGTCGTCGATTCCGGCGACGCAGGTCTCGACGATCGCCGGATGCTCCTCGAGGCGGTTCTCGACCTCGGAGGGGTAGACGTTCTCGGAGGAGACGAAGATCAGGTCGCGGGCCCGGGAGTTCAGGTAAAGCATCCCGTTCTCGAACCGGCCCACGTCGCCCATCGACAGCAGTCGCCCGGGCCGGTAGGCAGCCCGGGTGGACTCCTTGTCGCCGAGGTAGCCGAGCATGGTGAACGGGCTTCGGACGTGTACAAGGCCGTCCTCGCCCGGGGCGACCTCGCGGCCGGCCGGGTCCAGCAGCAGCAGCTGGACGCCGTCCTGGACCGGCCCGGCGGAGTCGACCTGCTCGCGGAACTCACGCCCGCCGACGGTCGCGAGGTTCGTGCCTGCCTCGGTGCTCGTGTAGCCCATCCGGACGTTGTCCTCGTCGCCCGGGAAGGCCTCGCCGATCAGCTGGCGGACGGCTGGCGTCATCGGTGCGCCGCCGACCATCACCATCGACAGGCTGGAGAGGTCGTACTCGGTGAGCTTCGGATGCGCGGCGACCCGTGGTGCGGAGCTGCCGACTGAGAGCCAGTAGCTGATCCGCTCGTCCTGGATCGCCCGGAGGGTGCGTTCCTCGTCGAAGCGACCCGGCCGCAGTACCAGCGTCCCGCCGGATCCGGTGTACATCACGATCGAGCCGAAGAGTGCAGAGAGGTGGAAGAACGGCGGGCCGACCAGCACCCGCGGCGGCGCCGGCATCTCGGTCGGGAAGTCGCCCATCCGCAGCAGCCCGTTGTAGATCGCGCAGTGGTAGAGCCCGATCGCGGTCCGGTGCCGGTGCACGACCGCCTTCGGCTGCCCGGTGGTGCCGCTGGTGAACATCAGCAGCGCCGGGTCGTCCTCGTCGCCGGCGACCTCGGGCAGGGCCACCGCAGGTCCGGTGGTCACCCGGGCGTACAGCGCCTCGTCCAGGGCGATCTGCGGTACGTCGGGCGTGACCCGGTCGAGCACCTGACCGCGCCGCTCGTCGACGAGGACCAGGACGGGTGTGGTGATCCCGACGGCGGCCTCGGTCTCGGGGTCGCTCCAATAGCTGTTCATCGCACTGACCACGGCGCCGGTGGCGGTGATCGCCCAGAAGGAGAGTACCCACTCCAGCGAGTTGGCCGCGTACAGGCCGACGCGGTCACCGGGTTTCACGCCGTGCTCGTCGCGGAGAAGAGCAGCCAGCCGGGCAACCGCCTCGACAGCTTCGCCGTACGTCAGGCGCCTGTCCTCGTCGACCAGGTACTCCCGGTCCGGGTTGCCCGCGGCGACGGTGGTCAGCATCTCCAGGATCGTGTGCATCCGGTTCTTGAAGACGGCCATCTCCTCGCCGAGGACATCCTCGACGGTGACCTCGAAGAAGCCGCCGGGCTCGATCAGGGACCGACCGAACGGACTGGACAGGCCGAGCGGGAACATGGACCGGACGGCCTCGGGGAACTCCTCGACCGCGCTCACACCAGGCTCCCGACGGGAGTCTGGACGGGCGTGGCCACTGCCAGTGCCCGGCGCAGGAACCGTACCTGGTCGGCGGCCACCCGCTCGTGCAGGGGCTTGCCGGGGTACACGTCGAAGTGGTCCGCCGGGTAGTGGTGGACGTGGGCACGCGCCTTGACCGCGGCGTTGGCGGCCGCCTGCGGCGGCGCGCACCGGTCGAAGTCGGCGATCTGGAAGAGGGCAGGACACGGCACGTCGGTGGCGAACCGGATCGGTCGGTGCCGGACGACGTCCACGACGATGGCGGCGTCCACCTCGTTGCGCCAGGTCGGCCCGGCGATCGCGAGGTACTCCGCCTTCATGCCGGGCAGTGCGAGCACGGCCGTCTCGTCGGCCTCGCCCACCAACGGGATCATCACGGCGTCGCGACCGAGCCGCGCTGCGACCTTGCTGGTGATGCCCTTGAAACCCGAGCGCGCTGAGGTCGAGGGCACGTACAACGGCATCCCGGCCTTCGCGGCTGCAGGCCCGCTCACCAGGGGCGTCAGCGCGACCAGCGCAGCGAGGTCGGTCCGGCCGGCGGCGACCTCGAGGACCAGTCCGCCGGAGAGTGACACTCCCCAGAGCACGAGCCGGTCTGGGTCAACCCCGGGCAGTCGCTTGGCCGCGGCGAGCGCGGCCCGGTAGTCCTCGACCTGGCCGGGCAGCGAGATCACCTGGCGTGCGGACCCGTCACTTCCGCCGAAGCCGCGGTAGTCGAAAGCGAGGACGTCGAGACCGGCGGCGGCGAGCGTGGTCGCGAAGCCCTCCAGCCCGGTGTCCTTGGTGCCGCCGAAGCCGTGCGCCATCACGACACAGGGGCGGCCCGCCGAGACGGCGAGCGACTCGTCAGCAGCAGGGAAGTACCAGGCCTCGCAGGTCGTGCCGTGCGAGTCGAAGGTGAGGGTGGCGCGCATTCAGAGGTCGTCCGTTCCGTAGATGGTGCGCAGCCAGATCGTGATCATCGCCTGGATGCGGAGCTCGAGGGGGAGGTCGTGGCCGCGGGCGATGCTCTCGATCGCCCGGTCGTTCAGCTCGAGCAGCAGGACGGCCAGCGCAGCGCTGTCCGGCCCCGGCGGGGCGACACCTGCAGCCCGCTCGGCGTCGATCATCGCGACCACCGGATCGATGAAGGACTCGCGGCCGATGTCCCACATCTCGCGGACCTCGGGGTTGGTCTGCTTGGCGTCGAGCATCGCCCTGTAGAGGTGCTGGTTCTGCTCCCAGGTGGCCACCAGGCCGCGCATCTGCGCTTCGACCCGGGCCCGCGGTGAGCCGGTCAGCGCGAACAGGTCGTTCGCCGACGCGGCGGCGTCGTCGTACATCTCGGCTGAGAGTGCGGCGACCGCGGCACCCTTGTTCTCGAAGTAGAAGTAGAAGGCTGACCGGGTCATGCCGACGGCGTCGGCGATGTCGGCGACGGTGATCTGCTCCAGGGTGCCGTCGCGGAGCAGCGCGTCCAGGGCGACGAGCAGATCGGCCCGGCGCTGGTCGCTCTTGGGCGGACGGCGGCGGTCCAGCAGCAACCGGCTCACGCGCTGACCTCGGTGTGGGAGCGAAGGGCCGGACCGTGGGCCCGAGCGCGGGCGAGCCCGGCCGGCATCTCCTCGTTCCGCATCTGCCGGTCGTAGACGAAGTAGTCGACCTGCTGGGTGTGCCGGGGTCGGTTGGTGATGTGGCCGATGTACATCTGCTCGTCGGCGGTGATCACCCGCTCCATCTCCTCGATCCCGGGTGGTCGGTAGTGACCGGCGGCGTACGCGGCGATGGTTCGCGCTTGGAGCTCGACGAACGGGAAGAGCGTCGGCACCGACTGCGCGAGGCCGGCGAACGCCAGGTCGTCGAGGCCGGGCTTGAAGATCCGCTTGTAGAGGCGGATGTGGTTCTCCGGCGCCGAGAGGAACTCGGGGTCGAAGAACGGGAAGGTGATGTTGTAACCGGTCGCGTAGACGATCACGTCGAAGTCGGCGCTGGTGCCGTCCTCGAAATGCACGGTCTTGCCGTCGAACCGCTCGATGTTGGGCTTCGGCTTCACGTCACCCGAGCCGAGCCGCAACGGCAGCTCGACCGACTGGGTGGGGTGCGCCTCGAAGAGCTTGTGGTCTGGCTTCCGCAGACCCCACAGCTCCGGGTTGCCGGCCTGTGACTCGCCGAAGAGCTGGATCGCCTTGCGCTGCCAGGCGAGCGGCACGTACGGGAAGGTTTGCCAGTACTTGTCGCCCGGCTTGCCGTTGATGTACTTCGGGACGATCCAGGAGCCGGAGCGGGTGGAGAGGTAGACCTCGTTCTGCAACGTCCGCGAGGAGAGCTCGACGGTGATGTCGGCGGCACTGTTGCCGAGGCCGACCACGAGGATCCGCTGGTGCATCAGGTGCAGCGGCTCGTAGGGGTCGATGTAGGCGTGCGAGTGCATCACCTCGCCGGTGAACTCCCCGGGGAACTCCGGGAACCGCGGGTTCCAGTGGTGCCCGTTGCCGACGACCAGGAACTCGAAGTCGCGACTGGTGCCGTCCTGGAGGTGCAGCGTCCAGCCGCCGCCGTCGTGGTGTTCCGCGCGCACCACGCCGTTGCCGAACTCGATGTTGTCGCGCAGGTCGAACGCGTCGGCGTACCCGTCGAGATAGTTCTTGATGTCGGTGTGGTGCGGGTAGTCCGGGTAGGACTCCGGCATCGGGTAGTCCTTGAAGGACAGCCGGTACTTCGACGTGTCGATGTGCAGCGACCGGTAGGCGCTGCTGTGCCCGTTCGGGTTGCGGAAGGCCCAGTTGCCACCGACCCGGTCGGAGGACTCGAAACACGTGTACGGAACGCCGTAGTCGGCCAGCATCTTGCCGGTCGTCAGGCCGCTGATACCGGCGCCGATGACGGCCGTGGTCGGGAGTGACAACTCCGGAGTCCCTTCTATGGACATGATGTTCGCAACAAGGTAGAACGGGATTTCCACATGCGTCAAGGATTACTGGCGCACGTCCATCCAGGGAGTCGCTGATGACCGTCACCACGCCTGACCGCTTCGGCGGCGCCTTCCACGGCCGCACCGCTGTGGTGACCGGCGGCGGCTCCGGGGTCGGCGCTGCCTTCACCCGCGCTCTCACCGCGGCGGGCGCCGAGGTGCTCTGCGCCGACATCGACCTGGCCGGTGCTGCCCAGGTGGTCGCGGGCGCCTCCGGCCCGGGGCGTGCCACTGCGGTGCGACTCGACGTGACCGATGCGGATGCCGTCGAGGACGCGGTAGCCGCCTTCGTTGCCGACCACGGTCGGCTCGACCTGGTCTTCAACAACGCCGGGATCGTCATCGCCGGCGAGACCCACCTGCAGTCACGTGCGGACTGGGACCGGATCATCGACATCAACCTGCGCGGGGTCGTGCACGGGGTCTTGGCCGCCTATCCGCGGATGATCGAGGCCGGCTCGGGACACATCGTTAACACGGCTTCGGCGGCCGGACTGATGCCGGCCGGTCTGATGACCAGCTACGCGGCCACCAAGCACGCGGTCGTCGGACTCTCGCTCGCGCTGCGCACCGAGGCGAAGGCGCACGGCGTCGGCGTCACCGTGGTCTGCCCGTCCGCGGTCGAGACGCCGATCCTGGACAAGGGATCCCTCGACGGCTTCGACGGACGGAGGTTCTTCCTGGAAGCCGAGAAGACCTCGCAGGCGTACGACGTCGACCGGCTCGCTCATGACGTCCTCCGCGCCGTGGCGAAGAACCGTGCATTGGTGATCGTGCCGGCGAAGACCCGGATGGGATGGCGGATCGGCCGACTCTCGCCGGCGCTGCTGCGCCGGATGACGACCCGGTTCGTCGCCGAGCAGCAGGCCCAGATCTCGAAAAACGCGCAGAATGCTGGTTAACTGAAACGGAGAACGCTATTCTCACCAGAGAACAGTCCCACAGACGACGAAGGATGGTCGCGCCATGACGCGCTTGGACTTCCCGGTGTTCGACGCCGACAACCACATGTACGAGACCCAGGACGCGCTGACCAAGTTCCTGCCGAAGAAGCACCAGGACGCGATCGCGATCGTCGAGGTCAACCGGCGTAAGAAGCTGCTGATCAACGGGCAGATCTCGACGATGATCCCCAACCCCACGTTCGAGCGGGTAGCTGCCCCGGGAAGCGCCGAGGCCTACTTCCAGGGCAACAACCCCGACATGCTCTCGTTCCGCGAGTTCATCGGCGACGCCATCCCGTCGCCGCCGTCGTTCCGGGATCCCGCGCCGCGGCTGGAGCTCATGAACGAGCTCGGCCTCGACTACGCGACCATGTACCCGACGCTGGCCAGCCTGATCGAGGAGCGCAGCGCCCCGAACCCGGCGTTGACTCACGTGATGATCCACGCGCTCAACGAGTGGATGCACGAACACTGGTCGTTCAACTACGAGGGCCGCATCTTCGCGACGCCGGTGATCACGCTGCCAATCGTCGACGAGGCGATCAAGGAGTTCCACTGGTGCCTGGAGCGCGGGATGAAGACCTTCCTGATGCGCCCGGCCCCGGTGCCCGGTGTCAACGGCAAGACCCGGTCGATGGCGCTGCCCGAGTTCGACCCGTTCTGGGCCGAGGTCGAGAAGGCCGGCGTCCTGGTCACCATCCATGCGTCCGACACCGGCTACATCAAGTACTTGGACGCCTGGGAGCCAGCCGACGAGTGGGACGCGTTCAAGCCCAGTCCCCTGCGCAACCTGGTGATGGGGCACCGCGACATCTGCGACACCATCTCCGCGATGATTTGCCACGGTCTCTTCGACCGGTTCCCGAACCTCAAGATCGCCGTCATCGAGAACGGCAGTTCCTGGGTCGGCCCGCTGATCCACGACCTCGCTCGGTCGTACGGGATCAACAGCGGCCTGTTCAGCGAGGACCCGGTGAAGACCTTCAAGGAGCACTTCTGGATCCACCCGTTCTTCGAGGAGGCTCCGCTCGAGCTGATCGAGCACATGGGCGCCGACCACGTCCTCTTCGGCTCGGACTACCCGCACCCCGAGGGGATGGCGGAGCCGCTCGGCTTCAAGAAGTTCCTCGACCCGATCATGTCCGAGGCCGACGTCCAGAAGGTGATGGGCGGCAACATCGCCGGCCTGCTGGGTGTCGAGCTGGAGCACAAGATCCCGGTCTGACACCTACAACGGCGGCAGGTCCCCGTACGTCGGGGGCCTGCCGTCGCTGCGTGCTGCGAGCGACTCGACCGAGTCCGAACGGTGGTAGACCGCCGCCTGCCAGAGCGCGATCTGCTCTAGCCCGTCGGCCACGCTGTGATCACGGGCGTAGTCGATCGCGTGCTTGGCGCCCCACACGGCCAGCGGGCTCTTCGCCGCGATCTCGCCCGCGATCTCCAGGGTTCCGGCGATCAGGGCGTCGTGGTCGTCGTACAGGCCGTTGAGGAAGCCGACATCGAACGCGCGCGCCGCACCGAGCCGGTGGCCCCGGTAGGCGAGCTCGCGGACGATGCCCTCCGGCATCACCCGGGGCAGCCGCTGGAGCTGGCCGACGTCGGGGGTGATCCCGAGGTTGGTCTCGCCGAGGAGGAAGAACGCATCGGTGGTGGCGAACCGGAGGTCGCACGCGGAGATCAAGCCCAGCCCGCCGCCGACGCAGCCGCCCTGGACCGCGGCGATCACGGGGAACCGCGCCTGCTCCAGGGCCGTGAACGTCCTTTGGAGCGTCCTGATCCCGGCGCCGACCTGGGCCCGGGCGCGACCGGGTTCGTCGTGCTGGCCGAACATCCCACCGTCCCGGAGTACGCCCAGGTCCAACCCAGCGGTGAAGTGCGCACCGGTCGAGGAGATCACCAGCGCCCGGGTCGTCCCGGTCGCGTCGAGGTCGCCGACCGCTGCCGGCAGCTCGGCCCAGAACTCCGACGTCAGGCTGTTCCGCTGCTCGGGCCGGTTCAGCCGCACGTGCGCCACCCCGGCATCGACGTCGAGGTCGAAGGTGCTCATGCCGATTTCTTGCGCAAGCGCTCGATCACCGGCAGCCAGGTGCGCGGGTCGTCGGCGTACGGGACCGAGAGCCGCACGTTGGTCAGTGCGCGGCCGTACCGCTCGCGGATCGTGTCGGCGAGCGTGTCGGCGTGGGCGATGACGCAGAAGTGCTCGAGGACGTCGTCGGTGACCCGGCTCGCGAGGTCGTTCCAGCGCTTCGCCTTGGAGAGCGCGAGCAGCTCCGTGTGCAGGTCTTCCCAGCCGTGGTGCTCCAGCACGCCGAGGTACGCCGGGGTGGAGGCGTAGAACGCGATCTGCGACCGGATCTTCTCGACCTGCGGGCCGAGGTCCGCCCCGGGGAGCCCGGTGGCGATCAGCAGCGGCATCCCGACCTCGAACCCGTAGGCCGGGCGACCGGCCCGCTCCTGACCGGCCCGCACTGCTGGCAGTGTGACGTTCTCGATGTACGACGCGGTGGTGAAGGCGTGGCAGAGCACCCCGTCGGCGACCTCGCCGGCGACCTGGGTCATCAGTGGTCCGACCGCGGCGAGCAGCACCTTCGGGGCGCCGTGGCCGTTCGGGCCAGGGTCGAAGAGCGGGGCGGAGAGCGTGTGGGTGTAGTACTCGCCCTCGAACGCCAGCGGAGCTCCGGTCTCCCAGTGGTCCCAGATCGCCCGCAGCGCGAGCACGTACTCCCGCATCCGGGCCGCCGGGTGGGACCACGGCATCGAGAAGCGCCGGGTGACGTGCGCCTTGACCTGCGAGCCGAGGCCGAGGACGAAGCGGCCCCCGGTCAGCGCTTGCAGGTCGTGCGCGGACTTCGCCATCGTCATCGGCGTGCGGGCGAACGCGACCGCGATGTTGGTGCCGAGCTCGACGTCGGCCGCGCCCGCTGCCAGGGCCAGCGGCAGGAACGGATCGTTCCGGGTCTCCGCGGTATAGAGCCGGTCGTAGCCGGCTGCGGCGGCAGCGACGGCGTTGCGGGAGGCTGAGGAGGGGTCGGTCAGGTCGAGGTCGAGGTTGCGATCGACGAGCATGGGTACCTTTCGGTCGGGCAGGATGCCTCTACCTATATGGTAATGACATTCTCACGCCTCAGGAAGGGGGTCCGATGACCAGGACGACGCTCGTGATGGGGGCCAGCGGCTTCCTCGGCTCGCACGTCACCCGCCAGCTCGTCGAGCGCGGTGACCGGGTCCGGGTCTGGCTGCGCCGGACGAGCTCGACCGCGGGGCTCGACGACCTCGCCGTCGA
>JBFJNH010000017.1:0-57440 GCA_041618295.1 Marmoricola sp.
ATCCTCACCAACCTCGACCGGCTGGTCACCTCGATCCCGCAGAGCACCTTGCGGACGGTCATCGACGAGCTCGGTGCCGCCTTCCAGGGAACCGGTGACGACCTGGGCCAGATCATCGACACCTCGAACGCGTTCATCGCCTCGGCGAACGAGAACTTCGACGTCACCACCTCGCTGATCCGCAGCTCGAACACGGTGCTGCGGACCCAGGCCGAGAAGGGCTCGGCGATCCGCAGCTTCGCCCGCGACCTGGCGCTGTTCAGCGGCACCCTCGCGGACAACGACGGCGCGCTGCGCGCGCTGATCGACAACGGGTCCGCCACGGCCAACGAGCTGCGGACCTTCCTGGAGCAGAACCAGGTCGACCTCGGCAGCCTGATCAACAACCTGGTCACCACCGGCGAGATCGTCATCAAGAAGCTCCCGGGGATCCGCCAGGTCCTGGTCGTCTACCCGTACATGGTGGCGGGCGGGTTCACGGTGACCGCCAAGAACTCCGACGGCTACAACGCCCGGTTCGGCCTCATCTTCAACCCCGACCCCGCCGTCTGCGAGAAGGGCTACGACCCGGCCGAGCGCCGTTCCCCGACCGATGGCAGCAACAAGGCCATGGACGAGGACGCCCGTTGCACCGACACCGCCACGAACCACCGCGGATCCCGGACCTCGCCGCGGCCGCCGGTGGCCAGCGTCGACCTGGACGCCGGGACGACGACCTGGTCGGACCAGTCGGCCGCTGTCGCCGCTGCGCCGCTCTCGGACCAGGCTGCGTTGACCTACCTGCTTTTCCGTCCGCTCGGCTGACCTCGGCCCTAGGCTCCGGTCATGACGGACGACCGGGGCACCCTCCGCTGGCTCGGCAAGGACGACGACCACCCGGCCAGGCGCGCGCACCAGGCGGCGCTGCGCTGCGCGATCGCCGGCGACAAGCAGGCCTGGCTCGCCCTGTGGGCCGAGGACTGCGAGATCCACGACCCGGTCGGTCCGGGGATCTTCGACCCGGCCGGCACCGGACACCACGGTCGCGCCGGGGCCGAGCACTTCTGGGACGTCGCGATCGCCCCGGTCGCCCGCTTCGACGTGGTGGTCCGGGTCTCCCGCGCGTGCGGCGACTCCGCGGCGCAAGAAGCGACCTTCGCGACCACCTTCGCCGACGGCAGCCGGGCCGAGATCGATCTGGTCGTGGTCTACCGCGTCGACGAGGACGGGGCGATCACCTCGATGCGCGCGTACTGGGAGCTGGCGGACGCCCGGATGAGTACGGTCTCCGCATGAGCATCGACAACGCCGCCCTGGCGGCCGGAAGCATCCGGCTCGCGTCCGGGATCTCCTTTCTGGTGGCCCCCGAGAAGGCCAACCGGCTCTGGGGTGACGACACCGTGCTGGTGCCCTCGCACCGGCTGCTGCTGCACTCGATGGGCTACCGGGACGCTCTGATCGGAGGGCTGCTGGTGCACGCCGCGCTCCGGGGTCGCGACACCCGGGGCTGGTTCCTCGCCTCCGGGGGAGCCGACGCGGCCGACCTGCTGGGCGGCTGGAAGACCCACGGCGAGATGACCACGTCCCAGAAGGCGATCGGGCTGGGTGGCGCTGTGGTCGGCATCGGCGTCGGGCTGTGGGGCGCGACCCGGCGGCGTACCGGCTGAGGGGTACCGGCTGCCGGTGTCGTAGGTCAGCATGGGGTCATGAGCACGCAGACCCTGACCGGACAGCAGATCGCCGCCGAGAACCTGGTCGGCTGGGCCACGCTGCTGCGCGGCCTGCAGACCCGGATCCGGACGAAGAACTTCGGCACCGGCCTGGCGATCGTCAACAGCATCGGCGCCGCTGCCGAGGCGATGGATCACCACCCGGACCTCGACCTGCGCTACTCGCGGATCGACGTGCGGCTGAGCAGTCACGACGCCGACGGTGTCACCGACCGCGACATCCGGCTCGCCCGGGAGATCACCACGATCGCCGAAGCTGCCGGCGCGGAGCTCGAGTGCGCGTCCGTCTCGCGGTTGGAGCTCGGCCTGGACAGTGCCCGGAGCGCGGTGATCGCCCCGTTCTGGGCAGCGGTCCTGGCCGGGAAGCACACCACTGGCGAAGGTTGGACCGACGTCTGCGACCCGTACGACACCTTTCCGCTGATCTGGTTCCAGCCGTCCCAGGACGGCGTCCAGCAGCAGCGCTGGCACCCGGACGTCTGGATCGATCCCGCCCAGGTGCAGCCGCGGATCGAGGCCGCCCTCGCCGCCGGTGGCACCCTGGTCACCGACGAGCACGCACCGTCGTTCTGGGTGCTCGCCGACCCCGACGGCAACAAGGTCTGCCTGTGCACCTGGCAGCAACGCGACTGACGCCCGCCGCGGTCAGGGCAGCGAGGTCATGGTGATGTCGTCGCGCGCCACGTAGACCCGGAAGTACCCGCGGTTGTCGCTGAGGTCCTCGTCGACGTACCGCAGTGCCAGCCGCTGGTTGATCTTGGGCGTGAACCAGGTCTCGTAGGTGTGGTCGAGCCGGCAACCGCCCTCCCAACGGAGCATCCGGTGCAGTATCAGGCCGTGCGTGGTCGCGACCGGAAGTGCTCCCGGGCTGGCCGGGTGGGAGCTGCCCGCGGTGCTGCCACCCCATCCGCCCCAGTCGCCGTTCCAGTCGCCGCCCCACGGGTCCGGCTCCTCCTCGGGCGGGGGCTCGGGAAGCGGCCCCCGGTCGGTCGGCACGTAGGTCCAGCCGTTCTCGGCCCGGCTGCAGTTCGCGTCCCCGACTGCGGAGCCGGGACCGTAGCGGACGTACCCGGTGACCACGACCCGGTAGGTCACTCCTGCGCGGAGCACGTACGGCGACGTGACGAGCTTGCCCGTGGCCGGGACGGTGAAGGCGGGTGTGACGGCGGTGTTGTCCGGGTCGACCTGGCCGGTGCGCGGGTAGTAGGCCGGCTTGGCGGGGACGTTCCGGTGGCGGTACCAGGAGGTCTGCGCGGCAGCGCCGCCGTACCCGAGGGAGATGTGCACGTGGTCGAGGTGGCGCAGCGACCGGGAGCAGGTGGCCTTCGTGGAGCAGGCCGCGTGCAGGTACGGCTGCGGCGCGAAGTTCCGGTAGGAGGACCAGATCGTGTCGTTGTAGATGATGTACATGATCCCGAGCCGCCGGGCCAGGACCGCCTTGTTGCCCCAGGCGTCGCTGGCCAGCGCGGCCCGGATGAAGTGGTACGCCATGTGCTTCTGCATCCGCTTGTTGACGTCGGCGCCCCAGTCGAACGCCCGGCCGTCCTTGTGCTCGCTGCGCCCGCCTGAGCCGCAGGACCGCATCAGCCCCATCGACTTGGTGCCGGGGTACCGGGCGAGCAGGTAGCGGGCCAACGCGCGGGTGCCGGGTTGGGCGGCTTTGGTGCAGGTGACCTGGCCCTCGTAGCGGGCCGGCGCGTCGATCTTCGGCGAGTAGCCGAGCGCGTCGGCGCGCGGACCGGCAGGCAGCAGGGAGACCAGCAGGGCGACCAGGAGGGCACCGAGGCTGAGGGCGATCGCGGCGCGGGAGCGGGCCGCGCGCTGGTGGGTCGAACCGGGGAACGTGGGGCGGTGGTCGGTGATGCGCACGGCGGGGTGTCCAAACGTAGACAGCGTGGGTCAAGGCGACCCGCGACTCCTCCGGGACCGGGCTCGCTCACAGGTCCCATCGGCCCGCTACCGCGCAACCTGAGCACTCCGCCGCCGGGGTTTCTAGGTGAGCGCGATGACCAGGCCGATTGCCGACGGGATCGTGCCGAGCAGCAGCCACGGCGTCACCGGGTTCTTCTTGTGGATCGCGAGGCCGGCTGCGACCGCGCCCATGCCGAAGATCGCCGCGATCACGATCAGCCCGATCCGGGCCTCGGGGCGGGACTCGTCGATGAAGATCCCGGCCAGGATGAGACCGACCACCAGGTGGAAGATCGTGGTCACGACGAGCACCGACATCACCCACTGCTGGACCCGGGTCAGGCCCTCGTCGTTGCGCGGCCGGGGCCGCGGGTTCGCCGGGTCGAGCAGGTGCTTGGCCACCCTGGGCCGGGGCGGAGTCGGTTCGCTCATACCTGAGGATCTCAAGCGGCTCGGCGGCCGTGGCGGGCGGCCCGCTCTGGCCCGCCAATTCTGGAACAGGTTCTAGATTTCGTCGGCTCCAGGAGGCACACTGGAGCGAGAGCGGTGGGAGAACGCGGACCGAAGTACCCGAAGAGAGAACCCCGAGAGAGGTTGCACCGATGCTGGTCGACGTACCCGAGGGCAAGGACCCGATCTCGTTCGTCTGGGGCGAGATGGTTCCCAAGATCGGCCTGGCGGCGGTGAAGTTCTCCGGCGCGGTGTACGCCGACAGCACCCTCTCGCTGGAGGAGTTCGAGGCCGCGCGGCTCACCATCGCCGACGTGAACGGCTGCATCTTCTGCCAGGACTGGCGTACCGAGCGCGACGGTGTCCGGGTCCCCGACGGCTACGAGGAGGAAGTCCGGAACTGGGCGACCTCGACCGTGCTCGACGAGCGCAGCAAACTGGCCGCGGAGTACGCCCGCCGGTTCGCCGAGGATCACCACAACCTCGACGAGGAGTTCTGGGCGCGGATGTTCGCCCGCTACTCCCAGCCGGAGGTCGTCGAGCTGACCATGTGCCTGGGCTCGTGGATCGCCTTCGGCCGGCTCAACCGGGTGCTCGGCCTCGACGTCGCGTGCATGCTCCCGGCGCACACCCAGGAAGCGGTCAGCAACGCCTGACGGCTTTACTGAACAAACGTCAATAAGATGTAACTCACAGTTACGGCAACGCCGGATCGGGGCTACTCTCGAATCTGCCGGGCCGGTCGTCGGCCCGCCGTACGACGAGGAGCACCGATGACGTCACCCAAGAACGCCTCGACCGTGGACTTCGACGTCCTGGTCGTCGGCGCAGGACTCTCCGGCATCGGCGCCGGTTACCGGCTGCAGACCGAGTGCCCGGAGAAGTCCTACGCGATCCTCGAGGCCCGGGACTCCATCGGCGGCACCTGGGACCTGTTCCGCTACCCGGGCATCCGCTCCGACTCGGACATGTTCACCCTCAGCTTCCCGTTCAAGCCGTGGAGCGACGAGAACTCGATCGCCGACGGCCCCGCGATCCTCAGCTACATCAAGGAGACCGCCGCGGAGTTCGGCATCGACGAGCACATCCAGTTCCGCAGCAAGGTGACGGCCGCGAACTGGTCCACCGAGACGCAGACCTGGACGGTCAGCGTGGAGGACCGTCGCGGGACCAAGGCCAGCAAGCGGACCATCACCTGCTCGTTCCTGTACGCCTGCTCGGGCTACTACGACTACGCCCAGGGCCACGAGCCGGTGTTCCCCGGGATCGACGACTTCACCGGACTGGTCGTGAAGCCGCAGTTCTGGCCGGAGAACCTCGACTACACCGGCAAGAAGGTCGTCGTCATCGGCAGCGGCGCGACCGCGGTGACGTTGGTGCCCTCGATGGCCGACGACGCCGCGCACGTGACGATGCTCCAGCGCAGCCCCACCTGGGTCGGCATCGTGCCGAAGCAGGACAAGGTCGCCAACACGCTGCGCTCGGTGCTCCCGGCCGGCGTCGCCCACCGGATCATCCGGCAGAAGAACGCGGCCTACAGCATCGGGGTCTACGAGCTCGCCCAGCGACAGCCGCGGCTGATGCGCAAGGTCCTGACCGGGATGGCCAACCGCGGGATCAAGGACGAGGCGCTGGTCGCCGAGCACTTCACCCCGACCTACAACCCGTGGGACCAACGGCTGTGCGCGATCCCGAACGGGGACCTGTTCAAGAAGATCCGCAGCGGCAAGGTCGAGGTGGTCACCGACCACGTCGACACGTTCGTGCCCGAGGGCATCCGGCTGAAGAGCGGCCGGGTCCTCGAGGCCGACATCGTCGTCCCCGCGACCGGGCTGAAGGTCCAGCTCTTCGGCGGGGTGAAGCCGACCGTCGACGGCGCCGTCGTCAACGTTCACGACGAGTTCGTCTGGCAGGGCTGCATGCTCACCTCGATGCCGAACTTCGCGCTCTGCGTGGGCTACACCAACGCCTCGTGGACGCTGCGGGGCGACCTCACCTCGCGGCTGGTCTGCAAGGTGATCAACGAGATGGACAAGCTCGGCGCCGGGGCCGTGGTCCCGGTCCCCGACGGCCCCCTCGAGGCGCGACCCCTGCTCGACCTGGCCTCCGGCTACATCCAGCGAGCCCAGGGCGAGCTGCCCCAGCAAGGGCACCGGGGCGCCTGGCGGGTCCGCCAGAACTATTTCATCGACTCCGCCACGACGCTGCGTCGCGACCTGCACAAGACGTTGCGGTTCACGCCCGCGAAGCGCGCCGAGAAGGCGGCCGTGTGAAGGCGTCGGACACCACCACCCTGGACGTCAACGGCGTCCCGCTCCGGGTCCGGGTCAGCGGACCCGAGGACGGGACGCCGGTCCTGCTGATCCACGGGATCGCGCGCAGCCTGGAGGACTGGACCGAGGCCCAGGACCTGCTCGCCCGCGGCGGCGACGGCCCCGGCTACCGGGTGATCAGCACCGACCTCCCCGGCTTCGGGTACAGCCGCCGCGGACGCGAGCGCCCGAGCCTGCCGGCTTTCGGCCGCGCGATGGCGGCCCTGCTGGAGGCAGCCGAGGTGGATGCTCCGACGCACGTGATGGGCAACTCCCTGGGAGGCGGGGTCGCGATGACCCTCGCCGTCGACCACCCCGGCCGGGTCGCCAGCCTGACGCTGGTCAACAGCGTCGGCTTCGGCAGCGACGTCAACATCTCCCCGCTCCCGATCGCGTACGGCGCCCTGGCGGCGCTCCCGGTGCTGGGGTCGACCTTCCGTCGGAAGGCGCGCGAGGCCGGGACCGAGGCGATCCGGGACCTCTTCTGGGACCGTGACCTGGCGACCGTCGAACAGCTCCGGCACGCCGGCCGGCTCGCCCGGCAGCCCGACTACCAGACCACCTTCCTGGGCACCGCCGCGACGCTCGGTGCCCCGGTCGTCGGGGTTCGGCCGGGCTGGCGCCGGGACCTGCTGACCCGGGTGGTGGGCAGCGCGATCCCGACCCTGGTGGTGTGGGGCGACGACGACCGGGTCCTCCCGCCGCAGCACTTCGAGGCCGCGAGGCGGCTCCTCCCCGACGCCCGGGCGCACCTGTTCGCCGATACCGGGCACATGCCGCAGGTCGAGCGGCCCGCGGAGTTCGTCGCGGTGGTCAGCGCGTTCGTCGACGAGCTCGTGGGCTCCACGACTCGGGTGAACGAGCCGTAACCGGAACCCTGGCGAGCAGTTAATGAGGTCATGGTGACCTCACACACCCGGAATGTGTCCCTCGCCGCTGCTGGGGCCCTGGTCGCCTCGCTGCTGGCCACTGCTGCCCCGACGCTCACCAGCGCCGCAGCCGCCCCGCCGACGTACACGGCCACGATCACCCGCACCACGCACGGCATCCCGCACATCACGGCCAGCGACTACGGCTCGCTCGGGTACGGCTCCGGCTACGCGGCGGCGCAGACCAGCACCTGCACCCTGGCCGACGTGCTGCTGACGGGTCGCGCACAGCGGTCGCGCTACCTGGGGCCCGAGGGGAAGTACGACGACGGCGTTGCGATGAACGGCACCAACCTCCAGTCCGACGCTCTGGTCACCGACCTGCGCAACCGGAAGGTGGTCGAGAAGCTGCTGGCCGACCCGGTGGCCGGACCGGGCTCGCAGGCCCGGGCCATGGTCACCGGCTACGCGGCCGGGGTGAACAAGTACCTGCGCACCCTCGGCGGCAGCCAGAACATCAACGACCCGGCGTGCAAGGGTGCGGAGTGGATCCGGGCCGACATCAAGGCCCTCGACGTCTGGTACGGCGTGTACCTCGCCAACATCCTCGCGTCGACCGGCAACTTCCTCAAGCAGATCGTCGACGCCAGCCCGCCGACCCTCGCGGACCCCGGCCTCCCGAGCCTGTCCACCTTCGGCATCGTCCCGCCGGAGCTGCCCACCGAGACCGAGCTGATGAAGGCGCTGGGCAAGGACCCCGCCTCGCCCTTCGGCTCCAACGCGACCGCGGTCGGCAAGGCGCACTCCTCGACCGGCAAGGGGATGCTGCTCGGGAACCCGCATTTCCCGTGGAACGGGCGCTACCGGTTCAGCCAGCAGCACCTGACGATCCCGGGCGTCTACAACGTCGCCGGCGGCAGTCTGATCGGGTCGCCGGTGGTCAACATCGGCTGGAACAAGGACGTCGCCTGGAGCCACACCGTCTCCACCGGCTACCGGTTCACGCCGTACGAGTACCGGACCGTCCTGTCGCCGTTCACCTACCTCTCCGCCAACGGGCTGCTCAAGCAGATCGAGAAGCGGGTCGTCGAGGTGACGGTCAAGAAGCCCGACGGCACCCTGGGCACCGTCACCGAGGACATGTACCGGACCCCGCAGGGCTACGTGATCGACGACCCCGCGAGCCTGATGGGCTGGTCGCCGCTGAGCTTCTTCGCGATCCGGGATGCGAACGGTGAGCACCTGCGCACCATCGACACCTTCCTCAACATGGGCAAGGCGACCTCGGTCCGCGACCTGATCAAGCGGCAGGACGCCGGCGGCGGGATGCCCTGGGTCAACACCACCGCCGCCGACAAGTACGGGAACGTCGTGTACGCCGACCACTCGGTGGTCCCGAACGTGCCGAACTCGCTGGCGAACGTCTGCATGACCCCGATCGGGCGCGTCCTGCAGCAGATCGCCGGGCTGCCCGCGCTCGACGGGGCCCTGGCCGACAGCGTCTGCGCGTGGAAGACCGACGCCGACGCCCAGCGCCCCGGGATCTTCGGCACCCAGAACCTCCCGGCGGCGTACCGGACCGACTTCGTGATGAACGCCAACGACTCCTACTGGCTCCCGCACCCGGACCAGAAGCTCACCGGGTACGCCCGGATCATCGGGTGCGAGGACTGCTTCCGCACGCTCCGGACGAAGGTCGTCACCAAGTACGTCACCGACCGGGTCAAGGTCGGCAAGGTGACCCCGACGGTGCTGCGCGGCTGGGAGCACGAGAACCGGGTGATGGGCGCCGAGGTGATGGGGACCGCCGACCTGGTCGCGGTCTGCGAGGCCGCCGGCGGCGGTGACGCCTGCCCGGTGCTGGCGAGCTGGGACAAGCGCTCCAACATCGGCAGCCGCGGCACCCACATCTTCGAGGAGTTCGTGAAACGTCTCCCGAAGGCCGGGCTGATCGGTGGACAGCCGTACTGGAAGGTCCCCTTCGACGCCGCGGACCCGCTGAACACCCCGCGGGACCTCGATGAGACCAACGCCGACGTGATCGCCGCGATGAAGGACGCGATCGCCTTCCTCCGGTCGAAGAACATCCCGATGGACGCGACCTGGGGGTCGGTGCAGGTGGCCGGCGACCGCGGCGCACCCCCGATCCCGCTCGGTGGTGGGTCCGGGAACGAAGCCGGCAACGCGAACGCTCTCGCCTCCCGCGGAGTGCTGACGAACACCGGCTTCCTCCGGCCGATCACCTACGGGTCGAGCCACATCCAGGCGGTGTCGTTCACGGCGAGCGGGGTCGATGCGCGGACGATCCTGACCTACGGCCAGTCCGACAACCCGTTCTCACCGTGGTCGAAGGACCAGACGCTCCTGTTCAGCCAGAAGAAGTGGGTCACGTTCCCCTGGACGAGCACCCAGATCGCGGCGGCGAAGATCAGCCGGGTGACGATCAGCGGGAACTAGGGTTTCGAGACGGCGCCGCCGCGCCTCCTCAACCCACCGACGGGTGGTTGAGGAGGTTGCCCAGCAACCGTCTCGAAACCTTCGTCACGGTGCAGGCGCCAGCTTGTACCGGATGAAGCTCGGCACCGCGAAGGCCACCACGATCACCAGGACCACCACCAGCAGACCACCCCCGGCTGCGGCAGTGGCGGTACCGACGACCGCCGCCGCGCCACCGTGCGCGACGTCGGCGATGCGCGGCCCCCCGGCAACCACCACGATGAAGACCCCCTGGAGCCGTCCCCGGACGGCGTCCGAGGCGGAGGCCTGCAGCATGCTCATCCGGAACGCCGCCGAGGCCATGTCGGCGGCCCCCGCGACGACCAGCAGCAGCACCGCCAGCGCGAGCATGAGGGTCTGCGCGCCGGTGTCGGCCAGCGCGACCGCACCGCCGAAGCCAGTGATCGCCAACCCCCACACCACGATGCAGACGACCACAGCCAGACCCTGGCGTTGCACCCGGCTGACCCACCCGGAGAACACCCCGCCGATCACCGCCCCGATCGGGATCGCCGCGAAGAGCAGGGCGAACGCCAGCCCGCCCTCGCTGGGCCCGTCGAAGTCGAGGTGCGCGATCTCCGGGAACAGGGCACGCGGCATCCCGAAGACCATGGCGATCAGGTCGACGACGAAGGACATCATCAGCACCGGGTGCCCGCGCAGGTAGGCGAGGCCCTCGAGCACCGACCGCAGTCCCGGCGTACCGGCTGCCCCCTCGACCGGTAGTCGCGGCAGCCTGACCACGGCGCCCAGGGTCGCGAACAGGGTCAGGGTGTCGATGAGGTAGAGCCAGGAGAAGCCGATCACCGGGATCAGGGCTCCGCCGACGAGCGGACCGGCGATCGCCCCGGCCTGGAGCACCGTCATGTTCAGCGAGTTCGCCGCCGGCAGCTCCGCCGCCGGAAGCAGCTTGGGGAGGATCGCGCTCCGGGTCGGCTGGTTGATCGCGAAGAACGCCTGCTGCACCGCGAACAGGCCGAGCAGCAACCAGACGTTGCCGAGCCCGAGCGCGGCCTGCAGCCAGAAGCCGGCGCTGGTCGCGATCAGGCCGACCGTGGTGATGATCAGCAGGGTGCGGCGGTCCATGACGTCCGCGAGGGCACCGCCCCAGAGGCCGAAGACGACCAGCGGCACCAGGCCGAAGAGCCCGGTCAGACCGACGTACGCCGAGGAGCCGGTCTCGGAGTAGATCTGCGCCGGAACAGCGACCACGGTGAGCTGCGCGCCGACGACGGTGATCATGTTCGCCGTCCAGAGCCGGCGGAAGTGGTCGTTGCGCAGCGGGGTGGTGTCGGCGAAGAGCCCCCTGATCTGCACGGGTCGAGGCTAGCGAGTGCCCGAGCTTGCTCGAGGCCGAGTGGCCGAGAACCCGTTGACGAGCGAAGCGAGGAGCACGGGTCGAGGCTACGCGTACGAGCGAGCCGCCCCCGCGCCCCAGCCGCCCAGCTATGGACCCCCGCTTGAACGCGGCCCCCGGGTCTGGTCGGATCGACCCATGTCTCGGACCCGGCTGGTGCCCCTCGTGCTCGGCGTCGTTCTCTCCCTCGCGCTGTCCGCGTGCGGGCCGTTCGGGGACGACGACGAGGAGGTCCGCGCCACGGCCGAGGCGCTGGCGTCGGCGTTCGCAGCCGGTGACCTCACCACGGTGGCGTTCACCGAGGCCGGGGCCTCCGAGAAGTACGCCGCCATCGCGAAGCCGCTCGCCGGAGCCACCTCCGAGGTCGAGGTCGCCGACCTGACCGGCGAGGGCGAGACCCGCACGGCCACGTTGCGCTGGTCGACCACCTTCCCCGGCTACGAAACCGTCTGGGAGCACAGGTCGACCGCCGAGCTGGTGCCCTCGGAGGGAACCTGGAAGGTGGTCTGGCGAGCGTCGATCGTGGAGGAGGCGATGCAGGGCGGGGAGACGTTGGTGGTCAAGCGGGTCCGTCCTGAGCGCGGCAACATCCTCGGCCCCGGCGGCAAACCCCTGGTCGAACCGCGTCCGGTGGTCCGCTTCGGCCTCGACAAGACCCAGGTCCCCGCAGCGGCTGCGGCTGCCTCGGCGCGTCGGTTCGCCGCCCTGCTCGACATCAGCGCGGCGCCCTTCGTCGAGGCGGTCGCCAAGGCCGGGCCGAAGGCGTTCGTGCAGGCTGTCGTGCTGCGGCGTACCGAGGTCTCGGCGGAGCTGCTCGCCGGGGTGGCGCGGATCAAGGGCGCTCGCGGCATCGACGACACGTTGCCGCTCGCTCCTACGAAGGACTTCGCCTCCGCGATCCTGGGCACCGTCGGTCCGGCGACCGCCGAGCTGATCAAGAAGAGCGACGGTCGTCTCGCGGCCGGTGACCTCACCGGGCTCTCGGGGCTCCAGCTCCGCTACGACGAGACCCTCGGCGGCACCAGCGGGTACGACGTGATCGCCACACCGGTCCTCGAGGAGGCCTCCGACCTCGTCGACGAGAAGGAACCACGGGTGCTGTTCTCCGCGCCGCCGCAACCGGGGAAGCCGATCACGCTGACCCTCGACAGCGAGCTCCAGCAGACCGCGCAGCGGCTGCTCACCCGCTACGGCCCGGCCAGCGCCCTGGTTGCGATCAGGCCGTCCACCGGCGAGATCCTGGCGGCCGCGAGCGGCCCGGGTTCGGAGGGCTACAACACCGCGACCTTCGGGCAGTACGCGCCGGGCTCGACGTTCAAGGTGGTCAGCTCGCTGGCGCTGCTCCGCGCCGGGCTGACGCCGGCGTCACCGGTGGCCTGCCCGGCGAGGGTGACGGTGAACGGCAAGGAGTTCAAGAACTACGACGACTACCCGTCCGGCAAGCTCGGCCGGATCACCCTGCGAGAGGCGGTGGCGCACTCCTGCAACACCGCCTTCATCTCCTCGCGGGCCAAGATCACCGGCACGGCGTTGGCGGACGCCGCCGCGGCACTCGGGTTCGGGGTCGACCACGACCTCGGCTTCCCGGCGTACTTCGGGCAGGTGCCGGCGCCGGGAGGGGAGACCGAGGCCGCAGCGGACCTGATCGGCCAGGGCAAGATCCTGGCGTCGCCGATGGCGATGGCCGCCGTCGCGGCGAGCGTGGTCAAGGGCGGCACGGTGCTCCCGGTGCTGGTCCCGGCAGAGCGACCGGCAGCGAAGGACCCGCGAACCCCGCTGACCAAGGCCGAGGCTGCCGCCTTGCGCGCGCTGCTGCGGGCGGTCGTCGCGGAGGGCTCGGGCTCGTCCTTGCGGGCGCTGGCTCCGCCGGCGGTGCTCGCCAAGACCGGCACCGCGGAGTACGGCACCGCGGCGCCGCTGCGGACCCACGCCTGGATGATCGGCGCGCAGGGTGATCTGGCAGTGGCGGTCTTCGTCGCCGACGGCGAGTCCGGGTCGCGGACGGCCGGGCCGGTGCTGGCGGAGTTCCTGCGGGCGGCGGGCTGAGCACCCTGGACTCCCCCGCCGGAACCACGAGCGGCGGACGGGGGAGTCCGTGGGAGTCCGGTCAGGCCGACAGCGCGGAGCGCTCGGTGACCGGCGGTACGACGGTGAGGGAGTCCCGTCGTTGGTCGGGGACCCGGACGTTCCCGGCGGCGTGGGCGCTCAGGAGCCGGAGCACACCGGCGTTGCGCCGGACCAGGCGGGCGTGCTGCTGCTCGAGGACGTCCTCGGAGAGGTGCGTGTCGAGCTGGGCCGCGCGGGTCAGGTTCCAGCGGTAGCGCAGCGCGTCCGCCAGGGCCTCGCGGTCGCCGAAGATCTCGGCGTACGTCTCGTTCCAGGGAAGCTCGGTGGCACCTGCGTTCGCGAGTGCCTCGATCTCCTGCAGGGCTTGCCACCTGCGGTGCGTCTCGGTCCAGCTCATGGGGATCACCCTCGGTCGGTCGTGAGCCGGGTCGGCTCGGGTCGGTTCAGGTCGATGCACCGAACCTACGGATCGCCGGAGTCGTCCCCATCGCCCTGCAGTACCCAATCGGGCTACGACCCTGGTAGGAGCGCTCCCACTCCCGCGGGCGGATGCCGGATCCCGCCGCGCTCCCTAGTCTTGGACTCGTGCGCCCTCTCCAGGACTCCCCGGCGCCCGGGACCGCGACCTCGCCCCCGGGCTGGTTGCGCACCCGGATCGAGGAGCACATCGACGCGCACGGCCTGGCCTACCCGTGGTGGATCCCGGTGGTGGCGATCGCCGGGCAGATCGGCGCGGTGGCGATCTCGCTGAGCCTGCGGGACGCGCTCTGGACCCCCGAGTGGGTGACCCTCTCGCTGCTCCTGGTCTGCCTGCCGGCAGTCCTGATGGTGGGTTTCGGCCGGCACCTGGGTCACACCTTCGAGACCGTCGCCGGGCTCGCCGCGGCGGCCTGGCTGCTCAGCGAGCCGGTCACGGCCACGGCGGGCTGGGACACCGCGCCGGTCCTGCTGGCCTTCGTGACCGCCGAGGTGGTGGCCCGCGACGGCGTCCGCAACGGCCTGATCGTCAGTGCGCTGTCGCTGGGGATCATCGGCGTGGCCGCTGCCGGCCCGGGCCTTCAGGGCACTCCGGTCCACCTGGTCGACATCCCGCTCGGGTTCGTGATCGGGTACATGATGCTCTGGCAGATGCGGGCGCTGGCAGCCGAGCGGGCCGCCCGCGAGGGTGAGCACGCCCGGGCGACGCTGGCCGAGCGGGAGCGGATCGCGCGGGAGATCCACGACCTGGTCGCGCACTCGCTGAGCGTCACCCTGCTGCAGATCACCGGTGCGCGGCACGCTCTGCGGGACCTCGACTCCGCCGAGGCGGCGCCGGTGGTCGCCGAGATCGACGACGCCCTCTCCGACGCCGAGCGGGTCGGCCGGCAGGCGATGGCCGACATCCGGCAGACGGTGAGCACGCTGGCCGACGGCCCCGCTGCGACCCAGGCGCTTCCCGGCGGCAGCGAGATCGCTGACCTCGTCGCGCAGATGGAACGTGCCGGCCTCGACGTCGACTACGAGCAGACCGGCGACCCGGCCCGGCTGGCCCAGGCCACCGGTCTCGGCCTCTACCGGATCGCCCAGGAGTCGCTCGCGAACATCGCCAAGCACGCACCGACGAGCACCGCCCGGGTGCAGTTCTCGGTGACGTCGCGGCAGGCCCGGCTGGTGGTGCGCAACGCTCTCCCCGTCGGTACGCCGTCCGATGTGCCTGGGAGCGGCTCGGGTTCGGGTCTGGCCGGCATGAGCGCCCGCGCCGAGCAGCTCGGCGCCACCCTGGCCGCCGAGCAGGTCGGCGGTGACTGGATGGTCGACCTGACCGTTCCGCTGCGCGAGCGCAACGGTCTGCTCTGCTGCCCGTGGCGGTCCGGCCCGAACGGCAGGGTGGCGTGGTGAGTGGTGCGGTGAGCGGCGTGGTCAACGGCGACGAGGTGGTCGAGACCCGGGTGATCCTGGTCGACGACCAGGAGCTGGTGCGCTCCGGGCTGCGGCGGATCCTGCGCAAGCGGGACGGGTTCGAGATCGTCGCCGAGTGCGGCGACGGAGCCCAGCTACCGGCTGCCCTCGACGCGGCCGGCGCGGTCGACGTCGTGGTGATGGACCTGCGGATGCGGGAGGTCGACGGGATCACGGCGACCCGTGCGCTGGCGGCACGTCCGGACGCGCCGCCGGTGCTGGTGCTGACCACCTTCGACGACGACGAGATGCTCTCCGGCGCGCTGCGGGCCGGTGCCGCGGGGTTCCTGCTCAAGGATTCCTCGGCCGACGACCTGATCCGCGCGGTCCGGGCGGTGGCCGCAGGCGATTCCTGGTTGGACCCGGCGGTCACCGGCCGGGTGCTGTCCAGCTACCGGCAGAGCGCCGACCCGGCGCCGGCCTCCTCGGACCACGAGGTCCTCACCGCCCGCGAGCTCGAGGTGCTCTGCGCGATGGCGGCCGGTCGCTCCAACAGCGAGATCGCCGAGGAGCTGTTCATCTCCGAGCTGACCGTGAAGAGCCACATCGGCCGGATCTTCACCAAGCTCGACCTGCGCGACCGCCCCGCCGCGATCGTCTACGCCTACGACAACGGACTGGTCCGCCCCGGCTCCTGAGGTTTCGAGACAGGCGCTGGAGCGCCTTCCTCAACCACCGGCTGGTAGGGGAAGGCGGGACGGGCGCTGGAGCGCCTTCCTCAACCACCCGCTGGTAGGGGAAGGCGGGACGGGCGCTGGAGCGCCTTCCTCAACCACCCGCTGGCAGGGGAAGGCGGGACGGGCGCTGGAGCGCCGTCCGCACCCACCGGCTGGTAGGGGAAGGCGGGACGGGCGCTGGAGCGCCGTCCGCACCCACCCGCTGGTTGAGGAGGTTGCGCCGCAACCGTCTCGAAACCTACGAGCGGACGGATCCGACGACCTCGAAGGCGCGTTCGGCGAGGGGGAGTGCGGCCTGACGGTCGACCGGCACCAGGCCGATCCGGGTACGCCGGTCGAGCAGGTCGTCGACGTCGGCGGCGCCCTCGTGGGTGATCCCGAAGACGAGCTCGGCCAGGGTCGCGGGCACGGTCTCGCTCACCGGGGTCAGCGCCTCGGCCTCGGTCAGCCCGTGGGCCAGCGCGTTGGCCAGTACCGCCGGGGCCTCGGTCCCGAAGCGCCGTACCAGCCGGGCCGGGGCCGGTACGTCGACCAGCACCGTCCGGTCAGCCGCGCCCAGCAGCGGCAGCGCCTTGGTCCGGCACGGCCCTGCCGTCCGGCCGGCGTTGGCCAGCGCGGCGTCGACGGCGTCCTGCGCCATCCGCCGGTACGTCGTGAGCTTGCCGCCGACGATCGTGACCACCCCGGTCGCGGAGGTCAGCACCGCGTGCTTGCGGGAGAGGTCCGCGGTCGACCCCTCGCTGTCCAGCAGCGGGCGGAGACCGGCGTAGGTGCCGACGACGTCGTCGTGGGTGATCGGATGCTCCAGGACCCGGGAGATCACGTCGATGAGGAAGTCCACGTCCTCCGCAGGCGCGACCGGGACGTCCGGGATCTCGCCCTCGACCTCCTCGTCGGTCAGTCCGACGTAGAAGGTGCCGTCGGGCTGGGGGAGCGCGAAGACGAACCGGTTGGTCGCGTTCGGCACCGGGGCCATCAGCGCACAGCGCACGTGCGGCAGCGACGAGGCCCGCAGCACCAGGTGGGTGCCGCGGCTCGGCTTGAGGGTGATGCCGGGGACGACCTGACCCGCCCAGACGCCGGCGGCGCTGATCACCATCGTGGCCTCGATCCGACGCTCCTCGCCGGTGAGCTCGTCGCGCAGGACCGCACCGCTGCCGGTCACCTCGAGCGCGCGGGTCCGGGTGTGCACGTGGGCGCCGTACGCCGCCGCGGTGCGGGCGATGTCGAGCACCAGGCGGGCGTCGTCCTCGAGCTGGCCGTCCCAGGAGAGGACCCCGCCGCGGGTGTCGCGGCGCAGCACCGGGGCCAGTGTCCGGGTCTCGGTCGCGGAGATCCGTCGGGGCTTGGGCAGCGTGGAGCGGCTGGTCCGGGCGACCCGGCGGAGGAAGTCGCCGGCGCCGACGCCGCGGCGGGCGAGGAAGGCGTCGAAGCGGCTCACGTCGTCGGTCAGCGGGATCACCATCGGCAGTGCGTGCACCAGGTGTGGGGCGGTCGACTCCATCAGGATGCCGCGCTCGACGGCGCTCTCGTGAGCGATCCCGACCTGGCCGGAGGCGAGGTAGCGCAGGCCGCCGTGAACGAGCTTGCTGCTGAACCGCGACGTCCCCCAGGCGACGTCGAAGGCGTCCACGGCGACGACGTCGAGACCGCGGGAGGCGGCGTCGAGGGCGACCCCGGCACCGGTGACGCCCAGGCCGATCACCAGGACGTCGGTCTTCTCCGGGATGCCGGCGGAGCCGGCGACGACCCGGCCGGCGTCGGTCGCCGCGGTCGAGCTCCCGTCTCCGGTGATTGAGCTTGTCGAAATCATGGCTGCAGGTACCTCTCGACGAGGAGGCCGAGCTCGCGGTCGAAGTTGTCGGCGCTGAGCTCGGCATCGGTCATGGTCTGGGTGGAGAAGGTGAAGCCGTGGGCGGCCAGCACCACCGAACGCGCCAGCAGGCGCGGGTCGCCGGCGCGGATCTCGCCGGCCTGCTGGCCCGCGCTGATCTCGGCCTCGAGCAGGGAGAGCACCAGCTCCTGCGACCGGCCGGGCCGCTCGAGCAGGTACGGCAGCACCATCTGCGGGTCGAGCTCGATGATTCGGGTGAACAGCTCGTTGGCGCGCAGGGCGCGGACGGTCCCGACGATGCCGTGGACGAGGCGCTCGCGGTGGTCGGTGGATGGGGAGTCGAGGTCGACCAGGCCGGCCCACTCGCGGGTCATCAGGTCGGCGAGCAGCGCGTTCATCACCGGCCACCGGCGGTAGAGCGTCATCCGGCTCAGGCCGGCGCGGCGGGCGATGTCGGTCAGCGTCGTACGGCTCCAGCCGACGGCGAGGATCGCTTCGCGGGCGGCGTCGAGGGCCAGGTCCTCGGTGGAGCGGGGACCCTGGTCGGGCGCGGCGCTCACAGCGCTGCCCGGAAGGGGTTGTGACAACGTGACGTCATGTGTAACACTGTAACACATGAGCCAGCACCCGAGCCCCATCTCCGACGCCACCTCCCCCGAGATGCACTGGTCCCGCTGGGGCGACCCGGCGCACGCCGGCCCTCTGGCCGAGAGCGCGTTCGCCCTCGTCGACACCTTCATCGGCACCCGGGACACCCCCGCCGTCGACCCGGCCGACGTCCGGTTGACCGACCCGCTGGGCAACGACCTGCTCGACGAGCTGGCCGCGATCGTCGGCGCCGAGAACGTGCTGGTCGACCACGAGACCCGGCTGCACCGGACCCGCGGCAAGTCGACGCCGGACCTGCTCCGGCTCCGGGCCGGGGACGGCTCGGACTCGCCGGACGCCGTGGTCCGCCCAGGCACCCACGACGAGGTCCTGGCGCTGATCGACTGGGCCGTCCGCCGCCACGTCGCGGTGGTCCCGTTCGGTGGCGGTACGTCGGTGGTCGGTGGCCTGGCTGCGCAGCGGGAGGGGTACGCCGGGGTGATCTCGCTCGACCTGCTCCGCTTCGACAAGCTCGTCGAGGTCGACCACACCTCGATGACTGCCGTCCTCGAGCCCGGCCTGCGCGGGCCCGCAGCCGAGGCGCTGCTGGCCGCCGAGGGCGTCACCCTCGGGCACTTCCCGCAGTCCTTCCAGTACGCCTCGATCGGTGGCTTCGCCGTCACCCGCTCCTCGGGCCAGTCCTCGGCCGGCTACGGCCGCTTCGACTCCCTCGTCGTCGGGCTGAAGGTCGCCACCCCGCAGGGCACCCTCGAGCTCGGCAACTCCCCGGCCAACGCCGCCGGCCCGGACCTGCGCGAGCTGGTGATGGGCTCCGAGGGCGCGTTCGGCGTCGTCACCGCCGTCCGGGTCCGGGTACGCCCGCTGCCCGAGGTCCGCAGCTACGAGGCCTGGCGCTGGGACTCCTTCGCCGCCGGGGCGGCCGCGATGCGCACCCTCGCCCAGTCCGGGGTGATGCCGACGGTGCTGCGGCTCTCCGACGAGAACGAGACCGCGATCAACCTGGCCAAGCCTGCCGAGGTCGGTGCCGAGGACGCCGCGGGCGGTTGCCTGATGGTGACCGGGTACGAGGGCACCCCGGCCGCGGTCGAGGCCAAGCGGACCGCCGTCACCGCGCTGCTCACCAGCCTCGGCGGCGTGAACCAGGGCCCGGACAGCGGTCAGGCCTGGGCCGACGGCCGCTTCCACGGCCCGTACCTGCGCGACTCGCTGCTCGACGTCGGCGTCCTGGTCGAAACCATGGAGACGGTCACGTTCTGGTCGAACCTCGACCACGTCTACGAGTCCGTGAAGGCCGCTCTCGTCGACGCGCTCGGCGAGGCCACCCTGGTGCTCTGCCACATCTCGCACGTCTACGAGACCGGCGCCTCGCTGTACTTCACCGTCGCCACCAAGGCCTCCGACGACCCGTTGCCGCAGTGGTTGGCCGCCAAGGCCGCCGCCTCCGACGCGATGGTGCACAACGGCGCCTCGATCACCCACCACCACGCCGTCGGCCAGGACCACAAGCCGTGGTTGGCCGAGGAGATCGGCCCGGTGGGCGTGGAGATGCTCCGCGCGGTCAAGGAGCGGATCGACCCGACCGGAGTGCTCAACCCCGGGGTGTTGATTCCCTAGGGCGAGAGGTTTCGAGACAGGCGCTTGAGCGCCTTCCTCAACCCGCCCGGGTGGTGCGGGTGCGTGCCGTCCTCAACCGGCCGGGTGGTTGAGGAGGTTGCGCAGCAACCGTCTCGAAACCCGCCGGCTCAGAACGTCCCGCTCGGGTCCGGCATCAGCTCGTTGCGGACGAAGAACCCGTCGCACTGGAGCATCCGGCCGGTGCGCGGGTCGCCGAACCCGCCCTCGAGGGCGAAGATCCCGAACCCGGCGGCGGTCATCCGGGCGACCAGGTCCTCGAAGAGGGGGGCGCCGTCGTACAAGGGGACCATCGAGAGCTCGAGCTGGACGGCCGCGAACGACGACAGCGTCGCCCCGGCACCGTCGAGCACCTGGCCTTCGTAGCCCTGGGTGTCGATCTTCAGCAGCGTCCGCGCCGGGTCGACCTGCTCGGCGGTAACCAGGTCCGCGATGGTGGTCATCGGCACCTTCTCGGCGCGGACGTACTCCGACCCGGGTGCGGCGAGGCTGTGCGCGTCGGTCATCGGCAGGATCGAGGACGAGTACGAGTTCGCCGAGACGTTGATCTCGATCTCGCCGGGCTCGGTACCCACGGCGGTGTTGAGCGTGGTCCAGCCGCTGTCGTTCTGGGCGCGCCGGGCCAGGTGCGGGTAGGCGTCGCTCAGCGGCTCGCAGGAGATGATCCGGCCGGTGTACCCGCTGGCGCGCAGGGCAGCGCCGTACTGGCCGATGTTGGCACCGATGTCGAAGACGGTGTCGAGCCGGAGCCAGGAGAGCGCCGTGGAGACCTGCACCGGGAACGGGTTCCGGACCAGGTCGAGGTTGCGCTTCTGCAGCGCGGAGTGCAGGGCGACCTTCGCGTGGTCCACCAGCCGGCCCGAGCGACCCTCGGCACGGTTCTTCACAGTCAGTTCTCCTCGTTCTGGTGCACGACGTGGCAGTCGGTGCGCACGATACCGGCGATCGTCGGTCGTCATACCCCGAAGGCCCAGACCGCCGCCGTGACCGGCTCCTCGACCACCAGCGGCCGACCGCCCTGCCCACGCAGGCGCGCCGCGTCGCCCGCCTCGAGGGCGCGGTCGCCGAGGGTCGCCCGGCCGGCCACCACGAAGACGTGCAACCGGGGGGAATCGGGGAGGACCAGCGCGCCGGTGGCGCCCTCGACCAGGGAGAGCCGGGCGCCGGCGGTCCCGACGGTGAGCGCGCCGGGCCCGACGACCTCGGTCAGGCCGGCGTCGAGCCCCCCACGGGTCACCGCGTACGACGGTGCGCCGCCGGGCTGGTCGGGGCGCAGCCAGGTCTGCAGGAAGCGGGTCCCGATCCCGGGTTCGGCGGTCTCGCTGTGCACGATCCCGGAACCGGCGCTGACCCGCTGGACCTCGCCGGGCAGCAGCACGCCGGAGTTGCCGGCGTCGTCGGTGTGCCGGAGCGCCCCGGCGAGGACCCAGGTGACGATCTCGGTGTCGCGGTGCGGGTGCGCGGCGTAGCCGGTGCCTGGCGGCAGGTTCTCGTCGTTGTGCGCCACCATCGCGCCGAAGTCGAGGTTCGCCGGGTCGTAGTGGGTCCCGAAGGAGAAGGAGTGCCAGGTGGTGCGTCCTTCGGTGCGGGTGACGAACCGGTCCGCTCCGCGCTGGACCCGGATCCCGTCGTCGTCGCCCACCGGGACCTCCCGTCCGCTCACGCGGCGGTGTTGCCGAACGGGAAGGTGGCGATCACGTGCGTCGCGTCCTCCTCGACGTGGACCAGCACCGCCTCGACCGCCTGCGTGGTCAGCGGCAACGACCGGGACACCGCATCCCGGAACGAGGCGGTGTCCTCGCCGGGCGCGAGCGGCACGGTCAGGTGCGGGACGATGTCGTCGAACGCGCCGCCGTACGGGGGGAACTCGGGGAACATCCGGTGCAGCTCGCCGGTGAGCCGCCGGAACGGGCCGGCCGGCTCCGGTGCCAGGTAGGTGATCCCGCTGGGGAACTCGCAGACCTCGGTGAGGCTGAAGCCGAACGGGGTGACGTCGGCGAAGAACCGGGCCAGGTCGGAGAGCACCCCGTCGTCGAGCGCGGCCTCGCGGAAGAACGGCGCCAGCAGCGTGATGTGCGCGACCAGGCTGCGGTCCCGGGGCAGCAGCTGGGGCTGCACCTGGAGGGCGCGGGACCGGACCATCGTCTCCGCCTCGGGCACCGGGATGACGAGCCCGGTCATGGGCAGGCCGGAGGGCACCGCAGCAGAGACCGGTGCGTCGACCACCTGAGCACGGTAGCGCGTCGGGGGCCCGCGGAATCGATGTGGCAGCCTGATCCCATGGGCGCCGGTCACTCGCACGACCACGGCGGCACGTCCGGTCACGCGAGCGGGCGTGCCGAGGACCGCCGCCGACTCCTGCTGGTCCTGGCGATCACCTCGACCGTGGTGGTGGTCGAGGCGCTGGGCGCGTGGTGGAGCGGGTCGCTCGCGCTGCTCGCCGATGCCGGGCACATGCTGACCGACGCCGCCGGGATCCTGATCGCGCTCTGCGCCTCGCTGATCGCCACCCGGCCGGCCGGACCGCGCCGCACCTTCGGGTACCACCGTGTCGAGATCTTGGCCGCCGTGCTCAACGCCCTGGTCCTGCTCGGTGTCTGCGGCTACCTCGCGTACGCCGGCACCCGGCGGCTCATCGACCCGGCGGAGATCGACGCCGGGCAGATGCTCGCCTTCGCCGCGGTCGGCCTGGTCGCCAACCTGGTCTCGGTCGCGCTGCTGACCCGGCGCAAGGACAGCTCGCTGAACATGCGCGGTGCCTACCTGGAGGTGCTCAGTGACACCTTCGGCTCGGTGGCCGCGATCGTCGCCGGGGTGCTGGTGCTGACGACCGGCTTCCTCCGGGCCGACTCGATCGCGTCGTTGGTCATCGCCGCACTGGTGCTGCCCCGGGCCTGGTCTTTGCTGCGCGAGGCCGGAGCCGTCCTGCTCGAGGCCGCCCCGCGGGGTCTCGACGTCGAGGAGGTACGCCGCCACCTCGGCGAGGTCGAGGGGGTCGTCGACGTGCACGACCTGCACGCCTGGACGATCACCAGCGGGATGCCGGCGTTCTCGGCGCACGTCACCGTCACCGACGAGGCGCTCGTGGCCCGGGGGGTCGGGCGGATCCTCGACGACCTGAGCCGCTGCGTCGACGACTGCTTCGCGATCGAGCACGCCACCTTCCAGGTGGAGCCGGTCTCGCACCGCGAGCACGAGCACGACACCGAGCACCGTTGAGTTGGGCGTTGTGACCGGTTGAGATGGCTTGTCTGACGGCCCGCGTGGGCCCTCCCGCGCGGCCCGGCCCGCTCAGGCCGAGGCGCCGGGCGTCGTCGTGGCGGTGGTGTCGGGGACCTCAGGCACTGGCGTCGGTGCCGACGTGCCTGCCACGCTGACGCCGTGAACCCTGACGAATCCGCGGACCGCGTCGTCGACGGCCTGGTCGCCGACGGCCTGGTCGCCGAAGCCGACCGGGCACGGGCCCGCGCCGCCGTCCTCGCCGGTCTGAAGGCACCGGACTCCAACGCCGGGCTCCCGAAGCTGGTCGAGGTGATCGCCTATCTCGGAGCCGCGCTGGTGCTGGCGGCCGGTGGTCTCTTCCTGGCCGAGACCTGGGAGGACCTCGGGGAGGCCGGACAGGTCGGCGCTCTCGCGGTGGTTGCCCTGGTCCTCGCCGTGGCCGGGATGGTGGCCCGTCCGGATCGGACGCCGTCGGCCTCGCGGATCCGGCTCGCCAGCACCTTGCTGACCGGAGCGGCGGTCCTCGCCGGCTGCGCGGTCGGGCTCGCGCTGGAGTACGCCGGCACCGAGTCCGACCGGGCCTATGACGACGTGTACTGGCCGGCGACGATCGGTGCGGCGACGACGCTGCTCCTCTCCATCGGCTGCTACCGGCTCGCGTCGAGCGCGATCGGCCAGCTCGGCATCCTGGGCGGCGCCTTCGTGATCGTCACGACCGTGGCGCCGAGCTGGGACGGTGACGAGTCGCTGAACGTCGGGTCCACCCTGGCCGCGCTCGCGCTGGTCTGGTTGGTCGCAGCCGAGGTCGGCGCGTTCGCGCAGCGGTCCGCCGCCCGTGCCTTCGGCCTGGTCCTGGCGCTCTTCGGCGCGCAGCTGGTCAGCCTGGCCAGCAGCCACGAGTCGGTGGGCTACGCCCTGATGGTGGTCCTGGTGGCGGGCTCGGTCGCGCTGTACCTGTCCCGCCTGGACTCGGCGTACCTGGCGACCGCCGTCATCGGCCTGACCCTGGTGGTCCCTGAGGCGGTCAGCGACTGGACCGACGGATCGTTGGGCGTCATCGGGGGCGTGCTGGTCGCCGGGGTCACCTTGCTGGTGGCCTCGTTCACCGGCTACCGGCTGCGTGCCGAAGCCACCGACTGAACGGGGTCAGCCGGCCGCCAGCTCCACGCCCTGGGCGATCGCCCGCTTGGCGTCCAGCTCGGCCGCGACGTCGGCACCGCCGATGATCCGCACCGGCCGACCGGCGGCCACGAGGTCGTCGTACAGGCCCCGGACGGACTCCTGGCCGGCGCAGACCACGACGTGGTCCACCTCGACCAGCCGGGGCTTGCCGTCGACCGAGATGTGCAGCCCGGCGTCGTCGATGAGGTCGTAGGTCGCCCCGCTGATCTGGGTCACCCCCGACTGCTTGAGCACCGACCGGTGCGCCCAGCCCGAGGTCTTGCCGAGGTCCTTTCCGATCATCGAGCTCTTGCGCTGGATCAGGGTCACCTCGCGGGCGGCGCGTCGCTGCGTCGGGTAGGTCAGCCCGCCCCTGCTCGCGTGCGGGTCGTCCTGGTCGGGGTCGCTGACGCCCCAGTGCGCGAGCCACTCGTCGAGGTTCTCCTCGGTGTGGGTCAGGAAGACCGAGACGTCGACGCCGATGCCACCGGCACCGATCACCGCGACCCGCTCGCCGGGGACCACCGAGCCGTCGAGCACCTCGGAGTACAGGACGGCCTTGGGGTGGTCGATGCCCGGGATCGCCGGGACCCGGGGAGTGACCCCGGTGGCGATGACGACCTCGTCGAAACCGGCGAGGGCCTCCAGGCTCGCCTCGGTCCCGAGCCGGACCTCGACGCCGAGGACCTCCAAGCGGCGGGTGAAGTAGCGCAGCGTCTCCGCGAAGTCCTCCTTGCCGGGGACCGCCATCGCGAGGCGGAACTGCCCGCCCAGGTGCGGGTTCTTCTCCAAGAGGGTGACCTTGTTCCCGGTCTCGGCCAGTGACACCGCGGCGGACAACCCGGCCGGTCCGGCGCCGACGACGGCGACTTCGCGGGGACGGACCGTCGGCGTCAGCACCAGCTCGGTCTCCCGGCAGGCGCGCGGGTTGACCAGGCAGGAGGCCTTCTTGTTGGCGAAGACGTGGTCGAGGCAGGCCTGGTTGCAGGCGATGCAGGTGTTGATCTCGTCGCCCCGGTCGGCCGCCGCCTTGTTCAGGAACTCCGGGTCGGCGAGCAGCGGACGAGCCATCGAGACCAGGTCGGCGCTGCCCGCGGCGAGGATCTCCTCGGCGAGCTCGGGGGTGTTGATCCGGTTCGAGGCGCAGACCGGGATCGCGACCTCCTTCTTCAGCCGGGCGGTCGCCCACGTCCAGGCACCGCGCGGTACCTGGGTGATGATCGTCGGGACCCGGGCCTCGTGCCAGCCGATGCCGGTGTTGAAGACGGTCGCCCCGGCGTCCTCGAGCAGGAACGCCAGCTCGAGCACCTCCTCCCAGGTCTGGCCGCCCTCGACCAGGTCGAGCAGCGAGATCCGGTAGATGATCGGGAAGTCGTCGCCGACGGTCTCCCGGGTACGACGCACCACCTCGACGGGGAACCGCATCCGGCGGGTGGCAGTGCCTCCCCACTCGTCGGTCCGCTCGTTGGTCCGTTCGGCCAGGAACTGGTTGATCAGGTAGCCCTCGGAGCCCATGATCTCGACGGCGTCGTACCCCGCCTTCTGAGCCAGTCCGGCGCTGTTCGCGAAGTCCGTCGCGGTCTGGTCGACGCCCTTGGTGGAGAGCGCGCTCGGCTTGAACGGGTTGATCGGGGCTTTCTTCGCCGACGCCGAGACCGAGAACGGGGTGTAGCCGTAGCGCCCGGCGTGCAGGATCTGCAGCGCGATCGCGCCGCCGACCTCGTGCACCGCGTCGGTCACCTGGAGGTGCCGGTGCGCCTGCAACCGGGTGGTCATCTCGCTGGCGAACGGCTTGAGCCAGCCGCGCTTGTTGGGGGCGTACCCGCCGGTGATGATCAGGCCGACCCCTCCGGCGGCCCGCTCGGCGTAGTACGCCGCGAGCTTCGGCAGGTCCCAGAAGTAGTCCTCCAGGCCGGTGTGCATCGAGCCCATCACGGCGCGGTTGCGCAGGGTCAGGCCGCCCAGGGTGATCGGCTCGAGCAGGTGCGGGTAGGGGTTCATCGGTCCTCCGTGGGGTGGGGTGCCCGGTGGGCGTCGAGGTACTCGTTCAGCCAGGCGATCCAGAAGGTCTCCTGGAGGATGCCGCCGCGCAGCACCAGGTAGGTGTCGAGGTCACGACCGGTGAGCCGGTCGGGTTCGGGGTAGTCCCGCTCGGCCAGCGCCTCGTAGTGCGCCAACCGGGTCCGGTGGTCGGCGACCAGCTCGGCGAGGTTGGCGAGCAGGGCCGGGCGGTCGCCGTACGACGCGGCCCGCATCTTGACCGCGATCTCGCTGCGGAACCCGGCCCGGGGGGTGGTGGTGGAGATCCAGTCCGTGAGCGCCCGCCGGCCGCTGTCGGTGACGGTGTACTCCCGCTTCTCGGGTCGGCCGGCCTGCTCGACGATCCGCGCGGTGACCCAGCCGTCGTCCTCCATCCGGCGCAGCACCTTGTAGATCTGCTGGTGGGTGGCGCTCCAGAAGAAGCCGATCGACTTGTCGAAGCGGCGCGCGAGCTCGAGCCCGGCAGCGGGACGTTCGCTGAGGGCGACCAGGAGCGCGTGTTCGAGGGCCACGGGACCACTGTGCCGTCGAATCCGCCACTATGCAACTAGTTGCATAGTGGCCTCGGTCACCGCCGCTAGGTACGGCGTGCTCGGCCGGTCAGTCCAGGACCGAGCCCGTCGTGGGGCTCTCGGTGCTGACCAGGCAGCTCAGGTCGCGGTCGTCCTCGGACCAGGAGTCCTCGGTCGGCTGGAACCAGATCACCGCGTAGGTCTCGTCCTCGAACGCCTCGGGGGACGCCGTCTCGAGCTCGTCGACGCACCGCTCCTCGGAGAGCGCGGAGACCTCGTCGTCGCCGGGGTAGGCCGTGTCGTCGAGGGTCACGATCGCGTAGACCTCGGCGCCGTGCTGCTCCGCGCAGGGAACTGCGTCGAGGGTGAGGACGAGCTCGTCCTCCGCGAAGTCGTTGACGTCGGCGACGCAGTCACCGACCTCGAGCTCGGTGACCTCGACCTTGCCGCTCGAGACGATGTCGCCGTCGCTGTCCCGGTCGGCTTCACCCGCCAGGCCCACGATCACGACGAGGGCGATGATCAGGACCCACAGTCCGCTGAGGACGAGACCCGTCACTGCGAACCCGCGGCCCTTCTGCCGACTCTCCCGCACCTGGACCAGAGCGATGATCCCGAAGATGACGGCGAGCGGGATCGCTCCCACCAGGCCGAGGCAGAAGGCGGCGATCGCGAACCCGTTGGTACCGGTCGGCGGCGGCGGCGGACTGGCAGAGGTCGGGTCGAACGCGGGCAGCGGAGCGTACGGCTGCGAGGTCGGCGGAGCGAACGGTGGCGGGGTGGGCTGCTCGTCGGTCACCGGCAGATCCTAGGGGGCAGTTCTGCCGGGCGTGGGGCACTTCAGGAATCCACGGACACCCTGTCGACCGTGACAGTAAACCTGTCATGATCCCGCCATGGGAATTGAACTGGGACAGGGCACCGGCCCGCTCAAGGGGATCAAGGTCGTCGAGATCGCGGGCATCGGGCCGAGCCCGCACGCCTGCACGTTGCTGGCCGACCTCGGTGCCGACGTGATCCGGATCGAGCGTCCCGGCGGGCAGCTGCTCACCGGAGGTAGCCACGACTTCCTCAACCGCGGCCGGCCCAGCGTCGCGCTCAACCTCAAGGACCCGGCTGCGGTCGAGACGGTGCTCACGCTCGTCGAGGACGCCGACGTCCTGGTCGAGGGGATGCGTCCGGGCGTCACCGAGCGGATGGGCATCGGGCCCGATGACTGCTTCGCCCGGAACCCGCGGCTGGTCTACGGCCGGATGACCGGCTGGGGCCAGACGGGCGCCTGGTCGCAGGCGGCCGGTCACGACATGAACTACATCGCCATCACCGGGACCCTCTTCGGGCTCGGCCAGACCAAGGAACGGCCGCAGTTTCCGGCCAACCTCGTCGGCGACTTCGGCGGCGGCTCGATGTACCTCGTGGTCGGCATCCTGGCCGCGCTGCTCGAAGCCAAGGTCAGCGGGCAGGGCCAGGTGGTCGACGCGGCGATCGTCGACGGCACCGCGCACCTCAACGCGATGACCGCGGCCTTCCTCGCCGGCGGCAACTACGTCGAGGAGCGGGCTGCGAACCTGCTCGACGGCGGGGCGCCGTACTACGACATCTACGAGACCTCCGACGGCAAGCACCTGTCGGTCGGGGCCCTCGAGCCGCAGTTCTACGAGATCCTGCTCGACCTGCTGGACGTCCGCGAGACCGCGCCGGACCGGTGGGACCTCACGAAGGGCGACGAGCTGCGCGCCGTCTTCGCGGCCCGTTTCGCCGAGAAGACCCAGGCGGAGTGGTGTGCGATCTTCGACGGCACCGACGCCTGCGTCGCGCCGATCATCCCGATGAGCGAGGCCTTCGACCACCCGCACATGAAGAGCCGTGAGGTCTTCGTCGAGCACGAAGGGCTGATGCAGCCGCAGCCGGCGCCGCGGTTCTCCCGTACGCAGGCCACCCTGGGCCTGCCGCCCGCTGCGGGTGCCGGTCAGCACACCCGTGAAGCCCTGACCGCCTGGGGGATCGAGGACGTCGACGCGCTGATCGCCAGCGGGGCGGCAGTCCAGCCGGAGTAGCCTCAAGCATGGACGAGCGCAGGGGCTTCCGGCACGACCCGGAGTTCGCCACCGGGTGGATCATCCTCGGGGTGCTCGTGCTCGTCCTGGTCGCCGTCTTCGGTCTGGTCGCCTGGGCGAGCGGGAGCTGGGTGCTCGGTCTGGTCGTCGCGGTGGTCGCAGGCATCGGGCTCGCCTCGGTGATGTGAGGGCCGGGAACCACCGCGCCCGACGGTGCGTTGAAACTCAGTCAGTTCCCGAACCTGGAGGTTTCGCATCCCGACCTTCGCTCCGTCCTTCGACTCCCAGACCGACCGCCTCGTCTCGCTCGGCTACCCCGCTCTCGCCGGGCTGACCGAGTCCGCCTTCCGTCAGCTCCTCGAGCCGTTGCGCGCGACGGCCGACCGCCTCGACGCAGCCCCTACGGCAGAGCGTCCGGGCCACGCCGCGTACGTCGTGGTGGTGACCCGGGAGCACGTCCGCCCGGAGGACACCGTTCCGCTGCTCCGGCTGCACGGTCCGCGGGGTCCCGGTACCCGCCCCGGGGTGATCGACCGCAACCACGGCGAGGGCGACCTGGCCCGGTACCACCCGATCGGGGCCAGCACACCGCCGGCGTCGGCGTACCTGCTCGTCGACGTGGAGCGCGGCGAGGAGTTCTGCAACGTCCGGCCCGAGGACGCGACGGCGGTGGTGCTCTCCCGTGGCCGCAGTCCGTTGACGATCGACGAAGGCATCGCTCTGGTCACCCAGGTGCCGGAACTGCTGGAGAGGAACACGTGCTTCATGCTCGCCGGCTCCCGCCGCACCGGCCTGCCTGGGGACCGCCGGGTGCCGGCGCTGTGGATCAGCGAACGCGCTCCGAAGCTCGGATGGTGCTGGGACGGGAACCCGCACACCTGGTTGGGGCTGGCGAGCGCCGGCAGCCGACGGGGTCCCTGAGGAGGTCGCTCTGCGACCGTCTCGAAGGGTCACCCCAGCGCGATGACCGCGTCGCGGACGAACTCGGGGTCGGTGAGCCGGTCGCCGTACAGGTCGCGGAGCTGGCCCATCCGGTAGCGGACCGTCTGCGGGTGCACGAACAACGCCCCGGCGACCTCGTCGCGACGCCCCTGGTGGAGCAGCCAGGCCCGCAGGGTCTCGGTGAGCTTCTCCCGGGACGTGGCGCTCTGCTCGGACAGCGGCGCGAGCACCTTGACGCGCAGGTCGGCGCGGGCGTCCGGGTCTGCCCCGACGACCAGGGCAGCCAGGTGCTGGTCGGTGTCGCCGCGGAGCTCGAGGCGGTGCGTCCGGACCACCCGCAGGTACGACGCCCGCACCTGCGACCAGGGGCGCGGCGGACCGACGATCGCATCGGCGCCCGCGAGCACGCGCAGCATCGCCGCGCGGGCGCGCCCGGCCCCGACCGGGACGAGCACCACCGTGAACCCGGTCCCCAGGTCCACCGCAGCGGTTTCCTCGGGCACCTGGAGGGCGCGCGGGTCGAGCTGGCTGCGTAGCGAACGGAACTTCACGTCGGGCAGCACCACCGTGGTCAGCAGGGCCGGCGGCTCCCAGTCGGCGCGTTCGGCGGCGGCGACCAGGTCGGCCTCGAGGGCGCCCTCGATGAGCCGGACCGCGAGCCGGTCCAGCCGCCGCTGCCGCAGCCGGCCGGAGGTGGCGAGCTCGTCGGCGTGGCCGCTCACGCTGGCGTCGGACAGTTCGTCGATGTAGGCGAAGACCAGCTCGGCGAGCCGGGCCAGCTGGGTCGCCTCCAGACCGCTGTTGACCGCCGCCGCGCTCATCTCTCGCCAGGCGACCCGGGCACCGACCCGGTACGCCTGCGCCAGGGCGTCCATGGTCCGCCCGCTGCGGGCCTCCCCACGGCCCAGCGCGTACGCCGCTTCCAGGACCGCGTCGATCTGTTCGCCGGCGTCGATGCCCTCGCGGCGCGACGCGAGGTCCAGGAACCCGTCGAGGGCGACCTTGACCGCGGTCTCGATGTTGCGACCCATCCGGCCGCGGAACGGGTCGCGGTAGCTGGGCACCTCGCTGATCACCGCGGCGATCGTCTTCTCCGCGACGCCGGCCATGTCGCGGCGCATCTCCGAGGCAATGGCGGCCGGCAGGCGGAGCGCCATCTGCTCCCGGGCGAGCGACTCGCGTGCCATCGACGCCTCCTTTGTTCGCGGAGAACAAATAGTACCGTCACATTCACGTTCTGAGGTCATGCTTTTACTCAGCGCCCCCGTCAGGCTTGCACCATGACCACCACGCTTGTGCCCGTGCTGAGGAGGGCGGCCCCCGCCCGTCTCGAAGTGAGCCCCACCGTGCGGAGACGCTCGCCGAGCCGATCCCTGGGCTCCCGGCTCGCCCGCCTCGCCGAGGCCGCGACCACCCCGCTGGTGCCCGCCGACTACCTCGACCTGGTCGCGCCGCTGCGCCCGGGCACCGACCTCCGCGCCCGGATCGTCTCGGTGACCCCGGAGACCCGGGACGCCGCCACCGTCGTGCTCAAGCCCGGTGCCGACTGGGCCGGCCACATCCCCGGCCAGTACCTGCGGATCGGGATCGACGTCGACGGTGTCCGCGAGTGGCGTGCCTACTCGCTGACCCACGGCCCGCGCGCCGACGGCTGCATCTCGATCACCGTCAAGGCCGTCCCCGACGGCAAGGTGAGCAACCACCTGGTGCACCAGGCTCGCCCGGGGACCCTGGTTCACCTCGAGCAGGCGACCGGTGACTTCGTGCTCCCCGGTTCGGCCGCCGAGCTCGCCGAGACGCCCCTCCTCTTCGTCACCGCAGGCTCCGGTGTCACCCCGGTGATCGGGATGCTGCGCAACCTGTTCCCGGTGACCGACTCCGGTGTCCTCGACCTGCCGCGCAGCAAGGACCTCGACATCGTCGTGGTCCACGTCGCCCCCAGCGAGCCCGACTCGATCTTCCTCGACAACCTGCGTGAGCTCGCCGAGCACGGCGCGATCACCCTGATCCCGCGGTACGACGACCAGCACGGCGTCCTCGACGTGAACGACCTGACCGGCCTGGTCCCCGACCTGGCCGAGCGGACGACGTACGCCTGCGGACCCGGTGGCCTCCTCGACGCGCTGGCGGCGCACCACGCGTGCCTGGGCCTGACGCTCTTCACCGAGCAGTTCCGGGCCGGCTTCGTCGAGGCAGGTGAGGGCGGCGCGCTCACCGTCGGCGGCATCACCGTCGACGCCGACGGCGCCACCCCGTTGCTCGACGTCGCCGAGTCCGCCGGTGCGCTGATGCCCAGCGGCTGCCGGATGGGCGTCTGCTTCGGCTGCGTCCTGCCTCTGAAGGAAGGCGCCGTCCGCGACCTGCGCAACGGCGCCATCACCACGGCCGATCCGATCTCCTCCGCCGACGGCGGAGTCCCGATCCAGACCTGCATCAACGCCGCTGCTGGCGACTGCACCCTAGGAGACCGAGCATGACCACGATCCAGAAGAAGGCCGACAACCCGATCGCGCACCTGACCGCGGAGGACATCGAGACCCTCGGTCGCGAGCTCGACGCCATCCGCCAGGAGGTCCTCGACACCCGCGGTGCCGCCGACGCGGCGTACATCCGCAAGGTGATCAAGACCCAGCGCGGCCTCGAAGCCGGGAGCCGGGCGCTGCTGCTCTTCTCGATCTTCCCGCCCGCGTGGATCGCAGGCACCGCGGGGCTGAGCATCGCCAAGATCCTGGACAACATGGAGGTCGGGCACAACATCATGCACGGCCAGTGGGACTGGATGCGCGACCCCAAGATCCACTCGACCACCTGGGAGTGGGACAACGCCACCCCGTCGGACATGTGGAAGCACTCCCACAACGAGCTGCACCACACGTACACCAACGTCGTCGGCAAGGACAACGACCTGGGCTACGGGATCATGCGCGTCGACGAGGACCAGCGCTGGATGCCGTTCTACCTGGCGCAGCCGCTGTGGAACTTCATCAACGCCTGCATCTTCGAGTACGGGATCGCGGCCTACGACCTCGAGCTCGGCAAGAACCTGTCGATCCCGAAGGAGAAGCGCAGCGAGGAGTTCAAGACCGGCGTGAAGCGCACCCTCGGCAAGATCCGGAAGCAGGCGACCAAGGACTACCTGGTGCACCCGGCCCTGTCGATCCCGACCGGCTCGTTCCTGCCGACCCTGGCCGCGAACGTCACGGCGAACGTCGTGCGCAACCTCTGGACGCACTCGGTGATCATGTGCGGTCACTTCCCCGAGGGCGTCGAGACCTTCGAGAAGAAGTCGATCGAGGGGGAGACCCGCGGCGAGTGGTACCTGCGCCAGATGCTCGGCTCCGCGAACATCTCCGGCGGCCCGCTGCTGCACATGATGACCGGCAACCTCAGCTTCCAGATCGAGCACCACCTCTACCCCGACCTGCCGAGCAACCGGTACGCCGAGGTCGCGCCCAAGGTGAAGGCGCTCTTCGACAGGTACGGCCTGACCTACACCACGGGTTCGATGCCGAAGCAGGTCTACTCGGCCTGGCACAAGATCGTCCGGCTCTCGCTGCCCAACGGTTGGCTCGCCGACACCAACGCGAAGAACGCTCCGGCACAGCTCGCCAAGCTCTACAAGATGACCACCGGCGGGCCGAAGGTACGCCGGGCGATCGAGGCGCGCGACAAGCAGCTGGCGCGGCGTCGGGCCGAGGTCACCACCGCTGCCTGAACCGGCCCCGCGGACGGCTCAGCCGGTGGTGTCGAGGAAGAACGCCCTGCCGGTGACCTCGTCGGGGTCGATCTCGACGACCTCGTACTTCTGGGTCGGCACCCACGGGTGCAGCGGGACCGCGTCGGCCCGGTGCTGCTGGTCCTCGTCGAGGCGCCGGGCGACCCCGCGGATGATCACGCTGCGGGCGCTGACGGCGTCGTACTCGTCGATCTCGAAGACCACGTCGGAGTTCATCTCGACCCCGACGAGCTTGTTGCCCGGTGCAGTCCGGAAGAGCAGCTTGCGCCCCTCGACCGCGTAGTTGATCGGGGTCAGGTGGACCTCCGGGCCCAGGTGGAAGGCGAGCCTGCCGAAGCTGTGGCTGGCGAGCATCTCCCAGCACTCGTCCGCCGTCATCTCGCTGATCGGGTTCTCCGCGTCCATGGCCAGCCTCCTCGTCGCAGTCGTACTCCAGCCTTGCACGCCCTGCGGAGGCTCCGGAAGGTAGAAGGTCCCAGGATCCGCGCCGACCGGCCGTTCAGTCGGCGACGTCGACGTGCACGTGGTCGCGGTGCTCGAGCACGCTCACGACGGCCTTGCTCCGGCCGTTGGCTGCGATCTCGTAGTCGCGCCACCCCTGGAACGCCCGTCGTGCCGTCCAGATCCGACCGTCGAAGATCACCGTGCTGACCTCCAGGCGCGCGGCGTGCGCGACCAGGAACTGGGCGAGCGCCCAGCCTCGGGCCTTGCTGGCTTCGGTGACGGGTCGGAAGAAGACGTCGAGAGCGCGCCCCTGGTAGTGCGCCGAGCCGCGCATGTGCCCGGTGCTGACCCCGCCCGGGGCGAAGCCGCCGAGGGGGAGGTCGCCGAACCGTGCCTCCAGGTCGGCGCGGACCCGGCGCGCCCGTGCGGTCAGGCCGACCTCGTCGAGGCGGTCCGACTCGGTCTCGGCGGCACCGCCGTGCTTGCAGACCAGGGCGGCTCGTTCGCGTCCGCTGAGCGCCGCGGCGACGACCCGTACCCCGGCGGGCCCGAGGTCGACGCTGGTCGCGACCGCAGCGCGGGCGTCGTCCGCGCTGCCGGACCGTCGGACGACGCCCGCGACCGCGACGGCGGCCGCTTCGGCCTCGGCTCGGTCGAGGTCGACTGCGCGCCCGTCGACGGTCACCGTGCAGTCGGCCGCGACCTGGTAGCGGACCACCACGACGGCCACCCCGGTGGCCAGCACGAGCGCGACGAGCACCGCGATCCGCTTCCAGGTCATGGACCTAGTCTCCCGGCGGCGCAAACCGGGGTGAGGTAGCCCACAAGGAGCCGCCCATTGACGCTGACAGTTTTACTGTCACAATGGGTGCGGCGGTGCCTTCTTCCGGCGTGTCCGCCGAGAATTACCCGAGCACCCAGCTCACCCATTCAACGCTCTACCAATCAACGACTAGTTGGGACGGTCATGGCACAACCCGAAGCTTTTGTGTACGACGCCATCCGCACGCCGCGCGGCAAGGGCAAGAAGGACGGCTCGCTCCACGGAACGAAGCCTGTCGACCTCGTGGTCGGCCTCCTCGACGCGATCCAGGAGCGCAACCCGAACCTCGACCCGAACCGGGTCGACGACCTGGTCCTCGGCGTCGTCTCGCCGATCGGTGACCAGGGCGGCGACATCGCCAAGACCGCCGCGCTCGCCGCGGGCCTGCCCGACACCGTCGCCGGCGTCCAGCTCAACCGTTTCTGCGCCTCCGGCCTCGAGGCCGTCAACCAGGCCGCGGGCCGGGTCCGCAGCGGGTTCGAGGACCTGATCCTCGCCGGCGGTGTCGAGTCGATGTCGCGCGTCGCGATGGGCTCCGACGGTGGCGCCTGGGCCTCCGACCCCGCCACCGCGTTCGCAGCCTCGTTCGTCCCGCAGGGCATCGGTGCCGACCTGATCGCGACCCTGGAGGGCTGGAGCCGCGAGGACGTGGACGCGTTCGCCGCCGAGTCACAGGCCCGGGCCGCCAAGGCGCAGGCCAACGGTCTCTTCGACAACTCGGTGATCCCGGTCAAGGACCTCAACGGCCTGACCGTCCTGGAGAGGGACGAGTTCATCAAGCCCGGCACCTCGGTCGAGTCGCTCGCCGGCCTGAAGCCGTCCTTCCAGATGCACGGCGACATGGGCTTCGACGACGTGGCGCTGCAGAAGTACCACTGGGTCGAGAAGATCAACCACGTCCACCACGCCGGCAACTCCTCGGGCATCGTCGACGGCGCCGCCCTGGTCGCCCTCGGCACCGAGCAGGTCGGCAAGGACCTCGGGCTGACCCCGCGGGCCCGGATCGTCTCGGCCGCCGTCTCCGGCGCCGACCCGACGATCATGCTCACCGGTCCGGCCCCGGCGGCCCGCAAGGCGCTCGCCAAGGCCGGCCTGAAGACCAAGGACATCGACCTCTTCGAGATCAACGAGGCGTTCGCCGCCGTCGCGATGCGGTTCATGCGCGACATGGGCATCTCCGACGAGATCACCAACGTCAACGGCGGTGCGATCGCGATGGGCCACCCGCTCGGAGCGACCGGCGCGATGATCCTCGGCACGCTCATCGACGAGCTCGAGCGTCGCGACCTGAAGCGCGGCCTCGCCACGCTCTGCGTCGGCGGCGGCATGGGCATCGCCACCATCGTCGAGCTCGTCTGACCGAGGAACGAGGTCAGCCGAGCTCATCGGTGGTTGAGCAGCGTCCACGACCGAGGAACGAGGTCGTGAAGAGCGTGTCGAAACCTGGTGAGACGGCAGACCAAGCCATCACTCTTCTTAAGGAAAGCAATGTCTGAATCCGCAGTAAAGTACGAGAAGGACGCCGACGGGATCGTCGTCCTGACGCTGGACGACCCCACCGCCAGCGCGAACACGATGAACGAGCTCTACGGCCGTTCGATGGACGAGGCCGTCACCCGGCTGGAGGCCGAGAAGGACTCGATCACCGGCGTGGTGATCACCTCGGCGAAGAAGACCTTCTTCGCCGGCGGCAACCTGAACGCCCTGATCGCGGTCCAGCCCGAGCAGGCGCAGGAGATCTACGACCAGAGCCAGGCGGTCAAGGCGCAGCTGCGCCGGATCGAGCTCCTCGGCGTACCGACGGTCGCCGCGATCAACGGCGCCGCGCTCGGCGGCGGCCTCGAGATCGCCCTGGCGTTCCGGCACCGGATCGCCGCCGACGTCCGGCTCGAGATCGGTCTGCCGGAGTCGACCCTCGGTCTGCTCCCGGGTGGCGGTGGCGTGACCCGTACCGTCCGGCTGCTCGGCATCCAGACCGCGCTGATGGAGGTCCTGCTGCAGGGCCAGCGCTACCAGGCGGCCGCTGCCCAGGCGAAGGGCCTGATCCACGAGGTCGTCCCGGCCGACCAGCTCCTCGCCGCGGCCAAGAAGTGGGTCCTGGACAACAAGGACAACGACGACGCCAAGGCGCAGCCCTGGGACCAGCCGGGTTACAAGATGCCGGGCGGTACGCCGTCCTCGCCGTCGCTGGCCGGCATGCTTCCCGCCTTCCCGGCGATCCTGCGAAAGCAGCTCAAGGGTGTCCGGATGCCGGCGGCCGAGGCCATCATGGCTGCGGCCGTCGAGGGCGCCCAGGTCGACTTCGCCAACGCGGAGAAGATCGAGTCCCGGTACTTCGCCTCGCTGGCCACCGGCCAGACCGCGAAGAACATGATCCAGGCGTTCTTCTTCGACCTGCAGGCGATCAACTCGGGCTCGCTGCGTCCGGCCGGCTACGACAAGTTCCAGCCGACCAAGGTGCTCGTCCTGGGTGCCGGGATGATGGGCGCGGGCATCGCCTACGTCTGCGCCCGAGCCGGCCTGGAGGTCGTGCTCAAGGACGTCACGATCGAGGCGGCCGAGAAGGGCAAGGCCTACTCGCAGAAGCTCAACGAGAAGGCGGTCTCCCGCGGCAAGCTGACCCAGGAGAAGTCCGACGACCTGCTCAACCGGATCCTGCCGACCGACAACCCGGCCGACGCCAAGGGCTGCGACCTGGTCATCGAGGCGGTCTTCGAGGACCCGGCGCTGAAGAACAAGGTCTTCGCCGAGATCGCCGAGCACATCAACGCTGACGCGCTGCTCTGCTCGAACACCTCGACGCTGCCGATCACCGAGCTGGCGGCCGGCGTGGACCGGCCGGCCGACTTCATCGGTCTGCACTTCTTCTCGCCGGTCGACAAGATGCCGCTGGTGGAGATCATCCGCGGCGCCGAGACCACCGACGAGACGACCGCCAAGGCGATCGACATCGTGCAGCTGATCAAGAAGACCCCGATCGTCGTCAGCGACAGCCGCGGCTTCTACACCTCGCGAGTGATCGGCACCCAGATCAACGAGGGCATCTCGATGCTCGCCGAGGGTGTGCACCCGCAGTCGATCGACCGCGCGACCACGATGGCCGGCTACCCGGTCGGACCGCTCCAGATCAGCGACGAGCTGAACATGGAGCTGATGTACAAGATCCGCAAGGCGTCGATCGAGGCGACCGAGCGCGACGGCGGTACCTGGGTCGAGCACCCGTCGGAGAAGGTCATCGACACGATGATCGCGGCGGGCCGCTCCAGCAAGCTGATCGGCAAGGGCTTCTACGAGTACGACGAGAACGGCAACCGGACCGGCCTGTGGCCCGGCCTGGCCGAGACGTTCCCGGTCGCGGAGGAGCAGATCCCGTTCGAGGACATCCAGGACCGGCAGCTGGTGGTCGAGGCGATCGAGACCGTGAAGTGCTTCGACGAGGGTGTGCTGCACTCCGCCGCCGAGGCCAACATCGGCTCGATCTTCGGCATCGGCTTCCCGGCCGTCAAGGGTGGTGCGATCCAGTACATCAACGGCTTCGAGGGGAAGACCGGGCGCGGCCCGGCCGGCTTCGTTGCCCGGGCCCGCGAGCTGGCCGCGAAGTACGGCGAGCGGTTCGAGCCGCCGGCCAGCCTGGTCGCGGTCGCCGAGAACGGTGGGACCTTCCCCGCCTGATCGGACCACGACGCCGCGTCGGACCACTGGTCCGGCGCGGCGTCCGTGCTCCCCCATGAAAACGGACATTCGCGCCGCGCGGTTACCACCGGTGCACGAGAATGCCTGGGTGACTGTCGAGGGAGGGGCTGCCGAGCGCATCCGGATCCGCGACCTGTGGGTGCGGTTCGGATCCGTCGAGGCCGTCCGCGGCATCGACATCTCGGCGTACGGCGGTCGGGCCACCGCTCTGCTCGGGCGCAACGGCGCCGGCAAGTCCACCACGATGCGTGTTCTGGCCGGGGTCATCCCGCCGAGCGCCGGCGAGGTCCTGGTCGACGGGCTCGACGTCCGGGTCGAGCCGCTGGTGGTGAAGCGGCTGACCGGGTTCTGCCCCGACGTCGGCGGTCTGGTGCCGCGAGCGACGCCGTGGGAGCACCTCCAGCTCGCGGCGCGGCTGCGCCGGATGGAGCACTGGGAGCTCCGGGCCCAGGACCTCCTGGAGCGCTTCGACCTGGGTGCCGCCGCGCACCGGGTCACCGGCGGGTTCAGCCACGGCATGGGACGACGGCTCTCGGTGGTGCTGGCCGCGTTCCACGAGCCGGCGGTGCTGCTCCTGGACGAGCCGTTCGACGGGGTCGACCCGCTCGGGGTCGAGGCGACCCAGCAGGTGATCGCGGACGCCAAGTCCCGCGGCGCCGCCGTCCTGGTCTCGACCCACCTGCGCGAGCTGGCGATGGACGTCTGCGAGGACGCCCTGGTCCTGCGCGGGGGATCGGCCGTCGCCGCCCTGGACTCCGACGGGCTCGTCGGGGAGGACGGTGCCCGTGCGTACCGAGCTCTCCTCGACTGAGCTCCGCGTCGGGATCGCGGACCTCAGGGCGCTGCTGGCCTTCCGGCGGTCCGGCCTGGGCGCGACGTCGAAGCGTCGGCTGTGGGCGGCGGGTGCCCTGGTCCTGCTGCTCACGGTGGCTGCGATCGTCATCCCGGCGCATCTGCAGGACCCGCTGAACAGCCGCAGCATCAGCGACCTCATCACGATCCTGCCGACCTTCTACCTTGCTTTCCTGGTGCTCGCCTTCTTCGCCGCGACCACGTCGGGAGGCGGCCGCGAGCTGATCCCCCGGGATCAGGCGGTGGCGTTCCCGATCTCCACGGTCACCGAGCACCTCGGCGCGCTGCTGATGGCGCCGCTCAACATCGCCTGGTTGATCCAGGCCTGGACCATCCTGGGCCTGACGGCGTACGTGCTGGGTCCCGACCAGCTGGCTGCGTCCACGGTCCCGGTGCTGCTGTGGATCGCGCTGGCGACCGCGGCGGGCCAGGTCGTCGCCTGGGTGTACGAGGGTCTCCGCAGAGGTCGGCACGGCGTCCTGGTCACGCGGGTCCTGGCCGGTGCGGTCGCCGCGGTAGCCGTGGTGCTGATCGTGACGGAGAACCTCACCGCTCTGCTGGACCGCAGCCCGACCGTGGAGATCTTGCTGGCTGCGGCTTACGCACCGGGAGGTGCGTGGGAGCGCTGGTCGTTGTCGGTCGGCATCCTGGTCCTGCTCGTGGTGGCCTCCGTACTGCTCGGCCTGGTGCCGGCCCGGTGGGCCCTGCACCGCCCGCAGCGCGAAGAGCTCCGGATGGAGTCCGGCCACCGGGAGCCGCCGCCCAACCCGCGTTCGGACCTGGTCGCGATGGTCCGGGTGGACCGTGCCTCGATCTGGCGCTCGGTGCCGCTGCGCCGCGGACTGCTGGTCCTCGGGATGATGCCGGGCGCCGTCGCGGTGGCCGGTGCGCTCACCTGGGACGTGGTGATCATCCTCCCCGGCCTGGTGGCCTCCGGTGGAGCGCTGCTCTTCGGCGTCAACGCCTGGTGCCTCGACGGTCGCGGTGCGCTCTGGCGCGACAGCCTCCCGGTCCCCCCGACCGTCGTCTTCACCGCCAAGGTGGTGGTCCTCTTCGAGGTGCTGCTGGTCGCCGGTGGCCTGACGATCCTGCTCGCCGCCCTCCGCGCGGGCGCACCCACACCGACCGAGGCAGTCGCCGTGGTGGTGGCGCTGCTGGTGGTCTCCGCCCAGGTTGTCGACACCTCGCTGCGCTGGTCGGTGGCGCACCCGTACTCCGTCGACCTGCGCAGTGCTCGGGCGACCCCCGCCCCGCCGGTCGTGATGGCGGGCTACAGCGCCCGGCTGGCCACCAAGACCACCCTGCTCGGGATGGTCTTCGCGGCCACGTCGACGGCGTCGGCGTGGTGGTTCCCGGCGCTGGTCGCGGTCCCGTTCGCCTGCTGGTCGGCGTACCGGCTGCGGACCACGGCGGCGGCCTGGGCGGACCCGGTCTTCCGGGCCCGGGTGATCGCGGTCGTCGCCAGCTAGCCCCGGGCCGGTCCGCCGTCGGTCGGGCTACTTCGCGGTCGCCAGCTTCGTGCAGGCTTCGGTCTTCTCGCTGACCTTGGCCGTCAGGGCCGGCTGGTCAGCCGTCTCTGCCGTCACCGAGGTCAGGAACTTGCTCCACAGCGACTCGGGGACGGTCCGCCGCAGACAGGCCAGGAACTTCGCGGCGTCGAGGTCCTTGTTCTCCGCGGCCCGTTCCTTCGTGTAGAGGGCGTAGTAGTCGATGCACTCGAGCAGCGCGGCGGTGGACTTCTCGGCGGTGGCGAGGTCGGGGTCCGCAGCGTTCTGGTTGATCTCGCCGGTGTCGGTCACGACCTGGGAGGACATCAGGTTGGGGATCCCCGCGGTGGCGACGAGCTTGGTGATGAAGCAGGTCGCGTCCTTCGGCGAGAGCGAGCTGGACGCGGAGCCCTTGATCAGGTTCTGCCGGATCTTCGTGGCCGCCGCGTCCTCGTCGACGCAGGCGAGCACGGCGTCGGCGTACGCGCGCGAGGTGTCGGCCTCGACGTTGGCGCCGTTCTCGTTGTAGGAACCGTCCGCGGAGACGACCTGCGTCTCCAGCAGCTCCTCGGCGCCGACCTCGTCGACGAACCGGTTGGCGACGCACGCGGCGGCCTCGGCGTCCAGGATCCCGTCCGGGGAGGTGATGGCCTCGGACATGGAGCTGATGATGGTGGCGTTCAGCGCGTCGTTGGTGTCGGCGTCGTCTCCCCCGCAGGCGGTCGCCAGCAGCAGGAGGAGGGCGCCGAGCGCGGCCGGTACGGCCTTCTTCATCACGTTCTCCGATGTCGGGAAGCGCACCGGTGAGGGCGCGGAAACAGAGCCAACCATGCCTCATCGACACGCTTCTGTCCCGAGCACGTCCGGACTCCGGTAACACCGAATTTACGGAACCGGTCCGTAACCTCATTCCGGACGTCTCGTTGAGCCGAGTGACGCCAGAGGATCCGGGGGGACCCTCTGGACCGCTACTTGTGTCGTTCTGGGAGACAGCTCATGACAAAGTTCGGATTTGCCGCCGTTGCGGCAATTGCCGCGCTCCTGGGCATTCTGGGATTCACCGGTGCCGCGCAGGCCTACCCCGACGTCCAGCACAGCCTGACCGTCGACCGGCAGGTCCTCGTCGGCGGTGAGTCGTTCACCGCCACCGCCGCGGCCAACGTCGACTGCGCCTGGGACCTCGAGTGGAACGGCCAGGCGCGGCAGGGCAACGGCACCACGTTCCAGACCACCTACGTCGCCCCCGAGGTGACCGAGATCGAGAAGATCGACCTCGTCGGCACCTGCACCTACGTCGACCCCGCGGACGTCGCGGCCAAGGCGGGTGCAGCCTCGTGGCAGCAGACGGTCGCGATCACCGTCCGGCCCGGCGTCAGCGGTGTCGCGGCCCCGGCCGGCGGCACCAGCGGGGACCTGCCGGGTACCGGCGGGCCGAACCGGGCGGTGCTGCTCAGCGGCCTGGTGCTCGTGCTGACCGGTGCCACGGCGGTGGCGGTGGCTCGCCGTCGTGCCGAGGAAGCCGAGCTTCCGGTCCCGACCGCCTAGTCTTCCCCCCGTGGGAATCATCGCGCAGCTCGGTTCGTCGCGTCGTCGGATCGCCACCGGTCTGGTGCTGGTGGCTCTGGTCGTCGTGGGGATCTTCGCCTGGCAGGCGTTCAGCGCCTCGCGCGCGCTCCTCGACGCTCGGGACCGTGCCGAGGTCGTCCAGGAACGGATCTCCGAAGGTGACTTCGACGGGGCGACCCGGGCGCTCGCCGAGCTGCAGGAGCACACGCACGACGCGCACGACCGGACCGACGGGTTCCTCTGGGACCTGGGTCGCAAGATCCCGTACCTGGGCCGCAACATCGGGGCCGTCCAGACCGTCTCCGAGGTGCTCGACACCGCGACACGGATCAACGCCCCGATCGCCCTCCAGCTGAGCCAGGCCGTCGACAACGGGACCTTCCGCCCGGTCGCGGGGAAGATCAACCTGCCCGAGATCGAGCGGCTCACGCCCGACGTGCGCCGGGCCGCGGCCTCGATCGAGCAAGCGGGTCGCGACCTGGACGAGATCCGACCCGGCCGGCTGACTTTCCCGTTCAACGACCTCGTCGCGGACCTGCAGGACCAGATCGACGACGCCCGGTCCGCAGCGAACGCGACCGCGACCGCGTTCGACCTGCTCCCGGCGATGCTCGGCAAGGGCGGCGAGCGGGACTACCTGCTGATGATCCAGAACCCAGCCGAGCTGCGCGCCTCCGGCGGCCTCCCGGGTTCGCTCGCCGTCCTGCACGCCGAAGGCGGCCGGTTGACGATGCAGTGGCAGGGCTCGGCGGGTGACATCAACCCGTTCAGCGGCCCGGTCCTCGAGCTTCCCCAGGACACCACCCAGCAGTACGGCGCGCGGATGGCCGCCGACTTCCGCGACATCAACTTCAGCCCCGACTTCGCCGAGTCGGCCCAGATCGCTCGCGCGATGGTGAAGCAGAAGCTGGGGATCGAGGTCGACGGGGTGGTTTCGGTGGACCCGGTCGCGCTCGGCTACCTGATGCAGGGCACCGGCCCGATCCAGGTCTCCAACGGGATCTCGTTGACGGCCGACAGCGTCGCACCGATCCTGCTGAACCAGGTCTACCGGCAGATCCGGAGCCCGGGGGAGCAGGACGAGTTCTTCGAGAACGCGGCGCGCCGGATCTTCGACGCGGTGATGGGCGGGCAGGGCGACCAGCAGCAGGCGATCAAGGGTCTGGCCACGGCCGCCAACGAGCACCGGGTGCTGCTGTGGGCGGCGGACGACGCCGAGCAGGCCCGGCTGACCGGGACTGCGGTCGGCGGGGTGCTCCCCGGCGACACCGGCGCCGTTCCCCAGGTCGGGATCTACCTGAACGACACCGTCGCCGGGAAGATGGACTACTACCTGCGCTACCGGACCTCGGTCACCGCCGTCGACTGCCGGCGGGGCCGTGCCCAGGACCTGCGGGCCTCGCTGGCGCTCGAGTCGACGATGCCGACCAACTTCAAGGGCCTGGGCCCCTACGTGCTCGGGACCGGTGAGTTCGCGCCGCAGGGAACGATCGCGTTCAACCTGCGCATCTACGCCCCGGCCGGTGGCCAGGTCACCTCGCTCAAGGTGGACGGCGAGACCCGCTCGATCACCTCCGACCTGCACCGCGGGCGGCCGGTCGCCTTCGTACCGATCTCCTTGGAGCCGGGTCAGCAGAGCATCGTCACCGCCGACATTCGCACCGCCGCCGGTCAGGACGACGACGCGGTCTTCAGCTTCACGCCCGGGATGGTCTCGGCACGCAACGGCCGGACCGTCACCAGCGCCTGCAACTGAGCGCCTGCCCCTGCACGTGGGCGCAGCCCGCACGTCGCGTCCCCACCGTGACAGCGCTACTGTCAGCGTCATGGATTTCTCTCCGTCTCCTCGAGCCGCTGAGCTCGCTGCCCTGGTCTCCGCGTTCATCACCGACGAGATCGAGCCCGTCCACGACGCCTACCACCGCGACGTGGCCGCGTCGCGGGAGGCCGGCACCTGGGCCGAGTCCCCGATCCTCGGTGAGCTCCGCGCCAAGGCGCGGGCCCTCGGCCTGTGGAACCTCTTCCTCCCGGTCGGCCACGACCAGCCGTACGCCGAGCAGTACGGCACCCACGGCGGCGCCGGCCTGAGCAACTCCGACTACGCCCCGCTCGCCGAGCTGATGGGCCGGGCGACCTTCCTGGCGCCGTACGTCTTCAACTGCAACGCCCCGGACACCGGGAACATGGAGGTGCTCCTCAAGTACGGCACCGAGGAGCAGAAGGCCACCTGGCTCGAGCCGCTGCTCGACGGTCGGATCCGGTCGGGCTTCGCGATGACCGAGCCGGAGGTGGCCTCCTCGGACGCCACCAACATGGCGGCCACAGCCGTGGTGGACGGCGACGAGGTGGTCATCAACGGGACCAAGTGGTTCACCACCGGCATCGGTCACCCGGACTGCAAGATCCTGGTCTTCATGGGCCTCACCGACCCGGATGCCGACCGCCACCACCGGCACACGATGGTGCTGGTCCCGGTCGACACCCCGGGCGTGACGATCGACCGGATGCTCTCCACGATGAACGTCTTCGACGAGCCCGTCGGACACGGCCAGGTCTCCTTCGACGACGTCCGGGTGCCCGCCGCGAACATCCTGCTCGGCGAGGGTCGGGCTTTCGAGATTGCCCAGGGCCGCCTCGGCCCGGGTCGCATCCACCACTGCATGCGGCTGATCGGTCAGGCCGAGGTCGCCCTCGAGCTGGCGATCAAGCGGGGCCTCTCGCGGACCGCCTTCGGCAAGCCGCTGGTCAAGCTCGGCGGCAACCCGGAACGGATCGCGGACGCTCGGATCGCCATCGACCAAGCCCGGCTCCTGGTCCAGTGCGCCGCCTGGAAGCTGGACGTGGGCGGACCGCTGAACGCGCTCTCCGAGGTCAGCCAGATCAAGGTGATCGTGCCGAACGTCGCCCAGCAGGTGATCGACCTGGCGATCCAGCTGCACGGTGGCGGCGGCCTCTCCCAGGACTTCCCGCTGGCGGCGATGTGGACCAACGCCCGGGCGCTCCGCCTCGCTGACGGTCCGGACGAGGTGCACCGCGGCGTCGTGGCGCGCATCGAGATCGGGAAGCACCGGTCGTGACGCGGCGCGCCCTCGTCACCGGTGGCGCCTCCGGCCTCGGTGACGCGCTCTGCCGGGCGTTGGTCGCCCGCGGCGACGAGGTGATCAGCGGCGACGTGAACCCGCCGGCCGCGCCGGTCGACGGCGTCGAGTACCTCACCCTCGACGTCCGGTCGGAGGACGACTGGGCCGCGGCCCTGGCCCGGGTCACCGAGCGCTGGGGCGGGCTCGACCTGCTTATCAACAACGCCGGGGTCGCCGGCGGCGGGCGGCTCGACGTCGCCGGCATGGACGAGTGGCAGTGGATCACCGAGATCAACCTCTTCGGTGTGGTCCGCGGGACCCGGACCTTCGTACCGATGCTGAAGGCGCAGGGCAGCGGCACGATCGTGAACACCGCCTCGCTGGCCGGCCTGGTCCACCCCGCCGGGATGGCGTCGTACAACGCGACGAAGGCTGCCGTCGTCGCGCTGACCGAGACCACCGGACACGAGCTCGCCGAGTACGGGGTCACCGCGCACGTGGTCTGCCCGTCGTACTTCCGGACCGCGTTGATCGAGAACATGGAGGCCAACGCGATGGGCACCGACGTGGCCGTCGGGTCGGTGATCGGCGCCCTGGTGGCCAGCTCGCCGGTCAGCGCCGACGACATCGCGGCTGCTGTGCTCGCCGGCATCGAGGCCGGCGACGCGGTGATCCTCCCCGACGAGGCCGCCCGGGCGGCGTACGGGCTCAAGGTCGCCGACCGGGCGGCGTACGACGCGGTGATGCGCAAGCAGGCCGCCCGACTGAACGCGATGGGCTGACATGGGTGACATCGAAGGGGCCTCCTCGGTCCGCGAGGAGGACGCGTTCGACCTGGAGGCGGTGCGGTCCTGGCTGGCAGGCCACGGGGTCGACCTCTCCGGGGAGGTCGCGATCCAGCAGTTCGGTGGCGGTGCCTCCAACCTGACCTACTCGTTGCGGACCGCTGAGCAGGACCTGATCCTGCGGCGTCCGCCGCGGGGCAAGAAGGCGGCGGGAGCCCACGACATGGGCCGGGAGTTCCGGATCCAGTCGGCGCTGAAGGAGCCCTTCGGCCTGGTCCCGGAGATGATCGCGTTCTGCGACGACGAGTCCGTGATCGGCTCGGAGTTCTACGTGATGCAACGACTTGACGGGGTCATTCCCCGACGGGACCTGCCGCCGGACCTGGTTCTCGACGAATCGTCCGCGCGCGAGCTCAACAAGACCTTCGTCGACACCCTGATCAAGCTGCACCGGGTCGACACCGCGATCCCCGAGATCGCCGCGATGGGCAAGGGCTCCGGCTACGTGGAGCGCCAGATCACCGGCTGGTCCGGTCGCTACCGCAACGCGATCACCGACGACGCCCCCGGCTTCGCGACGGTGATGGACTGGCTCGCCGAGCGGATGCCGGCCGACGTGGCCAACTGCGTGATCCACAACGACTACCGCTTCGACAACGTGATCCTCGGGCCCGAGGTCCTGGCAGGGCAGCCCGCCCGGATCATCGGGGTCCTGGACTGGGAGATGGCCACCCTGGGGGACCCGCTGATGGACCTCGGCGGCACCCTCGCCTACTGGGTCACCCCGACCGACGACGAGGGCTTCCAGCTCGTCCGCCGCCAGCCGAGCAACCTGCCCGGGATGTTCTCGCGGGCCGAGTTCGTGGAGTACTACTGCGAGCAGATGGGCTTCGACGTCACCCCGGAGGAGTGGAAGTTCTACGAGGTCTACGGCCTGTTCCGGTTCGCGGTGATCGCCCAGCAGATCTACTACCGCTACTTCCACGGCCAGACCACCAACGAGATGTACGCGATGTTCGGCCAGGCCGTCCACTACTACGAGGACCGTTGCCTGCGCGTCATCGACGGCCGCCTGTGACGGGCGGGCGCTGATGGGTCAGATCCTGCTGGTCCGGCACGGCCAGGCCTCGTTCGGTTCCGAGGACTACGACGCGCTGTCCCCCCTCGGTTTCGAGCAGTCCCGGTTGCTCGGGGAGAACCTCGCGGCGCGGAACATCGCGGTGGACACGATCATCGGTGGTGCGATGCGCCGCCACCGGGAGACGGCCGAGACCTGTGCTGCGGCGGCGGGCTGGGCGTCCGCCGACCTGGTGGTCGACGCCGGCTGGGACGAGTTCGACTTCCTGGCGGTGCTCGCCGCGCACCCGCACGACCTCGTCGGCGAGCCGACGAAGGCCGAGTTCCAACGCCTCTTCGAGGCGGCGACCGGGGCCTGGATCGCCGGCGAGAACACGTCGGCCGGCGAGAGCTTCGCGGCGTTCACGAGCCGGGTCGGTGCTGCCCTGGAACGGACCGTCGGGCTCGCCGCCAGCGGGAACGTCGCCGTCTTCACCTCTGGCGGTCCGGTCGCCTGGGCCGTCGCCCAGGTGCTCTCCGGCGGTGCCGCCGGTGCCGCCGATCTCTGGGTGCGGCTGAACCGGATGGCGGTCAACAGTGCTCTGACCCGGCTCATCGCCGGGTCGCGGGGCCTCAACCTGCTCTCCTACAACGAGCAGTCCCACCTGGACGGCGTCCCGGGTTCGCTCAGCTACCGCTGAGCCGTCCGGGGCGTTGTCTCCTCTGTTGACCTGGGATAATATGACGATCGGTCTACATAGAGGAGTTGCCGTGACCGCAGTACCGACCGTCGGCGCAACCGTCCGAGCCCGCACCCTCACCGATCTCCACGGCCGGGAGGTGCGGCTCCCGGGCAGCCGGATCACCCATCTGCACTTCGCCCGCTTCGCCGGGTGCCCGATCTGCGACCTGCGGCTGAAGGGCTTTGTCGCCGCGGCCGACCAGATCGACGCCGCGGGCATCGACGCCGTGGTGGTCTTCCACTCGACGGTCGCCGAGCTGCTGGCCTACGAGGACGGGCTGCCGTTCGCGACCATCCCGGACCCGGAGCGTCGGCTTTACGCCGAGTTCGGGGTGGGACGCGCGTGGAGCTCGCTGCTGCACCCGCGGGCCATGGGCGACGCCGGGCGCGGGCTCGGGGCGGCGTTGCGGCGGCGAGCCCGGGGCGAGGCGCCAGGCCCGCCACTCCGCCCGTCCGGTGGTCAGCACGGGCTTCCCGCCGACTTCCTGATCGGTCCGGACGGCGCAGTCCTCGCTGCTCTGCACGGTCGGCACGCCGCGGACTCCTGGAGCGTCCCGGAGGTGCTCGAGCTGGCCACCGGCGGTGCGCGGTGACCGCGGTCCGGGAGCGAATGCTCGTCGCCACCGAGGAGCTGCTCCGTCGTCAGGGGTACCACGGCACCGGGCTGAACCAGGTGCTCGCGGAGGCAGCGGCACCACGCGGGTCGATGTACCACCACTTCCCGGGCGGCAAGGAGGAGCTGGCCGTCGCGGCCCTGGTCCGTGCCGGGCGGGAGGCTGCCGGGGCCATCGCTGACGCCTTCGCGGCGGCGGCCTCCCCGGTCGCGGCGATGGACGCCGTGGTCGCGTGGCTGGCAGACCAGCTGGTCGGCTCCGACTACGCCTTCGGCTGCCCGATCGCGACCGTCGCGCTTGAGGCGACCCAGGACTCGGCGCCGCTGCGGGACGCCTGCGAGCGGGCCTACCGGTCCTGGCTGGACGCGGTGGCGGCCGGTCTGACCGGCTTCGGGGGAGGCTCGGCTGCGGAGGACGACGCGTTGCTCTTCCTCAGTGCCGTCGAGGGTGCCCTGCTGCTGGCCCGGACCCGCCGCGACCCGAAGCCGCTGGACCTGCTCCGCGCGCGACTCCCCTCCCTGGTGACCCCGGTCTGAGTGCCAGGGGCTACCGGGCCTGGGGGATCTTCCGGGGCCACCAGAACCGGTCCCCGAGCAGCGTCGCCAGACCCGGGACGAGCACCGTCCGCACCAGCAGGGTGTCCAGCAGGACGCCGATGCAGATCGCGACTCCCAGCTGCGCCAGGACGACCAGCGGGAGCACGCCGAGCACCGCGAACACGGCTGCCAGCAGGATGCCGGCGCTGGTGATCACGCCGCCGGTGGCGGCCAGCGCCCGGCGTACGGCGACCCGGGACGGGTGGCCGGCCTGGATCTCCTCCCAGGTACGGGTGACCAGGAAGATGTTGTAGTCGACCCCGAGGGCGACCAGGAACAGGAACGCGAGCAGCGGCATGCTGTCGTCGACGCCGGTGAAGCCGAGGGGCCCGGAGAACAGCCACCAGCTCGCGCCGAGACCGGCGGCGTAGGTGGCCAGCACGGTGAGGACCAGGAGGACCGGGGCGACGGCCGCCCGGAGCAGCAGCACCAGGGCGATCAGCACCAGCCCCGCGATCAGCGGGAAGAGCCGGAGCCGGTCGTCGCCGGCGGCATCCTCGGTGTCGATCGCCTCCGCGGTCGCCCCACCGACGACGGCTCGGACGTCGGCAGCGGCGAGGTCACCACGCAGCGTCCGCACCGCCTCCTGGGCCTCGGGGGAACCGGCGTCGTCGGCGAGGACGACCTGGAAGGACGTCCACCCGGCCGTCGCCGGGCCGGGCGCCACCTCGCTGACGCGGTCCGCGCGGGCGAGGACCGTCCGGGCGGCGTCGGGCGCGGTCGTCCACACGCTGGTCGGCTCGGTCCGGCCGGCCGGGAAGCTCTCGGCGAGGCGGTCGGCAGCCGCGATCGACTCGGGTTGGTCGAGGAACTGTTCCGAGGTGGGCAGTCCCAGGCGCATGCCGAGCAGGCCTGAGGACATCGCAGCGAGGACGGCCACGGTGGCGAGGACGGCGGCCACCGGACGCCGACCCACGCCCCGCCCGATCCGGTCCCAGAGCGCACCTTGGTCGGCGAGGGGCGCCGAGCCCACCTCGGGGCGGCGCGGCCAGAAGATCCACCGACCGAACAGCACCAGCACCGCCGGGAGCGCGACCAGGGCGAACACCGCCGCGACCAGGACGCCCACGGCGCAGGCGACCCCGAGTCCGCGGGTGACCGGGAAGTCGGAGAGAGTCAGGCAGAGCACCCCGACGACGACCGTGGTGGCGCTCGCCAGCACCGGCTCGGCCGCCCGGGCCAGCGCGGTGCGCATCGCGACGTACCGGTCGGTGTGCACCCGCAGCTCGTCGCGGTAGCGGGAGATCAGCAGCAGCGCGTAGTTGGTGCCGGCGCCGAAGACCAGCACCGAGAGGATTCCGGTCGTGGAGCCGTCCCAGGAGATGTCCAGGGCCTCCAGGACCTGGGTGGCGAGCACGGTGGCGGCTTGGTCGGCGATGCCGATCACGGTCAGCGGCACCAACCACAGCCCGGGGCTGCGGTAGGTCAGGATCAGCAGCACCGCGACCACCGAGGCGGTCGCAGCCAGCAACCGGACGTTGGCGCCGTCGAAGACCTGGGCCAGGTCGGCCTGGATGGCCGCGGGACCGGTCACCTGGGCGGTGAGCCGGTCCGGGACGGCACCGCGGACGGCGGTACGCAGGTCCTCGATGACCGGTTGGATCTCGGCGGCCCCGGACTCCTCGACGACCAGGGCGGTGATCAGCGCGGTGCCGTCGCTGCTGGGTTCGATCGCGGCCGGCCCGCCGATCGGTCCGGTGACGGTGGGTACCTGGAGCGCCAGCAGCGCCCGGCGTACGTCGGCCACCTCGCCGCTGCTGAGCCGGGACCCGTCGGGGGCGGTCACCAGTACGACGGCGACGGTCCCCGATCCGGCGGGGACCTGGGCTGCGAGCTCCGCGGCGCGGGCGCTGGAGGACCCCTCGGGTAGCTGCCTCGTGCGTTCGGTGGTGCGCTCTGCCTGGCCGAGTCCGGCGATCAGGGCGACGCCCGCGAGGAGGACGAGGGCGCCGACCAGTGCGCTCCACCGTCCGACGATGACGGACCGGACGTGCTCCACCGTTCTAGACTCCTGTTTCGACGAGGCGTGATTAATCGCTAATTAAGTGAGTAATCTTGTGACCGACAGAACCGTACCGGGCGGCCCCAAGGGCGGCGGCTGGGCCCAGACCCCCAGCTTGGTCGCCCTGCGTGCGCTCACCCGGGTCGCCGAGCAGGTCCCCGCAGCCGTGGCCCGGCGCGCCGGGCTCAGCCACAACGAGCTGCGCACCTTGGACCTCCTCGCCGAGGAGCCGCGCGGCCCCGCCGAGCTCGCCCGCGCGCTCGGCGTCAGCACCGCGGCTGCGTCCGGCATCATCGACCGGCTCGAGGAGCGCGGGTTCGCGGCCCGGGTCGCGCACGGTAGCGACGGTCGTCGGCTCTCGGTCGGGATCACCCCCGAGGGTCGGGCCGAGGTCAGCTCCTACCTGATGCCGATGTACCGCGAGCTGGCCCGGCTCGACGCCGAGCTCGGCCCGGCGGACCGGGAACTGGTGGCGCGCTACCTCGACGGTGCTGTCCGGGCGATGCGGACCGTGGTCTGAGCCGGGGTTGCCCGGAGCGGCTGCTGGCAGGATGACGCCATGAGCACCCGACGCAAGACGATCCTGATCACCGGCGCGAGCAGCGGCCTCGGCGCCGAGATGGCGCGGCAGTTCGCGGCGCTCGGCCACGACCTGGCGCTCTGCGCCCGGCGTACCGAGAAGCTCGAGGAGCTGAAGGCGGAGATCGCCGTGGCCCATCCCGACCGCCGGGTCGAGCTCCGGGCCCTGGACGTCACCGACGACGACCAGGTGTTCGCGGTCTTCCGCGCCTTCCAGGCGGACTTCGGCACGATCGACCGGGTGATCATCAACGCGGGCCTCGGCAAGGGCGCCCCGCTCGGCACCGGCCGGTACGACGCCAACCGGGAGACCGCGATGACCAACTTCGTCGCCGCGCTGGCCCAGTCCGAGGCGGCGATGGAGATCTTCCGCGCCCAGAACGCCGGCCACTTCGTGATGATCTCCTCGATGTCCGCGGTTCGCGGGATGCCCAAGACGCTGACCACGTACGCCGCGACCAAGGCCGGGGTCGCCCACCTCGCCGAGGGGCTGCGCGCGGAGCTCTACGGGAAGCCGATCAAGGTCACGGTCCTCTACCCGGGCTACATCGCCTCGGAGATGAACGAGAAGGTCGCGCAGTCGACCCCGCTGATGGCCTCGACCGAGAAGGGCGTCAAGGCGATGGTCGACGCGATCGAGAAGGAGAAGGACGCAGCGGCAGTGCCGGGCTTCCCGTGGGGACCGCTCGGCGTGGTGATGAAGCACGCGCCGATGCCGTTGTTCAAGAAGCTGATCTAGTCACCCGGTCGTCGAGCCCCACCCGGTCGTCGAGCTTGTCGAGATGCGGTGACCGATCTGCGCCCTAGTCGGCCAGCAGCCGGATCACGGCCAGGGCGTCGTCGATCGACGCCGGGTCCGTCTCGATGATCGCGCCGTTGTAGACGAAACCCTCCATCAACCGGACGACGCCGTAGGCGAGCTTGTCGGTCTCGGAGCGCGGCGTGAAGTGGCCGCGGGCGGCCTCCTCGTCGATCAGCCGCTGCACCTCGGCGACGAGCCGGTCCTGGAACGCTCCGCGGGCGGTCAGCAGGCGGAGCGCGACGTGGGTCTCGTTGCGCATGAACGACTGCAGGGCGTGCGACCCGACGATGGTGAGGACGTACTGGCGGAGCGCCTCGATCAGCCGGTCGGTCCCCTCGAGCCGCTCGGTCTTCTTCCAGACGTCCGCGATCACGGCCTGGCTCAGCGACCAGGCGACTTCTTGGATCAGTTGCTCGCGGCCGCCGGTCCAGCGGTAGAGCGTGTTGCGCGAGACGCCCAGCTCGCCGGCGAGCTGGCGCATGTCGATCCGCTGACCGGCGAGGTAGGTGCGGGTGGCCGCGACGTACGCGTCGGCCGGGGTGGCCTGAGCCGCCTGGGTCGCCGCGGTCGTCGTCATGGAAAAACTGTACCGGGTGTGAGGACAGCAACATGATCTGTCACTTGTGGGACAGATTCGAGATGTGTCATGTTTCCCGGGTGAATGCCCGCGCTGACGTCATCGTCGTCGGGGCCGGTCTGGCCGGCCTCGTCGCGACCGCCGAGCTCGCCGATGCGGGCGCCTCGGTGCTGCTGCTGGACCAGGAACCCGAGCAGAGCCTCGGCGGGCAGGCCTTCTGGTCGCTGGGCGGCCTCTTCCTGGTCGACACCCCCGAGCAGCGCCGGATGGGGATCAAGGACTCCTACGACCTCGCCCTCCAGGACTGGCTGGGCAGCGCGCAGTTCGACCGCGAGAGCGACCACTGGCCGCGGAAGTGGGCCGAGGCGTACGTCGGCTTCGCGGCTGGCGAGAAGCGGCAGTGGCTCTACGACCAGGGGCTGCGGCTCTTCCCGGTGGTCGGGTGGGCCGAGCGTGGCGGCGGGCTGGCTGGTGGGCACGGCAACTCGGTCCCGCGCTTCCACCTGACCTGGGGCACCGGCCCGGGGGTGGTGGCGCCCTTCGAGCGCCGCGTCCGCGCGGCGGCCGACAAGGGCCTGGTGACCTTCGGTTTCCGGCATCGGGTCGACGCCCTGGTCACGACCGGCGGCGTGGTGGCCGGCGTCCGTGGTGCCGTGCTGGCGCCCGACGGGATGGACCGCGGACGAGCCTCGAACCGCGACGAGATCGCCGAATTCACCGCGACGGCCCAGGCCGTCATCGTCACCTCCGGCGGCATCGGCGGCAACCACGACCAGGTCCGCAAGCAGTGGCCGGTCGACCGCCTCGGCGAGCCCCCGGAGTTCATGGTCGCGGGCGTGCCGGCGCACGTCGACGGACGGATGCAGGCGATCACGGAGGAGGCCGGGGGCGCGATCATCAACCCCGACCGGATGTGGCACTACTGCGAAGGCCTGCGCAACTGGGACCCGATCTGGGAGAACCACGGGATCCGGATCCTGCCCGGCCCGTCCTCGCTCTGGCTCTCGGCCACCGGCGAGCGGTTCGGCTCGCCGGCGCTGCCGGGCTTCGACACCCTCGGCACGCTGGCGACGATCAGGCGCACCGGCTACGACTACTCGTGGTTCGTGCTGACCCAGAAGGTCATCGAGAAGGAGTTCGCTCTCTCCGGCTCCGAGCAGAACCCGGACCTGACCGGCAAGGACCTCCGGCTGCTGCTGAAGCGGCTGGGCCCGGGAGCGCCGGGACCGGTGGAGGCTTTCAAGCAGCACGGCGAGGACTTCGTCGTAGCCGACACCGTCGAGGAGCTCGTGGCCGGGATGAATGCGGTCGCCGGCTCGTCGCTGCTCTCGGCCGAGGCGGTACGACGAACGATCACCGAGCGCGACCGCGAGCTCGACAACCCCTTCACCAAGGACGTCCAGCTCACCTTCGTCCGCGGGCACCGGTCCTTCCGCGGCGACAAGCTGATGCGGACGGCCTCCCCGCACAAGTTCCTCGACCCGAAGAACGGTCCGCTGATCGCCGTACGGCTCAACATCCTGACCCGCAAGACCCTCGGCGGCCTGCACACCGACCTGGACGCGCGGGTGCTGCGCTCCGACGGCGAGCCGCTGCCGGGGGTCTACGCAGCCGGCGAGGTGGCCGGTTTCGGGGGCGGCGGCGTCCACGGGTACAACGCTCTCGAGGGGACCTTCCTGGGTGGTTGCATCTTCTCCGGCCGTACGGCGGGGCGGTCCGTCGCGGCCGCCCTCGGCCTCGGGACTGCACGCTAGTCTGACCTCCATGACTGGACGTGTCGTTCACTTCGAGATCCCGTACGACGACGGGGACCGGGCCCGGAAGTTCTACGCGGACGCCTTCGGCTGGGACATCCAGGAGTTCCCCGACCTGCACTACACGATCGTCCAGACGGGCGAGACCGATGACCGCGGCTTCCCCGTCGACAAGGGCTACATCGGTGGCGGGATGGTCAAGCGGGAGTCCCCGACCGACCGCCCGGTGATCACCATCGACGTCGAGGACATCGACGCCGCGATCGCGAAGATCGAGTCCCTCGGCGGGATGGCCGTCCTGGGCCGCCAGAACGTCGGCGACATCGGATACGCGGCGTACTTCAAGGACGTCGAGGGCAACCTGATGGGCCTCTTCCAGTCTCGTTGAGTTGGGTCTTCGGACCGGGTCCATTCGGTGCTCTGCCCTGCCTGGCTGGGCACAAGTCCGGACTCACAGGGTCAGGACGCCCAACTCAACGGGCAAGCAGGTCGGCGATGAGGGCGCGCAGCCGCGGCAGCTCGTCGACCAGACCGAGGGGTTCGGCCTGGTCCTCGATCATCGCGCGGAACAGGTGCGCCTGCTCGACGATCCGCGGGTCGACGTGCCGGAAGACCTCCAGGGTCACCGTCCCGTAGAGGCGTGACCAGGCGCGTTCGAGGACCCAGACCAGGCCCCGCATCTCCTCCGGTACGTCGGTCAGGTCGGCCGGGACCTGGGGGTTGCGGAGGATCTCGGCGAGGCCCGGCTCGAGGTCGGCCAAGGTCGGGATCGGGAACTGGTGCTTCTCCCAGAGCGTGAAGAGCAGTGCGGAGAAGAACATCCCGGTTCCCGGGGAGCCGATCTCGTCGACGCAGTCGACGTCGACGTTGGTGAAGACCAGCGCGAACTCCTCGCGGTTGGTCAGCGCCCACTGCCGGAACTCCACCGTTGCGGCGATCAGCCGGCCGGCCGGGTCGTCGGATCGTTGCCGGTCGGCCGCCTCGGCGATGCGGCTGGCGACGTCGGCGTCGATGGCGATCGCCACCATTCGCACCAGGTCCTCGTGGCTCGCGGCGTACCGGTAGAGCGCCGGCGCCGTCATCCCGAGCTCCCGGGCGATCGCGCGCAGCGACACCTCGCCGCCGTTGACGAGCAGCGACCGTGCCGCGGCCACGATCCGGGCCGTGGTGGCGGCGTGCTGCTCGGCGCGGGTGGCGACCGGGGATGCGGGTGTCATCGTGGCCTTCCGGGGGTGGACTTGACAGACCTTAGTTTACACCGTTTACAGTTAACGGTGTAAACCCATCTCGACAGGCTCGATGACCGGGCCGAGATCCGCCCCTTGACCGGGCTGGAGACCAGGAGTCGTCATGCTGCACCGTTGGACCCAGTTCCTGCTCACCCGGGCGCGCTTCGTCGTCGTCGCCGGTTTGGTCACGACCGTCGCCGCAGCGGTCTACGGCCTCGGCGTCTTCGACTCGCTCGGCAAGGGCGGCTTCGACGACCCGCAGACCGACGCCGCCCAGGAGCTCGTCCGCGAGCAGGAGGTCTTCGGCAACAAGAGCGTCGACGTCGTCCTGCTCTACCGCAGCGAGACGATGCCGGCAGCCGACCCGTCCTTCCGGGCGGCCGTCGAGAGCAGGATCGCCGAGATCCCGACCGACGCGATCACCTCCGCCCTGACCCCCTGGCAGACCCAGGACCCGGCGATGATCAGCGAGGACGGCAAGGCGGTCCAGGTCTACCTCTCCCTGGCCGGCGAGACCCAGGACGACCAGAGCGACAACAACGAGCGCATCCTGCCGATCCTCGAGGAAGACGCCGGCGACGGGCTCTCGGTCGACATCGCCGGGGCCTGGGCCGTGTACACCGGGGTGAACGAGACCGTGGCCGAGGACCTCGCCCGCGCCGAGCTGATCACCCTGCCGATCGTGCTGGTCCTCTCGTTGCTGATCTTCGGCAGCCTGACTGCGGCCCTGATGCCGGTGATGGTCGGTGCGATCTCGGTCCTCGGTGCGTTGGCGCTGGTCCGGGTCCTGACCCTCTTCGGCGAGGTTTCGATCTTCTCGATCAACGTGATCTCGCTGCTCGGCATGGGCCTGGCGATCGACTACGCGCTCTTCGTGATCAGCCGCTTCCGCGAGGAGCTCGCCAACGAGGATCCGGACGATCCGGCCGGGGTGCGGAACGCGATGCGGACCACCATGACCACGGCCGGTCGGACCGTGCTCTTCTCCGGTCTGACCGTGGCCGTCGCGATGTCGGCGCTGCTGGTCTTCCCGCAGAACTTCCTGCGCAGCCTCGGGTACGGCGGCATGGCCGCGGTCCTGGTCGGCGTCACCACCGCCCTGACGATCCTGCCCGGCGTCCTGCTGCTGCTCGGCCGCCGGATCGACTCCGGCCGGATGCCCTGGCGGCGGGGGGCGGCGGTCTCGGTCGACACCGAGCACGGCGCCTGGGCTCGGCTCGCCCGCGGG
>JBFJNH010000018.1:0-56433 GCA_041618295.1 Marmoricola sp.
CGCTGCGGACCGAGCGCCTGGCCACCTCCGACCCCGCCGCCGCAGCCGCCTTCTTCGATCGGGTCGTCGCCGCCGGGCAGGAGGGCGTCATCGTGAAGGACCCTTCGGCGCCGTACGAGGCCGGTCGCCGGGGTGCGGGCTGGGTGAAGGTGAAGCCCCGGCACACCCTCGACCTGGTCGTGCTCGCCGTCGAGTGGGGCTCCGGGAGACGCCGCGGCCTGCTCTCCAACATCCACCTCGGCGCCCGCGACCCGGACGGCGCCAGCACGGGTCAGCCGTGGGTGATGCTCGGGAAGACCTTCAAGGGCATGACCGACGAGATGCTCGCCTGGCAGACCGAACGTTTCCGCGAGCTCCAGACCGGCGACGACGGCTGGGTCGTGACCGTCCGGCCGGAGCAGGTCGTCGAGATCGCCTTCGACGGGGTGCAGCGATCGAGCCGCTACCCCGGCGGAGTCACCCTCAGGTTCGCCCGCGTCCTGCGTTACCGCGACGACAAGACCGCCGCCGAGGCGGACACCCTCGACGCGGTCCGCACGTTCCTGACCTAGCCCGGTTCGGGGCGGGCTACAGGTACGAATCGGGAACGGGCCCGAGCACCTCCATGCCATTGCTGATCGCGATCGCATCCAGGTGCTCCGGCGTCGCCGTACCGGCCGCCTCCGCCACTGCGAGGCCCTCGAAGAAGCCGACCATGGCAGCCGGAGCAAAGATGTTGAGCTTCCTTCCGGGGGACGAAGAAACGACCTGGAAGGTGTGCGGCAACCCCCGAGGCACGTAGACGAAGCTGCCGCGGGGACACAGGTGCTGCTGCTCGTCGAAGTACATCAGGTACTCCCCTTCCAGCACGAAGAAGGCCTCTGCCGCGTCGTGGTGGCGGTGCAGTGGTGGGCCGAACCCGGGGGGCTCGCTCTGGGTCATCAGCAACGAGAACTCCTGGGAGGTCTGCTCACCGGTGGCGAGCACCTCGGCCTGGAAGTTGCTGAGATCCAGGACCCGCCCTCCCCCCGGAAGCACGACGAACGGCTCGCTCATACCTCCAGCCTCCGCGTACGGACGTCCCGCGACAAGGGCTGCCTGGTCCGGGTCTGGACCAGTCCCAGGCGTACCGACGGCCAGGGATTCGTCCGGCACGCGGCGCGGTACTGGCGTGCCGACCGCTCTCGCGGCAAGGTAAGCCACCAACGGCACGAGAGAGGACGGTTCGGTGGGGTTCCTCAAGCAGGACGGACCGCAGGTCGACTACGAGACATGGGTGACCGGAAGCCGCGCGGAGAAGATCCGACCGATGGCTCGGCACTGGGCCGAGGTCGGGTTCGGCACACCGGTGGTGCTGCACCTGTTCTACGTCGTGAAGATCCTGCTCTACGTCCTGGCGGCCTGGCTGATCGCGGTGAGCACCTCCGGGATCGACGGGTTCACCGCCGTCGACGAGTGGTACGCCGAACCGATCGTCTTCCAGAAGGTCGTACTGTTCACGATGCTCTTCGAGGTCGTCGGCCTCGGGTGCGGCTTCGGCCCGCTGAACAACCGGTTCGTGCCGCCGATGGGGTCGATCCTCTACTGGCTGCGGCCGGGCACGATCCGGTTGCCACCGTGGCCCGGCCGGGTTCCGCTCACCCGCGGCGACGCCCGGACGCCGTTCGACGCGCTGCTGTACGGCGCGCTGCTGGTTGCGCTCGTCGTCGCGCTCGCCTCCGACGGGACCGGGCCCATGCCCGAGCTCGGCACCGAGGTCGGCGTCCTCCCCACGTGGAAGATCGGGACCGTCCTGGGGATCCTGGCGGTGCTCAGCCTGCGCGACAAGGTGATCTTCCTCGCCGCGCGCGGCGAGGTCTACGGCTCGCTGACGGTGGCCTTCCTCTTCGCCGACCAGTCCGGGGTCGACATGATCCTGGCCGCGAAGCTGGTCTGCCTGACGATCTGGCTGGGCGCGGCGACCTCCAAACTGACCCGGCACTTCCCGTTCGTCATCTCCACCATGATGAGCAACAACCCGGTGCTGCGCCCCCGGTCGCTCAAGCGGGCCTTCTTCGAGAAGTTCCCCGACGACCTGCGGCCGGGCCGCCCGTCCCGGTGGATCGCGCACGTCTCGACCGCCGTGGAGGGCCTGGTGCCCCTGGTGCTGTTCTTCAGCCACGGCGGAACCGTCGGCGCGATCGCGGCGGTGGTGATGCTCTGCTTCCACTTCGGGATCCTCTCGGCGATCCCGATGGGCGTGCCGCTGGAGTGGAACGTCTTCATGATGTTCAGCGTCCTCGCGCTCTTCGTCGGGCACGAGGAGATCGGGTTCGGGGAGATGACCTCACCGCTCCCGGTGCTGCTGCTGGTGGTCGTGGCCGGCACTGTGGTGCTCGGCAACCTGTTCCCGCGGAAGATCTCCTTCCTCCCCGGGATGCGCTACTACGCGGGCAACTGGGACGTCGGGTTGTGGTGCGTCAAGCCGTCGGCCTCGGCGAAGATCGAGGCCAACGTGGTCTCCATCGCGAGCATGCCCCAGGCCCAGATGGTGCGGTACTACGGCAGCCCGGAGAACGCCCAGATGATGCTCTACATGGGGTACGCGTTCCGGAGCTTCAACAGCCACGGCCGGGCCATGTTCACCCTGGCGCACCGGGCGATGGCCGACGCGGACGAAGCCGAGTACATCCTGCTCGACGGCGAGCGGATCTGCAGCACGGCGATCGGCTGGAACTTCGGGGACGGGCACATGCACAACGAGCAGCTCATCGCCGCTCTGCAGGCGCGCTGCCAGTTCGAGCCCGGCGAGGTCCGCATCGTGCTGATCGATGCGCAGCCGATCCATCGCCAGACCCAGCAGTACCGGCTGGTCGACGCCGCGACCGGTGAGTTCGAGCGCGGCTACCTCAACGTCGCCGACATGGTGACCCGGCAACCCTGGGACGACACGGTCCCTGTGCACGTCGAGGAGCAGCGGACCCCCGGGGCCTGACCCGCGACCCAGGTTCAATTCGCTTGCGACAAGTGTGTAAACCAGAGTTGCACTAGCATTTGTCCATGAGTTCACCCAGCCGGCAGTCCGCAGCCGCGGCACGCCGCAAGGCGCGCGAGCAGCAGATCCTCGCCGCGACCCGTCACCTCTTCGACGAGTCCGGGGTCCGCGACGCGCAGATCGACGACATCGCCAAGGCCGTCGGGATCAACCGCGCGATCATCTACCGGCACTTCAGCGGCAAGGAGGAACTCTTCGCGCTGGCCGTCGAGAGCTACCTCGAGGAGCTCAAGGACCGCCTCGACAAGGCTGCCGCCGATGCCGCCGGCCCACCGACCGAGCGGTTGCGCGCCGTGGTCGGCGCCTTCGTCGACTACGGCCTGGAGTACCCGGCGTTCGTGGACTGCGCGCAGACGCTGATGCGCCGCCCCGGCCCCGAGCTCCTCGAGCAGGTCAGCGAGGGGGCGCTCTTCCGCCTGGGTCGGGCGATCTCCGCGTGCCTGCGCACCCTGAAGGTGACTCTCGAGGACGGCACCGAATCCGGCGACTTCAAGGTCACGGACCCGGACCTGGTGGCCAATTACATGTACGCCTCGGGCCTCGGCGCCCTGCAGCTGGCACGAATCGGTCTGCTGGTGAAGGAGGGCTCCCCCGGCATCCCGACCATCTCGCACATCTCCGGGGAGCAGGTCCGTGACTTCCTGACCTCGACCGCAGTCTCCCTGGCAACCGGTCGCTAGTAGTCCCCCGGGACCAGGCCCCGGAACGACGAAACGCCCCCGTGCCGGAGCACGGGGGCGTTGTCGTGGTGCAGGGTCAGAGCTCCAGGATCGCGGTGACGCCCTGGCCGCCGGCGGCGCAGATCGAGATCAGCGCCCGGCCTGAGCCCTTCTCGGCCAGCAGCTTCGCGGCGTTGGCCACGATCCGACCGCCGGTCGCGGCGAACGGGTGACCGGCCGCCAGCGAGCTGCCCTTGACGTTGAGCTTGCTGCGGTCGATCGAACCCAACGGCGCATCCAGGCCCAGGCGCTCCTTGCAGAAGACCGGGGACTCCCACGCGGCGAGCGTGGAGAGAACCTGCGAGGCGAAGGCCTCGTGGATCTCGTAGAAGTCGAAGTCCTGCAGGGTCAGCCCGGCGCGCTCCAGCATCCGCGGAACGGCGTACGCCGGGGCCATCAGCAGGCCCTCGCCGCCGTGCTCGAAGTCGACTGCGGCGGTCTCGTACTCGGTCAGGTAGGCCAGGACCTTGAGTCCGTGCGCCTCGGCCCACTCGTCGGTGCCGAGCAGCACCACCGAGGCGCCGTCGGTCAGCGGGGTGGAGTTCGCGGCGGTCATCGTCGCTGCTTCACCCTTGCCGAAGACCGGCTTGAGGGTCGCCAGCTTCTCCAGCTTGGAGTCGGCGCGCATGTTGTTGTCGCGCTCCAGGCCGTTGAACGGCGTGATCAGGTCGTCCTGCCAGCCGGCCTCGTACGACGCGGCGAGGTTGTGGTGCGAGTTCACCGCGAGCTCGTCCTGGGCCTCGCGGGTGATCTGCCACTCCAGCGCGGTCAGCGCCTGGTGCTCGCCCATCGAGAGGCCGGTACGCGGCTCACCGTTGGACGGGATCGCCAGGCTGATGTCACCGGGGCGGATCGAGGCGAGGACCTTGAGCCGGTCGGCGTTGGTCTTGGCGTTGTTGAGCTTGATCAGCTTCTTGCGGAGCTTCTCGCCGATCGCGATCGGCGCGTCCGAGGTGGTGTCGGTTCCGCCGCCGATGCCGGAGTCGATCTGACCCAGGGCGATCTTGTTGGCGAGGTAGATGATCGCCTGGAGGCCGGTGCCGCAGGCCTGCTGGAGGTCGGCGGCCGGGGTCTCCGGCGCGAGGCGGGTGCTGAGCACGGCCTCGCGGGTCAGGTTGAAGTCACGCGAGTGCTTGAGCACGGCACCGGCAGCGACCTCACCGATGCGCTCACCCTCGAGGTTGTAGCGCGCGACGAGACCGTCGAGCGCGGCGGTGAGCATCTCCTGGTTCGAGGCGCTGCCGTAGACGGTGTTCGAGCGGGCGAACGGAATGCGGTTGCCACCGAGGACGGCGACGCGGCGGGTCTTGGACTGCATGTGGGGTTCTCCTGATCCACGTGAAGGTGAGAACAATACTGGCGCGTAACATCGGCAAAGGAAACGTTGTGAGTGCCACGTCACGATTTTTGGACACTGAGTTACACCTGAAGTTACATTTGCGAACGCAGCAGGTACAACCTGCGCCGCTGCGCCCTGATTCCCGCCTCCCAAGCAAGGAAACCGCGATGAGTGACCGTTACCAGGCCTTCAGCTCGAGCCCGATCGGCCAGATGTTCGTCAAGAACCTGGGCCTGCCCGCCCCCGAGAAGCTCGAACGCTACGTCCCGGGTGCCCCGCTCGTCGACGGCACCGTCGTGGTCGGCGGGAACGGCCGCCTCGCCGAGGTGCTGACCGCCTCGCTGGACAACCTCGGCATCGCCAGCACCCGCTCCGCCACCGACGGCGAGAAGTACAAGGGCCTCGTCTTCGACGCGACCGGCATCACCTCCCCCGAGGGTCTGGTCGCGCTCCAGGAGTTCTTCACCCCGCTGCTGCGCAGCCTCAAGGGGTGCGCCCGGGTCGTGGTGCTCGGCACCAACCCGACCCAGACCGACTCCACCGACGAGCGGATCGCCCAGCGCTCCCTGGAGGGCTTCACCCGCTCCCTGGGCAAGGAGATCGGCAAGGGCAGCACCGTCAACCTGGTGTACGTCGCCCCCGGCGCCGAGGCGACCATCGAGTCCACCCTCGCGTTCTTCCTCTCCCCCAAGTCGGCCTACGTCTCCGGCCAGGTCGCCCGCCTCGGGCTGACCGGCACCAAGAAGGCCGGCAAGGTCGCCGACCAGGACCAGCCGCTGGCCGGCAAGGTCGCGATCGTCACCGGGGCCTCGCGCGGCATCGGCGAGCAGATCGCCCGGGTGCTGCACCGTGACGGCGCCACGGTCCTCGGCATCGACGTCCCGCAGGCCGCCAGCGAGCTGCAGGTCCTGATGAAGGAGCTCGACGGCGACAGCCTGACCCTCGACATCACCGGCAAGGACGCCGCGCAGCGGATCGCGCACCACGTCAAGGAGAAGTTCGACGGGGTCGACATCGTCGTCCACAACGCCGGCATCACCCGCGACAAGAAGCTCGCGAACATGGGCGAGGACCGCTGGAACTCGGTGATCGCGGTCAACCTGTCCGCGCCCGAGCGGATCACCGCCGAACTGCTCGAGCAGGGCCTGATCAACAAGAACGGCCGGATCATCGGCGTCTCCTCGATCGCCGGTATCGCGGGCAACGTCGGCCAGACCAACTACGCGGTCTCCAAGGCCGGTGTGATCGGGTTCGTCGACGCGATCGCCCCGACGCTCAAGAACGACATCACCATCAATGCCGTAGCGCCGGGCTTCATCATCACCGCGATGACCGCCGCCGTCCCGTTCGCGACCCGCGAGGTAGGCCAGCGCCTCAACGCGATGGCGCAGGGAGGCCTGCCCGTCGACGTCGCCGAGGCGATCGCCTGGTACGCCAGCCCCGGTTCGTCGGCCGTCAACGGCAACGTCGTCCGGGTCTGCGGTCAGATGATGCTGGGTGCCTGAGATGGAGCGCCTGATCGAAGGCAGCCCCTCGACGCTGCCCAGCATGCTCAAGGCCGCGTTGCCGGTGGTCCCGGGCCTGAACCTGCTGCCCGGCGTCGCCAAGAAGGGCGGCGATCTCCCCGACCTGCGGCTGACCCGCAAGGGCGTCGCGGTCGACCCCGAGCACCTCGCCGCCTACCGGGAGGTCTGCGGTTTCGGCCCCGGGCAGCACCTGCCGGTCACCTACCCGCACATGCTCGCCTTCCGGCTGCACATGGGGATCATGACCGACAACAGCTTCCCGTACGCCGCTATCGGCAGCGTGCACCTGCGCAACTCGGTCACCCAGCACCGCGCGATCGCCCCGACCGAGCGGCTCGACGTCTCGGCGACCGCGACCAACAAGCGGATGCACGCCAAGGGCACCATGTTCGACTTCGTCACCACCGTGACCAGCGGCGACGGCAGTTCTGACGGGGAGCTGGTCTGGGAGTCGGTCTCGACGTACCTGCGCCCGGGCAAGGGTGACCAGGACGCGAAGCCGGAAGGCGCGCCGTTCGAGGTCATCGCCGGCAACGGCACCGAGTGGAAGCTCGGCGCCGACCTCGGTCGCCGGTTCGCGGCCGTCTCGGGCGACTACAACCCGATCCACCTCTACCCGCTGACGGCCAAGGCCTTCGGGTTCCCGAGCCAGATCGCCCACGGCATCTGGACCAAGGCCCGGTGCGTGGCGGCGATGGAGCCGCGACTCCCGGACGCGGTCACCATCGAGGTCGAGTTCCGCAAACCCGTCGTGCTGCCGACCAAGGTCGCCTTCGGGTCGCGGATCGTCGACGACGGCCCCGCCCAGGGCCTCGACTTCTCGATGACGAACCCGAAGAACGGCAAGCCGCACGTCGTGGGTCGCGCCCGCGCCCACGGCTAACCCGTACGCCGACGCCCGCACGGAACCCGTGCGGGCGTCGCTGCGTCTCAGCACCATGATCCTGGTGCGCCTCCTGGCCCTGCTCGTCCTTCCGGTGGTCGGTCTCGTGGTGGTGCCGCCGGCGAGTGCGCTGTCCTGTGCCGGTCCTACGGCGGTGGCCGCGGATTCGGAGGCGCTCTTCACCGGTCGGATCCGCGACTACCGCGGCGAGCGGTTCCTGGTCGAGGTCGAGGAGATCTGGCGCGGGGAGGTCCCGGCCCGGCTCTGGCTGGCCACCGACGACCTCGGCTACTGGAGCGACATGAAGACCTTTCGTTCCGGCACGATCCCCGATGGCTACGCCTCGGAGAAGATCTTCGTGTTCGCGCCGCATCGACCGACGAACCGTCCCCTGGCGGTGAACGTCTGCACCATGTGGGACTCCTTCACCCCCTGGGGGACGGATCTCCGGGACCTGCGCCCCGAGGACCCGCTTCGCCCGGCGGCGCAGGTCCAGGCCACCGACGAGGGCGTCCTGCCGCCCGAGGCGGACGACCGCTCCCGGGCCGGACTCCTGGCGGGCATCGGTTCCGGTGCTCTCCTCGCCGCTCTCGGCGCCACCCTGGCCTGGCGGCGGCGTCGTACCGACTAACCCTGGGGGTGGTAGCGGATCAGGCCCTCCTGGGCCACGCTCGCGACCAGTCGGCCGTCGCGGGTGAAGATCCGGGCGATCGCCAGCCCACGACCGCCCGAGGCGGACGGGCTGTGCTGGTCGTAGAGCCACCACTCGTCGGCGTTGAACGGGTGGTGGAACCAGATGGTGTGGTCCAGCGACGCGGCCTGCATCCCCGGCGTCTCGATGTACACCTCGTGCGGCACCAGCGTGGCGCCGAGCAGCGTCATGTCGCTGGCATAGGTGAACGCCGCCGTGTGCGAGAGCCGGTCCTCGGGAAGGTCCCCCGCAACCCGGATCCAGAGCCGGGACTGGGACGGCATGGTCGGGTCGTGCAGCTCGCCGCCGGGGCGGGAGTTGCCGGCGAACCGGACGTCGAGGGCACCCCACTCCTGCTGGAAGAGGTTCTCGACCCCGCCGAAACGGCGGGCGAAGATCTCCGAGAGCTCGGCGCAGTCCTCCGGCGCCGGGACGTCGGGCATCGTGTCCTGGTGCTCGAGCCCCTCCTCGGGGATCTGGAAGTTCAACGTCATCGCGAAGATCGGGCGCCCGTGCTGGCGCGCGATCACCCTGCGGGTGGCGAAGGAGCGGCCATCGCGGATGTTCTCCACGTCGTAGACGATCGGGACCGCGGTGTCCCCGGGACGCAGGAAGTAGGAGTGCAGCGAGTGCACGGCGTAGGCCTCGTCGACCGTGTGGGTCGCCGCCACCAGCGCGTGCGCGGCCACCTGCCCTCCGAAGACCCGCTGCATCGCCGTCTTCGGTTGCCGGCCGCGGAAGAGGTTGTCCTCGATGACCTCCAGGTCGAGCAGGTCGAGGAACTCCTCGACGGTGGCCGGCATCAGTCCTCCTCGCTGGTGTCGAGCCCGGCCAGGAACTGCTCGAACTGCGCTCCGAGCTCGTCCCCGGTCGGCAGCTCCCCGGGATCACCCAGGGAACCGGCCAGCGCGTCGTCACCGGCGAGCAGGTTCGGACCGCCGGCGTGGAAGGCGTCGTACTGCTGCTCGAGGCCCTCGACGACGGCGCGCACCTCGTCGGAGTCCGCGACCTGGCTCGCGATCTCGGTCCGACGTGCAACCGCGGCCTGCTCCAGCGGCGTCAGGTCCCAGACCAGCCCGGTGACCGCCGCGACCGAGGTCAGCATCGAGGCCGCCGCCTCCGGGTAGGGGAACTGGGAGACGTAGTGCGGGATGTGCGCGACGAAACCGGTCGCGTCGTGGCCCCACTCGCCGAGCCGGAGCTCCAGCAAGGACTGGGCGCTCGACGGGATCCGGATCTCGCCGGCCCAGACGTTCTCGGAGATGAGCAGGCGCTTGGCCGTCGCGTGGTTGGTGAGCTGGATCGGGCGGGTGTGCGGGACCGCCATCGGTACCGAACCCAGCGAGACCGTCAGCCGGACCCCGAAGTGCTCGACGACCTTCCGGACGGCTTCCGCGAATCCCTCCCAGCGGATGTCGGGCTCGGGGCCGGTCAGCAGCAGGAACGGCGCCCCCGCCGCGTCGGTGAGCAGCCGTACGACGAGCCGCGGCGCGTCGTAGTCGGTGTAGTGGTCCTCGTGGAAGGTCATCGGCGGCCGCCGCGCGCGGTAGTCGTAGAACTCGTCGACCTCGAAGCTCGCCACCACCCGACCGGTGGTCTCCGCGAGCAGGTGGCCGGCCGCGAGGGCCGAGGCGCTCCCCGCGTCCAGGAAGCCGTCGAGCGCGGTGAGCATGACGGGCCCGTCGCTGAGCCCCTCGAGCTCGGGGACGTCGTCGACGATGTGCACGAATCGTGCTTGGGTCACGCTCGCTCCTCTGTCGGTGGTGCTGCTAGCCAGCCTAGAGGTCGCAACGCCGGGAGGGCCGTCGATATGCCCGTGCGCCGGGGTGATCCCCGTCGCGGACCGCTAGCCGTAGATGCGCAGGATCCGCCGCGCCGCCTCCTTGGACAGCGTGGTGCCGTCGTAGCCGAGAACACGCTGGAGGACCGCGTCCTCGCCCTCCGGCGAGCTCTCGTCCCCGGCGAGGGCCTGCATCAGCTCCCACAGCCGCGGTTCGCCCTGGGTGTCGGCGATGAAGTCGCACGCCATCCAGCTCAAGGCGTAGTTCCAGGCCTGGTCCGGTCCGTTGAACTCCGCTGCGGTCGGCATCCCGTCGACGCCCTTGCGCGCCCTGCTCACCGCGACCGTCGCGATCCGCCGTTCGTCCTCGGGAAGGGGACGCGCGGCGACGTACTCGGCGATCCCCTCGGCCAACCAGATGGGCACGCCCTCGTCGCGGTCGGCGATCGCGACGTGGGCGAGCTCGTGCCGGGTGATCCTCTCCAGGAACGGTCGACCGGCCCGGATCGAGCTGGGCAGCAGCGTGAACCGCGTCCCGGCAACCTCGGGCTGCCCGAGAACCGCGTACATCGGGAAAGTCATCGCCCCGAGGTGGTTGATGTTGCCGCCCGGGACCCCTTCGAAGCTGTCGAGCACCTGCTGGTCGGCGAAGACGTAGACGACCGCCCGGCCGTCCCAGGGGAACGGCACCGCGTCGCGGACCTCGGCGATGCCGCGCAGGACGGTCCCGCTGATCTCGTCCGCCCGGACCCGGGTAGTGGCGTCGTAGAGCTGCAGGGTGCCGCCGGCGTTGCGGACGTAGATCCGGACCAGGTCCCACGGCGCCGGGCTCGACCCGGGGAACTGCTTCCCGGCCCCGGTCAGCTCCGAGACGATCACCGGGCGACCGTCCACCCGGGCGAGAGCGAACCCGGTGATCCGGCTCACTGGTACCCGGTCGTAACCGGCCAGCTGGGTGGACATCCGCACCTGCGGGACCGAGACGGGCGCACCCCAGGTGGCGGCCCGCAGCCCGTCCGGCCAGTCCGACTTCAGCACGGTGTAGCTCAGGGACCGCAGCGGCAACCGCTGGAGGTTGGCGAAGTAGCGGCGCTGCCGCTTCACCAGGTCGGCGTCGGTGGTGTTCAGGGTCCCCAGGAAGGATTCCAGGTCCCCGGCCAGCACGGCGGCCGCCCGGGTGTCGAGCAGAACCTGCGCTTCCGTCCGCGAGAGCGATCCGCTCGTCGTGCTCGAAACCGACGAGCCGGGGACCGACTCCCCCGCGCACCCGGCGACCACGACGCCGAGCAGCAGCAGGCACGCCACCGCGATCCGGGTACGCCGAGGCCGAGGCCGGGAGGCGGCTGCCATCGCCCTAGGGGGCGTCGACCAGCGCGTTGCCGGCGTCGAGCGCGGTCACGTCCTCGACGATCTGCCGGGCCAACGCCTGTGCGGTCAGCCCGATCCGCTCCAGGATGGCCTCGCGCTTCGCGTGGCCGAGGAACTCCTGCGGGATGCCGTGCAGCCGGAACGGCGTGGCGACGCCGTGGTCGTTGAGGAGCTGGAGCAGGTTCGAGCCGAACCCGCCGACCCGACCGTTGTCCTCGACGCTGACCACCAGCCGGTGCTCGGCGGCCAGCGGAACCAGGGCCGGCTCGATCGGCTTGACCCACCGCGGGTCGACGACCGTCACGCCGATCCCCTGGTCGACCAGGCGGGCAGCCACGTCCACGGCGGTGGCCGCCATCGCCCCGGCGGCGACGATCAGCACGTCCTTGTCGCCGCGGCGCACCAGGACGTCGGCGTCACCGACCTTCGCGAGGGTCGGGAGGTCGTTCTCCGGCGGCGCACCCTTCGGCAACCGGACGATCGTCGGCGCGTCGTCGACGTCAACGGCCTCGCGCAGCAGCTCCCGGACCCGAGCGCCGTCCCGGGGCGCCGCGAGGCGGAGGCCCGGAACCACCTGGAAGATCGACATGTCCCACATGCCGTTGTGACTCGGGCCGTCGTCACCGGTGACACCGGCGCGGTCGGTGACGAAGGTGACGCCGCACCGGTGCAGCGCGACGTCCATCAGCACCTGGTCGAAGGCCCGGTTCATGAACGTGGCGTAGATGGCGACGACTGGGTGCAGGCCGCCCATCGCCAGGCCGGCCGCGCTCGTCACCGCGTGCTGCTCGGCGATACCGACGTCGAAGGTCCGCTCCGGGAAGCGGGCCGCGAAGCGGTCCAGGCCCACCGGGTAGAGCATCGCCGCGGTGATCGCGACGACGTCCTGGCGCTCCTCGCCGATGGCGACGATCTCGTCGGTGAAGAAATCCGTCCAGATCCGTCCCTTGGGGCGCGGCTCACCGGTCTCCGGGTCCATCGGCCCGACCTGGTGCATCTGGTCGTTCTCGTTGCGCTCGGCGGGGTGGTAGCCGAAACCCTTCTGGGTGATCACGTGCACGATCACGGGGCCGCCGAACCGCTTCGCCTGGGTGAGCGCGTGCTCGAGCGCCACCCGGTCGTGGCCGTCGATCGGTCCCACGTACTTCAGGCCCAGATCCTCGAAGAGACCCTGAGGTGCAAGCGCGTCCTTCATGCCCTTCTTCATGGCGTGCAACGCGTCGTACACGGCGGGACCGACGCCGCGGACGCCGTTGAGTTTGCGCTTGACCTGGTCGAGGACCTGCTCGTAGCGGGGGTTGGTCCGCAGCGAGGTCAGGTGGCTCGCGAGACCACCCACGGTGGGCTGGTAGGACCGCCCGTTGTCGTTCACGACCATCACCAGTCCGCGGTCGCGCCCGACGGCGATGTTGTTCAGCGCCTCCCACGACATGCCACCGGTGAGCGCGCCGTCGCCGACGACGGCCACGACGTGGCGGTCCTCACCGCGGATCGCGTAGGCCTTGGCGAGGCCGTCGGCGTACGAGAGCGCGGTGGAGGCGTGCGAGTTCTCGACCAGGTCGTGCTCGGACTCGGCCGGGTTCGGGTAGCCCGACAGCCCGCCCTCGGTGCGCAGCGTGTCGAACTGGCCGGCCCGACCGGTGAGCATCTTGTGGACGTACGCCTGGTGACCGGTGTCGAAGACGATCTTGTCCCGCGGCGACTCGAAGACCCGGTGGATCGCCATCGTCAGCTCGACGACGCCCAGGTTCGGGCCGAGGTGACCACCCCGCGGTGCGCAGGTGCGGACGAGCTCGTCGCGGATCTCGGCCGCCAGTTCGGTGAGCTGGCGGTCGTCGAGCCGCCGCAGGTCCTGCGGTCCGGTGATCGACTCCAGATGACCCATGCGGTCCTGATCCCCCACTGTCTCGAACGTGCGTCTGATCTGACGGAGTCTAGTCCGACCCCAGTGAGATCACGGCAACCGCCGACTCGTGGAGACTGCCCAACCAGAGGTCACCGTGGTGCTCCCGGACGCCGGTGACCATGTGGAACTGGTCCGCCGTACCGGTCACGTCCCGGACGCAGGTCCCCGCGTCGTCGAACGCCATCGCCCGAACCGTCTGCTTCGGTTTCGGCTGGAGCGCCTCGGGAACGGCGGTGACCACCTTCCTCAACGCCACCGGTGCGCGGTGCAGCCGGCCGACCAGAGGGTCGATCGGCGAGGCGATGCTCACCCAGATCAGCCCGTCCGAGCCGCGGGCGATGTTGTCGGGGTAGCCCGGCAGGTCGGAGCAGAGCAGGTCCCGCTCCCCGGCGCGCTCCCCGGTCAACCAGAGCCGGACGACGGACCGGCCGGCGGTCTCGGCGACGGCGACGAACGACTCGTCGGCGGCGAGGGCGACGCCGTTGGCGAACGCCAGGCCCTCCAGGTGGATCTCGACGCCACCGTCGGCGCGGAGGCAGAGCAGCCGCCCCGTGCGGGTGTCCTGGACGAAGTCGTGCTTCCACCGCTCGATGCTGAAGCGGGTCGAGCTGTCGGAGAACCAGATGTCTCCGTTGCCGGCGACCGCCGCGTTGTTGCAGAAGACCAGGGGCTGGTTCTCGACCGCGTCCACCAGGGTCTCCAGAGCACCGGTGGAGATCGTCATCGCGAGCAACCCGTGGTGGGCGTCGCAGATCAGCAACCGGTCGTCGCCGAGCAGCTCGAGCCCGAGCGGACGCCCCCCGGTGTTCCCGACCAGGTCGGTGCCACTTCCGTCGGGTCGGACGGCGAAGACGCTGCCGTCCTCGGTCCCGGTGTAGACGATCCCGCTCGCGGAGACGACCACGTCCTCGGCACCTCGGGCAGGAACGGGCAGGACCCGGACCTGGCGCGGGACAGCCGCCGCGGCGTTCACAGGGCGCTCCGCAGCGTGGCGTAGAGCCCGGAGTCGAGGAACTCGGGGACGAAGTGCCGCGAGGAGCCGGCCAGGTCGAGCCCGAGCACCTTCTCGGGGTCGACGAAGACGATCTGCCGACCCTCACCGACGACGATGTCCTCGTCGGTGACGTCCACCCGGGCAGCGAAGACCTGGTAGCGGCCGTGGTGCCCGTCGGGGTAGGTGAACTCATCCTCCCGCCAGAGCGTCAGGGAACCGTCGGGCAGGTGCAGCCCGGTCTCCTCGGCGACCTCGCGGTAGACGGCCACCGCGAACTCCTCGCCGTCCTCGACGTGGCCTCCGACCATGCCCCACTGGTTCGCGGCCCGGGGCGCGAACTCGTCTCGTTCCTGGAGCAGGATCCAGCCGCGCTCGTCCACCAGGAGGACGACGGCGAGCCGGGCGTCGACGGTTGCCATGGCCCGCACTCTTCCAGACCAGGGGCGCGCCGGTCAGGCGCCGGCGGACATCTGGGCTGACATCTGGGCTGACATCTGGGCGGCGTACCGCTGGCCGCGGAGCGCGTCCTCGACCAGACCCACCGCGCGGCGGGTACTGATCAGGCGGGCCCCCTCGTACTGCCACACGTCGACCGCGGCCGCCATCTCGGCGTGCGAGGCGATGTCGCGCAGCAGCCCACGGACCTCGCTCAGCCCGCGTTGGACTGCCGCTTGGCCGGCCTCGACGTGCAGGACCGCGAACCGGGCCAGGATCGCCGGGTGGCGACGAAGCCCGGCGTACTCGCGGTACTCGGGCGGGCAGATGTCCAGCAGCCAGTTGGTGGCGGTCCGCTCCCAGTCGGGAGTCCCGGGCGGGCGGACCTGGGCGGGCCAACCTGGCGGCGCCACCGTGGAATCTGCGGAGACGGAACGCGGGACCGGGGCCGGCTCGAGCCGTGGCTGGAACATGCACCCATCTTCGCACAGGTGTTCGAATCGGGGAAGGCGACGCGCTACCTCAGCGCCTCCAGCAAGCCGGTGATCGTGGAGACCAGCCGCTCGGTCTCGAACCGGTCGGGCTCGAGCAGGAGGATCCGACCGAAGTGCTCCAGGATCGCCAGGATCGCGTGCGCTGCGACCTCCGCGTCGAGGGCCGGCCCCCCGCGGATCGCGAGCCCGATCTCGAGGAGCCCTGTGACCTGGGTGAGGAAGTTCTCCCGGTCGCCGTCGATCCGGCTGCGCACCTGCTCGGGCATCCCGCTGGGCGCGAGCAGGATCGGCTGCCAGGTAAGCGGGTCGGAACGGACGGCCTCGATCATCCGTCGCGCCGTCTCGGCGACCAGTCGGTCGGGGTCGGAGAGGTCGGGGTCCGGCGGGATCGCCTCGGCGAGCTGGGCCAGCGCCCGCTCCTGCTGCCGGTCCAGGAGGGTTCCGAGGAGGGCCCGCAGACCGTCGAAGGCGCCGTACACGACCGGTCGGGTGACTCCGGCTTCCTTGGCGATCGCGTCGATCGAGACCGCGTTGTAGCCGTCCCGGACGATGATCGTCAGCGCGGCGTCCAGGAGCTGTTCGCGGCGGACGTCGGCCGGGACGCGCGCGGCGTACGGGCGCCGCTTGCGCGGTCCCGGCGAACTGGTCGGTGCTGCGGTCACGGGGTCACCGTAGTGCCTTCCCGGGTGGGAGCAGGTAGGTGTTCGGAGGTACTGGACTTGAATCCTACACCTGTGTAGTAATTGCTCCATGGCACTCTCCCTCCTCCGCAAACCGGAGATCACCCCGCACGAGGACTACGGCTTCTTCGGCCCCGGCTCGGTCACGTGGAAGGTCTGGAGCTACCCGACCTCCCTCACCGTCGGGTTCCAGCGCGCCGTCGTGGTCGAGGAGCTCGACCCGGCCCTGATCGCCGCCGTCGACAAGACCCAGGGCATCTACGCCCGCCCGCGCACCCGCTACGACCGCACCCTGCGGTACTTCGCGATGGTGGCCTTCGCCGACTCCCGCTCGACGTCGCAGGTCGCCGACGTCCTGGTCAAGATCCACTCCAAGGCGGTCGGGACCGACCCGGTCACGGGCAACCAGTACGACGCGAACGACCCGGCCTCCCAGCTCTGGATCCACCTGACCGCTTGGCACTCCATCCTCAAGGCCTACGAGATGTACGGGCCGGGCAAGCTCAGCGAGGACGAGGAGCGGCAATACTGGGCGGAGTGCGCGATCGGCGCCGAGCTGCAGACCTGCTCCCCTGCCGACTGCCCCACCGACCGGGCCGGGCTGCACGCCTACTACGAGTCGATGCGCCCCCAGCTGATCGGGTCGGAGATCGCCCAGAAGGCGATGAACCACCTGCTCGACGCCTCGGTGATGCTGCCCGAACTGCCGAAGGTGCTCGCCCCGGTCTCGTGGGCGGTCGCCCGGGTCCTGCGTGCCGCGACGATCGCGACCATGCCGCGGTGGATGCGGGAGATGGGCGGTCTGCGGCAGTCCCGGGCCGTCGACGTCGCCGTCGTCCCGGTGATGAGGGTGGCCTTCTTCCTGGCCAACCTCAACAAGCGCGTCAAGCTCGCGCTCCTGGACTTCCTCTCCCCGATGACCACCTCGGTGGTCGCGCCGGTCATCTACGGCGTCCCGCCGACCGAGGCGGTCGTCCGCACGCCGGCCGAGGCCCGCGCCCGTTACGGCTACGACAAGCCGTCCGAGGCGCACCGCGAGCTGCGCGCCCGTCAGGCTGCCAAGGTCTTCCAGGGTGGCGCCCCGAGCGAGGTGGGGATCATCGAGTCCGAACCGATCCTGGGCTCGACGGGGATGATCCACGCCAGCGCCTGACGCACGATCCCGAACATCTGAGGGGACCTCGCCGAACGGCTGGGTCCCCTCGGGCATTCCGGATCAATCCGGAATGAAACGGACCTCGAAACTGGACCAGTGCCCCCTCCGAAGTGGACCAGTCCACCTGTTTCGTGTCATGAACCCGAATGTTCACCGTTCCTCTGCCGAAGGACCTACCACGACGCACTCAGGGACAGGGACGAAGACAATGGACCGCAACCTCACCACCACCGTCAGCACCACGGCAGTGCAGATCGCGACCGTTGACACCGAAGGGGACCACCACCTCTCGGCCGAGTTCAGCTACAACCCGGAGGACGCCTGGGCGGTCACCATGACCCTCAGCACCGTCGCGGGTCCGGTCGAGTGGACCTTCGCCCGCGACCTGCTCATCGAGGGCCAGTACGAGCCGACCGGCGACGGCGACGTCCACGTGTGGCCGTGCCTGAGCGCGTGCGGCGAGGCCGTGGTCATCGTCGAGCTCGACTCCCCCTCCGGTGAGTCCTTGCTCCAGTTCCCGACCCGCGCCATCCAGGACTTCGTCCAGGCCTCGCTCGAGACCGTCGCGCAGGGCGCCGAGGCCGCCGACATCGACTCCTGGCTCGAGGAGTTCTTCCCCGAGTCCGCCTGAACCACTGAACGACCCGGCTTCTGGGAGGGAGACCGGGGTCCGTCGGAACCCGATGGACGAAAGAGCTGAGCCGCCCTGGGGAGCGGCTCAGCTCTGGTTTTGGGGATGGTGCCCCGCGAGCGCGGCCTCGACCCGCTCCACCTTCGCGGCGAGCTGGCCGGTGTCGTAGCCCGGCCGCAGGTCCGCCTTGAGGACCAGTCCGACCCGGGGCGAGGTTTCGGCGCACGCGAAGACCGCGGCCTTCACCACCGCCATCACCTCGTCCCACTCCCCCTCGATGTTGGTGAACATCGCGTTAGTCTCGTTCGGGAGCCCGGACTCCCGGATGACCCGGACCGCATCCGCGACGGCAGCGCTGACGCTGCCGTCCTCGTCGGCTGCTCCGGACGGGCTGATGCTGATGGCGACGATCATGACCGCAGGCTAGCCCGAGCACTGGTTTCGAGACGGTTGCTTCGCAACCTCCTCAACCACCGGGTGGTTGAGGAGGGTCGTTCGGCCCGTCTCGAAACCCGGAACGCTCAGCCCTTGAGCAGGCTCCGCAGCACGTACTGCATGATGCCGCCGTTGCGGTAGTAGTTCGCCTCCCCGGGGGTGTCGATCCGGACGACCGCCTCGAAGGTCACGCTCTGCCCGTTGGCGGGGGCAGCGGTGACCGTGACGGTCTTCGGCGTCCGGCCCTCGTTCAGCGCGGTGATCCCCGAGATGGAGAACGTCTCCTCGCCGGTCAGGCCGAGCGAGTCGGCGCTCTGACCCTCGGGGTACTGCAGGGGGATCACGCCCATGCCGATCAGGTTCGAGCGGTGGATCCGCTCGTAGGACTCGGCGATGACGGCCTTCACGCCGAGCAGCGAGGTGCCCTTGGCAGCCCAGTCGCGCGACGAACCGGAGCCGTACTCCTTGCCGGCCAGCACCACCAACGGGATGCCCGCGGCTATGTAGTTCTCCGAGGCCTCGTAGACCGAGGTCACCGCACCGTCGGCGGTGAAGTCCCGGGTGACGCCGCCCTCAGTGCCCGGGGCCAGCTGGTTGCGGAGCCGGATGTTCGCGAACGTCCCGCGGATCATCACCTCGTGGTTGCCGCGCCGGGACCCGTAGGAGTTGAAGTCGCGGTGCTCGATGCCGTGCTCGGTCAGGTACCGACCGGCCGGGCTGTCCTTCTTGATCGCACCGGCCGGGCTGATGTGGTCGGTGGTGACCGAGTCACCGAGCTTCAGCAGGACCCGAGCGCCGTCGATGTCGGAGACCGGGGTCGGCTCGTCCGGCATCCCGTCGAAGTACGGCGCCTTCCGCACGTACGTCGAGCTGGGGTCCCAGGCGAAGGTGTTGCCCTCCGGCGTCTGCAGCGAGCGCCACCGGTCGTCGCCGGCGAAGACGTCGGCGTAGGAGTCGTCGAACATGTCGGAGTTGATCGCCATCGCGATCGTCTCCTCGATCTCGGCCGGGGTCGGCCAGATGTCGCGCATGTAGACGTCGTTGCCGTCCTGGTCCTGGCCCAGCGGGTCGGTGAACAGGTCGACCTTCATCGAGCCGGCGAGCGCGTAGGCGACCACCAGCGGCGGCGAGGCCAGGTAGTTCATCTTGATGTCGGGGCTGATCCGGCCCTCGAAGTTCCGGTTGCCCGAGAGCACCGAGACGACCGCCAGGTCGTTCTCGTTGATCGCGGCGGAGACCTCGGGGATGAGCGGGCCCGAGTTGCCGATGCAGGTGACGCAGCCGTAGCCGACCAGGTTGAAGCCGAGCTTGTCAAGGTACGGCGTCAGACCGGCCTTCTCGTAGTAGTCGCTGACGACCTTCGAGCCGGGCGCCAGGGTGGTCTTGACCCACGGCTTGCGGGTCAGGCCCTTCTCCACGGCCTTCTTCGCCAGCAGCGCCGCCCCGATCATCACCGACGGGTTCGAGGTGTTGGTGCACGAGGTGATCGAGGCGATCGTGACCGCGCCGTTCTCGAGCTCGAAGCTGGTGCCGTCGGCCAGGGTGACCGGGATCTTGGCGTCGACGTTCGAGCTGTACGACGGGAGCTCACCGGCGAAGGCGGTGGCAGCGTCGGAGAGCCGGACCCGGTCCTGGGGGCGCTTGGGGCCGGCGAGGCTCGGCACCACGGTGGCGAGGTCGAGCTCGAGCTTCTCGGAGTAGCGCGGCTCGGCGGACGGGTCGTGCCAGAGGCCCTGCTCCTTGGCGTAGGCCTCGACGAGTGCGAGCTGCTCCTCGGAACGACCGGTGAGCTGGAGGTACTTGATGGTCTCCTCGTCGATCGGGAAGACCGCGATCGTGGAGCCGAACTCCGGGCTCATGTTGCCGATGGTCGCGCGGTTGGCGAGCGGCAGCGCGGAGACGCCCGGGCCGTAGAACTCGACGAACTTGCCGACGACGCCGTGCTTGCGGACCATCTCGGTGATGGTCAGCACCAGGTCGGTGGCGGTGGTGCCCTCGGGCAGGTCGCCGGAGAGCTTGAAGCCGACCACCCGCGGGATCAGCATGGAGACCGGCTGCCCGAGCATGGCGGCCTCGGCCTCGATGCCGCCGACGCCCCAGCCGACGACGCCGATGCCGTTGACCATGGTGGTGTGCGAGTCGGTGCCGACGCAGGTGTCCGGGTAGGCCTGCAGGACGCCGCCGACCTCGCGGGTGAAGGTGGTCCGGGCCAGGTGCTCGATGTTGACCTGGTGGACGATGCCGGTGCCCGGCGGGACGACCTTGAAGTCGTCGAAGGCGCCCTGGCCCCAGCGCAGGAACTGGTAGCGCTCGCGGTTGCGCTCGTACTCGATCTCGACGTTCTTCTCGAAGGCCTCCGGGGTGCCGAAGACGTCGGCCATCACGGAGTGGTCGATGACCATCTCGGCGGGCGCGAGCGGGTTGATCTTGGTGGCGTCGCCGCCGAGCTCGGCCATCGCCTCGCGCATGGTGGCGAGGTCGACGATGCACGGGACGCCGGTGAAGTCCTGCATGATCACCCGGGCCGGGGTGAACTGGATCTCCTTGTCCGGCTGCGCGGCCGCGTCCCAGGCACCCAGGAAGCGGATGTCGTCGGCGGTGATGTTGGCGCCGTCCTCGGTGCGTAGCAGGTTCTCCAGGAGGACCTTCAGCGAGAACGGGAGCGACGCGACGTCGACGCCCTCACCCGTGACGGCGTCGAGCCGGAAGATCTCGTACGCCGTGCCCTGGACCTCCAGGACCGACTTGGCTCCAAAACTGTCGACGCTCGCCATCGGCGTTCTCCTCGTTGCTCGCGGGTCTCCGGCACATCTTGCCCACCCCCGCTGGTGCGGGGGAAGGAAGGCTCACCTAACTCTGCCCTCAGAACTGTGCCCTCAGAAACTATCTTGATGTCAAGATACACGGTATCAAACATCCTTTCGCGGCTCCAACGCCAACGCGCCGAACGAGAGTGGGGCGCAGCAGAACTAGCGCGGTCGTTCGACCAGCGCCACGCACTCGACGTGGTGCGTCATCGGGAACAGGTCGAAGGACCTCAGCTCAGTGAGCGAGTAGCCCCGCTCGGCGAAGTAGGCCAGGTCGCGGGCCAGCGCCGCCGGGTCGCAGGCGACGTACGCGACCGCCCGGGGGGCCAGATCGACGACCGCGTCCACGACCTGCTTCCGGGCTCCTTCGCGGGGCGGGTCCAGCACCACGATGTCGGCGTAGGTGTCGAGGTCGCGCAGCACCCGGTCGACCCGGCCGGCGTGGGTCTTCACCTGCCGGTGCTCGCGGAGGTTCGCCTTGGCCAGGTCGCTGGCCCGGCGGTCGCCCTCGACGGAGAGCACGACCCCCTTCTCCCCCACGGCCTCGGCCAGGAAGGCCGAGAACAGCCCGACCCCGGCGTACAGGTCGACGGCGCGTTCCCCGGGCTGCGGCGCCAGCATCTCGAGCACTGTGGTGACCAAGGTGCTCGGCGCGCCGGGGTGGACCTGCCAGAAGCCGTCGGCCGCGACGTCGAAGGTGTGCCCGAGGACCACCTCGGCGACGGTCTCCAGGGAGGCCGGCTGGTCGACCAGGGACACGCGCGCGTCCGGGGCCGCGATCAGGCAGTCCGCGACCGTCACCACGTCGTGCGAGTGGTTCTTGCGCAACCCGTACTCGCCGTCCGGCAGCCCGACGTACTGCATCCGGGTGCGCCAGCGGAGTCCGTCGGGTGAACCGGCGACCTGCTCGACCGAGACCGGCCGCTCGATCCCGGCCAGCCGCTGGAGCTGCTCGGCGACGACCGCGGCCTTCAACCGGCGCTGGGCAGGCAACGACACGTGCTGGAAGTCGCAACCGCCGCAGCCACCGGGGTGGGCGAGCGGGCACGGCGGCTCGACCCGGTCCGGCGACGCCTCCAGGACCTCGACGGCGTCGCCACGGAAGAAGCGCTTGGAGACGCCGGTGATCTCGACGACCACGAGCTCGTCCGGCAACGTGTGCCGGACGAAGACCACGACGGTGCCCGCGTCGGGCTCGCTGCCGACCGGGACTCGGGCGACCATGTGCCCGCCGTGCGCGACCGGCCCGATCCGCGCCTCGACCCGGTCGCCGACCGCGAACGCCGGCGCCCGGCCGGCCTCCGCACTCACTTGCCGGTCCGTCCGCGGCGCACGTCGCCCGGACGCGAACGCAGCAGGTCCCAGTCGGTGCGTTCCTTCGCGATCTCCGACCCCTTGAGCTGGTAGGGCACCGAGGTGACCATGACACCGGGGGTGAAGAGCAACCGCCCCTTGAGTCGCAGCGCGGTCTGGTTGTGCAGGAGCTGCTGCCACCACTTCCCGACGACGTACTCGGGGATGTAGACCGCCACCACCCCGCGCGGGTTCGCCTCCCGGATCTCCACGGCGTACTGGACGATCGGCCGGATGATCTCCCGGTACGGCGAGTAGAGCACCTTCAGCGGGACGTCGACCCGGCGCTCGTCCCAGTCCGCCATGAGCTTGTCGGCGTCGCCCTGCTCGAAACCGACTGAGACCGCCTCGAGGAGGTTAGGCCGGGTCGCCTTCGCGAAGGCGATCGCCCGCATCGTCGGCTTGTGCAGCTTGGAGACGAGCACGATCGCGTGCACCCGGGTCGGCATGATCGGGTCCTCGTCACCGACCACTAGTTCCTCCGAGACCCGGTCGTAGTGGCTGCGGATGCCCTTCATGATCGCGAAGAAGCTCACCATCGCGATGATCGTGATCCAGGCGCCCGCGAGGAACTTGGTCAGCAGCACGATCACGAGCACGACCGCGGTCATGCCGAGGCCGAAGGTGTTGATCGCTCGCGACCGGAACATCCGGCGGCGTACCGCCGGGTCCGTCTCGGTCTTCAGGTGGCGCGTCCAGTGCCGGATCATGCCGAGCTGGCTCAGGTTGAAGGAGACGAAGACACCGACGATGTAGAGCTGGATCAGCTTCGTGGTCTCGGCGTCGAAGGCGAAGATCAGCACGATCGCCATCACGGCCAGGAAGACGATGCCGTTCGAGTACGCCAACCGGTCGCCCCGGGACCCCAGCGCCCGCGGCGCCAGCCCGTCCTTGGCCAGGATCGAACCCAGCACCGGGAACCCGTTGAACGCCGTGTTCGCGGCGAGGACCAGGATGATTCCGGTGACCGTCACGACGAAGTAGAAACCGGGTCGGAAGTCGTGGAAGACGCTTTCGGCGATCTGCGAGATCAGCGGGTGCTGCTCGAAGTCGTCGGGGAGCATCCCGCCAGTGGCGGTGCGCAGCCGCTCGAGGTGGTGCGGGTCGACGTACCGGACGCCCATCTCGCGGGCCAGGATGATGACGCTCATCATCATCGTGATCGCGATCAGCCCGAGCATCAGCAACGTCGTCGCCGCGTTCTTGCTCTTCGGCTTCTGGAACGCCGGCACCCCGTTGGAGATCGCCTCGACCCCGGTCAGCGCCGCGCAGCCGGAGGAGAACGCCCGGGCGAGCAGGAAGATCAGCGCGATCTGGCCGATCGGCTCCTCCAGGCCGGGCTCGGGGACGATGGTGAGCTCGGCGCTCTCCGCGTCGCGCAGGTCCCCGGAGAGCAGTTGCAGCAGCCCGTAGCCGCACATGCCGAGGATGGAGACCATGAACAAGTAGGTCGGCACCGCGAAGAACGTGCCGGACTCGCGGACACCGCGCAGGTTCAGCGCCACCAGGACGACGACCGCGAACGCGGCCACCACCGCCTCGTGCCCGATCAGCGCCGGGATGGCCCCGGCGGCGTACTGCGCCGCCGACGAGATCGAGACCGCGACGGTGAGGATGTAGTCGACCAGGAGCGCCGAGGCCACCGTCACGCCGGCATTGCGTCCCAGGTTGACCGTCGCGACCTCGTAGTCACCGCCACCACTGGGGTAGGCGTGCACGTTCTGCCGGTACGACGCGACCACGGTGAGCATCACCACGGCGACCGCGATGCCGACCTTCCAGCTGAACGCGTACGCCGAGGCCCCCGCAGCGGCGAGCATGATGAAGACCTCGTCCGGCGCGTAGGCGACCGAGGAGAGCGCGTCGCTGGCGAAGACGGGAAGCGCGATGCGCTTCGGGAGCAAGGTCTCCCCGAGCTGAGAGCTGCGGAGCTTGCGCCCGAGGATGATCCGCTTGGATACGCCTCCGACACCCACGCTGGACAACGTTAGGGCATCTCGCGACACCGGAACGCATTGCGTGCCCGCAACGTGCAGTAGCGTTTCGACTGTGACCCTCGCTGCGCGCGTCAACGCGACCTCGCCCGCTCGGCCACGAGACTTCGTCTCGGGCGCTCGATAGGCTCCGCGCGTGCACGTTGTGATCATGGGATGCGGCCGGGTCGGCTCGACCTTGGCGCGCTCGCTCGAGGACCGGAACCACACCGTCAGCGTCATCGACAGCAACCCGGACTCGTTCCGACGACTGGGCCCGTCGTTCAACGGTCTCAAGGTCACCGGCTACGGCTTCGACCAGCAGGTGCTCACCGACGCGGGCATCGAGCGGGCGGACGCGTTCGCCGCGGTCAGCAGCGGTGACAACTCCAACATCATCGCGGCGCGGGTGGCCCGGGAGACCTTCGGGATCCAGCAGGTCGTCGCCCGGATCTACGACCCGGGCCGCGCCGAGGTCTACCAGCGTCTCGGCATCACCACGGTGGCAACCGTGAAGTGGACCGCCGACCAGGTCCTGCGCCGACTCCTCCCGGTCGGCGCCGAGCCCGACTTCCGCGACCCTTCCGGCACGATCCGCCTCGACCAGGTCCCAGCCACGGAACCGTGGGTCGGCGAGCGCACGGTCAAGTTCCAGGAGCAATCCCGGTGCCGGATCGCCTGGATCGACCGCCTCGGCGAAGGCATGCTGCCCACCCGGGAATCGGTGATCCAGGAGGGCGACCTGCTCCACGTCGTGCTCCGCGAGGAGAACGCCACCCATGCCTACAACGTCATCGAGCACGGACCGGAGGAGGAGTAGCCGATGCGGGTAGCCATCGCCGGGGCCGGCGCCGTCGGCCGCTCCATCGCCCGTGAGCTGATCGCGAACGGCCACCAGGTCCTGCTGATCGACAAGGAGCCGGGGTCGATCAAGCCCGAGCGCGTCCCCGACGCGGAGTGGCTCCTGGCCGACTCCTGCGAGCTGTCCTCGCTCGAGGAAGCGCGGCTGGAGCACTGCGACGTGGTGATCGCCGCGACCGGTGACGACAAGGCCAACCTGGTCACCTCGCTGCTGGCCAAGACCGAGTTCGGCGTCCCCCGCACCGTGGGCCGGGTCAACCACCCGGACAACGAGTGGCTCTTCACCGAGGCCTGGGGCGTCGACGTCAACGTTTCGACCCCGCGGATCATGTCGGCACTGGTCGAGGAGGCCGTCACCGTCGGCGACCTGGTCCGGCTCTTCACGTTCCGCCAGGGCAGCGCCAACCTGGTCGAGATGACCCTCCCCGCGCACTCGCCGTACGTCGGCAAGCCGTCGGGGCTGATCCCGTTCCCGGAGAACTGCTCGCTGGTCACGATCCTGCGCGACGGTCAGGTGTACACGCCGACCCCGGAGCAGCCGGTCGAGGCCGGCGACGAGCTCCTCTTCGTCTGCCACGCGGACGTCGAGCAAGAGCTGGAGCACATGCTCAACCCCGGCTCGCACCACTGATCCCGACCGGGTTCGCCGACCCGCTCGCTCAGGGCTGGGACGCGGGGGTCCGGTTCCGGCTCAGCAGCCAGACCATCCCGGCGAGCGCGGCGATCTGCAGCGGCCACCCCATCGCGAGCTTGCTCGCGCCGAGGACCGCAACCGCGGAGTCGTCGTCCCACCAGCCGTTGCGACCGGCCAGGTAGACCGGCCCCTGGACGGCCACCCGGAGCAGGCACGGCGCCACCAGGAACCAGGTGAGCCGACTGCACAGCCGCACGATGTTGCGGTCCTCCCGCCACCCGGTCGCGTCTCCCGTGACGCTGCCCACCAGGAACCCGACCAGGGGCCACCGGACCAGGATCGAGAAGGTCATCAGCACCGAGTACCCGGCGTTGTAGAGGATCCCGGGCAGGAAGTAGGCCAGCGCCTGGTCGCTGGCGTCACCGCCGCCCCGGGCCGCCCGCCACGCGAAGAGCGCACCGATCCCGATCCCGAACAGGCTGTTGAGGACGAACTGAACCGAGGACCGGGCGACCAGGCGGGCGATCAGCAGCACCACCGCGCAGGCCACCGAGATCACCAGCGCGAGCCGGAGGTCGTGGGTGGTCAGGAACAGGATCGTGAAGGCAGCCGTCGGCACGGCCGCCTCGAGCATCCCCCGCCGCCCGCCGAGGGCCTTGGCGAGCTCACCGCGGACGATCTCCTCGACGGTGCGCTCGGCGACGGGCACGTGGGTCGGGTTCCCGGGGACGGGTCCCCCTTCGGGTTCGGTCACAGGTTCCTCAGTAGCGCAGGTCGTAGCGCGGGTTGTAGATGATCCGGACACCGCCCTGGACGCCGATCCGCCCGGTGACCCGGATGGCCCTCCCGGGGAAGATGCCCGCGATGCGTCGCCGGCCCAGCCAGAGCACGGTCACCGTCCCGGTGCCGTCGTACAGCTCGGCCTCCAGCGCCGGGACCCCGCCCCGCGGGCGGAGCGTCACCGTGCGCAGCGTCCCCTGCACGGTGACCATCTCCCGGTCGGGCGCGTCCACGATCGGCACGCAGCCTGCCTTGGCCACGGCACGCTGCAGGTCGACCGCCTCGGCGTGCGTCTGGCTCGCCCACTTGCGGAGCCCGCTGCGCAGACGTCCTGGCGTGTTCGGCATGGTTCCAGCCTAGTTCTTAGTCGGTGCGCTCGTGGCCGGCGGCCCGATCGGCCGCGACCTCGTCCGCCGTCTGGGGACGGGCCTCGGGCGGCAGCCGCAGCGGCAGCGGCGTGCCCGGGGCCATCGCCTCGGCACCGCGGCGCACTGCGACCCGGCGGATCGCCTCCTCGTAGAGGCCCGCCTCCTCCGCGTCCTGGGCGGGTCGGCCGGCGATCGTCGCCCGGAGGAACCAGCGCGGACCGGTCCAGCCGATCACCCGCGACGGCTGCACCAACGCCTCGCCCTGCGGCCCGGCGACCGGGACCTCGCAGTACAGCTCGGCACCGAACGGGCCCTGCTGCTCCCGGACGGTCCCGCCGCGTTGGGTGGTGTCAGCCGCGATCTCACCACGGGCCTCCTCCCACAGGTCGCCGCCGCGGGACGCCGCGAAGGCGCGCATCTCCACGACCCCGTCCTCGCCGAGCATCATCAGCGCCAGCACGGCGCCGCTCTCCTCGTCGACCTGGAGGCGGAGCTCCAGACCGGCCAACGGCGTGACCAGCAGACTGCCCAGGTCGATGTAGGTGGCGTCGGGATCGAGGTCGTCGACGTCGACCGGGCCCGTCGGCGCGGGGCTGCTCGCCTCCTCGACAGGGCCCTCCTCGCCGGGCGTCCCCTCACGGGGCGTCTCGGTAGGTTCCGACTTCCTGCGCAGCCTCATGCAAACCCTCCCGTGGAACCGTAGCCGCCCGTACCCCGGACGGAGTCAGGCAAGACGTCGACCTCGATGAACTCGGCGGACTCGAAGCGCTGGATCACCAGTTGGGCGATCCGGTCACCGCGGGCGAGCACGATCGGCGTGCTCGGGTCGAGGTTGATCAGGCAGACCTGGATCTCGCCACGGTAACCCGCGTCGATGGTCCCGGGCGCATTGACGATCGACAGGCCGCTGCGGTGGGCCAGCCCGGAGCGCGGGTGCACCAGCGCGACGTACCCCTCCGGCAGCGCGAGTGCGATCCCGGTCGGGACCAGGCGACGCTCCCCCGGTGCCAGGGTGACGTCCTCGCGGGCGCACAGGTCGGCCCCCGCGTCCCCCGGCTGCGCGTACGCCGGCAACGGGAGGTCGGGGTCGAGTCGGATGATATGGATCGCTACCACAGGTCGAGGCTACCGAGGGTCCGAGCTTGCTCGAGACCGAGTGGCCGAGAACCTGTTGACGAGCGCAGCGAGGAGCACGGGTCGAGGCTAACGAGCGGAGCGAGGACCACGCTGAGGGACCCTACTCACGGGCTCCCACCACCGGGATGTCAGGCTTTGCCCTGACGTCGGGCAGGACAGCACCACGACCGGGAAGGAGCCACCGATGCCGACCGAGTACCGCGAACGCCTCTACGTCCCGCTGCGCTGGTGGGTCCAGGCCACGATGTTCCTGGCCACGGTCTGGCTCGCCTTCACCGTGGCTCTACCGGCCTGGATCGCCTGGACCGCGAGCGGGACGATGCTCGCCGTCGTGTTCGGGATGTTCGCCTGGGTCGGTGCCACCAAGGTCGAGGTCCGCGACGGCGTCCTGTACGTCGGGCCCGCCCGGATCGGCGTGGAGTTCCTCGGAGCGGTGGAACCGCTCGACGAGGACGCGACCCGTCGGGTGCACGGGGTCGACGCCGACGTCCGTGCCTTCCTGCACACCCGCCCCTACGTCTCGCGCTCGGTGAAGGTCACGATCAACGACCCGGCTGACCCGACGCCGTACTGGCTGGTCTCGACCCGGCACCCGGGCAAGCTCGCGGCCGCGTTGTCCGAGCCTCTGGCGGGCCCGCTGACCACCCCCGCCGACCCTCGCTAGAGTGATCGGGAAGCCGCACCACCGACCGACGAGACCTTGAGGTGACGATGTCGAAGAGTCCGGAGCAGCAGGACAGCTCGAAGGTCTGGGCCGTCTTCTCGTTGGTCGCCGCACTGCTGGCAGCCACCGTCGCGCGCAAGGGGCTGAACGCGACCTGGAAGGCGGCGACTGGCAAGGAGCCGCCGGCGAATCCCGCCGACCCCGAGGTCGACCTGGCCGAGGCGCTGCTCTGGGCCGCCGTCAGCGGCACCCTGGTGGCGGTGGCCCGGATGCTGGCCACCCGACGCGCGGCCGACTACTACGCCCGCTCGACCGGCAAGCTGCCCCCGGGCGTGGCCGGCGACGCCTGAGCAGCCGACCAGACCGAGCAGACGAACAGCCGCCGACCCGGAGGTCGGCGGCTGTGGCGTTCGGTGCGTGCTGGGCTCCTGCTCAGTCGCAGTCGCGGCAGATCATCTTCTTCTCGTCGGCCAGCTGGCTGCGGTGGTGCACCAGGAAGCAGCTCATGCAGGTGAACTCGTCGTCCTGCTTCGGCATCACCTCGACCGCGAGCTCCTCGTGGCTCAGGTCGGCGCCGGGCAGCTCGAAGGATTCGGCGGCCTCGGTCTCGTCCTCGTCGACCTTGCCGGAGTTCTTGTCGTGCCGCCGCGCCTTGAGCTCCTCGAGGCTGTCCTCGTTCTGCTCTTCCTCGGTCTTGCGCGGTGCGTCGTAATCGGTTGCCATCGTCCCTCTCCTGCCCCCGTCGTCTGTCCCCGTCCCCGGGCCGAACCTGGCGAATCTGCCGGGTCCGTGCCGGGAGATCTCCCCGGACCGCCTCAATGAGACGGCGGGCAGATTGTGCACCACGGGGAGCGAAAGTGCACGTTCACCGGTCCGAACCTGGTGAACGGGGGTTTCAACCGCAGGACCGGGCTCGTTGTTCCCCGGCGAGCTGCGGGTCCGGACGACTCAGGTCGGGGTGTCCTGGAGGAACCCGCACGAGACGACCAAGTTCCGGAACTCCTCGTACGACGGAGCCGGCGCGGCGAGCACCAGGATCCGCCCGCTGCCCCCCGTGAGCACCTCGGTCCGGGCTCCCGCCTCGCGCGCGACCAGGGCTCCCCCGGCGTAGTCCCAGGGCCCGCCGATGCCCTCCTCGACGTACCCGTCGAGACTGCCGTCGGCGACCGCGCAGAGGTCGAGGGCGCAGGACCCGAAGCGGCGTACGTCGGCAACCGCCGGCAGCAGCCGGGCGAAGGTCGCAGCCTGACGCACCCGCAGGGAACGTTCGTAGGAGAACCCGGTCGCCACCACCGCCCTGGCGACCGGCACCGGCGCGGCCACCGTGATCGGTACGCCGTTGCGCCGGGCCCCGCGACCCCGGACTGCGGCGTACTCCACCCCTTGGGCGGGGTTCACCACGACGCCGACCGCGACCTCACCGTCGACCTCGACACCGATCGAGACGGCGTAGTTGGGGAGCCCGTGCGCGTAGTTGACGGTCCCGTCGATCGGGTCGACGATCCAGCGCACCCCGGAGGTGCCGGCGACGTCGTCGCCCTCCTCGCCGAGGATCGCGTCGTCGGGCCGGGCGTCGGAGAGCCAGGCCCGGACCAGCTCCTCGCTGGCCCGGTCGGCCTCGGTGACGATGTCGGTGGCGCTGCTCTTCGTCTCGGCGACCTGGACACCCTCCTCGCGCCGCCGCCGGATCAGCGCACCGGCGTCCCGGGCGATCGCGACCGCCAGGTCACCGAGGTCGTCGAGGTCGACCGCCATCTCAGTCCGAGCCGCAGAGTGCCGGCCGGGGCCCGCGCGGGTTCGGACAGCAGCCGGCCGCGCAGACGTCCGAAGCAGCCGGGACCGGGCCGACCGCCAGGCGTTCGACGGACTCGCCGCGCTCGACCGCGGCACGCTCCAGCAGCAGGTCGCGGACCATCGCGACGAACCGCGGGTCGACACCAGCCGTCGCCGCCCGCTCGCACGCCATCCCGAGGTCGGCGGCGGTGGCCAGCGCCTCGGTGTCGAGGTCGTAGACGACCTCCATGTGGTCGGAGACGAAGCCGATCGGCACCAGGACCGCGGCCGGCACCCCGGCTGCGTGCAGCGCTCGCAGGTGGTCGTTGACGTCCGGCTCCAACCACGGCACCGTCGGCGGCCCGGAGCGCGAGCAGTAGACCAGGGCGGCCGGGAAGCGGTGCCCGGTCTCTTCTTGGACCCGTTGGCTGATCTCGTCCATCACCGTGACGTGCTGGTGGACGTAGGCGCCCCCGCCAGGTCCGCTGTTGTCGTTCATCGTCTCCGGGATCGAGTGCGTCACGAAGACCAGGTGCGCCTCCCGGCGTCCGACCTCGGGGAGCAGCGCCAGGGCAGCCAGGGTCGCGTCCACGTTGGGCTCGACGAAACCCGGGTGGTTGAAGTAGGCCCGGAGCCGGTCCAGGCGCGGGGCCCCCGGAACGGCGGCGACCGCCGCAGCCAGGTTCTCCCGGTACTGGCGGCAGCCCGAGTACGACGAGTAGGCCGAGGTCACGATGCAGGCCGCCCGGGTGATCCCGTCGGCCTTCATCTGCTCGAGGGTCTGGCTCAGGTACGGGTCCCAGTTCCGGTTCCCCCAGTACACCGGGACGTCGATCCCGTTGCTGGCGAAGTCCTCGCGGATCGCCGCCAGCAGGTCGCGGTTCTGGTCGTTGATCGGGCTCCGGCCGCCGAAGAGCGCGTAGTGGGCGCCGACCTCGACCAGTCGCTCGTCGGGGATGTCCTTGCCGGCGGTGACGTTGCGCAGGAACGGAACGACGTCCTCGGGCTTCTCCGGTCCGCCGAACGAGACCAGCAGCAGTGCGTCGTACGGCTGGACCACGGCAGCGTCTCCTGGGGGCATGGAGGGAATCCTAGGAGCCACCACCACGTCCGGCGACGTATGGTCGTCGCGCCATGCTCGAGTCCTACCGCCGCGTCTTCGCCCACCGGGGCTCGTTGGCGTTCTCGGCGACCGGACTGGTGGCCCGGCTCCCGATCTCGATGATGACGCTGGGCATCGTCATCCTGATCAGCACGCTCACCGGGTCCTACGCCCTGGCCGGCCAGGTCTCCGCTGCGTTCGTGATCGGGAACGCGCTGGTCGCGATCCTGCACGGCCGGCTCGCGGACCGCTTCGGGCAGACCCGGGTCCTGTACCTGGACGCCGTCTGCTTCGCGTTGTTCACCGGCCTCCTGGTGCAGTCGGCGACGCACGATTGGGACCGGGTCTGGACGCACCTCTTCGCTGCCCTCGCCGGCGCCGCGATGCCGCAGATCGGCTCGCTGGTCCGCGCCCGTTGGGCGCACGTGGTCACCGACGACCAGGAGCGGCACACCGCATTCGCGGTCGAGGCGGTCGTCGACGAGGTCGTCTTCGTCGCCGGCCCGGGACTCGTCACGTTCCTCTCGACCGTCTACGCCCCGCAGACCGGTCTGGTCGTCGCGATCGTCCTCGGCACCGTGGGAACCGTCCTGCTCGCCGCCCAACCGCGGACCGCGCCCCCGGCACACCCGGTCCGCCGGGAGACGGCCCAGGCCCCGATGCCGTGGTCGCGACTGGTCCCGATCGCGGTCGCGGCGATCGCGCTGGGCATCCTCTTCGGCGCGTTGGAGGTCGCGACCGTCGCGGTCGCCGAGGACGCGGAGCGCAAGGCCGCGGCCGGCTTGCTGCTCGCCGTCTTCTCCTCCGGGAGCCTGGTCGCGGGGTTGGTCTCCGGGGGGCTCACCTGGAAGCGCCGCGACGTGGTCCGGTTCCAGATCGGCATCGCGGTTCTGGCCCCCGCGATGCTGGTGCTGCCGTACCTCGACAGCCTGGTCGTGCTCGGACTCTTCCTGCTCGTCATCGGTACCGCCCTCGCACCGACCCTGATCGCGGTCATCTCGTTGCTCGAGGCGACGACACCTCGCTCCCGGTTGACCGAGGCGATGGCCGTCTTCCAGACCGGGATCTCGGCGGGCCTGGCTCCCGGGGCCTACTTCTCCGGAGTCCTGGCCGACCGCTCCGGCGGGTCCTCGGCGTACTGGGTCTGCGCCGCGGCCGGCGCCCTGACCCTGACAGCGGCGCTGGCGTGCCGTTCGGCCCCCGCTCGCGAGACGGAGAGCCTCCGGGAGCACTAACCTGCCGCCATGAGTGCACCCGTCGAGAAGCGTGCCTGGCGCAACTGGTCCCGGCTGACGACGACCACGCCGACGGAGGTGATCTTCCCGACCGGCACCGAGGACGTCGCTGCGGCCGTCCACCGGGCTCGCGAGCTCGGGACGACGGTGAAGATGCCGGGTACCGGGCACTCGTTCACCGGGATCGCCGCCCCGGAGGGCGTCATGCTCAGCCCGCAGGCCCTCTCCGGCCTGGTGGCCGTCGACGCCGCGGCCAACACCGCGACCGCGAAGGCCGGCACCCCGCTGCACGTGCTCAACAGCGCGCTGGAGTCCCACGGCCTCTCGCTGCACAACATGGGTGACATCGCGGAGCAGACGATCGCCGGGGCGACCTCGACCGGCACCCACGGCACCGGTGGCCTGGTCGCTTCGCTGAGCGCCCAGATCGAGGCCCTCGAGCTGGTCACCGGCACCGGCGAGATCGTTCGGGCCAGCGCCACCGAGAACCCCGACGTCTTCGCCGTCGCCCGCCTCGGGCTGGGCGCGCTCGGGGTGCTGACCGAGATCACCTTCAAGGTCGAGCCGCTGTTCACCCTGGAGGCGCACGAGTTCCCGATGCTCTGGGACGAGGCGATCGCGGGCTTCGACCAGCTCGCTGCGGAGAGCCACCACGCCGAGATGTTCTGGTTCCCGCACACCGACCGGGTACTGGCCAAGGAGAACAACCGGACCCTCGACGACCCCGAGCCGCTCGGCCGGGTCCGGCACTGGATCGACGACGAACTCCTCTCCAACAAGCTCTTCGGGTTGGTGAACCGGGTCGGCAACCTGCGTCCGTCGCTGATCCCGACGATGAGCAACATCGCCGGCCAGGCGCTCTCCGAGCGGACCTACTCCGACGTCCCCCACAAGGTCTTCACCTCGTCCCGGTCGGTGGTGTTCCGGGAGATGGAGTACGCCGTCCCGCGCGAGGTCGGCCTGGAGGCCCTGCAGGAGGTACGCCGCTGGATCGACGCCTCGGGCATCGCGGTGTCGTTCCCGGTCGAGGTCCGGACCACCCCGGCCGACGACATCGCGCTCTCGACCTCGTCGGGCCGGGACTCGATGTACCTGGCGTTCCACATGAACGCCCAGACCGACCACACCGGCTACTTCGCCGGTGTCGAGGAGATCCTGCGCAGCTACGACGGCCGCCCGCACTGGGGCAAGCTGAACACCCGGACGGCCGCGGACCTGGCGCCGGCGTACCCGCGCTGGGCGGAGTTCCAGGCGATCCGCGACCGGTTCGACCCGGACCGGGTCTTCAGCAACACCTACCTGACCCGGGTGCTGGGCGAGTAGGCGGTCGTGGAGGACGCGCCGCTCGACCTGCGCGAGGTCTTCTCCGTCCCGTGGGCCGGCGAGGCGACGATCTGGCGACCCTGGTGGCTGCGCTGGGTCCCGCTGCTGCCGCGCCGGTTCGCATTCCGCACCGAGGTCGTGGCCGACGGCGGGAGCGTGCTGGTCAACGACACCCAGGCCTTCCCGGACGGCCGGGTCTGGCATGGCACCATGCGCGGCGACCTCATCGGCCCAGGAGTCTGGCGGATGAGTGCCGAGGACATGCCCGGCGGCACCGAGATCACCGTGCGCAGCGACGGGTACTCCTTCAAGCCGTACACGATCTGGGCGCCGATCCTCGGTCCGTTGACCGTGCCACTCCGGTGCAGCGACGATGTCCGGTTCGAGGGCGACGAAGCGCTGACGGACACGATCATGCTTCGGTTCCTCGGCCTCCGCGTCGGAGTCCTGACGATGCACCTGCGGCGAGTGCCCGGCGAGTAGCCGGTCGTCGAGCTTGTCGAGACGCCTTAACCCAGGGGCAGGGCTCAGACGCTCGCCGGGCCGCTGGCCACCGGGGCACGCCAGTTGCGCAGGATCGCCAGCACCCGCCAGGTGAAGCAGAGCAGCATCCCCGGCAACGCGATCGCGGCGAGCGCCCACCCCTGCTCGTGCGCGAACACCGCCCAGGCGGCACCGGCCAGCGCCGGGGTGGCGTAGAGCTCGCTGGAGAAGATCACCGGGACGCGACCGGCGAGCAGGTCGCGGGCCATCCCGCCGCCGATCCCGGTCACCATGCCCATCAGCGCCGCCGGAACGGGGCCCAGCCCGTAGTCGAGCGCCTTGAGCGCACCGGTGACGCAGAACAGCGCCAACCCGGCGGCGTCGAAGACCGAGACCGTCCGTTCCATCCGGCCCAGCGTGGGGTGGAAGACGAAGGTGACCAGTCCGGCGGCGACCGGGACCAGCAGGTAGCGCCAGTCGGCCAGCGCGGTCGGCGGGGTCGCGTCGATCAGGACGTCGCGGAGGAACCCGCCGCCGAGGCCGGTGGTACCGGCGAGGACGACCACCCCGAAGACGTCGAGGTTCTTGCGCACCGCGACGAGGCCGCCGGAGATCGCGAAGACGAAGATCCCGACGAGCTCGAAGACCAGCAACAACGGAGAGTCGACCACCACAGACCGAGCGTAGTGCCGCAGATGCCTCCACCCTCGGGCGTGCCGCCCGCCAGCGGGGCAACGGAAAGGTAGGCTCGGACCACGCGGAACGAAGGAGCAGGCGACGATGCAGCACCTCACCCCGGTGGGGCTGAGCGAGGACGGCAAGGAACTCGTCCTGGTCAGTGCCTCGGGCGAGGAGTTCGCCGTACCGGTCGACCAACGTCTCCGCACCGCCCTCCGGGGTGACCGAGCCCGAGCCGGCCAGTGGGAGATGAAGATGGAAAGCGCACTGCGACCGCGCGACATCCAGGCCCGAATCCGGGCCGGGGAGTCGGCCGAGGACGTCGCCGCGGCCGCCCAGACGACCGTCGAGGCGATCATGCCGTTCGCCGCCCCGGTGCTCGCCGAGCGGGCCCACGTCGCGCAGACCGCCCTGAAGTGCTCGATCCGCCGCGCCACGACCGAGGCCAGCCCGGTCGCACGCACCCTCGACGAGGCCTCCCGGCAGTACCTCACCGCGCTCTCGGTCCGCGCCGACGACGTCGAGTGGGACGCCTGGCGCCGCGACGACGGCCGGTGGAGCCTTGTGGCCGAGTACATCGCCGGCGACGACGTGCACCGTGCGGAGTTCTGCTACGACCAGCCGGGTCGTTACGTGCTGGCCGAGAACGACCAGGCCCGGCTGCTGACCGGCGAGACGGCGACCACGGTCGCCGAGGAGCCCACCGGGCGCAGGCTCAGCGCCGTACCGAGCGTCTCCTTCGGTGACGAACTCCCGCTCGGCGACGACGCGATCGAGCTGGTCCGGGAGGTCCCGGCCGCGGATCCCGAACCGTCGACGTACGCCGAGCCGACCAGCGAGCCCACCACGGATCTGACCGAGACCGTGCACGCGGTCCGGGAGGCGGACGTCCAGGGCTCCTTCGACGACTTGGCCGCGGACCACGCCGACGCGGACTGGATCGCCTCGACGGTTCCACCACCGTCCGAGCAGCACCACCCGGAGCCCACGGTCCCCGACGAGCCGGTGGCCGAGGAGGAGACCCCCGCCAAGAAGAAGGGCCGGTCCTCGGTGCCGAGCTGGGACGAGATCATGTTCGGCGGCGGCAAGAGCGACTGACCGCGCCACCGGCAACCTACGGTGGCGTACTGGACACTCGCTGTTACCCATCAGTAACCTCTCGCCAACACGTGACGCGGTGACGCGTCCGGAGTTGAATGGGTAACTCCGCAAACCCCAGTCCAGCCCAGCAGAAGAGGCACCATGTCCTACTTCGTCACCGGCGCGACCGGCTTCATCGGCCGCTACCTCGTCACCGAGCTCCTCGAGAACCGCGAGGGCGAGATCTACCTCCTCTGCCGCGAAGGATCGCGCGCCCGTCTGGACGCGTTGATCACCCAGTGGGGCGGCAGCCCGCGGCTGGTGCCGGTCATCGGCGACCTCCGCGCCGACCAGCTCGGGGTCGACCCCGCGTGGATCGCCGAGCACACCGGCACGATCGACCACTTCTTCCACCTCGCCGCGATCTACGACATGACCGCCAGCGAGGAGATGAACGAGGAGCTCAACGTCGGCGGGACCCGGGCAGCGCTCTCGCTCGCCGAGGCCGTCGACGCCGGCGTCTTCCACCAGGTGTCCTCGGTCGCCGCCGCCGGCGACTACCACGGCATCTTCGACGAGTCGATGTTCGACGAGGGCCAGCGGCTGCCGTCGGCGTACCACCGGACCAAGTTCGAGTCCGAGAAGATCGTCCGCGAGGAGTCCTCCCTCCCCTGGCGCGTGTACCGGCCCGCCGTGGTCGTCGGCCACTCCGAGACCGGCGCGATGGACAAGATCGACGGCCCGTACTACTTCTTCCCGCTGTTCAAGCGGATGCGCGACAACCTGCCGTCCTGGCTCCCCCTCGTCGGCATCGACCTCGGCGACACCAACGTGGTCCCGGTGGACTACGTCGCCAAGGCGATGGACTACCTCGCCCACCTTCCCGACCGAAACGGCGAAGCCTTCCACCTGGTCAACCCCGAGCCGCAGAACACCGTCGACATGGTCAACACCTTCGCTGCCGCTGCCAAGGCGCCCCAGTTCGCCGTCCCGGTGGACCGCAGCGTGACCAACCGGCTCCCCACCGCGCTGCTGCCCCGGCAGTTCCGACCCGGTGCCCTGATCGGCGCCGCCCTGAGGACCGCCCCGGCGCACCTCGCCCTCAACCAGACGCTGGGCCGCCTCGGCATCCCGGCCGAGGTGCTCGAGCACGCGTCGTTCCCGTCGGTGTTCGCCTCCAAGTCGACCCAGAAGGCGCTCGCCGGCTCCGGGATCGCCGTCCCGGACCTCGAGTCCTACGCCCCTGCGCTGTGGTCCTACTGGGAGGAGATGCTCGACGACTCGATCCGCTCCGACAAGGCCGCGGTCGCCGCGCTCAAGGGCAAGACCGTCGTGATCACCGGAGCCTCCTCGGGCATCGGCCTGGTGACCGCCGTCCAGGTCGCGAAGGCCGGCGCGATCCCGATCCTGGTGGCCCGCGGCAAGGACAAGCTCGAGCAGACCAAGGCGCTCATCGAGGGCCAGGGAGGCAAGGCCTACGCGTACGGCTGCGACCTCTCCGACCTTCAGGCGATCGACGCCCTCACCAGCCAGCTCTCCGGCGACTTCGAGCACATCGACTACGTGGTCAACAACGCCGGCCGCTCGATCCGGCGGTCCCTGAAGCTCTCCGAGGACCGCTTCCACGACTTCGAGCGGACCATGCAGCTCAACTACTTCGGCGCGATCCGCCTGGTGATGGGCCTGCTGCCGAAGATGCGCGAGCAGCGGTCCGGCCACGTCGTGAACATCTCCTCGATCGGCGTCCTCACCAACCCGCCGCGGTTCAGCGCGTACGTCGCCTCCAAGGCCGCCCTGGACGCGTGGAGCAACGTGGTCTCCAGCGAGCTCGTCGGTGACGGCGTCTCGTTCACCAGCATCCACATGCCGCTGGTCCGGACCCCGATGATCGCCCCGACGAAGATGTACGACCGGTTCCCGACCATCAGCCCCGGACAGGCCGCGGCCAAGGTGATCTCGGCGCTGGTCGACCGTCCGCACGAGATCAACACCCTGACCGGCAACCTGGGCGCGCTGGCGCACACGCTCGCCCCCAAGGCCGCGTTCCGGGTCCTGCACCTGGCGTACCAGATCTTCCCCGACTCGGCAGCGGCGCGCGGGGAGACCCAGCCCGCCCCCACCAGCGAGCAGGCGATGATGGCGCGCGTGCTCAAGGGCGTCCACTGGTGAGTCGGCGCTGAGGGGTGGTCGGGAGCAGCGAGGGTTCCTTCACCCGCGCCTTCCTCGGCGGCGTGGCCTTCCGGATCGGGGTGGTCGGCCTGGCGATGGCGCTGGGCGTCGGGGGCGTCGCGCTCGGTGAGGTCGTCGCCGACGGCTGGGCCCCCTTCCTCGGCGGTTGCGTCGGCCTGGTCGCAGGCCTGCTCCTCGGCCGGGCAGTGCTGCGTCGGTGGGACCCGCAGCAGACCCGCTAGGGCGTCGCGCCGAGCGCGACCGGACGGTCCGGGTCGGCGACCCACTCGCTCCACGAGCCCGGGTACAACGCCGCCTCGGTACCGGCGACGGCCAGGGCCAGGACGTCGTGGGCGGCGGTGACCCCGGAGCCGCAGTAGACCGCGACCTCGGTCTCCTCGGTGACCCCCTCGGCGGCGTACAAGGCGGCGATCTCGGCGGCGGAGCGGAAGGTGCCGTCGGCCCGCAGGTTGGTCCGGGTCGGCAGGTTGAGCGCTCCGGGGATGTGTCCGGCCACCGGGTCGACCGGCTCGACGTCGCCCCGATAGCGCTCCGGATCCCGAGCGTCGACCAGCACGCCGCGCGCGGCGAACGCGAGCACGTCCTCGGCCTCCAGCACCGGCAGGATCCCCGGCCCCGGCTCGAAGTCACCCTTCATCGGAAGCCGCATGCCGGTCTCGACCGCGCCTCCGGCCGCCACCCACGCCGACCAGCCGCCGTCGAGCACCCGGACGTTGCGGTGCCCGTGGTGCCGCAACAGCCACCAGGCGCGGGCCGCGGCCCGGCCGTCCCAGTCGTCGTACACGACCACCGGCAGCTCGGCGAACACCCCTGCCCAGCGCATCGCGTTGCCGAAAGCCGCCGGATCAGGCAACGGGTGCCGACCCCGCGGGCCCGGCTCGGAGGCCAGGGACCGGTCCAGGTCAACGTACTGGGCGTCCGGGATGTGCCCGCGTGCGTACTCCTCGCCGCCGGGAGGCCCGCCCATCCGGTAGCGGACGTCCAGGACCGTCACGTCACCGAGGAGGTGGCTCAGTTCAGCGGCTGTGATCAGCGGGCTCATGGCATGATCCTCCCCGATGGCTGAACTCCACTTCTTCACCGGGACCATGGATTCCGGGAAGAGCACGCTCGCGCTGCAGACGAACCACAACCACGCCGCGCGCGGCCGGATCGGTCGGATCTTCACCACCCACGACCGGGCCGGTGAGGCGACCATCTCCTCGCGCCTCGGTCTCGAGCACGATGCCCTCGAGGTCCAGCCCGATTTCGACTTCTGGCGTTTCGTGGTCGACTCGCTCACCCACGGGGCCCGGATCGACTACCTGATCTGCGACGAGGCCCAGTTCTACACGTCGTACCAGATCGACGCGCTCGCCCGGATCGTCGACGAGCTCCAGATCGACGTCTTCGCCTTCGGCATCCTCAGCGACTTCCGCACCCAGCTCTTCGAGGGGTCCCGGCGCCTGGTGGAGCTCGCCGACCGGACCCACGTGCTCCAGGTGGAGGCGCTCTGCTGGTGCGGCAAGCGCGCCACCCACAACGCCCGGACCGAGAACGGCGAGATGGTGACCGAGGGCGAGGTCATCGTCGTCGGCGACACCGACGACCTGCGGACCGGGCCCACGGACCCCCCGGCCGAGGTCGCCTACGAGGTCCTCTGCCGCCAGCACCACCGCCGCCGGATGACTGCGTCCCGTGCCCGCGCCATCTCGATGGTCAGCGAGCCCCTCCCCTTCCGTTGAGCCGGGCTCAACAGACCAGGATGGGGATCTCCATCTCGACGGCGGTCAGCGAGCCGTGGAATCCCACCAGCAGGTTCTCGTAGGGGAAGTCGGCCATGCTGATCAGGGCGGTACGTCCCTGGGCCGCGACCACCACGTCGCCGAGCCGCGGGCGCACCTGGGGTACGACGGAGCCGAACCAGCCGCGCTCGATCGCTTCGTCCCGGGCCAGCACGGTCCCCCGGTCCCCCAGGAACTCGCGCCAGGTCGCCAGGACGTCGTCGACGGCCCGACCCGAGCAGTAGAGGTGCCGGAACCGGGCCTCACCGCCGATCAGCTGGACGCCGGAGCGCAGCTCGGGATACTCGTCGATGTCGATCCGCGCCTCCACCGGGCAGTCGACCATCCCGTGGTCGGCGATCACGACCAGGCGCACGCCCGGGTCGAGGGACTCGCGGAGCTGCTCCACGCTGGCGTCCACCGCGGACAGCTGAGCACGCCACTGCGGGGAGTCCACGCCGTACCGGTGACCGGTCCAGTCGAGGTCGCCGTCGTAGACGTAGGTCACCGACGGGCTCTCCGAGGAGGCCGTCACCGCGGCGGCGATCCGTTCGCCGATCTTGTCGCCCTCGATGAAGTCCGCGCCGCGGAAACCGCTGAGCGTCAGACCCGAGTCCATGAACTCCCGCTTGCTGACCACGGTGGCGCTGACCCCGACCGAGCGGAGCCGAGCGAACGCGCTCGGGTTCGGCTGCCACTCCAACGGGTCGACGACCTGCTTGTCCCAGAAGAGCGCGTTCAGGAGCTTGTCGGTGCCCGGGATCCGGGAGGTGAAGCCGACCAGGCCGTGCTGCCCGGGCGCGAGCGCCGTACCGAGCGAGGTGAGGCTGGTCGCGGTCGTCGACGGGACCCCGGCGAGACCGCTCTGGTTCCGGGGCTCTCCCAGCAGCGAGTGCAGGTACGGCGCGTGCTCGGCGTGCCCCTCGATGAGCCGGTGGCCCAGCCCGTCGACCAGGAAGACCACGTACCGCTGCGCCGGCGGAAGCACCAGGGAGGTCGCGTGGAAGCCGACGTCGACCCCGAGCGCCGTCGCGATCGCCGGCAGCACGTCACCGAGTGTGCGGCCGCCGTACGCCGGGTCGACGAAGGCAGAACCGACTAGGGGCGTGTCGCTCACCGCTGCTCAGCCCTGGGTGCTGGCGGAGAGGCTCGCGGCGAACGCGAGCAGCCGGTCCACCGAGGCCTGTCCGTCCGCCGCCGAGCTGACCCGGATCGAGAAGTCGTCCGAGGCGACGACGCCGGTGTACCCGTGGTCGGCCTCGCACTGCGGGTCCGAGCAGGTCGCGGGTTCCAGGTCGACCCGGTTGATGCCGCCCCACCCGATCGTGAGGACCGCCTCGGCCGGCGCCGGGACCGCGCTGTGGGTGGCCGTGGCCGGGTTCGCGACCATCCGGTTCACCACCACGGACTTCACCTGCGACAGCTTGACCGCCTCGGTCGACGTCGAGGTGTACGGCTCCGGGAGCAGGTCGTCGGGCGCGTGCTCGTCGGTGTGGCAGAGGATCAGCCGGGTCGGGGTGAGCACGACCACGGTGATGTGGCGACGCACCTCGTCGCGGTCGATGGTCGGCTCGTGGTGCACCAGGTAGGAGCGCACCTGCTCACCGGCGACGGCGGCGGTCACTCCGGAACGGACGATGGCCGGGTAGTAGCCGCTCTGCTCGATGGCGGCATCAAGTTCCGCGGTCTGGTCCTCGGAGGTCACAGGCATGGCCGTCAGTCTGTCACGGGGATCGGTCCCCGGTCAGTCGGGGATGGTGTCGCCCGGGTGCACGTTCAACCGGCGGGTGAACCAGTCCGACCGCGGGTCCTTCACGGGCTCGACCCGCACGGTCGCGTCGAGCACCGCAACCCCTTCCAACGTGGCGTGCACCAGGCTCAGGTCGATCGCGCAAACCTGCTGCAGGTCGTTCTTCAGGTTCGCCACCCGCCGGAACAGATCCTCGACCGCCGCCACGTCGACCGGGTCGCTCCCCCGGTGCCCGAAGAGCAGCGGAGCCGCCCTGATCGAGCGGACCGCCTCCTGCGCGTCCAGGCTGGTGATCGGGGGGATCAGGTAGGCCCGGTCCCCGACCAGCTCGGTGATGGCGCCGGAGATCGAGAACGAGACCGCGGGACCGAAGAGCGGGTCCTCCAGGCCGTCGAGCCGCACCGGTACGCCGGGGGGCGCGGTCCGCATCACCACGAAGCCGGGGTCGCGGGACCCACTGGTCACCCGGGAAAGCGTCTCGAAGGCGTTCTTCATCTCGTCGCCGTCGGCGATGTTGCGCCACACGTGGCCCAGGTCCGGGCGCTGCCGCAACGGCTCCGCGGTCGCCTTCAGGACCACGTCCCAGCCGAGCGCCTCACCGGCGGCGATCGCCTCGGCCGCCGAGGCGATCGGGATCCGGTCCCACAGGTCGATGCCGTAGTACCCGAGCAGCTCCTTGGTCTCCGCGAAGGTGAGCTCGCGGCCCTCGGGGGCCGCGATCAGGAACTCCGCGATCATCCGCGCCGCCGCGTCGTGGTCGATGCCGACGAGCTCCTCGTCCTCGTCCGGCTGACGGGCCGACCACGCGGCGTACTCGACGACCCGGGAGAGCGCCCGGACCGCCTGCTCGACCGCCGGGTACGACGGCACCGAACCACGGCCTGCGGTGTTGCCGGCGAGGTCGGGGACCCGGAGCAGCTCGGGGACGCCCTCGCGCCCGAGGAAGGTCGAGACGATCGGTTTGTCGGACTGCTCGGCGACCGCAGCCAGGGCGTTCGCGACCGCGGCCCCGCCCGCGTTGAGCGGCGGGATGTAGATCGCCACCACGCCGTCGACGTCGGGGTCGTCGATCACGCTGTCGAGGGCCGTCTCGAAGTCCTCGGCGGTCGCCTCCGCGCCGAGCGCGACCGAACGGGTCACCTCCAGCCCGCTCCCGGCGGCAGCGTCTGCTGCCAGCAGGCCCAGGGCGTCGGAGTTGCCGATGATCCCCACGTGCGACCCCCGCGGGAGCGGTTGGTGCGCGAGCAGCTGGGCGACGTCGAACATCTCGTCGAGGGTGTCGACCTGGATGACCCCGGCCTGGCGGAACATCGCGTCCACCGCGGCCTGCGGGGCCTCGATCGTCCGGACGACGTGGCCCATCGGCACACCCTGGGTGGTGCGGCCGGACCGGACCGCGATCACCGGTTTGTTCCGCGAGACCCGCCGGGCGATCCGGGAGAACTTGCGCGGGTTGCCGATCGACTCCAGGTAGAGCAGCACGACCTCGGTCGAGTCGTCCTCCTCCCAGTACTGGAGCAGGTCGTTGCCGGACACGTCGGCGCGGTTGCCGGCGCTGACGAAGGTGGACAGACCCAGGCCACGGCCCCGGACCTTCTCCAGGATCGCCGAGCCGAGAGCTCCGGACTGGCAGAAGAAGCCGGCCCGTCCGCGCGGGGGCATCACCGGCGAGAGCGAGGCGTTCAGCGACACCTCCGCCGCGGTGTTGATCACCCCGAGAGCGTTGGGGCCGATCAGACGCAGACCGTAGGAACGGGCCAGCCCGACCAGACGTCGCTGGAGCTGCCGTCCGCCCTCGCCGGTCTCGGCGAAGCCCGCGGAGATGACGATCAGGCCGTGGACGCCCTTGGCGGCGCAGTCGAGGACCACGTCCTGGACGGCGTCGGCCGGGACCGCCACGATCGCGACGTCCACGTCGCCGGGGATGTCGCCGACCCGGGCGTACGCCGGCATCCCGGCGACCGCGTCCGCGGCCGGGTTGACCACGTAGACGCGCCCTGCGTAGTCGCCGAGCACGAGGTTGCGGACCAGCGCCGCGCCGATCGTGTCCGAGCGCCGGGAGGCACCGATCACCGCGACGCTGCGGGCGTGCAGGAACGAGGCGATCGAGGCTGCCTCGGCCCGGTGCTCGCGGGCGGCCATCACCCCCATCGCGGTGTCGGTCGGGTCGATGTTGAACTCGAGGTGCATCACCCCCTCCTCCCAGTCGCCCGCGACCTGGTAACCCTGCTCGTAGAAGACCTGGAGCATCCGCTGGTTGTCGGGCAGCACCTCGGCGACGAAACGGTGCACACCGCGCTCGCGGGCCGCCTGACCGAGGTGCTCGAGGAGGAGCTGTCCGATCCCGCGTCCCTGGTGGGCGTCCTGGACCAGGAAGGCGACCTCGGCGTCACCGGTCGGGAGGAGCTCGTAGCTGGCGACCGCCAGGATCTTCTCGGCGACGGTCAGCACGAACGCGACCCGGTCGCGGTGGTCGACGTTGGTGAAGCGCTCCAGGTCGCGCTCGGAGAGCGTCGGCATCGGGGCGAAGAATCGGTAGTACTTCGACTGGTCCGAGACGTCGGCGTAGAAGGCGACCAGGGCGTCGGTGTCGCGCGGGGAGATCGGGCGCACGTGCGCCGTACGCCCGTCGCGGAGCACCACGTCGGCGGCCCAGTGCGCCGGCCAACCGTCGGGCTGGTCCGCGCCGGCCCGGTCGGGACCCGTCAGCGGCGGGTCGGAGTCGACGGTCACCCCTGAAATGTACCGGTCCCGACTGTTCGGGCGCCCGACGGACCCCGGGGTCCGGGGAAAGCCGGATCACTCGCGGGCTGCGGCGCGCCCCGGTGCCTGATTCCCCCGCCCTGTTGGAAGAATGCGCCCATGGCACGTCGTACCCCTGCACCGCCCGAGGACTTCGAAGAGCACATCGTCGACATCGACGTCGGCGACGAGATGCGGGCCAGCTTCCTGGAGTACGCCTACTCGGTGATCTACGCCCGGGCGCTGCCGGACGCGCGGGACGGGCTGAAGCCGGTCCAGCGGCGGATCCTCTACGCGATGCACGACATGGGCCTGCGACCCGACCGCGGGCACGTCAAGTCGTCCCGGGTCGTCGGCGAGACGATGGGCCGGTTCCACCCGCACGGGGACACCGCGATCTACGACGCCCTGGTGCGCCAGGCCCAGTCCTGGTCGTTGCGGGTCCCCACCATCGACGGTCACGGCAACTTCGGGTCGCCGGACGACCCGCCGGCGGCGATGCGGTACACCGAGTGCCGGATGGCTCCGGCCGCGGTCGCGATGACCGCGACCATCGACGAGGACACCGTCGACTTCCGGCCGAACTACGACGGCCGCGAGATCGAGCCGTCGGTACTACCGGCCGCCCTCCCGCACCTGATCGTCAACGGCGCCACCGGGATCGCGGTCGGCATGGCCACCAACATGGCCCCGCACAACCTGATCGAGGTCGTGCAGGCGCTGCGGCACCTGATCAGCCACCCGAACGCCGACGTGGACGCGCTGATGCGCTTCATCCCCGGCCCCGACCTGCCGACCGGTGGCAAGATCATCGGCCTCGACGGCGTCCGGGACGCCTACGAGTCCGGCCGCGGCTCGTTCAAGATGCGGGCCACCACCCGGATCGAGTCGGTCACCGCCCGCCGCAAGGGCATCGTCGTCACCGAGCTCCCGTACGGCGTCGGCACCGAGCGGGTGATCGAGGCGATCAAGAAGCTCGTCCAGAGCAAGAAGCTCCAGGGCATCGCCGACGTGAAGGACCTGACCGACCGCGAGAAGGGCCTGCGCCTGGTCATCGAGGTCAAGAACGGTTTCCACCCCGAAGCCCTCCTGGAGCAGCTCTTCAAGAGCACCCCGCTGGAGGACTCCTTCGGTATCAACGCGGTCGCGCTGGTCGACGGCCAGCCGCGGACGTTGGGCCTCAAGCAGATGCTCGAGGTCTTCCTGGAGCACCGCTTCGACGTCGTACGCCGCCGCTCGACCTTCCGCCGCGGCAAGGCCGCCGACCGGTTGCACCTGGTGGAGGGCCTCATCCTGGCGATCCTCGACATCGACGAGGTCATCCAGCTGATCCGGTCCAGCGACAACTCCGAAGCGGCCCGGCACCGGTTGATGGAGGTCTTCGACCTCACCGAGATCCAGGCCAACTACATCCTGGACATGCCATTGCGCCGGCTCACCAAGTTCTCCAAGATCGAGCTCGACAAGGAACGCGACGAGCTCGCCAGCACCATCGCCGCGCTCGACGAGATCCTCGGCGACGAGGGCCGGCTCCGGAAGGTCGTCTCCGACGAGCTCGCCGAGGTCGCGAAGACCTACGGCACCCCCCGGCGCACCGTGCTGCTCGAGGCCTCCGGCGTCACCACGACCGCGAGCGCGACGCCGCTGGAGGTCGCCGACGACCCGTGCCACGTCTACCTCTCCTCCAGCGGCCTGCTGGCCCGGAGCACCGATCTCGAGCCGCCCGGCGAGGGCGGGGCACGCACCCGCCACGACGTGATCCTCTCGACGGTGCGCGCGACCGCCCGAGGCGAGGTCGGGGTGCTGACCAGCTCCGGACGGGTGCTGAAGCTCGGGGTGCTGGACCTACCCACGCTGCCCAGTACCGCGAGCCACCCGAACCTCTCTGGCGGAGCCCCGGTGGGTGAGTTCCTGACCCTCGATCCCGACGAGAAGGCCCTCGCGCTGACCACGTTCGACCCCGATTCGCCGGGTCTGGCGCTCGGCACCGCCCAGGGCGTGGTGAAGCGGGTGAACCCGGAGTACCTCTCGGCCAAGGACGAGTGGGACGTGATCGCGCTGAAGGACGGCGACTCGGTCGTCGGTGCGGTCGAGCTCAGCACCGGCGAGGAGACGCTCTGCTTCATCACCGACGACGCCCAGCTGCTGCACTTCGGCGCCGGCGCGGTCCGGCCGCAGGGACGCTCGGGCGGCGGCATCGCCGGCATCAAGCTGGCCGGGACGGCGCAGGCGACCTGGTTCGGGGCCTTGGACCCCGCCGGAGCGGTGGTCGTCACGGTCTCGGGCGCCAGTACGGCGCTGCCGGGCACCGAAGCCGGCTCGGTGAAGGTGACCCCGTTCGAGGAGTACCCGGCCAAGGGCCGGGCCACCGGAGGCGTGCGCTGCCACCGGTTCCTCAAGGGCGAGGACACCCTCGTGTTCGCGTGGGCCGGTTCCGGACCCGCGCGGGCCGCTGCGGCCAGCGGCGCCCCGGTCGACCTCCCGGAGGCCAACGGCCGGCGGGACGGCTCGGGGACTCCGGGCAGCCAGCCGATCACGGCGTGTTCGGGGCCGGTCGTACTCTCGGCGTGATGAGCCCGACCACCCCGGACGACCAGCGCAGCGACCCGGCAGCACGGCTGCTGCTCGCCCTGGCCGCGACCGCGGTGGCGTTCGCTGCGGCGGACACGTACGTGGTGGTGCTCGCGCTCCCGGAGATGATGGCCGGCGCTGGCCTCTCCGCGGAGGACCTGCAACGGGCAGCACCGATCATCTCCGGCTTCATGCTCGGTTACGTCGCGGCGCTCCCGCTGGTGGGTCGGATCGCCGACCTCCGTGGCCGGGTGCCCGTCCTGGTCGGCTCCCTGGTCGTCTTCGCCCTCGGATCGTTGGTCACTGCTGCGGCGTACGACCTGACCTCGATGGTGATCGGTCGCGTCCTCCAGGGCATCGGCGGCGGTGGGCTGGTTCCGGCGACCCTGTCGTTGGTCGCGGAGATGTACCCGCCGGCGAAGCGCGGGCTCCCCCTCGGCGTGGTCGGGGCGGTCCAGGAGTTCGGCAACGTCGTCGGTCCCCTGTACGGCGCCGTCGTGCTGGCCTTCGGGACCTGGCGGGACATCTTCTGGATCAACCTGAGCGTCGGGCTGGTCCTGGCCGCCGTGATCCGGACCACCGGCCGAGGACGCACCGGGGGGTCGGCACGGCGTTCCCGGCTCGACCTGATCAGCGTGGCGTTGGCGGCGGCAGCCCTGGTCGGGCTGGTCCTGGTGATGCAGGCTCCCCGAGTGCTGACCGACGACGTGACCCTGGGCCTCGCGTTCCTCCCGGTCGTCGGCGAGAGCCGATGGCTCTCCCCGCTCGCCCTGGTGGTGATCGCTCTGGCGGTGCTGCTGGTGATCCGCGGGTTCACCGCCGCGGCCCCGATGCTCGACCTGCGTTCCTGGTCGGCCGTGCTGACCCAGATCGACGTCGTCGGCGCGGTCCTGCTCAGCCTCGCGCTGGCCGGGGTGATCCTGGCCTTCGCGAGCGCAGATCCCGCCGTCCAGGTCTTCGCGCCCGAAGGACCCTGGCTGCTGGCCGGCAGCGCGCTGGCCGCGATCGCGTTCTGGCGACGGAACCGCCGCGTGCCGAACGCCCTGGTTCCGCCTGCCTCGCTGAGCGCCACCCCGGCCTGGGGTGCGCTGGCGGTCAGCTTCTTCGTGGGCGCCGCCCTGATCGCCGCGCTGGTCGACATCCCGATCTTCGCCCGCATCACCGTCCACGGAGACTCCCAGCTCGCCGCCGCGTTGGTCCTGGTCCGGTTCCTCGTCGGCCTGCCGATCGGCGCGTTCCTCGGCGGCTGGTGGACCCACCACGCCCCGGCCGGGGTGGTCACCGCCGTGGGGATGGCGTTGGCGGCATCCGGGTTCGGCTGGATGTCCCGGTGGGGCCTGGAGACGCTCCGCGACCCGGTCTCGACCGTGCCGCTGGTCCTCGCCGGGCTGGGCATCGGCCTGGCGATGGCGCCGGTGAACGCCTCCCTGCTGGCCGCCACCGAGAACGCTGTGCACGGCGTCACCAGCGCCCTGCTGGTGGTCTCCCGCACGGTCGGCAAGCTGGTCGGCATCAGCGCCCTGACCACCATCGGGTTGCGTCGCTACTACGCGACCCAGGCGGACCTGCCGACCGCGCAGGAGGTCTGTCCGGACGGCCGCACCCGGTGCGCGGAGTTCACCCGCTTGCTCCAGGAGTCGGGTCTGGTGCAGCTGCAGACGATCTTCTTCGGTGCCGCGATCTGCTGCGTGATCGCCGGCGTGCTGGCGTTGGTCGTCTTCCGCGGCGCCCAGACCCGGGCGGTGAAAGCGCCGGTCTTCGGCAGCGACTTCGGGTGAAGCTCGCTTCGGCGTGGCAGGCTTTGCCCATGACCTCGCGTACTGCCGTCGCTGCCGGCATCGTCCTCACCCTCAGTGCTCTGCTCGCCGGTTGCGGTGGGAGTGACGACGCCGTGCCGAGCGGCACCACCAGCGAGGTGCTGGCGCTCGCGAAGAAGCAGTTCGACGAAGCCGCGAGCGTCCGCCTCGAGCTCGCCACCACCTCGGTACCCAGCTCCGGCGACGCGGTCCTCGGGGCATCCGGCGTCCTGACCCACCAGCCCGCGTTCGAGGGCGAGGTGAAGGTCGTCCTGGGCGGGTTCAACGCCGACGTACCGATCGTGTCCGTCGAGGACACCGTGTACGCCAAGCTGCCGCTGACCACCGCCTTCGCCCCGATCGACCCTTCCGAGTACGGCGCCCCCGACCCGGCCGACTTCGCGGACGTGGAGGGCGGGATCTCCGCGCTGCTGCTCGAGCTCCAGGACGCCGAGGAGTCGGGGCAGAAGCGCGACGGCGACCAGGTCCTGACCACCTACACCGGCACCTTGTCCGGTTCCTTCGTCAAGCCGATCATCCCCAGTGCGGGCGCGCAGAGCACGTACCGCACGGTGGTCGGGATCGACAGGGACGGACGCCTGATCACCCTCGCCGTGACCGGCGACTTCTTCGAGGCCGACGGCGAGGTCACCTACGACCTGGTGTTCGAGGCCTACGACGAAGACGTCACCATCACCGCACCGTGACCACCACCGCACCCGCGCCCTGCAGCGAGACCGCGTCCGCAGCCGGCGAGAACCTGATCGGCACCGCACCCGACGCGCTCGGCTGGGTCTGCCTGGAGCAGAACGGTCCGTGGGGTGCGAAAGCCTGGACCGACTCGCACCTGGACGTCGACCTCGGACGTGCGATCGAGACCACGGCCGAGCAGCACCGGATCCGCCCCTCGCTGATCCGTCGGCCCGGTCGGCACGCCGATCCCGGCACGTCGACCGATCGCCACGTCCTGGTCGCCGCCACGCACCCCGAGCACTCCTGGCTCCTGGTCGGGACCGTCCGGGCCCCCGAAGCGCTCCTGGACCTGGACTGGGCTGCCCTGGCCCGGGGCGACCTCGCGGCGACGCAGCGCTCACTTCCCGGCCTGACGGCGTCCGCAGACCCGGTCCTCCTGGTCTGCACCAACGGCACCCGGGACACCTGCTGCGCCCGACTGGGACGGCCGGTCGCAGCCGCGGCGGTGGCGCAGCACCCGGACAGGGTCTGGGAGGTCACCCACACCTCCGGGCACCGGTTCGCCCCCACGACCGTGCTGCTGCCCTCGGGGGCCCTGCACGGTCGGGTCCTGGACGCCGGTGCGCTGCTCACCGCGGCAGCCGCCGGCGACCTGGTCCTGACCGGCTACCGCGGCCGGTCCACCTGGTCTGCCGGCGCCCAGGTCGCCGAGGAGCACGTACGCCGCACCGAGGGTCTCACCGGGATCGACGACCTCGTCGTCGTCCCGGAGGTCGACGCCTGGTCGGTGCGGCACCGCGACGGGCGACGGTGGTGGGTGGCGGTGACCGCTGCACCCGGCGGGGAACGCCCGCCGTCGTGCGGCAAGCCGGACGAGCCGTTCACGACGTACGCCGCCAGAACCGTCCACGCCACGTCCGTCTGAACGTTCCACGTGCCGAACCTCACGCACCACGGTTCCCACGACTCCACTAACCTCGGCGACGTGAGCGCTGAATTCGAGGACCTCCTGGTGGCGAACCGCAAGTTCGCCGACGACTTCACCTTGTCGGGATTCGACGGCGTGGCGCACGCCGGCGTCGCGATCGTGACCTGCATGGACTCGCGGATCGACCCCCTGGGGATGCTCGGCCTGAAGCCGGGCGACGCGAAGATCTTCCGCAACCCGGGTGGACGCGTGACCGAGGCGGCGCTGGAAGCACTCGTGCTCGGTGCCCACCTGCTCCAGGTCGAGCGCGTCCTGGTGATCCCGCACACCCGGTGCGCGATGACCGCGAACAGCGAGGCGCAGTTGCAGGAGAAGATCGCCGCCTCGTCGGGTCAGGACGCCTCCTGGCACGCCTTCCACGTGGTCGAGGACCAGGTCGCGAGCCTGAAGCGCGACGTGCACAAGGTGGAGAGCCACCCGCTGATCCCCGACAGCGTCGCGGTCGGCGGCTTCATCTACGACGTCGACACCGGACTTCTCGACCAGGTCGTCTGAGTCGACCTCAGGCGTCGATCGTGTCCTGGTCGACCTCGTAAGCGCCCGCCACGATGAAGTCCTTGCGCGGCGCGACCTCCGAACCCATCAGCAGTTCGAACACCTCGGCTGCGCGGGCAGCGTCGTCCGCGGTGATCCGGCGCAGCATCCGGTGCCGCGGGTCCATCGTGGTCTCGGCCAGCTGGTCGGCGTCCATCTCGCCCAGGCCCTTGTAGCGCTGCACCGGGTCCTTCCAACGGATGCCCTTCTTGGTCAGCTCGGCGAGCTTCCGCTGCAGCTCGGGGTCGGAGTAGGTGTAGACGTACTTCTCCATCCCCTTCTTCGGGTTGGAGAGCTCGATCCGGTGCAGCGGCGGGACGGCGGTGTAGACCCGGCCCTGGGTGACCAGGTCGGGCATGTACTTGAAGAACAGCGTCGCCAGCAAGCAGCGGATGTGCGCACCGTCGGAGTCCGCGTCGGCCATGAAGATGATTCGGCCGTAGCGGGCCGCGTCGATGTCGAAGGTCCGCCCGGAGCCGGCGCCGACGACCTGGATGATCGAGGCACACTCGGCGTTCTTGAGGACGTCGGCGACCTGCGCCTTCTGCACGTTGAGGATCTTGCCCCGGATCGGGAGGAGCGCCTGGAACTCGGAGTTCCGAGCCAGCTTCGCCGTCCCCAGGGCCGAGTCGCCCTCGACGATGAACAGCTCGGAGCGTTCCACGTCGTTGGAGCGGCAGTCGGCCAGCTTCGCCGGCAGCGCCGAGGACTCCAGTGCGTTCTTGCGGCGCTGGGTGTCGCGCTGCTGGCGCGCGACCAGCCGGGTCTTCGCCGCGCCGGCGACCTTCTCCATGACCAGCTTCGCCTGGGCCTTCTCCGCCCGCTTCGTCGAGGTCAGGAAGTTCTTGAGCTCGGCGGCCACGACCTTCCGGACGACCGACCGCGCCGCCGGGGTCCCGAGGACCTCCTTGGTCTGACCCTCGAACTGGGGCTCGGCCAGCCGCACCGTGACGACGGCGGTCATGCCCTCGAGGACGTCGTCCTTGATGACGTCGGCGTCGTTGACCTTGAGCACCCGGGAGGCCCGCATGGCGTCGTTGAACGTCTTGGTCAGGGCCGCCTCGAAGCCGGAGACGTGGGTGCCGCCCTTGGGAGTGGCGATCACGTTGACGTAGGAGCGCAGCTCGGTGTCGTAGCCGGTCCCCCACCGCAGGGCCACGTCCACGGTCAGCTCGCGCTCGACGTCCTGCGGGGTCATGTGTCCCTTGTCGTCGAGCAGCGGGACCGTCTCGGTGAAGGTGTCCTTGCCCTGCAAGCGGAGCACCTCGGTGACGGCCTCGTCGTGGCTGAGGAACTCGCAGAACTCCGAGATGCCGCCGTCGTGCTTGAACCGGTCGTGCAGCGGCTCGGGCCCGCGCAGGTCGGAGATGGCCAGTTCCAGGCCCGGCACGATGTACGACGTCTGCCGCAGCCGGGTGACCACGTCGTCGTAGTGGAAGGTGGCGTCCTTCGTGAAGATCTGCTTGTCCGGCCAGAACCGGACCCGGGTGCCGGTGACGCCCTTCTTGACCCGGGCGCCCTTGTGCAGGCCGGAACCGGGGGTGAAGTCCGCGTCCGGGCCGTCCCCGGCGAAGACACCGGGAGCGCCGCGCCGGAACGACATCGTCGAGGTGTTCGGCGAGCGGTCGACCTCGACGTCGAGCCGCGCGGAGAGCGCGTTCACGACCGAGGACCCGACGCCGTGCAGACCGCCGGTCGCGGCGTACGAGCCACCGCCGAACTTGCCCCCGGCGTGCAGCTTGGTGAAGACGACCTCGACGCCGGAGAGCCCGGTCTTGGGCTCCTTGTCGACCGGGATGCCGCGACCGTTGTCGTGCACCTCGGCGGACCCGTCGGCGTGCAGGATCACGTCGACCTTGGTGCAGTAGCCGGCCAACGCCTCGTCGACCGAGTTGTCGATGATCTCCCACAGGCAGTGCACCAGACCGCGGGTGTCGGTCGAACCGATGTACATGCCCGGGCGTTTACGGACCGCTTCCAGCCCCTCGAGAACAAGGAGGTGCTGGGCGTTGTAGGTGTTGTCGATCGGTCTGCCTCACTGCGTCGTACCGGCTGCTGGGCTGCCCGCGCCGGCCTCTTGGTTCCGGCTCCTAAAACTACAAGGTCACGACTTCACAAATTCCACGCAACACCGGGGGCGTCCTGCCGATGATTCTTGGTGACGTGAGACACACTCAGGTCACCGCCTGTCTCAGCGGCTGACAAAGGGGCCAGGCGGGAAGCAATTGCCATGGTTTGATGTTGAGCCCGATGAAACCCGGAGCAAGGGGAACTTCCCCCCAGAGCCCCGAGTTGAACAGGCACCTGCAGATGAGAGAGAGGCCACCGTGACTACTGCGACAGCCCCGAGCGAGACCCCCCTGACGGCGGTCGACCGCTGTGACCGTTGCGGCGCCCAGGCCTACCTGCGCGTGTCGCTCCAGGCCGGCGGCGAGCTCCTCTTCTGCGCCCACCACGCCCGCGAGCACGGCGACAAGCTCCGCGAGATCGCCGCTCACGTGCACGACGAGACGGACCGCCTGGCCGACAAGCCCGCCGAAGCCGGCAGCGAGGCCTGAGCCCACCAGCACATCGCCAGATGCCCCGGTCCTGGAGACCGGGGCATCTGCTTTTCCGCGACGTCGGCCTGAGAGACTCCGCCCATGACCCTCGTCGTGATCCTGGTCTCGGTGGCGATCGCCGTGGGGCTCGTCGGCATCATCGTGCCGCTGCTCCCCGGCAGTCTGCTGGTGGCCGTGGCGATCGCCGTCTGGGCGGCGGCTCTCGGTGAAACCGGCGGCTGGGTCGTCCTGGCCCTCTGCCTCGCCCTGATCGGCATCGGCGTGGTGGTCAAGTACCTGGTCCCCGGACGTCAGCTGCAGCGCAGCGGCGTACCCAACCGCACCCTCCTGATCGGCGCCGTCGCCGGGGTGGTCGGTTTCTTCGTGGTGCCGGTGATCGGCCTCCCGCTCGGGTTCGTGGCCGGGGTCTACGGCGCCGAGTGGCAGCGCAGGTCACGTACCGAGGCCTGGCCAGCGACCGTGAACGCGGTGAAGGCGATCGGACTCGGGATCCTCATCGAGCTCGGCTTCACCACCGCGGCCGCGGCGACCTGGGCGCTCGGGGTGGTCCTCACGTGACCGTCGCGCTGGCGCTGGTCGCGGCGTTCCTCTACGGCCTCTCGGACTTCGTCGGCGGGGTCGCGTCGCGCCGTACGTCGGTGTGGCCCGTGGGCCTGCTCGCCTGCGTCGGCGCGCTGGCGGGTTCGGTGGTGGTCGCTGCGTTCAACGCCGGCGACGCGACCGGCAGCGACGTCGCGTGGGCCTTGCTGGCCGGCGTCGGCAGTGGCATCGGGACGGCGTTCCTCTACCGCGGACTGGCCGCCGGCCGGATGGGCGTGGTCGCCCCGGTCTCGGCCGTCGGTGCGGTCCTGGTCCCCCTCGTCGTCGGGGTCGGCACCGGCGACCGCCCGGCAGCCGTCGGTTGGCTCGGCATCGTCCTGGCCCTCCCGGGCATCTGGTTCGTCTCCCGCGAGGAGCGCGGCGCGGACGCTCCGAGCAGCGCCGGTCTTCTCGACGGCGTCCTGGCCGGCCTCGGCTTCGGCCTGTTGTTCGCTGCTCTGGGCCAGGTCCCGGACAGCGCCGGGTTGTGGCCGCTGGTCGGCACCCAGAGCGTCTCGGTGCTGGCGCTGGTGGCCACCGCGCTGGTCCTGGGAGGCGACCCGCGGCCGCGCCGCCGAGCCGACCTGTGGGGTCTCGCAGCAGGCGTCCTGGCGAGCCTGGCGGTGCTCTTCTTCCTGCTCGCGACCCGGCACGGGTTGCTCAGCATCGCCGCGGTCATCACCTCCCTGTACCCGGCGTTCACCGTGGTCTTCGCGGTCGCCCTGCTGCGCGAACGGGTGCACCGGACCCAGGCGGTCGGGCTGGCGCTCTGCGCGGCGGCCGTGGTCTGCGTCTCCGTCGCCTGATGGCCCCGCCACCTGTCCGACACCTGGCGCCGCACCTCCCCCAGAACTGGAACGTGTTCTAGGCTCGGAGGCATGGGTCTCCTCGTTCACGACGACAACCGGGTCCGCACGCTCACCCTCGATCGCCCGGACGCTCTCAACGCGTTCAACGAGGCGCTGTACGACGCGACCGCGCAGGCGCTGCTCGACGCGGCCTCCGACCCGGGAGTCGCCGTCGTCCTGCTGACCGGCAACGGCCGGGCGTTCAGCGCGGGCACGGACCTGCTGGAAATGCACCAGTTGGCGACCGACCCGGACTTCCCCCGCGGCGAGCACGGCTTCCTCGGGCTCCTCGACGCGCTGGTGGCGTTCCCCAAGCCGCTGGTCTGCGCCGTGAACGGCCTGGGACTCGGCATCGGCGCCACCATCCTTGGGTTCGCCGACCTGGCGTTCATGTCCACCACGGCCAAGCTGAAGTGCCCGTTCACCAGCCTGGGGGTCGCTCCCGAGGCGGCTTCGAGCCTCCTCTTCCCCCAGCTTCTCGGTCGCCAGAACGCCGCCTGGATGCTGCTGTCGGCAGAATGGATCAGCGCTGCCGAGGCGCACCAGATGGGTCTGGTCTGGCGCCTGTGCGAGCCGGAGGACCTGCTCGCGGAGGCCCGGCGGCACGCAGAGGTGCTCGCCAAGCGGCCGATCTCCAGCCTGATGGCCGTCAAGCGCACCATGGTCGAGCCGCACCGCGCCGCGATCGCGGAGGCCCGTGCGCGCGAGAACGCCTGCTTCGCCGAACTGATGGGCGGACCCGCCAACCTGGAAGCCCTCACCGCCTTCGCCGAGGGCCGTGAACCGGACTTCACGAACCTGCCGCCCGGGTGGTGATCGCCGACCGAGGCGCGAGACCAGGGGCCCGGGCGAGCGGGACCTAGGTCTCGCGCGCGCTGGTCAGAACTGGCTACAGACTCGCTCCTGCTCCGTCGCCTAGCGTGACGGTCGAGGGAGGAACCGAGTTGACGCGTACCCCATAGTGCGAGACTCGCCCTGCGCCCCGCATCGCTGGTACGCCCAGCGGCGGGGCGTTTCCCGTTCTGCCCCCGGTCCGCTCGCGTAACCGAGGCCTACGTCCGGTGTCTCTAGGAGCGTCCCGACCGCGAGCACGAGGAGACACGTCAATGGCGTCCAG
>JBFJNH010000019.1:0-56242 GCA_041618295.1 Marmoricola sp.
ACGCCCGGCTCGGCCACATCGAAAGCACCGTCACCCAGACCGACGCCCGGCTCGGCCACATCGAAAGCACCGTCACCCAGACCGACGCCCGGCTCGGCCACATCGAAAGCACCGTCACCGAAGTTCTCCGCCGCCTCCCGGACCCGCTCTGACCTCGCCGTCCTCAGCCCCAACCCCAGGCGTGCAGCTGGTGGTCGTCGATCCCGAAGTGGTGGGCGATCTCGTGGACCACGGTGATCTCGATCTCCTCGGAGAGGTCCTCGACGTCCTCGCACATCCGCAGCAGCGGGCCGCGGAAGATGAAGACCTGGTCCGGCGGGTGAAAGGTGTAGCCGCTGTCGCGCTCGGTCAGCGGCGTCCCGACGTACAGGCCCAGGACGCCCTCCTCCTCCGGCGGCGGCTCGTCCTCGACCAGGACGACCACGTTGTCCATCAGCGCCGCGAGCTCGGCCGGCACCCGGTCGAGAGCCTCGGAAACCAGGTCGTCGAAGGCCGATTCGGGGAGTTCCACGCGCCCAGCGTAGGCCGCGGGGGAAGTCCTCCCTGATTTGTCGCCCCTCTGGGGCGGCCCTATGCTTGAGCGGCCTAGCCCCCATCGTCTAGTGGCCTAGGACGTCGCCCTTTCACGGCGGTAGCACGGGTTCGAATCCCGTTGGGGGTGCGATTGTGAGTGTGGGGTGCCGATGCGTTAGCATTCCGTGGCTTCACAATGTGGATCCAGTTCCACCAGCAAGTACCAGGCCCCGTAGCGCAGTTGGTTAGCGCGCCGCCCTGTCACGGCGGAGGCCGCGGGTTCGAGTCCCGTCGGGGTCGCAGAGAACGAAAGCCCGGACCACCACGGTCCGGGCTTCGTTGCGTCCCGGCTTCGGCGCGTCCGAGACGATCAGGGATGACCCCGAGACGGTTCCAGGGCTATTCCGGATGCGCGTCCCCCGCTCTCTTGGCAGGGTGGACCCCATGACCACCCCCGCCGCCCCCGTGGCCACTGCTGCTGCCCGCGCCATCAACCTGACCAAGGTCTACGGTTCCGGAGAGTCCGAGGTCCGCGCCCTGGACGGGGTCACGATCGACCTCCGGGCCGGCGAGTTCACCGCCATCATGGGCCCGTCCGGCTCCGGCAAGTCGACCCTGATGCACTGCCTGGCCGGGCTGGACACCCCGACCGCCGGCCAGGTCCTGGTCGGCGGGACCGAGCTGGGCAACCTCGACGACATGGACCTGACCCTGCTCCGGCGGACCCGGGTGGGCTTCATCTTCCAGGCGTTCAACCTGATCCCGACCCTCACCGCCCAGGAGAACATCCTGCTGCCGCTCTCCCTCGCCGGCACCGCACCCGACCCCGCGTGGTTCGACACCGTCGTCGACACCGTCGGGTTGCGGGACCGGCTCGGGCACCGACCCAGCGAGATGTCCGGCGGGCAGCAGCAACGGGTCGCCTGCGCCCGCGCCCTGGTGAGCAAGCCGTCGATCATCTTCGCCGACGAGCCGACCGGGAACCTGGACTCGGTCTCCGGTGCAGATGTCCTCGCCTTCCTGCGACGCTCGGTCGACGAGTTCGGCCAGACCATCGTGATGGTCACCCACGACGCCCTGGCGGCCTCGCACTGCGACCGGGTGGTGTTCCTCGCCGACGGAGCCGTCGTCGACGAGCTCACCGAGCCGGGCCGCGAGCAGATCCTCGAGCACATCACCGCGTTGCAGGCTGCTGCGTCGCACCGGGGAGCCTGAGCCGTGTTCAAGCTGATCCTGCGCAACGTAGGTGCGCGCAAGGCCCGGCTGGCGATGAGCGCCCTCGCGATCGTCCTCGGGGTTGCGTTCCTCTCCGGCGTCCTGGTGTTCTCGGCGGGCCTCAGCAAGACCTTCGACGGCATCATCCAGGGCACCACCCCGGACGGGCTGGTCCGCGTCGAGGGGGCGGAGTCGTTCACCGCCGGCGAGTCCGGCGTCTCCTCGGCGACCATCTCCCCCGACGTCGTCGAGAAGCTGACCGCGTTGCCCGAGATCGACCTCGCGGAGGGCAACGTTGACGGGTTCGGCATGTACGTCGTGGACTCCGACGGCGATCTGCTCGGAGGCACCGGCGCACCGACGCTCGCGTTCAACCGGACCGATTCCCCGAACATGGACGGCGGCAAGGTGCTCGCCCTGCTCGAGGGACGCTGGGGCACCGGCGCCGGGGAGATCGTGCTCGACGAGGGATCCGCGGAGAAGGCCGGCTACGCCATCGGCGACACCGTCACGCTGCTGACCCCGGCAGGCCAGCTCGAACGCCGCGCCACGCTGGTCGGGACCGCCGAGTTCAACCAGGGCGGAACCGCCGGGGCGACGCTGATCATCTTCGACACCCCCGGCGCCCAGGAGGTCTTCCTCGGCGGTCGCGACGTGTTCACCACCGTCTCGCTGACCGCTGCCGAAGGGGTCTCCCAGGACGACCTGGTGAAGGCAGCGAACACCGTCGTCACCGACGGCTTCGAGGCCGTCCCCGGCGACCAGGTGGTCGAGGAGTCCCAGGACGCGACGGGGCAGTTCCTGGACGTGATCAAGACCTTCCTGCTGGTGTTCGCGCTCATCGCGGTGATCGTCGGCGCCTTCATCATCGTGAACACCTTCTCGATCCTGGTCGCGCAACGGACCAAGGAGTCCGCACTGCTCCGCGCACTCGGCGCGAGCCGACGCCAGGTCACGGCGGCCGTGCTCGCCGAGGCGCTGGTGATGGCGGTGTTCGCCTCGACCATCGGCATCGGCCTGGGCTGGGCGTTGGCGCGGGGCCTGGCCGCGATGTTCAGCAGCGTCGGGCTGGACATCGAGAGCAGCTTCCTCACCCTCTCGACCGCCACGGTCGTCACCAGCTACAGCGTCGGGATCGTGGTGACCCTGGTGGCAGCGCTGCTGCCGGCCCGCCGCGCCGGGAAGGTGGCCCCGGTAGCCGCCATGCGCGACGACGCCACCCCGACCAAGGGGTCGCTGCGGCGTCGTACGATCCTGGGGAGCGCGGTCCTCGCGGCCGCGGCCGCGGCCGCGGTCGCGGGCCTGGCCGACGCCGGGGGCCTGCCCGCCGCCGCCTGGATCGGCGTCGGGGCCTTCGTCTCGTTGCTGACCGTCGCCGTGCTCAGCCCGGTCATCGGCTACCCCGTGCTCGCGGTGTGCCGCACCGTCTTCGGCCGGCTGTTCGGTACGACGGGACGGCTGGCCGGCGAGAACGCGATGCGCGACCCGCGGCGTACCGGGGCCACCGCCTCGGCCCTGATGATCGGCCTTGCTCTGGTCTCGACCATCGCTGTGATGGCCGGGTCGATGAAAGCGTCGATCGACCAACTCGTCGACGAGCAGTTCGCGCCGGACTTCATCGCCCAGTCGGTCGTCTTCGCCCCGTTCTCGACCGAGGTTGGCGACCTGCTGGCGGGGGTCGACGGCGTTGCGACGGTGAGCCGGCAACAGTTGCTGGAGGCCCAGGTCGACGGGAAGGCCGAGAACATCGGTGCCGCCGACGCGAACTACGACGACGTCTCTCGACTCGAGGCCGGTGCGGGGTCCGTGGACTTCGGTGCCGGCAAGGCGATCATCAACGAGGACAAGGCCGAGGACGAGGGCTGGAAGGTCGGCGACACCCTGGAGCTGACCTTCCCGGGCGGCACCGAGGTGTCCATCGAGATCGGGGGCATCATCCGCGACAACAGCGTGGTGGTCTTCGGCATCAACGTGCCCCTCGAGGTGGTCGAGGAGGCCGGGATCCAGCGCCAGGACAACGCCCTCAGCATCGTGCTGGCCGACGGCGCCGACGCGGCCACGGTCCAGCAGGACCTGGAGGCCGTGGTGGAGGCGGTCCCGCTGGTCGAGGTGAACGACAAGGAGGGCTTCGCCGAGTCGGTCCGGGGCCAGGTCAACCAGCTGCTCTACATGATCTACGGGCTGCTGGCGCTGGCGATCATCATCGCGATCATCGGCATCGTGAACACCCTCGGCCTCTCGGTGCTGGAACGCACCCGGGAGATCGGCCTGCTCCGGTCGATCGGGATGACCCGGCGCCAGCTGCGCGGGACGATCACCCTGGAGTCGGTGGCGATCGCCCTGCTCGGCGCGGTGCTCGGGATGGCGCTCGGGCTGATCTACGGAACCCTGCTCCAGCAGGTCCTCAAGGAGGACCTCACCGAGCTGGCGATCCCGCTCAGCCAGCTGCTCGTCTTCGGCGTGATCGCCGTGGTGGTCGGGGTGCTGGCCGCCGTGATCCCGGCGGCCCGGGCGAGTCGCCTGAACGTGCTCAACGCGATCTCGACCGAGTAGCGCGTAGCGGTGCTAGCGCGCCCGCACGCTGTACTGGCCGTTGTGCGACTTCGACTCCACGACCGCTGACCGCGACTCGACGAAGGCCGCGAAGCTGCTGTAGCCGAGGGCCTTCTCCTTGAAGGCGGGGTTCATCCGCTGCATCACGCTCTTCACCCCGCCGGCGTGCAGCCAGCCGTCGTCACTCTTCCCCGAGCCGACCTCGATGGCCCGTACCAGCAGCTGGGTGGCCTCGGCCTGGGCAGGTGACTCCGCGGTCGAGGCCTTCGCGGCCTTCGTCGACCTCGCGGTCTTGGTCGCCTTCGCCGCCGGCGCCTTGGCGGCAGCCTTCTTCCCGGTCGCTGCCTTCGCTGCGGGTGCCCGCTCAGCGGGCTCCGCGACCGGCGCGACCGGCTTCGGCGTGACGACACCCGGGATGTCGCCGTAGTAGGTGAAGTCGTCGCAGGCCGAGACCAGGGCCTTGCTGGTCGAGCCGGAGACGCCGATGCCGACGACGTACCGGCCCATCCGCTTGCAGCGCTGCGCCAACGGGATGTAGTCGGAGTCGCCGGCCACGAAGACGACGTGGGTGATCTCGGGGTTCAGCACCAGGTCCTCGACCGCGTCCACGGCCAGGCGGATGTCCGCGCCGTTCTTGGTGCCCGAGGTGGAGAAGAGCTGGACCAGGTCGATCGACCGGTCGACCAGCGGGTGCCGGTACGCCGCGTTCGCAGGGACGGACCAGTCGGCGTACGCCCGGCTCAGCGAGACCGAGCCGAACGAGGTCGCGTAGTCGATGATCGCTCCGATATCGACGGCAGCGTCCCGCAGCTTCTGCTCCGCCGGGCCCTGGCCCGCCGCCCAGTCCACCTTGCGGGCGTTGTCGCTGTACCAGGCGCCCTTCCCGTGCACGTCGTCGTAGCGGGAGATCACCACGTTGTCGAAGTCGATGTAGACGGCTACCCGGTCGCTCATCCGACGACTCTAGGGCCCACAGGCCGCACAGGCGTCACAGCACGATCAGCGGGAGCGCCGTACGGTGCTCGAACGCGAACGCGGCACCGGTGCTGAACCGGGTCACCGCAACCTCGCCAGCCTCGGCAGCGGCCTCGGCACGTCGGACCACCCGGGCCGTCCACGCGTGCTCCGGGCCGTCCACCTCGACATCGAGGTGCGGGTCGACCGCGCGGACGATCGCCTGCAGCGGAGCGATCCTGTCGGGGCCGACGATCGCGATCCAGGCACCGTCCTCGTGCGCCGGGCTGTGCCCGACCCGGACCGTGCCGTTGCCGAAGGACGCCTCCACGTACGCCGCCGGGTTGAGCAGTGGGTGCAGCTCGAGGACCCGGAGCGCACCGGAATCGTCGGCCGGCAGGTCGAGGGCGGACCGGAGCCGGTCGGCGGCGATCCCGGCGATCCCGACCAGCTGCTTGGTGGCGATGTCGAGGTACTGGTCGGCTTCGGTACGCCGGTCGATCGCCCTGAGGAAGGAGAGGTTCAGCAGGTGCATCTGGAGGCACACCTCGTCGGCGATCCGGACCAGGGCCGAGTGCGAGAACTCGGCGAAGTCCAGGTCGGCCAGGACGTCCCCGCTGTAGTCGACGCGACCCTCGTCCGCGGTGTCGATCGGGCTGAGCACCGTCACGGCTGCCCGCGACCCGCGTAGCGCGGTGCAGTCCGCGGACTCCGAGACCTCCGGGTAGGACTCGTCGATCTTCACCGTCCACGCGCAGTGCGGCGCCCGGTCGGCAGGGACCCGGGGCGGTCGGTGGATCGGTCGGACCTGGGCCTTCGGGTTGGTGGCGACCGCGGTCGCGTCGAAAGTCGGGTCCTCGATGTCGTGGCACATCGACCGGACGTACTCCGGCCCCATCGGCTCGACGTCCATCAGGGCACCGCAGTGGTCGAGGTGGAACTCGCCGTTCCAGCGGTCGTGGATCGTGTACCGGAAGTCCATGAACTGCGGCGGCGCGCCGATGTCGAGCTGGAGTCCCTTGAAGATGGTGAGGACGTCGTTGCCCTCGTACCGCAGTGCCTTCTGCATCCGGCTGGTGTAGATCGGGCTCGCGCCCATCCACTCCTCGATCGCGACCTGTGCCATCCCCTCACGGCCGAAGGCGCTGATGCACCAGGCCATCCCGGAGCGGTCGATCAGCTGGCCGATCAGGAGCAGTTCGGGGACCAGCACCGCGAGCTCGTCTCGGGTCAGCGATGCGTACCGGCTGGTCGGCGGGGTGCCGCTCATCGCGGGACCACGGTGACCGGCAGCGAGGAGTAGCCGCGCACGTTGGCCGAGTACATCCGCACCGGCGCGCCGGAGACCTCGATCGAGGAGACCCGCTCGACGAGCTGGGTCAGCGCGATCTGCGCCTCCAACCGGGCGAGGTTCGCGCCGAGGCAGAAGTGCCGACCCCCACCGAAGGCGATGTGCTTGGCCAGCTCGGCCTTGTCGCGGTGGATGTCGAACTCCTCCGCGTTGGTGAACACGGTCTCGTCGTGGTTGGCCGAGCCGACGTTGAACAGCAGCTTCGCGCCCGCCGGGCAGGTGATCCCGTCGATGGTGACGTCCTCGAGGGTCTGCCGGGCCAGCAGCTGGCTGGAGGCCTCGAAGCGCAGGGTCTCCTCGATCCACGGCCCGATCAGCGACGGGTCCGCGAAGACGGCCTCCCGCTGGTCGGGGTGCTTGGCCAGGTTGCAGACCGCGTTGCCGAGCAGCTTGGTGGTCGTCTCGTTGCCGGCGACGACCATCAGGAACAGGAACGCGGTCAGCTCACCGTCGCTCATCCGGTCGCCTTCGTCCTCGGCCAGCAGCAGCGTGGTGACCAGGTCGTCTGCGGGCTCCTCCTTGCGCGCTGCCAGCAGGCCGCCGAAGTAGCCGAAGAGCTGCATCGAGGCCTCCATCCCGGCCTTCGGGACGTCGCGCAAGCCGTCCTCGCGGACGACCAACAGGTCGGCCAGCCGGCGTACCTCGTCGCGGTCCTCGGCAGGCACCCCGAGGAGCTCGGAGATCACGTCCATCGGGTACTTGCCGGCGAAGTCGGCGATCCAGTCGAAGCTGCCCTCCGCCTCCCCCTTGGCGAGCGCGGCCTCCAGGTGCCGCAGGCTGATCTCGGTGATCCGCGGCTCCATCTCGGCGACCCGTTTGGGCGTGAAGCCGCGGGAGACGAGCTTGCGCAGCCGGGTCTGCTCCGGCGGGTCCATGCCGAGGAACGACATCACGATGTGGGCGTTCTCGTTCCAGGCGCTCTTGTCGAGGGTGACGCCCATCTTGTTGGAGTAGACGCCATCGGTGCGCCAGGCCTTGTGCAGGTCGGCGTGCCGGGACATCACCCAGAAGTCGTGCTCCTCGTTGTGGAACAGCGGCGCCTCGGCACGCAGCCGGGCGTACGTCGGGTAGGGGTCGTCCTGGAGGGCGTGGTCGTAGTGGTCGAAGCGGAGCGGGCAGCGCCCGGCATCGGTCTCGGCGGTCATGTCAGTGGCCTTCCATGATCACGGCGACGACGTCGTCGAGCCGTTGGGAGAGTTCGTCGTAGGTCATCAGGCCCATGCCGGCCTGGAGGAGCGCTCCGGAGAACGCCAGGGTCAGCGCTTCGAGCACGCGCGGGTCGGCAGGCTCGCCGATCGCCTCGCGGAACCGGCTCACGAACTCGGCACCGATCACCAACCGGAGCCGCTCGACCTCCGGGTCGGTGCCGAGCAGGGCCATGTTGGCGGCAGTCGCCAGGTGCGGGGACCGTCCGAGCATCGCGGAGAGGTGCCGGGTGACCACCCGGATCCGGTCGACCGCGGTCTCCCCGACCGGCTCGGGACCGGCATCGGTAACGATCCGGCGCCAGAACAGCTCGGCGAACAGGTGGTTCTTGCTGGCCAGGTAGGTGTACGCCGTCGCCGGGGAGACCCCGGCCCGCTGCGCGACCGTGCGGATGGTGAGCGCCTCCGGGCCTACCTCCTCCAGCTCGGCCTCACCGGCGAGCAGGAGCTTCTCCACGGTTTCGGCCTGACGCGGGTTCAGGCCGAGGCGGAGGTGCGAGGTGACGGACTCGGAGGCCATCTCAGTCCTTCCCGGTTCCCTCGGCGACGCCGGCCGCCTTCGCCTTGGCGCGTGCCGCCTGCGCGATGGTGTCCTCGACCAGGCTGTTCAGCCGCGCCCCGACCGGCCAGCCGGCGTAGTGGCAGACGGTGATCACGATCTCGCGGAGCTGCACCTCGTCCAGCTCACCGGCCTTGTAGGCCGCAGGGATCTGGATCGAGAGGACGTCCTGGGCGCCGTGGGTGCACAGCATCCCGATCAGCAGCAGCCGGCGATCCCGGTCGGAGAGACCGGGGCGCTGCCAGATGTCGCCGAAGAGGTGGTCGGCGGTGTAGCGGAAGAAGTCGCCGTCCATGTCGTTCATCTCGAAGCCGTAGACCTGCTCCATCTTCTCCAGACCCCGGCGACGCGCCTCGGGGAGGTCGTCGAACTTGCCCATCTCAGCTCTCCTTCTCGACCGGCGGCAGCCCGAGGGCTGCTGCCAGGTTGTCGTGGGCGTACTGCGCCATCGGGACCTCGACCGAGAGCCGGTCGGCGAGCTCGATGGCGTGGGCGAGATCCTTCTCGCCGATCTGGCGGACGTGCTCGAAGATCGAGACCCAGAAGTCCCCGGCCTCGATCGGCGCCGCGGTGGGGCGGTGCATGATCGCGCCCGGCCCGCCGGTGATGGAGTCCGTGTGCCGGACGATGCGGCCGAGGGCCTGCAGGTCGATCCCGGCAGCCTCGGCCAGCCGGAGCGCCTCGCCGGTCGCTGTGAACGCGACGAAGTGGAGCAAGTTGCGTGCGAGCTTGGCCGCCGTACCGTTGCCTATCGGGCCGCAGTGCACCACTTCGGACCCCATCAGCTGCAACGGCCCCTGCGCCGCAGCGAAGGCGGCATCGGTGCCCCCGACCATGATCGCCAGCGTCCCGTCGGCGGCACCCATCGCCCCGCCGCTCACCGGGGCGTCGACGACGAGCAGGTCGTGGCGGCCACCGAGGTCCTCCAGCCGCGGCGGCAGGTCCGGCGAGATCGTCGAGTGCACGACCACGACCGTCCCCGGCTTCGCGGCACCGAGGATCTCTCCCATCACGTCGCGGACCTGGTCGTCGGTGTTGACCATCACGCTGATCACGCCGCACTCGGCGGCCAGGTCGGCCACCGAGGAGGCCACCCGGGCGCCTGCCTGCTCCGCCTCCGCCAGTGGCTCGGGAGCCAGGTCGAAGACGGTCAGCCCACCGGGCCAGGCGGCGAGCCGGAGCGCCATCGGCTTGCCGATGTTGCCCAGCCCGATGAACCCGACCCGGTCCGAGGCGCCCGGACCGGTCATGCGCGGAACACCTGACCACCGTCGACGTCGAGGATCTGCGCGGTGATCCAGGCGGCCTCGTCCGAGAGCAGGAACAAGCAGGCGCCCACCATGTCCTCGGGCTGGCCGATCCGCTTGATCGCGAGGCTGTTCTTCACGATGTCGTGGGCCGCCTGGCCGGCCTGGGTCCGGGTCGCCTGGGTGTCGACCGGGCCCGGGGCGATCGCGTTGACCCGGATGCCCTGCCCGCCGAGCTCGTGGGCGAGCTGCTGGGTCAGGCTGTTGGTGGCCGCCTTCGCGAGACCGTAGAACCCGGAGTAGAGCCAGGCTGCCGTCGAGGACTGGTTCACGATCGCGCCGCCGCCGCGCTTGGCCATGTGGCCGTAGACAGCGCGGGTGACGACGAGAGCGCCGTCCATGTTCACGGCCATGAACTTCTTGTAGTAGTCCCAGTCGACCGTGATCAGCAGGTCGAAGGCCATGTCGCCGTAGATGGCGGCGTTGTTGACCAGCAGGTCGATTCCGCCGAAGGCTTCGACGGCCGCGTCAGCCATCGCCCTGGCCGAGCTCTCGTCGGAGACGTCGGTGCGGACGAAGATCGCCTTCCCGCCGACCTCCTCGATGCCGGCGACGACCTTCTGGCCGGACTCCTCGTTGAGGTCGGCGACGACGACCGCGGCACCCTCGGCGGCGAGCGCCTTGGCGTAGGCCTCACCGATTCCTTGGGCGGCGCCGGTGACAACGGCGACCTTGTGCTCGAAACGCATTCTGTGTCCTGTCTGTGGTGTGGTCCCGACGTCTCGACGACCGGGATGGCTCTTCGACGACCGGTCAGGCGGGTTCGGCGATGGTCTTGGTCTCCAGGTACTCCTCGAACCCGGCGACGCCCATCTCGCGGCCGATACCGGACTGCTTGTAGCCGCCGAACGGTGCGTCGGAGTTGAACCAGACCCCACCGTTGACGGCCAGGGTGCCGGTGCGGATCCGGGCGGCGACCGCCTTGGCCCGGTCCAGGGAACCGGAGTCGACCGAGCCGGAGAGCCCGTACGCCGAGTCGTTGGCGATCCGCACCGCGTCGTCGTCACCGTCGTGCGGGATGACCACGAGCACCGGGCCGAAGATCTCCTCCTGCGCCAGGCGCGAGGAGTTGTCGAGGCCCGCGACGACCGTGGGCTGGACCCAGAAGCCGTCCTGCTCGATCACGTGGCCGCCGGTGGCGAAGGTGCCGCCCTCCTCGACCGCGAGCTTCAGGTAGCCCTCGACCCGGTCCCGCTGGACCTGCGAGATCACCGGACCGCAGATGGTGCCCGGGTCGGCCGGGTCCTTGGCGCCGATCGACTCCATCGTCGCGGCGGCGACCTGCACGGCTTCGTCGTACTTCTCCCGCGGCACCACCAGCCGGGTGGTGATCGCGCAGCCCTGGCCGGCGTGGATGCACGCGGCGAAGGCGGTCGCCCCGGCAGCGGCGGCCACGTCCGCGTCGTCCAGGACGATGGCGGCGGACTTGCCCCCCAGCTCCAGGAAGACCCGCTTCAGGGTCGGCGCCGCCGCGGCCATGATCGCCTTGCCGACCGCGGTCGATCCGGTGAACGAGACCATGTCGACGCGCGGGTCAGTGGTCAGGGTGGCGGCGATCTCGTTGGACTTCGGGGTCACCACGTTGAGCACCCCGGCCGGGATGTCGGTGTGCTCCGCCACCAGGCGACCCAGCTCGCAGGCCACCCACGGCGTGTCCGGCGCGGGCTTCAGGACCACGGTGCAGCCCGCGGCGAGGGCCGGCGCCACCTTGGCGAAGTTGATCTGGTTCGGCACGTTCCACGGCGAGATCGCCGCGACGACACCGACCGGCTCACGGCGTACGGTCCGTTTGCTCGGAATGCCCATCGGGGCCGCGACGCCGAGGTCGGTCTCGAACTCGTAGGTCTCCGCGAGGTCGGCGACCCACTGGACGCCCTCGACCGGGACGTCGTACCCGGGGCCGCTGATCAGGAAGCCGGGCAACCCGACCTCGGCGGTGGTCAGCGCCTTGAAGTCGTCGGCGTTGTCGAGCAGTGCCTGGTGCAGCTGGCGCAGGCACCGGACCCGCAGCTCCAGGTTCGTCGACCAGTCGGTCTCGTCGAAGGCGCGCCGCGCCGCGGCGATCGCCGCCTCCATGTCCTCCGCAGTTCCGTCGGGAGCCGCGCCGATCACCCGGCCGGTGGCCGGGTTGATGATCGGGTACGTCGCGCCGTCGCTCGCCGGGACGAGCTTTCCGTCGATCAGCTGGAGCGGTGCCGGGTTGTTCAGGGCAGGTGTCGTGGGGGTGCTCACTGCGCCTCCTGCGTCTCGACAGGCTCGACGACCGCGGTCGGGGCCTGGGTCAGGTACTTCCCGGCTTCGACCGGGGGCGGCCAGACCGGCGAGGGGATGTCCTCGTAGGTGTAGTGCCCGGGGACGCCGAGCCCGGAGACCGACATCCGCTTCAGCAGGGTCTCCGGGGCCTTGCCGGCCTTGATGATCTCCAGGAAGGTGTGCGCGGTCGACGGCATGTCGAACCAGTCGCGCTGCCAGGCGAACTTCAGCTTCCCGGCGTCCTCGCCCTGCGTCTGGCGCTCGACGCCGAACCAGGAGCCGCCGATGCCGAGGATCTCGAACTCCTTGCCGGCGTCGTCGAGGATGCCGGACTTCTGCTTCCAGAAGCCGACGATCATGCCCTTCTGGTCGTCGATCAACGACGCCTGGTAGTCGTAGTGCCAGCCGTCGAGGCCGTCCATCTCGATGCCGATGGCCCAGTCGCGGATCTGGTCGCGCCCGACCGCCATGAAGTGCTCGTCGGGGGCGTACATCCAGCCGTAGGTCGCGTCGACCGCGTAGTGCTCGGCCATGATCCGCCAGTCACCGATCCGCTCGGCCTCGCGGTTGACCGCGAGCCACGAGTCCCAGAACTCCTCGAGCTCGGCGCGGGTGTAGTCGTTCATCGTGTTCCGTCCTTCTTCGGGGTACAGGCGTCTCGACAGGCTCGACGACCGGGCCTGTCGGTGATCGAGCTGGTCGAGGTCCCGTGACGGCCGCTCATTCCGTCACCGCCAGTGCCATCGCGGGGCAGTACTTGACGGCGCGGACGACCTGCTCGCGCAACTCCTCGCCGGGGTTCTCTTCGAGCAGGACGACCTTGTCGGCGTCGTTGTCGTAGCCGAAGACCGACGGTGCCTCGAACTGGCACATCTGGTGTCCCTGGCAGAGCTCCAGGTCGGCGGTGACCTTCATGACTCCGCGCTCGCGGGGTTTCGAGACGGTTGCTGCGCAACCTCCTCAACCACCCGGGTGGTTGAGGAAGGCGCGCTGGCGCCTGTCGCTAAATCACGCCGGCGGTAGCGGACCTTGGCCGGGCTGGCCAGCTGGATCACCATCTTGGAGGTGTCGTCGCGGTAGCTCTCCGCGGGCTGGGTCATCTCGAAGGTGTAGTCGCGCAGCAGCACCGAGAAGATCGCCTTGAGCTGCATCATCGCGAACGCGTTGCCGACGCAGCGGTGCTTGCCGGCACCGAAGGGGATCCAGGTCCAGCGGTTCTGCAGGTCGGCCTGGTGGGGGTCGAGGTAACGGCCCGGGTCGAAAGCGTCCGGGTTCGGGAAGTCCTCGGCGATCCGGTTCGAGACCCGCGGGCTCGCCCCGACCATGGTGCCGGCGGGCAGCAGGTGCCCGCCGATCTCGAAGTCCTCCTGAGCGACCCGGAGCAGCAGGATCAGCGGCGGGTGCAGCCGCAGCGTCTCCTTCAGGGTCGCTTCCAGGTTCGGGATCGACCGCAGCGCCTGGAAGGAGACCTCGGACCCGTCGGCGTAGAGCTCGTCGAGCTCGGCGACGATCGTCGCCATCACCTCGGGGTTGCGGAGCAGCTCGATCATCGTCCAGGCTGCCGTTCCCGACGAGGTGTGGTGCCCGGCGAACATCATCGAGATGAACATCCCGGTGATCTGGTCGGCGGTGAAGTGGTCGGAACCGTCCTCGTTCTTCAGCGAGATCAGCACGTCGAGCAGGTCGCGGTCCTCGCGGGCCACCTTCCCGCGGACGTGCCGCTTGTCGATGATCGCCTGGACGAGGTCGACGAGCTTGAGCCGGGCGGCGTCGCGGATCTCGAAGGACTCCACGCCCTCCATGTACGGGTCGACGTACGCGAGCGCGTCGGTGCCCCGCTCGAGCTCGTGGTAGTACTCGGCGAACCGGCCGTCGAGCTCGGAGCGGAACGGCATCCCGATCAGGCAGGCCGAGGTGGTGTAGATGGTGAGCTCGGCGAAGAACGACAGCAGGTCGATCTCGCCCTCCTCGCCCCAGGTCGCGACCATCTGGTTGATCTCGTTCTCGATGGTGGCGGCGTGGCCGCGCATCATCTCCCCCTTGAGCGCCTGGTTCTTCAGGGCTTCCTGGCGCTGCTCCGGGGTGGTGTCGAAGACGACGCCCTTGCCGAAGATCGGCGTCATGAACGGGTACGCCGCCGCCTGGTCGAGGACCTCGTCGGGGGCGCGGAAGAACACCTCGTTCGCCTCGGCGCCGGTGACCAGGACGACGTCGCGGTCGGCGAGCTTGAAGCGGCCGATGTCGCCGCACTCGTCACGGACCCGGTGCAGCAGGTCGATCGGGTCGTCGCGGAGGTCCTCCAGGTGGCCGTACTCGGACTCGGGGAAGCGCCGGGACACTTCCTCGATCCCGTCGATCCCGGCCGCGACCTCGGTCGTCGAGCCTGTCGAGACGTCGCTCACTTCTCCTCCAACGGGGCTTCGGGGTTCACTTCGATCAGGTTCAGGTGCACCCCGCGAGGCGCGCTGACGACGGTCTCGATGGCGTTCGCGAGGGCGGTGGGCTTGAGGAAGTGCGAGTGCCGGGCGAGACCGAACTTGATCCAGCCGGTGAGCACGTCGGCCGCGGCCTCGTCTGCCCAGTCGGTCCCCATCTCGCTCCACGTCGGGCCGGGGCGGACCAGCGAGACCCGGATGCCCGATCCCTCGAGCTCCATCTGCATCGCGTGCGCCATCCCCTCGAGCCCCCACTTGCCCGCGGCGTACGACGACATGAACGGCCGGGCGCGAACGGCCACGTCGGAGCTGACGAAGAGCACGTCGCCGCGCTGCCGCTCGACCATGCCGGGGACGAAGGCCCGCACCAGCCGGTGGGCCCCGAGCAGGTTCAGGTCGATCTCGGCTGCGAAGCGCTCGGTGCTGACTTCGTGGATGATCCCGGGCGAGACGTGGCCGGCGTTGGAGATCAGCACCTCGACGTCACCGAGGTCGGCGGTGACGGACTTGGCGAATGCGTCGACGGAGTCCTGGTCGGTCACGTCGAGCGGGTGTGCGACCGCCTCGCCGCCCTCGGCACGGATCTGCTCCACGATCTCGGCGCACTTCTCGACGCGACGGGCGCCGAGGGCGACCGGGTAGCCGGCGGCGGCCAGCGTCAGCGCGGTGGTCGCCCCGATCCCGGAGGAGGCACCGGTGACGACCGCTGGACGACGGTCGGGGTGAACAGGCTTGGGCATGGACGGCCTTCTCTGGACACTTGATTGGACAGGTGTCCAGTTCTACTCCAGAAGACTCGCTGAAGCAAGGGGTCCGACCCGATTCGCCAGCCGATTTCTGGCACCCAACCGATCCCGGTATGCTTCTGCGCTGTTGGCCAGGTAGCTCAGTTGGTACGAGCGTCCGACTGAAAATCGGAAGGTCGGCGGTTCGACCCCGCCCCTGGCCACAGAACGAGAGCCGCAGGTCACCGACCTGCGGCTCTCGCCGTACCGGGCCGGCCCTAGCGGCCGAGCTCGGCCCGCAGCCGCGCGACGTCGTCCTCCAGTGCGAGCACCCGCAGGATCCCGGCCGAGTTCAGCCCCGCCTCCAGGAGCACCCGGATCCGGCGGAGTCGGTCGACGTCCTCCTGGCTGTAGCGCCGGGTTCCGCCCTCGGTACGGGAGGGGACCAGAAGGCCGCTGCGCTCGTAGCCCCGCAGATTGGGGACCGTCGTCCCGGAGAGCTCGGCCGCGACCGAGATCGCGAAGACCGGCTGGTTGGTCGGAAGCATGCCCCCTCCTTGCGTCGAACCCAACTGTAGGCTATATAAAACCTATATCAGCCAATGCAGATTGGCACCACCTGACGACCGAGGAGGAGTTGACATGTTGCTGCGCACCGCAGACCCGTTCCGCGATTTCGACCGCCTGACCCAGCAGCTGATGGGCACCACCAACCGTCCCGCGGTGATGCCGATGGACGCCTGGCGCCAGGGCGACACCTTCGTGATCGAGTTCGACCTTCCCGGCGCCTCGCGGGAGAGCATCGACCTCGACGTCGAGCGCAACGTCCTCACCGTCCGCGCCGAGCGGGTGGCGAAGAACGGCGACTGGGAGATGCTGGCGACCGAGCGCCCACGGGGGCACTTCAGCCGCCAGCTGGTCCTCGGGGACAACCTCGACCTCGACCGGATCGACGCCGTCTACACCGACGGTGTCCTGCGTCTGACGGTCCCGGTGGCCGAGAAGGCCAAGCCGCGCAAGATCGAGATCCGCCCGGCTGCCGACGAGCCGACCGCGATCACCGCCTGATCACGGCCCGCCCGGTCCCGCCGCAGCCGCGGGACCGGGCCGGGATACGGTCAGGCGGTGAAGCAGCCCTTCTCCCTGCGCCGTTCCCTCGCCCGTGTCCTGCTGCGGCTTTCCCGGTGGCGGACCGCCGGCGAGGTCCCCGAGCGCAGCGTGCTGGTCGGGGCCCCGCACACCTCCAACTGGGACTGGGTGCTCACCATCGTGCTCGCCTGGGACTACGGGGTGGACATCAAGCTGCTCGTGAAGAAAGAGCTGTTCCGCTTCCCGCTCGGCCCTGTCCTGCGCGCCACCGGTGCCGTCTGCCTCGACCGGTCGGATCCGGGTGCAACCATCCGGTCCCTGATCGCCGAGGCCAAGGACGGTCGACCGTTCCTGCTCGGTCTCGCCGCCGAAGGGACCCGGAGCAAGGGCGAGTACTGGAAGTCGGGGTTCTACCGGATCGCCCAGCAGACCGGTCTGCCGATCACCCTCGCGTTCGTCGACGGGCCCTCGCGCACCGTCGGCTGGGGGCCTACCTTCACCCCAACCGGGGACGTCCGCGCCGACATGGACGTCGTCCGGGCGTTCTACGCCGACAAGACCGGCATCAAGCCCGACGGGTTCACAGTGCCGCGACTGCGCGAGGAGGAGCGGGACTAGCGCGCGAAGTCGGCCTGCAGGTTCGCCAGCGTCTTGGCGATGTTGCGGACCTGGAAGTCGCAGAAGCGGCTCCCCCGGGTGGCCACCTTGTCGAAGGCCGCCGCCGCCCAGTCCGGCCAGCCCGCTCGGAGGTCGGTCCACGTCTCGGTGACCAGGGTCCCCCCGTCGACCTCCTCGAAGGTGTAGGTCCAGTTCGCGATCCTCCCCCGGAGCCGCGGCACCCGGACCCCGATCGCGAGCACGTCGAACCCGAACGCGCGACCCGGCTCGGAGACCCTCACCGTGCACTGCGTCGTCCACCGGACCGGGCCGCGCCGGTTCTGGCCGTGAAAGACGTCACCGACCGCGAGCGGCCGGCCGGCCCCGACCGGAGCCCCGATGTTCTCCGGGCTCCACCGCGGCATCTGGGCCGGGTCGGCCACCTGGTTCCACACGGTGAGCGGGTCTGCGGCCACCTCCACCGAGCCGCTGACGGTCATCGGTCGTCCCACAGGTGCCTCCCGGCTATTCGGCGCGAACTGATGGACGCGGCGTACGTCGTGCACCGCGTCTCCGGCGACCCTAGCCCCCGGCGACAATGGGAGAGACGGACCGCCGTCGACCAACAGCGGACCAACGGCACCAGATGTCGGGACCAGTGCACCGTGCCTTCCCCGAACCCCCGTGCCACGCTCGAGGTATGAGGGGGAACACGGACAGCATCTCGCCGGTGGGTCCGACCGGGCAGCGACGTCGAGCACTCGTCGTCTTCGCTTCCCTGGTCGGTGACACCGCCGAGATCGCACGAGCCGTGGCGGACGGTCTCGACGGCGACTACGACGGCACGGTGGCCGAGGCTCGCGACGTCGATCCGCGCGACGCAACCGGCTTCGACCTGGTCGTCACAGGTGAGCCCTCGCACATGTTCGGCATCGGGATCGGCCGACCCGACGACCTCGACGACGGCGACGACACCGACGAGAGGCACGTGGGCATGAAGGCGTGGTTGGCGAACGTGCCCCGGGCCAGCCAGCGGCAGTTCTGCGCCTGCTTCGACACCTGGACACGCTCGGACACGTTCAACGGTGAACCAGCCTCGGTCGGCTCCGTCCGGGTCCTCAACGACCTCGGCTACCACCCGCTCTCGCGCCAGACCTTCTACGTCGCCTCGATCGGCGGCCCGCTGATCCCGGGCGAGCTCGACCGGGCAAGGGCGTGGGCACGGTCCCTGGCCGCCCGGATCCCCGCCCCGTAGCGGTCACCGCGCCGGGAACCTCACCCGATCTTGGAGATCCCGGTGCAGAGGAACCGGTTGGTGAGCGGGACGAACTTGCCGTTCTTCACGACCTGGAACCGGACGCAGTCCGCACTGTGCTTGCCACCGACGTCCATCGGTCCGTGCATACCGCCACCGGTCCACCCCTTCACGGTGGACAGGCTCGCGACCAGCGAGGCCCGGGTGAGGTTGCCGCCGAGAGCGAGCGCCCGTTCGACGAAGAGCTTGGCGGCCGACCACCCGAACATCCCGAACCCGTTCGCGACGTCGCCGGGCGCGACCTGCTGCAACCACTGCTTGTAGAGGTTCAGCTCCGGCTGGCTCTCGTAGAGCGGGTTGTAGGTGAGCGAGGTGATGTTGCCCTCGACCGCGGATCCACCGGACTTCAGGTAGCCGGGGTCGTCCGTGGTCTGGTCGAAGTGCCGGACCTGGGGCTTGAAATCGGCCGACTGCATCGCCTGGGCGAGGCGGACCGCCTGCTGGTATCCCCCGATGAACTGGACGTACTCCACGCCCCTGCTCTTCATCTGCTGCACGTAGGGGCCGTAGTTGAAGTCGGCCACGTCGATCGGCGAGGTGTAGAGGAACTTCATGCCGCGCTTGGTCTCGACCGCGATCTGGGTCTTGCCGTTCTCCGCCGACGCGCCGGCGTTGAGGTAGAGGAACGCGGCCTTCTGACTTGCTTCGGGGTAGTTCTTGACGAAGAAGTCCGGAATGCCGTTGGAGTACTCGCCCTCGCCGGTGCCCTGGGCACCGAAGCAGGTGGTGCACCGGTTGCGCGGCCCGGTGAGGTTCGTCGCCCTCACGTCGGGCAGTCCGCATTCCTGGGCCGTGCTGGCCCCGCCGGAGTCGAACACCGCGAGCGAGCCGACGCCGGCGAACACCTGCTCGCAGAGCTTCTGGGTCGCCTGCTGGTCGGCGCCCGCATCGGTCCGGGTGTCGAGGGTGACCAGCTCCAGCTTGCGTCCGCAGATGCTCGAGGTCCGGTTGAAGTACGCGACGTACGCCCGGACCGCGTTCTGCGGGGCCTGGAACAGGCCCGGGACCGGACCGCTGATGTCGGAGGCGTTGCCGATCTTGATCACCTCGTCGGTGATTCCCGGACCGTTCTTGAACCCGGCGCAGGACGCTGCCTTGGTTCCGGGCAGACGGGCCGCCCCACCGCCGGATCCGGCGCCCCCGCCGGCGGCGGATCCGCCGCCGGAAGCCGCCCCACCGCCACTCCCCTCGCTCGAGCCGGCACCGACCGGTGCCGTCGGCTCGAGCGGCGTTCCGGTGACCGGGTCCTGACCCGTCGCCTCGAGTGGGCTGGTGCTGCCGCCACCTCCGCTGTTCCCGGAAATCGCCTGGTTCGCAGCGCGGACCTCCTTCGGATCCAGGGCTGAACCCCCGCACGCCGTGACGGCGAACAGCACACCGGCCACCACGACCGCGAAGACGCTCTTCCGAGAAGCAGGGGTGAGGGGTCGCATCAGAGTTCTCCTGGTACTGCGGTGAGTGCCCCGGCGCGGACCCGCCCCCGGAGCTTGGAACTTCTGCACTTGTCCGGTCGGCGTCCACAGCAGCTCCGAGACGACGTACCGGGACCCCAGGACCTTGTCGCGTGCGCACCACGTGGTCACCACGATGCGCTCGTAGATCACTTAACGGCTCAGCGGACGAACCGTCACGCGGCGTCACGAGCCGGAGGGGGTCGCCCGGTGCCTAGCCGAGCACCATCAGCTCGGTCGGGTCGTCGCTCGGAAGACCGTCGTCGGCGACGGCGAGCACCGACGACGCGATGAGCTCCACGTTGCCGCTGACCGTGGCCAGGAACGCCGTGTCGGCCGCGTCGCGGCCCGTGGCGATCCGGACCATCGACGGCCGCGGCGCGAGCGCGGTCGCGTCCACGACGTACCAACGGTCGGCGACGAACGCCTCGACGACGGCGTGGAAGTCCATCGGGTCGCACCCCGGGGCGTAGACGGCCGCGATCCGGGCAGGCGTCCCGAGGGCCCGGAGCAGCGCGGTGACGACGTGGGCGTAGTCGCGGCAGACACCTGTCCGGGCCAGCAGCGTCTCCGCGGCGCCGTCGCCGGGTCCGCTGCTGCCCGGCAGGTACGCGAGCTTCACCCCGACCCACGACGTCACCGCGGCCAACAGGTCGAGGTCGCGGAGCGAACCGAACTCGGCGGCGGCGACACCCATCAGCAGGTCGGACTGGACGTAGCGGCTCGGCCGCCGGAAGAGCGAGAACTCCGCGGGCGAGGGCTCCGGGACCTCGGCAGTGCCGTGGACCTGAGCCCGGTAACGGACCGACGCCGGCCCGGCCGGGAGGGAGACCGCGTGCAGCCGACCGTGGTGCGGCACCGGGATCTCACGGACCTCGAGCTCGCGCCCACCCTGGATCACGGTGAGGGTCTCGCTGACCAGGAGACCCGGACGTCGGGCGACGGCGACCTGCAGCTCGACCTGGCTGTCGCCGTGGGCTGCGACCTCAAGGTCGGCGCCCACGGTTCGGTTCATGCCCCATGGTCACACGGACCGCCGCCGACCCGGTACGCCGTCGGCATGCGACCCGAGAGAAACCGTGCGAAAACGCGTGATGGTGGGACCCGCTCGGTGTCTCACCCCAGGAGCGCACTCGACGAGGGGACCTGGGATGAACGGCACGACGCGCTGCACCCTGCGCATGGCACGGCGAGGAGACGGACGACGATGACCGCCACCGCCAGCGAACCGGTCGCGCGGCACTCGAAGCGCCGGCAGCGGTCTGCCCGTGGCCCGTTGCTCGTGTTCCTGGTCCTGGCCCTGGGCGCGGCGGGGGCCGGCTTCGTCGTCCGCGCCCAAGCCGAACGCCCACCGGCGGCCACCGCTCCCGCCGAGGGACCCTTCGTCGTCCCCGCTGCGTACGTGCTGAGCGCCGAGGCGACCGCCGCGGCACGAGCTGCCCACTTCCGGATCTCCACGACCCGCTCACCCGCCACCGCGGTGCTCACCGTGGATCCCGCGGGGAAGGAGCCCCCGCGGAGCGTCCAGGTCGACCTCTCGGTCGCGTCGACCGACGTGGTCGTCCGAGGTCTCGCTGTCGGCAGGGCGACCTGGGCGGTCTCGGCCCAGGGAGCACCAACCGTGCGCGGGCACCTCCGGATCCCGGCCACCCAGGGCGCACCCACCGGCCTCGGCCCGCTGACGCTGCTCGCGGGCCCGGCGGGGCTGCTCGCCGGCAGCGCGAAGCCCGGTACCGCTCCGCAGACCAGCAGCAACGAGACCGACCGCTCCACCCCGTCACCGCGAAGCCCCGAGCCTCCGACGACGTCGACCCCGCCGTCCGCCCCGTCAGTCCCGGTGCCGTCCACCCCCGCGGTACCCGGGCCGACGGCATCCGGCCCACCGCGACCGACGCCCACGACGACACCGGTCCCGACAGCGACAGCGACACCGACGTCGACCCCCAGACCAACCCCCAGACCAACCCCCACGCCGACCCCCACGCCGACCCCGACGGCGACCCCGCTGGCAACGCCGACGCTGCGTGTCTCCACCGGAGCCAGCCAGATCCTCGCCGGGACCAGGACCCGACCCCAGGTCGTGATCAGCGGGCTACCTGCCGGATACCGACAGATCGCCACGTTGCGCCTGTACGGACCGGCGGGCCAGCGATCCGAGATCACCTGCCAGGGCAGCACGCTGTTCCACACGCAGACGGTCCTGGTGACCGGCAACGCCACCTACCTCGGGTCCGACGTCCGCCTCGACAGGGCCGGGTTCTACGGGTGGTCTGTCGAGCTGCCCGGCAGTGCGGTCTCGACCCCGGCCTGGTCCGGGTGCGCCCCCTCCGGTGCGGTCGTCCAAGTCACCCAGTGGTGAGCTGACGGTGGCGGGGAGCCCCGACACGTTCTTGCTCTCAGGTCGAGGAGTGGCAGAATCCGGCCATGCCCACTGATGCGGACCACAGCGGCACCGAGCCCCACCTTGAGCTGCCCAGTCTGAGCCGCGGGTTCGGTCGCAAGAAGAAGCGGGACGCCGCAGGCCCGAGCGACACGTCGGCTGCGCCGAGTTCCGCGGAGGAACCCAGCGCCGAGGTTCCCGCGGCCCCGAACCCGGAGCCGACCCCGGAACCGACACCGCAGGCAGCGACTCCCCCGCGGCCGAGTCCGGCCCGAGCACCGGCCCGTCCTGCCGCACCCCCTGCCCCCGCGCGAACCCCGGGAGCCGTCCCACCGCGCCCCGCCGCCCGTCCGGCCGCGCGACCCGCGGCACGACCGGCGTCGCCACCGGGTGCGGCCAACCCCGCAGTGACCCCGATCTCCCGCCCAGCCCCGCCGCGTCCCGCCGTCGCACCCGCGGCCCGGGCCGTGTCCGCGCTGCCGACACAGGAGCCGGCTCAGGTCACCGAGGAGCGCCCCGCCACACCTGAGGCAGCACCGGAGTCTGCGCACACCGAGGCGACGCCCGCTGAGCGGGAGCACGAGCCGACGGTCGTCATCGAGACGAGGCCGAAGACGGGCCGGTCGGCCAAGACGGTCAAGGTCTCGACGGTGCCGGAGTCCCGACGCGCGAAGGCCCGCGCCCGCCGCGAGGCCAACGAGAAGGCGAAGGCCGAGAAAGCCGCTGCGCGGGCCGAGGCGAAGGCGTCGAAGGTCGACCCGGCAGAGATCCTGGTCTCGAAGTTGCCGGGCATCAAGCCGGCCTACGCAGCGATGCTGACCGGCGTGATCGCCGGCGCGATCTCGGTACTGCTCGCGAAGGGCGCGAGCGTGGGCTGCGAGGCGGTCCGCGACGAGGACAGCTGCGGGGGTGGGCTGGGACTGCTGGCACTGGTCGCGATCCTGGCGATCGAGGTGCTCATCGGAGCGAACCTGCTCAAGGCCTGGAAGGTCGCCGACCCCTTCAGCACCAGCTTCCTCGGGGTCGGTCTGGTCGCGATGGTCTCGATGCTGTTCTTCCTGCAGGTGCTCGACTCACCGAGGATGCTCGTGGTGATCCCGCTGATCACCGCGGTCTCGTTCCTGATCTCGTGGTGGGTGACCGTCCGGTTCGTCGAAGAACCCGACGAGGAGCCGGAGCCGGACTGAGCGCAGGCTCTTCGGGACGGCGCCAGGGCGCCCTCCTCAGTACGACGCCTCAGGACAGGCGGGCGGCGATCAGTTCTGCGATCTGGACGGTGTTCAACGCCGCGCCCTTGCGCAGGTTGTCGTTGCTGATGAACATCGCCAATCCGCGGTCGTCGGGAACTCCGGGGTCGGTGCGCAGGCGACCGACGTACGACGGGTCCTGACCGGCGGCCTGGAGCGGGTTCGGGATCTCGCTGAGCTCGACCCCGGGAGCGCCGGCGAGCAGCTCACGGGCACGTTCGGGGGTCATGCTCCGCGCGAACTCGGCGTTGATGGCGAGCGAGTGCCCGGTGAACACCGGGACCCGCACGCAGATCCCGGAGACAAGCAGGTCGGGGATGCCGAGGATCTTCCGGGACTCGTTGCGGAGCTTCTGCTCCTCATCGGTCTCGTTGAGCCCGTCCTCGACGATCGAACCGGCGAGCGGGACGACGTTGTAGGCGATCGTCCGCTCGTACTTGCTCGGGGCGGGGAACTGGACCGCGGCGCCGTCGTAGGCGAGCTCGCGGGACTTCTCCCCCGCGGCCTCGACCTGCGAGGCGAGCTCCTCGACGCCGGCGACCCCGGACCCGGAGACGGCCTGGTACGTCGACGCGATCAGCCGCACCAAGCCGGCCTCGTCGTGCAGCGGCTTGAGCACCGGCATCGCGGCCATGGTGGTGCAGTTGGGGTTCGCGATGATCCCGCCCCGACCAGCGGAGCGCCGCGACTCGACGATCTCGTCCATCGCCTCGGGGTTCACCTCGGAGACGACCAACGGGATCGCCGGGTCCTTGCGGAAGGCCGAGGAGTTGTCGACCACGATCACGCCCGCGTCGGCGAACTTCTGCGCGAGCGCGCGCGAGGTGGTGGCCCCTGCCGAGAAGAGTGCGATGTCGAGACCCGCAGGGTCCGCGGTCATCGCGTCCTCGACGGTGATCTCGCGGTCACCGAACCGCAGCACGGTGCCGGCCGAGCGGGCGGAGGCGAAGAAGCGCACGTCCGCGGCCGGGAAGCCGCGCTCCAGGAGGATGCTGCGCATCGCCACGCCGACCTGGCCGGTCGCGCCGACGATCCCGAGGTTGATGCCGTTCGAGCCGGACACTACTACCGCCCCGTCCCGCCGTAGACGACGGCCTCGACCTCGTCGGAACCGAGGTCGAAGGCCGCGTGCGCGGCGTTGACCGCGTCCTGGACCTGGGTCTCCGAGACCACGACGGAGACACGGATCTCCGAGGTCGAGATCATCTCGATGTTGACCCCGGCGTCGGAGAGCGCCTCGAAGAAGCGTGCCGAGATACCGGGTGAGGAGCTCATCCCGGCACCGACGATCGAGACCTTGCCGACGCTGTCGTCGTACTGGAGGCTCTCGAAACCGACCGACTCCTGGAGACGCGACAGGGCGGTCATCGCGGTCTGGCCCTCGCCGCGGGGCAGCGTGAAGGAGATGTCAGTCAGGCTGGTCGCGGCTGCCGAGACGTTCTGCACGATCATGTCGATGTTGATCTGCGCGTCCGCGACGGCACGGAAGATCGCCGCCGCCTCGCCCGGCTTGTCCGGGACCCCGACGATGGTGACCTTGGCCTGGCTCCGGTCGTGGGCGACGCCGGTGATGATCGCTGCTTCCATGGTGTTCTCCTGTTGAACGTCCTCGGTCCGCACCTTGTCGGCACTCGTGACCCAGGTGCCCTCCTTGTCGGAGAACGAGGACCGGACGTGGATGGGCATGTCGTAGCGGCGGGCGTACTCGACGCAGCGCAGGTGCAGGATCTTGGCGCCCTGCGCGGCCATCTCCAAGGTTTCCTCGTAGGAGATCCGGGGGATCTTCCGGGCCCGGGGCTCGATCCGCGGGTCGGCGCTGAAGATGCCGTCGACGTCGGAGTAGATCTCGCAGACGTCGGCCCCGAGCGCCACCGCGAGCGCGACGGCCGTCGTGTCCGACCCACCGCGCCCGAGGGTGGTGATGTCCTTGGTGGTCTGCGAGACGCCCTGGAAGCCGGCGACGATGCAGATCGCGTCCTCGTCGATCGCTGCCCGGATCCGACCCGGCGTGACGTCGATGATCTTCGCGCGTCCGTGCTCGGCGTCGGTGATGACCCCCGCCTGCGAACCGGTGAACGACCGCGCCTCGTGGCCGAGGTTCTGGATGGCCATCGCGAGCACAGCCATCGAGATCCGCTCGCCGGCGGTCAGCAGCATGTCGAGCTCGCGGGCGGGCGGCAGCGGCGAGACCTGGTTGGCCAGGTCGATCAGCTCGTCGGTGGTGTCCCCCATCGCGGAGACGACGACCACGACGTGGTTGCCGGCCTTCTTGGTGTCGATGATCCGACGGGCGACCCGCTTGATCGCTTCGGCGTCGGCAACGGAGGAGCCGCCGTACTTCTGCACGACAATGCCCACGACTGCGCTCTCCTGACTGGGTTCACCTGCGACCGCACCGATTCTCCCGCGCGGAAGGGCCTGACGGCCACCGAGATTCTACCGTCGGGGCCGCCCCCGCCCCGAACCGCTGCCGAGGCGTGAGAGGTGCGGCCGCTCGCCGGGGACCGTCCCTAGGCTGAGCGCATGACCCAATTCGACAACGTCTCGGTGCTCAAGCAGGCCAACGTGTACTTCGACGGCAAGTGCGTGAGCCACACGGTGCTGCTCGCCGACGGCACCCGGAAGTCAGTCGGCGTGATCCTGCCGTCGACGCTGACCTTCAGCACCGGCGCCCCGGAGACCATGGAGATCATCGGCGGACGGTGCCGGGTCCTCCAGGCCGGCGACACCGACTGGACCGAGTACGCCGCCGGCTCGTCCTTCGACGTCCCCGGTGACTCGTCCTTCCAGATCGAGGCGCTCGAGACCGTCGACTACGTCTGCCACTTCGGGAACTAGGACGCGCCAGCGGCCTCAGAGCTCGGCGACACCGTCCAGGACGGCCTCGGCCGCCTCGAGCTGGTCGGACTCGTCGACGTCGAGGTCGAGACGGTCGTGGGCGACCACCGAGTGCAGCGCGGAGAGTACGCCGCAGGCCAGCGACCCCCAGGACGCCAGGTAGGAGTACTGCCACCACCACAGCGCCTCCTCGACGTTCCCGTTGCGGAAGTGCCGAAGGCCGTTGGCCACGTCGGTGGCGATGCTGGTGAGGTCGTCGGAGAGGTTCGAGGTGAACGTCTCGGGGTCGTACGGCTCGAAGTTGTGGCTGTAGGTGTCTGCGTCCCCGAGCGTCTCGGCCAGCCGGAGCCGCATCGCGTCGAGGTCCGGGTCCGGACCGACATCGGGCTGGTACTCGGACTCGGGCTGGAAGTCCTGCTGCGCTCCCAGGCGGGCACCGGCCAGCAGGAGATGGCTGACCTCCAGCAGCAGCAGCGGTACGCCGGAGCCGGGCTCGGCCTCGCGCGAGATCGCTTGCAACCCGCGCAGGAACGCCTCCGCAGCATCAGCGATCTGCTGGCCGAACTCCTCGAACTCGTGCTCGCTCATCGCTCGACCTCACTCACCGGCGTTGCGCCTTCCGGCGAACGCGCGTCCCAAGGTGACCTCGTCGGCGTACTCGAGATCACCACCCACGGGTAGTCCACTCGCCAAACGCGTCACCTGCAAGCCCATCGGGCGCAACATCCGGGTCAAATATGCCGCGGTGGCGTCGCCCTCGATGTTCGGATCGGTCGCCAGGATGATCTCGGTGACGACGCCGTCGTTCAGCCGGGCGATCAGCTCGCGGATCCGGAGCTGCTCGGGACCGATGCCCTCCAAGGGCGAGATCGCCCCGCCGAGCACGTGGTAGCGGCCGCGGAACTCGCGGGTCCGCTCGATCGCCACGACGTCCTTCGACTCCTCGACCACGCAGATCAGCGTCAGGTCGCGCCGCGGGTCGCGGCAGATCCGGCACTGCTCCTCCTCCGCCACGTTGCCGCACACCGAGCAGAACCGGGCCTTGGCCTTCACCTCGATGAGGACGTCGGCGAGACGGCGTACGTCGACGGGGTCGGAAGCGAGCAGGTGGAACGCGATCCGCTGGGCACCCTTCGGGCCGACGCCGGGCAGCCGCCCGAGCTCGTCGATCAGGTCCTGGAGCACGCCCTCATACAACGGAGGATCCGCCTCCGGGCGCGAAGCCGAGGGGTCCGCCGGCACCCGGCAGCTCCCCGCCGGGCCCGCCAGCGAGACCGCCCAGACCACCGGCCATCGGGCCGAGCGCCGAGGCGGCGAGCGCATCCGCCTTGGCCTTCGCGTCGCGGAAGGCCGCGACCACCAGGTCGCCCAGGTCGGTCAACGACTCCGGGTCCGAGCTGTCGAACACCCCCGGGGCGACGGTGACGCCGGTGAGCTCACCGGTGCCGGTGACCGAGACCGCGACCCCGCCCGCGGTGCCCTCGACGATCGTGGCGGACAGCTCGGCCTGGGCTGCCATCAGCTGCGCCTGCATCTGCTGGGCCTGCTCGAGCATGGCGCCGAGGTCGAGGTTCCCGAAGGGGTTCTCGCCGTCGCCGAACGGGTTCTGGGTCATCGTCGCTCCTGGTCAGGTGTTCGGGATCTCGTCGATCACGGTGGCGCCGAGCTCGCTCATCAGGAGCTCGGCTCCGTCGACGCCGGACTCCTCGAGGTCGGGGTCGTCGGGGTGGACGTCCGCGTCGCGGGTGTCGGGAAGTCGACCCGGCTGCTCGCCGGTCCGGGTCGGGGCGATGTTGCTCCGAGCCGACGCGATCGTCTCGGGCGCCGGGGCCGGCCTCGCGGGGGCAGCCGGCTCGGCGGAGGGCTCGGCGGCGTCGTCGGCCCAGGCCGGCGGGGCCGAGGGGGCAGCCGGAGCCTCGGCGGGCACGGCGGTGGTGGTCGACGCGCTGGCCGGCTTGGTCACGACCGGCGCCACCCCGGCACCGGGGTCGGCCGACGGGTCGACGATCGCCTCGACCTTCCAGTCGACGCCGATCACCTCGATCGCCGCCTGCCGGAGGATCTCCTCGCTGCCACCGCTCACGAAGGAGTCCCGGGCGCCGGAGGTCTTGAATCCGACGGTCAGGATGCCGCCGTCGAGACCGATCACCTGCGCGTTCTGGCTGAGCAGGATCCAGGTGAAGCGGCGCATCTCCTTGACCTTGTCGAGGAGGTCGGGCCAGACCCGCCGGGCGTCGACCAGCCCGAGTCCGCCGGGGGCGGCGGGCGTCTCGACAGGCTCGACGACCGGAGCCGGAGGCCGCGGGGTGGACGCGACGGGCGTCTCGTCGGGCTCGACGACCGGAGCCGGCGGTGCTGCCGGCGCGGACGCGACGGGCGCCTCGACGGGCTCGACGACCGGAGCCGGAGGTGCTGCCGGCGCGGACGCGACGGGCGCCTCGACGGGCTCGACGACCGGGGCCGGCGGTGCGACCGGCGCGGTCGCGACAGCGGCCGGGACGCCCATCCCGACCCGTCGCTCCATCCGGTCGAGCCGCGCGGTCAGCCCGTCGGTCGAGTGGTCCGCGCCCGGGAGCAGGACCCGGGCGCAGATCAGCTCGAGGAGCAGCCGCGGGGTGGTCGCTCCACGCATCTCGGTCAGACCAGCAGCGACGCAGTCGGCGGCTCGGACCAGGTCGGCCTTGCCGAAGCGGGCTGCCTGGGCGACCAGACGCTCGGCCTGGTCAGCGGGAGCATCGATCAGGCCGGTCGCCGGGGCGTCCGGTACGGCGGCGACGATCACCAGGTCGCGAAGCCGGCGAAGCAGGTCCTCGGTGAACCGGCGCGGGTCCTGCCCCGTCTCGATGACCTTGTCCACGACCGAGAACACGGTGCCGCCGTCGCCGGCCGCGAACGCGTCGACGACCTCGTCGAGCAGCGAGTCGGGCGTGTAGCCGAGCAGCCCGGCCGCGATCTCGTAGGTCAGCCCGCCCGGACCGGCGCCGCCGAGGAGTTGGTCGAGCACCGAAAGCGAGTCACGGGCCGATCCGGCACCCGCGCGTACGACGAGCGGCAGTGCAGCCGGCTCGATCGGAACGCCCTCGCGCTGGCAGATCTCCGCCAGGTAGTCCGAAAGCACCCGCGGCGGGATCAACCGGAACGGGTAGTGGTGGGTCCGGGAGCGGATGGTCGCGATGACCTTCTCCGGCTCGGTGGTGGCGAAGATGAACTTGAGGTGCTCCGGCGGCTCCTCGACCAGCTTGAGCAGGGCGTTGAAGCCCTGCGAGCTGACCATGTGCGCCTCGTCGATGATGTAGACCTTGTAGCGGCTCGAGACCGGGGCGAAGAAGGCCCGCTCACGCAGGTCGCGAGCATCGTCGACGCCGCCGTGGCTGGCCGCGTCGATCTCGATGACGTCGAGCGACCCCGGGCCGCCGCGGGCCAGGTCGCGGCACGACTGGCAGTCGCCGCAGGGGTCGGAGATCGGCGCCTTCTCGCAGTTGAGCGCCCGCGCGAGGATCCGGGCGCTGGTCGTCTTGCCGCAGCCGCGCGGGCCGGAGAAGAGGTAGGCGTGGTTGACCCGGTTGTTCGCCAGCGCCGCCCGGAGCGGCTCGGTGACGTGGTCCTGCCCGATCACCTCGGCGAACGACTCCGGCCGGTAGCGGCGATATAGCGCGAGGTTGTGCTCCACACCCGAACCCTAACCACTCCCGGGGACAAAGGGGCCGGCGCGCACGGTCCGTCTCGCCGCAGCGCGGTCGGACCGGGATGCGCGCCGGGGAAAACAGAGGCCCCCCATGCACCCGGAAGAGCCCACCTGCCCTTGCTGCCTTCCGGCCCTGGGGGAGTTCAGTGAGGTACCGCCGCATGGGGGGTTGCCCTGGAGTCTAGGAGACCGATTTCGCAAGGGCGAATCCGGGCGGGTAACCTTTCCGGCGGAGGTATCGCCTAGTGGCCTATGGCGCTCGCTTGGAAAGCGAGTTGAGTGAAAGCTCTCGGGGGTTCGAATCCCCCTACCTCCGCCATTGGGACCCCTTGAGGCCCCTATCCCAACCACTGCTGGACGCCGCAGGATCGTGCGATTCGGGAGGCGCTCATCGGGCCAGTCTCAGTCTGGAGTCCAGATCTGCGACTACCACGGCGGATGTGGTGGGCACGTTCGACCCATGACCAGGAACCGTTCTAAGAGCAGTTCTCTTGGCATTGGCAGCGCTTGCCCTTGTTGTCGGCGTGATGATGTCAGCTCGCCCCGCTGGCAGCCGGCAAAGCTGTCGTGTCGCAGGTCGGGAGCTTTGCGGATCACGGTGCTGCGCGTGTATCGGGACCCCGGAATGACGATGGCGGCCGGCGCATGGGCGACAGCTCAACGAACTGAGGATCCCGCCAGAGCTCATGCAGGCCGCGGGCCAGATGCATTAGTCGCGGCAAGGTTCGCACGAGACTGCGTCCAAATGTCAGTCCACGGACCCGCGTGCTGCCCATGCCGTGGCAGTCAGGTTGATCGGTCCGTTCCCGAGGCGCTCACGGGCCGCTTGAGCGAGGTCAACCTGACCGGCTCGATCGAGCCTGGCGACGTAGTCGCCTGCGGGTCCCACACCTAGGGTGTAGGGCTCCCACCAATCCTCAAACGTCGAATGAACGACGGTTACAGAGATCGGTGCGCGCTCGACGTCAACGAGACCTGCGGCGACGAATAGTTCTGCCAGGTGACCTTCACGGGCGCCAGCCAAACCCGATTCATCGGGTGCGCTCGGATCGATGTCATGGACGGCATCCCAGAAGGGACCGAGCGCCCCGGTCGGTCCGTCCCACACGCAGGCAGCGACCGTGCCGCCAGGGCTTGTCACTCGGGCCATCTCGCGAATGCCGCCTACCGGGTCCCTCATGAAGTGGACGACTAGTTCGGCGAGGGCCTTATCGAAGATCGCGTCCGCGAACGGCAGTTCTTCGGCGGTCGCCTGATGCACTTCCACGTCCGGGCAGCGTTCAGTGACCGCGGCGACGAAGGGTGAGGAGGGATCGACGGCCGACACTTGGCTTGGCCCAACGAGGGTTGAGAGGTGCGACGTGAGCGCGCCCGGTCCGCAGCCGACGTCCAAGACCCGATCGTCGGGCGTCACGCCTGCGAAGTCCGTGAAAACGATCGCAAGCGGTTCGGAGTACCGGCCCATGAACCGTCCGTAGGCGCTGCCGGCCACGTCGAAACCCACTACCCGCCACCGAGAACTCGTTTGGCGTTGTCGCCGAACTGCCGCATCTGCTCGACTGGTCCGATCTCTTCGTTCGAACAGTCTGCATGGGTCACGTGCATGGAGCCTTCAAGCACGATTCCCCAATGTGAGCTTGGACAACGGTCGTTGGGTAGGCCTGCTAGTAGGACGACGGCCGTGTCCGCGCCAGCAGGAACTCTTACGTGGCGGATCACCATGTCGCCGAACTCGGCGTAGCGCGTCTGAAGTTCTCCCCTTCGATCTCCAGGGGCATCAACTCAATTGAGGTAGCCACAAGGTCAATATCCACGAGTACGCGACGAAACGACAAGACAGCCGGCTTCACTGGATGCGCTCATGGCTCGATGTTCTGGTTGCGACGGAAGAGGTTACTTGGGTCGTAGGACCGCTTCACCGCCAGCAACCGCTCATAGTTGCTGCCGTAGTTGTCGGTCACGCGACTGCCGTCGTCGTCGGACAGGAAGTTGACGTATCCGCCGGGCTCGCTGTGCGGGGCGATGGCGTCGTAGTAGTTCCGCACCCAGGCCGTGTTGCGTTCGTTGTCGGCGGGGTCTGGCCACATGCCGGCGATGACGCAGGCAAAGGATGCGTCGCGATGTCCCCAGGCCGTTGCGTCGGCCGGCACACGCTGGCTGGCGCCGTTGATGGGATAGAGGTGCATGGTCGCTTCTACGCATGGAACCTGTGGACCCCAGGTGAGGTGAGCGTCGATGGCGTCATCGGTAAGGTCGCTGACGAATGCTGCCTTCCAATAGTGCTGGAGGCCCGCCGGCAATAGCGCATCGAAAGCTCCATTGAGTACGGGGTAGGGCATCGTGCTGAGCCCGTTAGCGACGACGGGTGCCGCCTGGAGTAGGGGTGCAACCGCGGTAGGACCGTCCTCCGGGTCGCCGGACCAGCAGGTCACGATGAGGCACATCGTCTCGCCATGTCGTTCAGCCGGGATGAAGTCCAGTGGAGGGGCGATCTGGAACGCGAAGAATGCTCCCAGTTCTTCGGGTGCGGTCTTGATGAACTCCCGATAGAAGGCCATGACTTCGCCGGCCTTGTCGACGGGGTAGAAGATCGGCCCGCCGTAAATGTCGCCGACTGGGTGCAGTTGAAACTCGAATGTGGTGACCACGCCGAAGTTTCCGCTCCCACCGCGTAGCGCCCAGAACAGGTCCGGACGCTCTTCCTCGCTTGCGTGGATGAGTTCTCCGTCAGCAGTGACGACCTCGGCGCCGATCAGGTTGTCGCAGGACAGCCCGAACCTCCGGGCAAGGTGCCCGATGCCTCCGCCGAGTGTCAGGCCACCCACGCCGGTGGTCGAGATGATCCCTCCGGTTGTCGCCAAGCCGTGCTCGTGAGTGGCGGCGTCGAAGTCGTGCAAGGTCGCGCCACCGTCAACACGTGCGGTCATCGCTTGCGGGTCGACCTCGACCGACGTCATCGCAGATAGGTCGCATACGATGCCGCCCTCGGTAGTGCCGAACCCCGGCACGCTATGAGCGCCGCCCCGCACGGCCAGTTCCAGACCGGTCTGGCGAGCAGCATTGACGGTGGCGATCACGTCCTGCGTGCTCTGGCATTGCACGATCGCGGCCGGTCGCATGTCGATCATGCCGTTGTAGACCTTGCGTGCTTCGTCATAGGCGGCATCGGTCGGCGTGACGACCTTTCCATCCACCTGCTCGGCGAGAGTCGAGATCCAGTCCGTGCTCATGGCTCCTCCAACCGTTGACTTCTAGTCCGTCCACCATCGGCGGCGAGACCCACACGCCTCTAGTTCACGTTTGTCACCAAAGTGGTCCACATTTGGTACTAGGAACCGCCGGGAGCCGATGGGACGATCGGCTCATGCCTGAATACGGCCGCTACTGCCCGGTCGCGATTGCCTCCGAAGTCATCGCCGACCGGTGGACGCCACTGATCCTTCGAGAAATGGTTCTGGGCAACGTGCGCTTCAGCGATATCGCGAGAGGAATGCCCGGCATCTCACGATCCCTCCTGGTCTCGCGACTTCGACACCTTGAACGAAAGGGTGTTGTCGAGACGTGGCCTTCAGCGGCGGGCAAGGGCCACGAGTACCACTTGACTCCTGCCGGCAAGGATCTGGAGCAGGTCATCGATTCACTCGGCAAGTGGGCGGTTACCTGGTTCCTCGACGACATTCACGTCCACGAAATCGACCCAGTCACGCTCACATGGTGGATGCATCGCCGCACACGGCCGGATCGGTTTCCACCGAATCGCGTGGTGGTCGAGTTCCGGCATACCGCGCCGAAGAAGCAGACGATATGGCTGGTCCTGGAGCGCAGGGAGGCGTCGGTGTGTACGAGCCATCCCGGCTTCGACGTTGACGTGGCCGTCACGGCCACCACGCCTGCGCTGTCTGAAGTGTTCAACGGCTACTCGCACTGGGCTCATGCAGTTGAGGCAGGTGACATCACGGTTGACGGACCGCCCCGCCTGGTCAAGGCGTTGCCGACCTGGTTCCTATGGAGCCCCTTCGCCGAACCAATCAGGATGCAGCGTACGAAGTCCGGTTAGGGACGGACTTGCTCGCGTCGCAGTCGAATCAAACTTCCAGCTGATGCGGATTCGCTATCGGTGGCCAACCTCCGCCGCAGCCGCATCGCCACCCCGTGACGGGTACTGCCGTACCGGTCGCCAATCGCCCTGAAGGTCCAGCTCGCCAGTACGGAACTAACGGAGACGCCGTACTTCCGGCGAGGGTCAGATCGCACCTCCCCAATGGCCCGATCCCACACCGGGCGTATGGTCATCCCTGTTGCGCCGAGGTTGGAATAACGTGCCAGCACCTCCGCCAGCGGCACTTCCTCCCACCGCAAGAGTGTCACCTTCGCGGTGGGGCTGAGGGACCCCCTCCTCGCCCGGACGGACCTCAGCGCGGTCCCCGACCACCGAGGACCGCGGCCAGCAGGGCATCGATGTCCTCGGACGCCGGCGCAGCGCGACCGGATCCCGCGGTGCGCAGCACCACGACCGTGGTGCCGATCTGCTCGAGGATGACCCCGCAGGCGACGCAGCCACCGAGGTGGGCCGCCATCCGGGCCCGGTCGTCGGGCCCGAGGGTGTCGTCGTGGTAGTCGCTGAGCAGGGCTCCGGCGTCGGCGCAGGTGATCCGGAGCAGTGCCCGGACCGACTCGGGAGACTGCTCGGGGGACTGCTCGGGGGTCTGGTTGTCACTGGCCATCGAAGTACTCCTGAAGTGCGTGCCGTACGACCGCGCGTCCCCGGTGGAGCAGCACCCGCTGGTTGCCCCCGCTGATGCCGAGGGCCTCACAGGTCTCCTCCGAGCTCCACCCCTCCATGTCCCGGAGCACGACGACCTCGCGCTGCGCTCCGGTCAGCCGGTCCAGAGCCTCGACCGCGACACCGGTCACCTCGTCCCCGAGCACCCGCGCCTCGGGGTCGGTCTCCCAGCGGCGCGGCACGGAGCTCCAGTAGCCGGGCCCGAGGGTGTCGTGCAGCAATCCCGGATCGGCGAGCTCGGGGTCAGCGGACGCCGGCGCCACCGACGCGAACGGGACCGCCCTGGTGCTCTGCCGGTGCCGGCGGCGCGCTTGGTTGAGCAGGATCTGGCAGATCCAGGTACGCAGGGTCGAGCGGCCCTCGAAGCGGTCGATCCCCCGGTAGACGGCGGTCCACGTCTCCTGCAGGACCTCGTCCACGTCGTCGGGTTCGACGTACCACCCGGCCATCTGGCGCAGCAGCGCGTGATGGGCGGCGACCAGCTCGCGGAACGCGTGCTCGTCACCGGCCCGCAGCGCCACCAGGTCTGCCTCGCGCTCCATCGTGTCGTTCCCATCGCGCATGACGTTGAGTTCCGCCAGGTCCTCGACCGTTACAGCGGATCCGGCAATTCTTCGACGCGGCGTCAGCGTAACGCCGCTGCCGGGCGAGGAACTCAAAGAGGAAGGCGAACCGCGACCGCGGCCGCGACAGCCCTGGGACGACGGAGCCGAGCGCGAGATGATCGCCACGACCCGCCCCTCCAGGACGACCGCTCGCGGGCCGGCCCGACCCTTCCCGAACCGGAGACGATCCATGCCAGACCTGCCAGCCGCGGCGCTCGCCGACGTCAGGGAGCACCTGGTCTCCGACCCCAGCAACGCCTGGGCGGTTCGCGCGGGCTACGACCCCGTCTACGTCGCCCACCCGGACGCCCGCTGCCTGATCATCGGGCAGGCTCCGGGCATCCGCGCCCAGGAGAGCGGCATCCCCTGGAACGACGCCAGCGGCCAGCGCCTGATCGAGTGGCTCGGCGTCGACGAGGCGACCTTCCGCGACCCGACCCGGTTCGCGGTCCTCCCGATGGACTTCTACTTCCCGGGCAAGGGCGCCCACGGAGACCTGCCTCCCCGGCCCGACTTCGCAGCGCGGTGGCACCCTCCCCTGCTCGCCCTGATGCCCCGGATCCGGCTGACCCTGCTGATCGGCGACTACGCGCAGCGGCACTACCTGGGTCGGCAGCCGTCCCTGACCGAGCGGGTGCGGAACTTCGGTGCCTACCTGCCCGAGTTCTTCCCCCTGGTCCACCCCTCGCCGCTGAACTTCCGCTGGCAGGCGCGCAACCCGTGGTTCGCCCGGGACGTGCTCCCGGAACTGCGGCTCCAGGTCGCCGCCGCGGCCTCCGACCCGGCGACCGGGGATCCCGGGGCGTAACGCCCGGCGGGTCACCGGGCACCCATCTCCTGACACCACCACACCGTCAAGGAGACCTGATGTCCGTCCTCACCCAGCGCACCTTCGCGCTCCTGTCCGCCGTCGTCTACCTATCCGCCGGGGTCCTCGGCTTCGTCGCCACCGGATTCGACGACTTCGTCGGCGACACCGACGAGAAGCTCCTGTTCCTCGGACTGAACCCGATGCACAACATCGTCCACCTGACCCTCGGTGCCGCGTGGTTGGTGGCTGCCGCCAGCGAGCGCAACGCACGGATCGCCAACATCGCCATCGGTGCCGGGCTCCTCGCTGCGTTCGTCCTCGGCGTCGTCGGTGGCGCACAGTTCCTCAACATCGACGACGCGGCCGAGCCCGACAACTACCTGCACGTGATCTACGGGGCGCTCAGTGTCGTCGTCGGGCTGCGGGCAGCCTCACCGGCACGGGTCGCAGCGCGTTGACACCGCTGCACCTGGCGGACACCGGGCTGCACGGCCTCCTCGGGATCGTCGTCCCGGTGCTGGTCACCCTCGTCGTCGCCGCCGCGCTCCGCCGCAGGGGGTGACGCCGGGCGGCACGCCGTGCCGGAACGGGGGCAGCTCAGCCGCCCTTCGAGACCTTCGGCTTCTTCGGCGGCTCGGAGAGGGCGAAGTCGACCCCCGAGGAGACCCAGGACTCCAGGCCGGCGTCGTCGGCGATCAGCGTCTCCGGGACCAGCACCATCCCGCGCATCGGGCGGCCCGTGAACAACATCACCTCGGCACCGCGCTCCAGCGCCGCGTCGTAGTGCGGTTTGCCGACCCGGACCATCAGCCCCTCGCGCATCAGCCCGCAGGCCATGTGGGTGTTGACCAGGAACGCGAGGCCGCCGAACATCGACCGCTCGGTGAACTCCCCCCGCGGTTCCAGGATGATCCGGACCCGCTCGGCGAGCTGCTCGTCGTACGCCATGAGGCTCATCGTGCCCCGTCGACGCGCACTCCGCGAGGGTTCCCGACCGGCGATGCGGCAAGATGATCCCGTGACCCACCCCCGTCCGAGAACCCCCTGACGTGTTCAGGCAACTCGTCTCCACGTTCCGGTCCCTGTTCACCACGGCGGGGGCCAAGACCGCGATCATCGGGATGATCCTGCTGATCGCGCTGGTGCCGGTTGCCGAGCTGCTGGTGATCAAGATGTTCTCGCACCTGATCACCAGCGGCACGAAGATCTACGCCGAGGACCCCGGTCACGTCTACAAGCAGGCCGTACTGTTCTTCATCCTTTTCGCGGTGACCCGCGCGGTCCACCACTGGAGCAGGTTCGCCCGCGTGATCGCGGTCAGGTACAGCTTCCGGGTCTCGTCGGGAAACTCCCAGGCCTCCCGGGCCGCGTGGGAGTGGGCGCTCGCCTTCGAGTTCTCCATCGTCACCGTCGCCATCGTCCAGGCCACCTTGCTGACGACGTTGTTCATCTTCCTCGACGGCATCGTCGGGATCGTCAACGGCGTCATCGTGGTCATCGTGATGGCGCTGATCTCGGTGCTCTACACCCGCAACCTCAACAAGCAGATCGGCTACGTCAAGTCGAACACCCCCACCCCCACCGAGGTCGGGGACCGGGTCCGCCAGCGACTGATGGACGCCGAGTACGGTGCCGCGCTGAGCAGCTTCGCGATGGCGATCGCCCTGGCCGCGGTGCTCTTCTTCACCCTGCGCGGCCGGATCAGCCCCTCCAACGCGATCGTGATGCTGCTCGGGATGCGCCTGCTCTACGGCCAGCTCAGCCAGCTCTCCGGCGGCGCGATGCGGTTCGGCCGGGCCAGCGCCCGTCGGGGGGTCGGGGGGGACGACGCCCTCGACGAGGACGACGACCTGGACACAACAGCGCCGGCCGAGCCTGTCCCCTTCTCCGACACCAAGCGGTCAGCCCTGGTCAACCGGATGCTGACCGCCGGGCAGCGCGGCGAACCTGAGGACGTCCGCGCCGTGGCTGAGCTGCTGCACCGCGACGGGGTGCCCAGCGACCCCGAGCTGAACGCGCAGCACGCCGCCGAGGCGTTCGCCCGGTACGCCCACGAGGGCGACGCCCCGACCACCGCGCTGCTCTGGCAGATCCGACCGTTCCCCGGGCTGGCCACGGACTGGATCAACCCGCTGCTGCTCAAGCACGCCGCAGGGACGCCCGTCAGCTACGCGACCCCGCCCGCCGAGCATCCGCACCTGGTGATGCACGGTCGGCTCGGGCGCCACCTCACGTCGAGCTCGATCGTCGTCGGCGGTGGGTTGTTCCCCAACGAGCAGCCGCGCCCCGGAGCGACGTACGTCTCGGTGCGCGGCCCCCGGACCGCCGAACTGATCGGCGGTCCCCCCGTCACCCGGTACGGCGACCCGCTGGTCCTCGCCGCTCGCGCCCTCCCAGTGCGACGACGTGAGCTGAACGGGCGTCTCGCGCTCGTGCGGTACCACGGGCACTCCAACGTCGAGGTGGTGACCGGCGACCGGATTGAGGAGATCAGCCCGTTCGCCTCCCGCCCGGACGCGATCCGTGCCTTCGTCTCCGACCTGGTCGGCTACGACGGCGTGGTGACCTCCAGCCTGGCGGTGATGGCGTTGTGCCAGGGCTTCGGCATCCCATGCGCTCCGGTCGCCTTCGGCGAGCCCAACCCGGTACAGGAGTTCGCCTACGAGGACCACGCCCGCGGCCTCGACCTGCCGGTCGTACTGCCGATGTCGGTCTCGACGGACCTGCGGAAGACGAACTTCGACGACCTGCTCACCACGGTCACCGTGGCGCCGGACGTACTCGACGGCATCCAGGACGCCCTCCAGGACGCCGTGGCGACCTACACCGAGCGGTACGAGGAGCTCGCCGAGGCGTTCGACGAGGACGAGGTCGACGCCTAGGTCTGAGCAGGTCCCGGGGCTGGCTCAGACGCCCTTGGCCTTGGTGGCCGGCGCGGGCTTCTCCATGGTCGAGACCCGCAGGCCCATCACGATCGCGGCCACCTTCTCGGCGATGTCCGCGTTGCCGACCGACTTCGGCGCGACGTTGTGCCGCGCCTCGAAGCTGATCGTCAGCGGGGTGTCGCCAGCACCGGCCTCCACCTCGAGGACCACCTCGAGCGAGTCCCGCTTCGCACGCTTCCAGTCGACCACGCTGGCCGGACCGCCGTTCGCGGAGACCCGCAGCGACTGCGGGCTGCGCAGCTTGGCCGGGTTGAAGGGACGCAGCGAGAGCGCGACGTGGACCAGTTCCCCGGGCTCGGCCCGCAGCGTCGTGGCCAGGGAGGCGTGCGGGCTGGTCATCCACATGCCGCGGTGGTCGCGCAACCCGAACCCGGTGTGCGCGATCGCTTCGCCCAGCGCCTTCTTGTCGAAGTGCAGCAGGTCGAGCCGCTGACCGGGCCGGACACCCTGGAAGGTGAGCTCCGCGAGCGCCTCGGTCGGGAAGGTGGCCAGGTAGGCCTCCGGCCGGAACGTCGGCAGCTCCATCGGCTCGGAGGCCAGCGCCTCCTCCAGCGAAGTGAACCGCTTCACGTCCGGACGGTCGGTACCGAGGTAGTAGTCGTAGTACTTGAGCTCGTCCTCGTTGCCGATCGGCGCCAACCAGTACGCCGGGATGCCCAGCGACTCGGCGAAGATGATCCCGTGCAGCGAGCTGGAGAACACCCGGTCCGCGCCGACCAACTGCTTGATCATGCTCAGCGGCGTCCGGTCGACGGAGACGAAGTCGTCGAGGCGGTCGTAGTGTGAACGTCGCAGCACCATGTCGTCGCGGTAGTGCGGGATGATCCGGTCCCCACCGCGACGCTCGAACTTGGCGATCTTGTCCGCGAACAGGTGCGGCAGCAGGCACCCTGGGTCGAAGAGCTCGGTGACCCGCGAGGTGTCGATCCCGCTGCTCTTCAGGTACTCGATGGAGTGCGGGCCGCGGACCGCGGCCACGGTGATGTCCAGCCCCTCGGGCAGCGGGGCCGTCCCGCCCTTGACCCCGGAGCCCCAGACGACGTCACCCGGCTGGGCGCGGTGCAGCACCGAGCCGATGGCGAGCAGCCGCGGCCGTCCGTCGATCGGCTTGCTGGTCTTCATACCGGCGACCTTCTCGACGACCTCCTTCGAGGCGATGTCCCCGAAGTTGCCGGTGTGGAAGATCCGGCGGCTGCTGACCCCGTCGAACGCGGTGTTCTTGGCGTCGTACCAGAAGAGCGGGAGCTTGCTTCCGCTCGGCGCAACCGCCGGTGCCGACCTGTCGCCCCGCAGCCGGGCGACCAGCGACCGGCCGCCCTGCGGACGCGCCTTGTCCTGGCTCATCGTGAACGAGGTCTGCACGGGCCCCATCGAGGCCGCGACGTCGGCGCGCTTGACCCGGGTGACCGCGCAGCGCTCGTCGTTGATGCCGTAGGAGACCACCCAGTCGTCACCGTCGGGAACGAGTCCGCAGGGATAGATGACGTCCCCGACGACCTCGTTGAGCCGCTCGAACGCGAACTCGGTGCCGAGTTCGTTGGGGAGGTCGAAGGGGACCGTCGACATCTCGGTCACCCGGAACGGCGCCTTCGCCTCGAAGCGCATGAAGGCGGCCCGGTAGGTGCGGCCGTGGACGCCGACGAAGCTGGAGTGGCCCAGCACCAGGAAGCTGTTGCCGTCGCGGACCGGCTGAGCGCCGCCGCGCAGGATCCCGAACATCACCTCGTAGGTGCTGGCGAAGCCGCTCTGGTACGCCGGTTCGGCGACGAGCTTCTCGACCGCGGGGTCGAGGTCGAGGGAGAGCACCACGTGCGGCCGCGACTTGTAGGTGATGAAGACCTGACCGTCGACCTCGAACGGGGCCCAGTTCTTCTCGACGGTACGACGGTTCGGAGTGGTCAGCTCCCGGGCCGGGCCGGCGACGTGCAGGCCGTCGGGAGTCATCGGGGCGAGGAACTGGTGGTTGGCAGGCCGGTTCGCACCGTCGTTCCACAAGACGTAGAGCTGGTCGCCGAGGCGGACGTAGCGCGGATCGGCGTGCCAGGTGAGGGATCGCTCGGAGAGGTCGTCGGCGACGAAGCTGACCTCGTCGGAGAGCGCGGTCACCGACCCGGGGACCACCTGCAGGTCGTGGTCGAGCTGGCAGGTGGCGAACCGTCGCAGATCCGAACCTTCCTGGACCACCCGGTAGCACATCGCGTAGCCGCCGGGGACGGCTGCCAGCGTCGGGTTGAAGGCGCGAGCAGCGCCACCCTCCTGCCAGGCGAGGGGGACGAGGAGCTCGTTGGCGAAGGGGGCGGCGATCACCCGGACAAGATACCCAGTCAGGCGACCGGGCCGCTGACCGGCGACTGCTGCCTGGCGGCGAGCCGGTCGGCAACCGCCCCGCCGACGACGGCGACCAGCGGGATCCACACCGGGATCAGCATGAAGAGCATCAGCGGGACCATCACCGCGACGATCTCGTAGGCAGCGTTCACGACAGGTTCTCCTCAGGTACGGCGGACAACGAACGGGCGGGGGCACGCAGGACGCGGGTGAGGAAGGCGAGCTGGTCGGCCAGCGCTCGCTGCTGCCACGGACCGTCGTAGACGTCGAAGTGGTCGACCGGGTAGGTGCGCGTCACCGCGTTCCGGGCTGCTCGCGCGGCCCGTCGGGCGGCCGACGGAGGCGCGACGGCGTCGTACTCCCCCACTTGGACCAGCAGCGGGGCTCGCAACCGGGAGGCGTACCGGGTCGGACGGTTGAAGGCGACCTCCAGCGCCGCCCGGGCGCCGACCTCGTTGCGCCAGGTCGGACCGGCGAGTGCGAGGTAGCCCGCGTACGCACCCGGGGAGGTCATCACCGCGGTGCTCCCGGGCTTTCCGACCACCGGCAGGTGGTGCGGGGACCGGCCCCGCAGCGCAGCGGCCAGGTCCCGGAGACCGTGCCCGACCAGCGCGAGCAGCGTGACCGGGTGCCGGCGCGCGATGGCGGCGACGGCAGTCGCGCCGTCCATCGCGGGGGTGAGCGAGAGCACCGCCGCGACGCGGCCGTCCTGCACGGCGACCGGGAGTACGTGTCCACCCGAGTACGACGTCCCCCAGAGGACCACCCGGTCGGGGTCGACCTCCGGGAGGGACCGGGCGGCGGCGATGGCCGCGACGTAGTCGGCCCGCTGCCGCCGGTAGGAGACCAGCTGCCGGGGGGAACCCTCGGAAGCACCGAAGCCGCGGTAGTCGAAGACCAGGACGTCCAGGCCGGCGGCGGCGAAGCCCTCGGCGTACCCGAGCAGGCCGGTGTCCCGGGTGCCGCCGAAGCCGTGCGCCATCACCACGCACGGCCGGCCGCGGTCGCCGGCGAAGGCGACGCCCTCGCCCGGCAGGTGCCAGGCAGAGCACCGGGTCCCGTTGCTGACGAAGCTGGTCTCCTGGTGCCCGGTCACGCGACCGCCTCGGCCCGGACGTCGGCATCGAACTCCAGCAGCCCGTCGTCGACCGGCTGCTCCAGCAGCATCTCGGAGTCCTTGCCGTAGTGCATCAGCACCTTCCACGGCGTCGTCGTGCCCTGCCGCGGGAGAGTGTCCTTGGCGCGCTGGACGTAGCCGGACTGGAGCTGGTCGAGCATGCCCTCGTCCAGCGCGGAGCCGATCCGGTCGCGCGGGACCGCCGTGGTGTAGCCGTGCTCGTCCATGTGGCTGAGCAGGCGGCACAGGAACTTGCCCGCGATGTCGGACTTCAGCGTCCACGGCGCGTTGGTGTACCCGAAGATCCAGGCCAGGTTCGGGACGTCCTCGACCAGCACCCCCTTGTAGGTCAGCTGGCCGTGCAGCGGCCGGGGCTCACCGTCGACGCTGAGCTCCATCCCGCCGAGCATCTGCACTCGGAGACCGGTCGCTGTGACGACGATGTCCGCCTCCAGCTCCTGACCCGACTCGAGCCGGATCCCGGTCTCGGTGAAGGTGCTGATCCGGTCGGTGACCACCGAGGCCTCCCCGGACCGCAGCGCCGCGAACAGGTCGCCATCGGGTACGGCGCAGAGCCGTTCGTCCCACGGCATGTAGGACGGCGAGAAGTGCGCCATGTCGACGTCCGGTCCGACGGCGCGGCGTACCTGCCAGAGCAGGAAGCGACGCATCGCCGCCGGGTAGCGGCGGCAGGCGTCGTACAGAGCGCGCTGGATGACGATGTTGCGGCGACGGGCGATCTCGTAGACCGTCCGCGCCGGCAGGAACCGGCCTAGGAACCCGGAGATCTTGTCGACCGCGGGCAACGAGAACACGTACGACGGCGAGCGCTGCAGCATCGTCACGTGCCCGGCGGTCCCGGCCATCGCGGGCACCAGGGTGACGGCGGTGGCACCGCTGCCGATGACGACGACCTTCTTGCCGGTGTAGTCGAGATCCGCGGGCCAGTGCTGCGGGTGCACGCACTGACCGGTGAACGTCTCCACCCCCGGGAAGTCCGGCAGGTACCCGGCGTCGTAGTCGTAGTAGCCGGTGCAGCTGATCAGGAAGTCGCAGGTGTAGGTCCGGGCCTCGCCGGTCGGCTCGTGAACCGCGGTGACGGTCCACCGGCTCTCCGCGCTCGACCAGTCCGAGCCAACCACCTTGACGCCGTACGCGATCTTCTCCTCGACGCCGTACTCGGCGGCCGTGTCGGCGATGTACTGGCGGATGGCGGCACCGTTGGCGAGCACCCGCAAGTCGTGCCACGGGCGGAACTCGTACCCGAAGGTGAACATGTCGGAATCCGAACGGATGCCGGGATAGGTGAACAGGTCCCAGGTACCGCCGAGGCGCTCGCGTCGCTCGAGGAGACCGATGGACCGACCAGGGTGCTGGTTCGCGATCTGGCAGGCCGTGCCGATGCCGGAGAGCCCGGCACCGATGATCAGAACGTCGAAGTGAGTGGTCGTCATGCCTTCGAGCGTGATCCACACCACCCTCGCTAGTCTTGGCATTCTCCGACAGTTCTTTGCCATTACCCGACAGGAGGCGGCATGGGGAGCCTGATCCGGTCGACCAACCTCCGGGGCTACCCCGAGCTGGTCCGCGAGCTGGGCGGCGACCCGGCCGCGCTGCTGGCGCGTTTCCACGTCACCCCGGGCATCGAGCGCCGCGCCGACGCGTTCGTCCCCTTCGACGCGGTGGCACTGCTGCTCGAGGCCAGTGCGGAAGCGCTCGACTGCCCGGACTTCGGGCTGCGACTGGTGCGGTGGCAGGGCCTGGACATCCTCGGCCCGGTGGCGGTGATCGCGCGAAACTCGCAGACCGTCGCCGATGCGATGGGGGCGGTCGCGCGCTACCTCTACGTGCACTCCCCGGCGCTCGAGCTGACGCGCGTCGCACCGCTCCGCCCGGGAACGCTGCGGTTCTCCTACCGGGTCAGGGGACTCCCGCTCCACAGCCTGCGCCAGGCCTACGAGCTCAGCATGGCGAACGGGGTGCAGATCATCCGGCTGCTCGGCGGGCCCGGCGCCGACCCGGCCGGGGTCTCACTCCTGCACAGCCGGCTCGGGCCGGACGCGTCGTACGCCCGGGCGTTGGGCAGCTCGGTCAGCTTCGACCAGGACTGGTGCGGGTTCGAGCTGGCCGACGATCTGGCGGCGAAGCCGATCGATGCCGCCGACCCGGCGACCCGGGACATCGCGACCAAGTACCTCGAAGCGACCTTCCTGCCGAGCGGAACCCCGCTCGCGGAACGGGTGGCCGATCTCGTCCGCCTGTTGCTGCCGACCGCGCAGTGCACCATCGAGGTGGTCGCGGACCAGCTGGCGATGCACCCCCGGACGCTGCAGCGCCGGCTCAACGACGAGGGTGCGCAGTTCCACGAGGTCGTCGACGCAGAACGACGCGACCTGGCGGGCCGTTACCTCGCCGACCCCCGTTTCGGGCTCGGCCAGGTCGCCGGACTGCTCGGGTACGCCGAGCAGAGCAGCCTGAACCGGTCCTGCCGACGGTGGTTCGGCAGCACCCCGGGGGCCTACCGCCGCGGCCGGCTCCGGTAGACGTCACCGATTGGTCACCGGGAGGGATGGTCACCACCCCCCGCCAGGACTAGCGTCGGAGATCGACCACCTCACGGTGAGGTGGCCTTCAAGGAGGCCACGATGTTCATCCAAGTGATCCAAGGCAGGTGCCACCAGCAGGACGAGCTCCGCTCCTGGGCGGGCCGCTGGAAGAGCGAGCTGGGTGCGGACGCCACCGGCTGGCTCGGAGGAACCTTCGGGTTCACCGACGACGGCGTGTTCCTGGGGATCGTCCGGTTCGCGTCGCGGGCGGACGCGGAGGCCAACTCCGCCCGGCCCGAGCAGGACGCCTGGGCCCAGCAGCTCGGCGGACTGCTCGACGGCCCGCCGACGTTCCACGACTACGACGACGTGACGGTCTTCCTCGACGGCGGCTCGGACGACGCCGGGTTCGTCCAGGTCATCCAGGGTCAGATCGACGAGGACGTCGCGGCGGTCAAGGGCGCGCTCCTCTCCGAAGCGGGCACGTTGCGTGCGATGCGGCCCGAGATCATCGGCGGGACGTTCGCCGTCGCACCGGACGGCAGCTACACCCAGACGGTGGCCTTCACCGACGAGGCGAGCGCCCGGGTGGGCGAGGCAGACGAGACGCCCCCGCCGGTCGAGGTCGCCGAGGCGCTGGAGAAGCTGATGGTCGGAGCGCGCTTCTACGACCTGCGGGACCCCTGGTTCGAGAGTCCGTAGGGGGCTGACGGTCCGCGTCGGGGACACAAGTTCCGAATCCCCCGGTCACGGCCAGGAGTTATCCCCAGACGGGTCAACCCCCTTGTCGTCGAACAGATGTTCGAAGGAGAATGGGGCATGACCTCGGGCAACGCGCTCCTCGCCGACCGGATCCTCGATCCGGCCGGCGAGCTGCACGCGTGCCTGGACCGGATCGCCGCGGTGGACCCCGACGCGCTGGGTCCGCAGGCTCAGGCCGACCTGCTCCAGGCGCTGACCCGCGCCGAGGCGCGGGTCGCCGCGAAGAAGCTCCAGGTCCTCGCAGCCGCCGACCGGTCCCGCACCGCCCGCCGCGTCGGTGCCGCCTCGACGGGACAGTGGGCGGCCCGGCTGGCCAACGCGGACCAGGCCGCCGCGCACCGTCAGGTCGACCTGGCCCAGAGCCTGGACCGCCGGACCGCGACCCGGGCCGCACTGGCCGAGGGCGCCATCTCCACCGAGCACGCCGCCGTGATCCTCCGCGCCGACCAGCAGCTCCCGTCTGCGCTCAGCACCGCGCAGCGCGACACGGTCGAGCAGGTCCTGCTCGCCAAGGCGCAGCACCTGGCACCCGACGCCCTGCGCAAGGCCGCACGTCGGGCCCTGGCAGCCGTCGAACCGGACGCCGCCGCGGTCGATTCCCACGAGAACGACCTGGTCCACGACCAGGAGACCCAGGCCCGCACCAAGACCCGACTCACCCTGCACGACAACGAGGACGGCACGGTTACCGGACACTTCACGGTCCCGGTCGTGCAGGGGCACCTTCTCCGCAAGGTTCTGGAGACCATCACCGCTCCCCGCCGCGCCCGCCTCGGTGCCGCCCGGGCCCAGGCCGGAGACACTCCCCGCACCGACTGGGACCGCGCGCGAGGCGACGCGTTCTGCGAGCTGATCGAACACCTCCCCACCGACCACCTCCACCCCAAGAGCGCCGCCACCCTGGTCGTCACCGTCGACCTCGCGACCCTCCGTGGCGCCCTCAAGGTCGCCCACCTCGACACCGACGAATCCCTCTCCGCCGGCGAGGTACGCCGCCTGGCCTGCAGCGCCCGAGTCCTCCCCGCGGTCCTCGGCGGCCACTCCCTACCTCTCGACCTCGGCCGCTCCGCCCGGCTCTACTCGGATGCCCAACGCATCGCCCTCGGGCTCCGGCACTCCACCTGCGTCGCTGACGGCTGTGAGAGACCTTTCGCCTGGTGCGAGCTCCACCACGAACGCCCCTGGTCGCACGGCGGCAGAACCGACCTCCGACACGCCGTCCCCCTCGCCACTTCCACCACCAGCGTGTCCACGACCGCCGCTACACCCACGAACGCCTCCCCGACGGCGGCATCAGGTTCACTCTCCGGCGGTAGCTGACCGGCGGGCCCGCCGGTCAGCCGGCGTCGATCACATCCATCGCCAAGGTCTCGTCGGCGTCGTACGGCATCGAGACGGTGACCCGGTCGGCGAGACCGGCGAAGCGTGTCCGGAAGGCGGGTCCAGCGACGTCCAGCTCACCCACGACAGCGAACGTGTGCAGCACTTCGTCGTCGACCAGCGAGGCGAGGTCGTCCCACCTCCCGGCCTTGGTCAGCGCATGGGCCTCCGTGTGCAGACCCGCCCACCCGTGGTGCTCGAGCACCGGGGCGTACGCCGGGGTCGAGGCGTAGAAGCCGATCTGCTTGCGGACCCCGACCACGGCGTCAGCCAGCTCCTCCTCGGTCCGGCCCGTGGCCACCATCGCCAGCGTGGAGAACTCGAACGGCTCAGCCGCCCGCCCCGCCGCCGCCCGGGCCGCGTGCACCTGTGGCGCCAGGACATCGGCAAGGTAGGAGCGCGAGAGCAGCGGGTGGCAGATGATCCCGTCGGCGCTCGACCCCGCGGCCTCCACCATCCGGGGCCCGACGGCGGCGACCCAGATCCGTGGCGACGGTGTCGACAACGGACCGGGCGAGAAGAGTGGCGGCATCAGCGTGTGGCGGTAGAACTCCCCGTCGAAGGCCAGCGGCTCGCCGGTCTGCCAGGTGTGCCAGATCGCGCGGAGCGCCTCGACGTACTCCTGCATCCGGCGGGCCGGCTCCGACCACGGCATGCCGTAGCGCCGGGTGATGTGCGGCTTGATCTGCGAGCCCAGCCCGAGGACCAGCCGGCCCCCGGAGAGCCTCTGCAGGTCGTAGGCCGAGTAGGCGAGCTCCATCGGCGTCCGGGCGAAGGCCACGGCAACCGACGTACCGAGCTCGATCCGCTGGGAGCCGGCTGCGGCCAGGGCGAGCGCGACGAACGGGTCGTGCGCCGCTTCGGCGACGAAGAGCCCGGCGATCGAGCCGCGCGCCTCGGCCTCCTGGACCCGAGCGACGATTTTCTCAGGTCCGCCGTGGAAAGCGACATCCGTCGCTACCGTTGTCGTCATCAGGTGCCCTTCTCCCAGGTCGCCCGAGGCTACCGGCTGCCGAACCGTGACAAATCCGGAAAAAAGCCCGTAACCCCCCTGGTGAAGCCTCGTTGTACTGGTCAGATCACCGCGACCGACGCGGTGCCGAGACCCCGGAGGCCGACATGCTGGTTATCGCACTCGCACTGGTTCTGCTCGCAGCGGCCTGCGCGGTCGTCCTCACCGAGGCCTCCCGCTCGGTGATCCCGCCGATGGCGCCGATCGATCGCGCGACCGCGACGAACGGCCCGGTCAGCGGACACGTGACCACGCCGCTGAGCGGCACCGTCACCGGAACCATCCCGATGCAGCGGATGCCCGGGCAGGTCGGCAGCGCCAAGGCAGACGCCGCCCGCGCCTACGCCTTCGTCGCCGAACTCCCTGCCGACAAGAAGACCGGGTTCGACTCCTCGCTCTGAGGCTTCCGGCTCAGCGCCGCGCGCGCTTCCCGGGAGCGGGGGCCGGACCACCGGCCGTCTCGGACCTCGACTCCACGAAGTCGCGTACGTGCATCGCGACCAGGTCCGGTCGGGCGGTGACCACCCAGTGGCTACCCGGGATCTCCGTGACGGTGAGGTCGTCGACGAACGGGACCGGAGCGCCGGAGGAGACGTCAGCGGTGACGAACGGGTCCTCGGCCGGGACCAGGACCAGTGTCGGCACTGCCGTACGTCGTGGCCGCGGACGGAGCACCCGCTGGAACACGTTCGCCCGGTAGAGGTTGATGCCGTTGGTCCGGTCGGCTACTCCGCGCGCGACCGGGGTGCCGGTAGCCGCGTCCGCGCGACCGAGCATCTCGACCCGGGTGATCCCGCGCTCGACGACGTCGAGGCCGACCAGCCGCTCCGGCAACCGCGGGACCTGAAACAGGAACATGTAGTAGGAGCGCAGCAGCTGACGCAGGGAGGCGGCGACGTGGGACCGGTCCCGGAGCCAGGCACCGGCGTGGTCCATCGACGGGCCCGAGATCGAGGTGAACGACGCGAGCCGGTCCGCGAACGACGGGTCGGTGACCGGCGCCCAGGCCTGGATCGAACCCCAGTCGTGCGCCAGCAGGTGTACCGGGGCGCCAGGGCTGACCGCATCGATGACGGCGCGGAAGTCCTCGGTGAGCCGCTCCATCCGGTACGCCGCCCGACCCGTCGGCTTGTCGGACTCGCCGGCACCGCGGACGTCGTACGTCACGACGCGGAAGCAGTCGCCCAGCTCGGCCGCGATGCCGTCCCAGACGGTGTGGTTGTCGGGGTAACCGTGGACCGCCACGACGACCGGGCCCGCTGGGTTGCCGGACTCGAAGACCGCCAAGCGGGTCCCGTCGGCGGAGGTGACGTGGGAGCACGTCGCGCTCGGAGTGCCGTCCGACTTTACAATCTCGTGGGTCATGTACACACCGTTCTACGTCATTGAACGGGTGTCAATAGCGGCGGGCTGGAACGAGCCTACCGACGGCCCGTCTTGAAGGCTCCGCGGACGATCTCCCGAGCGGCGGTCCGGAGCACCTGGCGGAACGTGGTCGAGGTGACGACCTCCTCCACGATCCCCTTGTCGGCCGCCTTGCGCGCGCGGGAGGACGGGGCCTTCGGCGGCGGCGGCTGCTGGGGCGCCTGCCCGATCGGCTGCTCGGCCGCTGCCTTCTGCGCGCCCGCGTCGAGCTTGGCAGCCAGCAGCTCGCGCGCCGACTCGCGGTCGATCGAGGTGCCGTACTTCGGGGTGAGCGCGGAGGTCTCCACCGTCTTCGCCATCGCCGCCGGGTCCGCCGTCCCCATCAGCGATTCCGGCGCGCGCAGCCGGGTCCAAGCCACCGGAGTGGGTGCGCCGCGCTCGTTCATCACCGTCACGACGGCCTCGCCGATGCCGAGGGACGTGATCACCTCGCCGAGGTCGGCGTAGCCGCTGACCGGGTAGGTGTTCACCGTTGCCTTGAGAGCCTTCGCGTCGTTCGGCGTGTGCGCCCGCAGCTGGTGCTGGACGCGCGACCCGAGCTGTGCGAGCACCTCCTCGGGGACGTCCGTCGGCGACTGGGTCACGAAGAAGACACCCACGCCCTTGGACCGGATCAGCCGTACGGTCCGGGCGATCGCGTCGAGGAACGCCTCGGACGCGTCGTCGAAGAGCAGATGCGCCTCGTCGAAGAAGAAGACGAGCTTGGGTTTGTCGATGTCCCCGACCTCGGGAAGGTCGTGGAAGAGATCGGCCAGCAGCCACATCAGGAACGTGGAGAAGATCGCCGGTCGGTCCTGGAGGTTCGGCAGCTCGACCAACGAGATCAGACCCTTGCCGGACGGGGTCATCCGGAGGAGGTCCCGACTCTCGAACTCGGGCTCGCCGAAGAACACGTCGGCGCCCTGCGCGGAGAGGGCGATCAGCTCACGCAGGATCACACCGGCGGTCGCCGAGGAGAGTCCCCCGAGCTCTTTCAGCTCCGGCTTGCCCTCCTCGGAGGTCAGATGCTTGGTGACCTCGCGCAGGTCGGCCAGGTCGAGCAGCGGCAGACCAGCCGTGTCGGCGTAGTGGAAGATCAGGCCGAGCGAGGACTCCTGGGTGTCGTTGAGACCCAGGACCTTGCTCAGCAGCGTCGGCCCGAACGCGGACATCGTCACTCGCAGCGGGATCCCGGTGCCCTGACCACCGAGGGCGAAGAACTCGACCGGGAAAGCCGTCTGCTTCCAGGTCTGGCCGACCGACTCCGCACGGGCGGTGATCTTCTCGCCGCCCTCCCCGAAGGTGGAGAGGCCGGAGAGGTCGCCCTTGATGTCGGCCGCGAAGACCGGGACGCCGGCGCTGCTGAGCTGCTCGGCCAGCAGCTGGAGCGTCTTCGTCTTCCCGGTACCGGTCGCCCCGGCGATCAGGCCGTGCCGGTTGAGCATCGCCAACGGGATCCGCACCGGGACGTCGGTGAGCGCGTCCGGGCCGGTCATCAGGGCGCCCAGCTCGAGAGCGGGCTCGGCGAACGCGTAGCCCGCGGCCACGGTCGCCCGGAGGGCCTCCGCCGGGTCGTCGGCCTTCGGCTCGTCACTCATGGCAGGACTGTAGCCGCGTCCGGAGAAGTGCTACGAGCCCGGCAGCGAGCCAGCCGGCTCCGCGCACACCCGAGCAAGCTCGGTGTGGCTCCGCTCGTTCGCGTGCATCGTCGCGCTGCTCCTCAAACGCTCCTCGCTCCGCGCACACCCGAGCAAGCTCGGTGTGGCTCCGCTCGTTCGCGTAGCCTCGACCCGTGATCTTCAAGCGCATCGGAGACGGGCGTCCGTACCCGGACCACGATCTGGCCCCCCGGGACTGGGCCGCACTGCCGCCGCGCCCGGTACGCCTCGACGAGCTGGTGACGACCAAGGACACCCTCCAGCTGGCCGCGCTCCTCGACGAGGACTCGACCTTCTTCGGGGACCTCTTCGCCCACGTCGTCCAGTGGCGCGACGAGCTGTACCTCGAGGACGGCCTGCACCGCGCCCTGCGGGCCGCGCTCCAGCAGCGCCACGTCGTGCACGCCCGGGTCCACGAGGCCGACGGGTGATCGCCGAGGGCAATCGCCGTACGTCGGCGATCACGCTGGCCGCTCTCGCCGTCGTGGTGGTGGTGATGGCCGTCTGGGGCTTCCAGTCGCTGACGGCCCCGTTCGGCGACGCCTCAGCCTCCCCCGAGGGCCCCGAGTGCGCCCCGGAGGACCAGGCCATCGTCCGGGTCGTCACCCGGGCGGAGGTCACCGTCAGCGTCTACAACACCGGCCAGCGAGCAGGGCGTGCCCGCACGACCCTGGACCTTCTCGAGGCGGCCGGGTTCAAACCGGGCGCGGTCGGCAACGCGCCGGACGACCTCGAGGTCCCCCTGGCGGAGGTGCGCACCACCCGCAAGGACAACCCCGCCGCCAGGCTGGTCGCCGCCGCATTTGGCCCGAACACCCGGATCGTGGTCGTCGACGAGGACTACGGCCCGGGGATCGACGTCTTCATCGGCGACAAGTTCAAGGCGCTGAAGACCCAGGCACCGAGCCAGATCAGGCTTCCCGAGCCGGTCGCCACCTGCAGCTGACCGGGACGCCGGAGGGTTCAGCTCACCGGTGCTGACTACCACTTCAGGTGGTGGCTCAGGTCCCCCATCAAGTCCACGAAGAGGGTCCGGCTGGCGAACCACCACCGACCCTCGATCATCTGGAACGTGTCGTGGTAGCGCCCGGCGATGATCGGCTGGAGCGGCAGTGCCGGCGTCGCCTGGACGACGCAGTAGTACGACCGGCACGTGCCCGTACCGGCTGCGTCGTCGACGTCGATGATCGCGTTCGTGGTGATGTGCTTGGTCTTCGGGGTGCCGTCGTCGTCGTACAGGCGGGTCGACATGCCGTACATCCGGCGTGCGCCCTCGACACCGACGAACTGCGTCTCCGGCGGCCCGTTCTCCTGGCCGTAGATGGTTGCGTGGGTGAACAGCTCGGCCACCCCGTCGAGGTCGCCGGCGTCGATCCGTTCGGCGTAGGTGTAGAGCAGATTCTCGATCTCGCGCGCGCTGTCCATGTGCGGAGCATAGGTTTCCGACGTGGACCTCAGGGCTGACTTCGCGATCAACGCCGTCATCGACGACGCCCGTCGCAAGGAGGACCTGGAGGACTTCGGCCCGGGCTCCTTCGCCGAACCGCTCGGCGTCCTCCTCGACGACTACGCCCGCGCGGACCTCAGCGACCTCGGCGTACACATCATCCGCAGCGGCGTGGTGCACAGCCTGCGGATGCGGCTGCGCGCCACCGAGTGGCGCCGCCGGCACTCCGAGATCGGCGAGGAGAGGATCGAGTCCCCGGTAGTGGTGGTGGGCATGATGCGCAGCGGGACGACGCTGCTCCAGCGCCTACTGGCCGCGGACCGGCGCTTCACCTGCGCCCACGGCTGGGAGGTCGTCGAGTCCGTACCCAGGCTCAGCCATGCTGAGTACCTGAGGCCGGGCGCTGCTGCAGACCCGCGGATCGCTGCCGCCCTGGAGCGTCAGGAGCAGACCCGGACGTTCATGCCCGACCTGTTCGCGATCCACCCGATGTACGCGTTGGAGGCCGAGGAGGAGATCGTCTTCCTCGCCGACGCGTTCCTCTCCCACGTACCGGAGGCAGGCGCGCACCTGCCGACGTACCGGCGGTGGATCGACGGCCAGGACTTCACCCCGGCCTACGACCACCTGCACGCGATGCTCCAGCTGCTGCAGTGGCAGAAGCGCCGGCGCGGCGAGCCGGTCGGCCGCTGGGTGCTGAAGACACCGGCCCACCTGGGCTATCTCGATGCCTTGCGGACACGGTTCCCGGACCTGCACGTCGTCCACCTGCACCGGGACCCGGTGGCCTCGATCGGCTCGGGCGCGAGCCTGAACGCGACGCTGCACGCGATGCACTCCGACCGGGTCGACCTGCACCGGGTCGGGGCGGAGTGGATCGAGCGGATGGGGTGGACCAACGACCGGGCGCTAGCCACCCGCGCCGCGTGGGCTCAGGACCCGGCAGCCGCCGGCCTGGTCACCGACCTCGCCTTCGAGGACGCCGTCGCCGACCCACTGGGCCAGGTCGCCACGGTGTACGACGCGATCGGCGTCGACCTGGACGCCACCGCCGAGGCGGCAATGCGGGACTGGCTGGCCCGCCGCCCCCGCGAGCCGGGCCGCCCCGACTACAGCCCCGACACCTACGGACTCAACGAGGCCCAGATCCGCGACCGGTTCTCGGAGTACGAACGCCGCTTCCGTTCCTGAGGTTTCGAGACAGTCGCTGCGCGACTTCCTCAACCGCCTGGATGGTTGAGGAGTGCGTTCTGCGCGACTTCCTCAACCGCCTGGATGGTTGAGGAGCGCGTTCTGCGCGACTTCCTCAACCGCCTGGATGGTTGAGGAGCGCGTTCTGCGCGCGTCTCGAAACCCGCGCCCTCAACGAAGGAGCGCGCGGACCTGGTCGATCGCGTCAGCGGTGAGCTCGCCGAGGTGGCGCAGCTCGGGGTCGGGGCCGTCGCTCCAGACGGCGACCGCGGCGAAGACGGCGCCAGCGAGGGCTTCAGCCCGGACGGCGGCAGCCAGGTCACCGACTCCGCGCTCGCGGAGCAGGGAACGCAGCTCGGTCGCCATCGCGGCCTGCCGGTCCCGGAAGACGCGCTCGATCCGCTGCGGGCTGAGCAGCTCCCGCCGCAGGCGGGCGATCTCGACCAGCAGCCTCGGGTCAGTGGGGGCGGAGCCGAGCGACTCCAGGACCGCGCGACCGATCTCCTCGTCGGCTGGGCGCGACCGGATCGCCTGCCGGAACCAGGCCAGGCCCTCGGCGAGGTCGGCGAAGAGCACCTCGTCCTTGGTGGCGAAGTGCCGGTAGAAGGTGCGTTCGGTGACCCCGACCTCGGCCGCGATCGCCGGAACGCTGGCGGCTTCGAACCCGTCCGCGACGAAGTGGCGCAGCGCCGCCGCCCGGAGCGCGGCCCGGGTGCGCTCGGACTTGCTCCCCTGGGACTTGCTCCCCTCGCCCGTGGTCCCGTCAGCCGCTCCCATAGCCGGAACCTATCATTTTGTCAGTCCTGACATTTTGTCGCGATTCCTGTTACGGTCCCTCGTGACTCCCAGGAGGACCTCATGGCAGACCCCTACGCGGGCCACCCCGTCGCGACCGCGGCCCAGCACGAGCACGAGCTCGCCGCGCTCGAGCTGATGAAGCACCCGACGGTCCGGGCGGCCTACCGCGACGTCGCCGAGACCTGGCTGGCACGGGCCAAGCCGTCCGAGGCGATGCGGGAGCGGTTCAACGCGGCGTACGAGGAGGTGATGTTCTCGGCGGCGATCTGGTCGAGCAACTCCGACCCGCTGCGGCCGAAGGTCACCACCATCACCCGTCTCGCCCACGAGGTGGAGGGCCAACGGATCCCGGGGACTCGCTGGGGCATCGACAACCCGGACTCGGTCTACCGGGTGATCCCGATCTCCGGCGACGAGCGCTACGTCATCCGCGGGAAGGTCGGCGCCCACCGGATGACCGAGAACTACTTCACCCTGTGGAACGCGCACATGGGCACCATCGACGTGGTCGACGGCCGACGGATGGAGGTCGCCGCCGACGGCACCTACGAGATCACCGTCGACGCGAGCGAGAAGAACGGCCGGACCAACCACATCACCTCGACCCCGGAGGCGCACGAGTTCTACATCCGCGACGTGCTGCTCGACTGGGGAGCCGACGACCCGAACCACATCACCGTGGAGCGTGTTTCGGCAGGCTCGACGACCGGGGACCGGCCCGCGCTGACCGTCGACGAGCAGGCCGAGCGGACCGCGGCGACGATGGCGCACTTCGCCGACTTCACCGGCAAGCTCAGCCACGGGATGTCCAAGACGCCCGCCAACCACTTCTCGCTGGCGTGGACGGCGAACCAGCACGGCGCGATGGTCAACCAGGTCTACGTCGCCGGCCGGTTCGACCTCGAGCCCGGCCAGGCCTTCGTGGTCGACGTCAGCGACGGCGGCGCGGAGTACTTCACCGTCCCGCTCGGCAACCTGTGGGGGACCACGCTCGACATCTACGGCTCCACCGGGTCGCTGAACAAGGCGCAGTCGAAGCCCAACGAGGACGGCACCTACACCTACGTGATCTCGCCGGAGAACCCCGGCGTGCACAACTGGATCGACTCCGACGGCCTGCACGAGGGGTTCCTGACCCTGCGGATGGCCGAGTTCGGACCCGGCGGCGCGACCGAGGACCTGGCCGCCACCGGTCGGGTCATCGACCTGGACGACCTCGACCGCGAGCTGCCGGGGATCGCCCGGGTCACCCCGCAGGAGCGCTCCGAGCAGCTCGCCGTACGCCAGGCGGGCTACCTGAGACGCCTCCCCGAGGGCGTGGTCGCGTGACGCGCTGGTTGATCACCGGGTGCTCCACCGGTATCGGCAGGGAGATCGCCCGCGCCGCCCTCGAAGCCGGGCACCAGGTCGCCGTGACCGCCCGTCGGGTCGAGACCGTCCAGGACTTCGCCAGAGATTTCGGTGACCGCGCGCTGCCGCTCGCGCTGGACGTCACCGATCCGGAACAGGTAGCCGTAGCCGTCGCCACGACCCACGCCGCGTACGGGGGTATCGACGTGCTGGTCAACAACGCCGGCTACGGCTACCTCTCGGCGGTCGAGGAGGGCGAGGACGCCGAGATCCGTGCCCTCTTCGACACCAACTACTTCGGCGTCGTGGACACCATCCAGCGGGTGCTGCCGATCATGCGTGGCCAGGGCAGCGGACACATCATCAACATCTCCTCGATGACCGGCCTGGTGGCGAACCCGCCGAACGCCTTCTACTCCTCGACCAAGTTCGC
>JBFJNH010000020.1:0-55041 GCA_041618295.1 Marmoricola sp.
CGCTGCACCTCGCCGACTCCGCTCCGCTGACCCTCCCCAGCGGTGACGCCCCGGAGCTCGGCCCCGAGCACCACGCCCTGCTGGAGGTCCTCGCCGGGGGCGGCGCGTTCTTCTTCCGCCAGCTCGGCCAGCAGCTCGGCAGCACCGACGACGCGGCCCTGGCCGCTCTGGTCTGGGACCTGGTCTGGGCGAGCCGGCTCGGCAACGACACCTTCGCCCCGCTGCGGGGGTTGACCCGGTCGGGGTCGGCCAGCCACCGGGCCAGGCGAACGCCCCCACGAGCGCGGGTGACCACCGCCCGCAGCCGGTCGGCGCTGCCGTCCCGCAGCGGCCCCCCGGACATGGCCGGCCGCTGGTTCCTGCTCCCGGAGGCCGAAGGCGACCCGACCCGGCGCGCCCATGCCGCCGCGGAGGGCCTGCTCGACCGGCACGGCGTCGTCACCCGGGGCGCGGTGATGAGCGAGCGGACCCCGGGCGGCTTCGCGGCGGCGTACCGGGTGCTGGCGAGCTTCGAGGATTCCGGCCGCGCCCGGCGCGGGTACTTCGTCGAAGGCCTCGGCGCAGCCCAGTTCGGTACCGCCGGCGCGATCGACCGGCTCCGGACCTACGCGCCCTCCGGCAGCGAGGAGAAGCCGGTCGGAGTCACCCTCGCCGCCACCGACCCGGCCAACCCGTACGGCGCTGCGCTCCCGTGGCCGACCTCGACCGGCTCGTCCAACGGGGCCAACGCGCACCGGCCCGGACGGAAGGCCGGTGCCCTGGTGGTCCTGGTCGACGGCTCCCTGGCGCTCTACGTCGAACGCGGCGGCCGGACGCTGCTGACCTTCGTGGAGGATGGCCCCGTGATCGCGACCGCCGTGGAGAGCCTCGGTACCGCCGTACGCCGCGGGGCCCTCGGGAGGCTCACCGTCGAGAAGGCCGACGGCGCCGGGATCCTCGGCGCGGACGCCGAGCCGATCCGGGTGGCGCTGGAGGCGGCCGGCTTCGTCGCGACCAGCAGAGGACTGAGGCTGCGTGGGTAGCCGTGCCTGAGGGGGACACCGTCTGGCAGACGGCCCGGCGGCTCGACGCGCTCGTCGGGCAGGTGCTGACCGCCTCCGACTTCCGGATCCCGAGCCTGGCCACCACCGACCTCGCCGGCCGCACCGTGCTGGAGTCCGCGAGCCGCGGCAAGCACCTGCTGCTCCGCCTGACCGACGGGATGACCCTGCACACCCACCTGAAGATGGAGGGCCGCTGGGACGTCCAACCGCCCGGCACCCGGTGGCACCGCCCCGAGCACGAGGCCCGGGTGGTGCTGCGCACCGAGAAGTCCGAGGCGATCGGCTACTCGGTCCTGGTCGACCTGGTCCCGACGCCGGCCGAGCAGAGCCTGGTGGGTCACCTCGGACCGGACCTCCTCGGCGAGGACTGGGATCCTGACGAGGCCGAGCGGCGGCTGCGGAGCCTCCCGCACGTCCCGATCGGCCAGGCGCTGCTGGACCAGCGCAACCTCGCCGGGATCGGCAACGTCTACCGCGCCGAGGTCTGCTTCCTCGCCGGCGTCGACCCGCACACCCCCGTCTCCGAGGTCACCAACTTGCCACGGATCGTCACGTTGGCCCACCAGCTGCTCGTGCACCACCGCGACAAGCACAGCCGGGTGACCACCGGGGACCGGCGCCCCGGGCGGCGCACGTGGGTCTACGGGCGGAAGGGACCGTGCCTGCGGTGCGGCACCCGGATCGCGACCGGCGAGCTCGGCCCCGAGGGGCAGTCCCGGGCGCTCTGGTGGTGCCCGTCGTGTCAGCCGCCGGTGGGCGTGGCCACCTCCTAGGCTCGGGTCCATGGCAGCCACCGGGAGTCGCAAGGCCCGCTCCGCGCGCCGCCGCCAGCGCCGGATGGAGGCAGTCGAGCACGACCTCAGCGCGGAGCAGTGGGCAGCGCTCCGGGAGGCGTGGGGCGGCTGCGCCTACTGCGGCGCGACCGACAAGCCGCTGCAGAAGGACTGCGTCCAGGCGATCTCCCGCGGTGGCCGGTACACGCTGGACAACATCGCCCCGGCGTGCGGATCCTGCAACGCCAGCAAGTGCAACGACGAGGTCACCGGCTGGTTGCGCCGCAAGCGCCTGGACGAACGGGCGTTCCTCCAGCGGCACGTCGAGATCCAGGCGGCCCTCGCCGTGCGGTTCCCGCCGCCCACCCACCCAGCCGCTCGCTAGGTTCCACGCGTGATCCTCGCGTCGCTCGTCGACGCATCGTCGCCCACTCGGCCACGAACAAGTTCGGGCACTCGCTAGGCTCCGAGCGTGGCCCACCGATCGCGTTCCCTCGAGATCCTCGTCTTCACCGTCGGCGCCGGCACCCTCGGGTCCGAGATCGCCGCAGCCCGACTGCTCGCGCCCTGGTTCGGGGCGTCGACGATCGTCTGGGCGAACACGATCGCGGTGTGCCTGCTGGCACTCTCGATCGGCTACGCCCTGGGCGGCAGGTACGCCGACCGCGACCCCCGGCCCGCGGGCCTGGCCCGGGTAGTGCTGGTCGCGTCCGTCCTGGTGGCGATCGTCCCGTTCATCAGCGGACCGTTCCTGCGCCAGTCGGTCAACGCGGTGGAGAACCTCAGCGCCGCCACGTTCCTCGGCTCGCTGGTCGGCGTCGGGGTGCTGATCGCGATCCCGCTGATCCTGCTCGGCATGGTCTCGCCGTACGCCGTTCGCCTCGAGGTCGACGCGGTCGCGGATGCGGGTCGGACCGCGGGTCGGCTGTCCGCGATCGCGACCGTCGGTGCCCTGACCGGCACGTTCATGGCCTCCTTGCTGCTCATCCCGGTCGTCGGCACCCGGCGCACGTTTCTGATCTTCGCGCTCGTGATGGCGCTCTCGGCGCTCCCCCACCTGGCCCGCGGACGGGTGACGGCCGCCGTGGTGCCCGCGGTGATCGTGGGGCTGATCGCCCTGCCCACCGGCACCCTGAAGTCGACGGTGGACGCCGGCGACCGTGTCATCTGGGAGCGCGAGACCGACTACCAGTACGCCCGGGTCATCGAGTCCGAGGACGGACGCCGCACCCTGGAGCTCAACGAGGGTCACGCCGTGCACTCGGTCTACACCCCAGGTGAGTACCTGCCGGGCAGCTACTGGGACGAGATGTTCGTGCTCGCCCTGGCCGGGCGCAAGACGGCGCCAGACTCGGTCGCCATCCTCGGGAACGCGGCCGGCACCATCTCGCGGGCGCTCGGGCACTACTACCCGGAGACGGAGGTCCACGGGGTCGAGCTCGACGGCGAGATCACCGAGGTCGGGCGGGAGCTGTTCGACATGGGCGGGCCGCAGCTCACCACCTACACCGCCGACGCCCGTCCCTGGTTGGAGGGGACCGAGGAGCGGTTCGACGTGATCATGGTCGACGCCTACCGGCAGCCCTACATCCCCTTCTACCTGACCACCCAGGAGTTCTTCGAGCTCGCCAAGAACCGGCTCAACCCCGGTGGCGTCGTGATCGTCAACGTCGGTCACCCCGAGGGTTCCGACGGACTGGAGAAGGTGCTCGCCGCGACCATGGCCGACCGCTTCGGGCGTGAGTCGGTGCTGCGGAACCCGGTCCGGACCACCACCACGGTGCTGATCGCGACCACCTCGTCCGACCCGGTGGAACGGCTCCGCGCTGCCGCGGTCGAGGCCCCGGCGGACGTGGCCCCGATCGCACGCGCCGCGGCGTCCCGGCTCGAGCCGAGCCTGCTCGGCGGCAGCGTCTACACCGACGACAAGGCCCCGGTGGAGTGGTTGATCGACACCTCCTTGGCCGCTGAGGCGCAGTAGGGCTCCGGCGCCTTCGGCAGCACCCAGAGCGAGACCCGGACCAAGACCCAGGACCAGCCCTGGGCACGACCTTGGGTTCCCCTGCACAATGTGCCCATGGAAGCGGACGACCTCGCGTCCGCCGACGACCTCTGGTGGTCCTGGGCGGTGCTCACGGCAGAGAACCGGCTGCCCGAAGGGGCGGTCGGAGCCCTCGACCCCGAGGAGCACGTGCTCAGCTACGAGTACGGCCCCTCCTGGGCCAGGATGCAGCGCATCAGCGGCGGCCGGTCGGTGATCTGGGGGGTCGCAGCGGGTTCGGTCAAGGACGCGCTCACCGAGCACGTCGACGTCCTCGACGGCGCTCCCGACTGGGCCAGCTCGAACGCGGTCTGGCGCTCGATCCGCAGTACCCGGCCCGGGTTCCTGGCCTGGTACTCCCGCGACGGCTGGGACACCAGCACCTCGGGCATGTTCGACGGCGTGGTCGACCTGCTCACCCCGCTGCTGCGGGGTGACCCGCACCTGGTCGCCGCGGCCCGCGCCGGGACCGCGGACTCTCGCCTGCTGCGCGACGCCCACGGGGTCGCGCACGTCGCCGCCCAGGGCGCGATCCGCAACCGGCTCCGCAGCCAGATCCACCGGCAGATGCGCGACACCGTGGAGCGCGACCGCGGCCTCCCCGAACGCCCCACGCTGCTGGCCCGGTGGTTGCGGGTCAGCGAGCCGGGGATCAGCTTCGAGCACACCGTCCTGGTCGAGGAGGGGAAGCTGGTACCGCTGGGCGACTCCCCGTGGCTCCCCGAAGCGCTCCAGGTCAGCCTGACCAACATCCTGCGCGAGCTGCACCGCAGCGAGGCCGACGAGGAGTCCGGCGCGTGGATCGCGGCCCAGGTCCGGGTCGCCGCCGGGCGGATCACCCTGGCGCGCGCGTTCGACAGCCTGCCGCCCTGGTTCACCGGCAAGGGGCCGACGATGCGGGCCCTGAGCTGGGAGATGCAGCAGCGCCACCCCGCCTGGCGGCCGGCCTGGTCGACGCTGCTGCCGGACTAGAGCCCACGCTCCGAGGCCCAGCGGGTCAGCTCGTGGCGGGAGGAGAGCTGCAGCTTGCGCAGGACCGACCCCATGTGGGTCTCGACGGTCTTGATCGAGATGAACAGCTCACCGGCCACCTCCTTGTAGGAGTAGCCGCGGGCGATCAGCCGCATCACCTCGCGCTCGCGTTCGGTCAGCCGGTCGAGATCCTCGTCCACGGCGGCGACCTCGATGGTCCCGGCGAAGGCGTCGAGCACGAACCCGGCCAGGCGGGGTGAGAACACGGCGTCGCCGGCGGCGATCCGGTCGATCGCGTCGACCAGCTCCGCGCCGGTGATCGTCTTGGTGACGTAACCGCGGGCGCCGGCCCGGATCGTGCCGATCACGTCCTCGGCGGCGTCGGAGACGCTCAACGCCAGGAACCGGGTGTCGGTCGCCTTGCCCGTCGTACGGCGGATGACCTCGGCCCCGCCGCCGCCGGGCAGGTGCACGTCGAGGAGGACCACCTCGGGCTGGCCGGCCACGACGGCGGCAACCGCCTGGTCGACGTCGGCTGCCTCGGCCAGCACCTCCACGGCGTCGCCGAGCTCGGCGCGGACGCCCGCACGGAACATGGCGTGGTCGTCGACGATCACGACGGTGTGTCTGGTCACGGCTGACTCCTCCGGTCGGCGGGGTTCGCGGGTTGGTGCAGCCGGATCTCGGTGCCGCTCCCGAGGGTGCTGCGGACCTCGGCGACACCGCCGTGCCGTTGCATCCTGTCGATGATGCTGTCCCGCAGGCCGTGCCGGTCTGCCGCCACGCCGTCGGGGTCGAACCCGGCCCCGCGGTCACGGACGAAGACCTCGACCCCGGCCGGGGTCGCCTCGGCGTACACGTCGACCCGACCCGCCCCGGAGTGCCGGGCCGCGTTCGCGACGGCTTCCCGGGTGGCCAGCACCAACGGGCGCAACGACTCGGTCACGCCGGTGTCGCCGACGCAGACGACCTCGACCGGGACGCCGTAGGTCTCGTCGATCTCGCCGGCCAGAGCCCGCAGCGCGGCCTCGAGGGTGGTCGGGTCGCCGCCGGTGCTGTCGAAGAGCCAGGCGCGCAGGTCGCGCTCCTGGGCCCGGGCGAGGCGGGCGACCGTTCCCGGGTCGTGCGCCGACTTCTGGATCAGAGCCAGAGTCTGCAGCACCGAGTCGTGCAGGTGCGCGGCGACGTCGGCCCGTTCCTGGGACCGGACCCGTTCGGCACGCTCCTCGGTGAGGTCGGAGGTGAGCCGGAAGAGCCAGGGCCCGACGATCAGCCCGATGCCGAGGATGCCGAGGGTGGCGGCGATCCCGACCTCGCGGACCTGGCCCCAGCTCCCGCTGCCGACGGAGATCAGGATGATCGCGCCGACCATCATCACCACGCCGGCGACCAGGCGCAGGTACGACGCCAGCCCGCCGCCGCCGACCACGACCCGGATGGCGCTGATCCGCCCCGAGGAGTCGATCCAGCGCTCGTGCTGAGCCTCGTCGGCCTGGCGCCAGAGCACCGCGACTCCGGCCAGGCCGAGCAGGACCGGCCACAGCAGCGTCCCCTGACCGGTGACCATCGTGAAGAGGGCGCCGAGGCCGAGGCCGATGGCGGCGAGGGCGATCAGCGGCCCGTAGTCGGCGAGCCGTCGTACCCGGCCGGGCCGACGGCCCTGGCGCTCGGCCGCGGCGAGCCCGGGGGCGCTCTCGTCGAAGTGCCGTTGCACCGGGAGCATCATCCAGAGACCGGCGTAGAAGAGCACCCCGAACCCGCCCATCACGGTGAGGGCGACGAAGGCCGCGCGCACCCACAGCACCGGGAGCCGCAGGTGCTCGGCCAGGCCGGCCGCGACGCCGCCGACGAGCGCCTCGTCGGCACGGCGGTACGCCCGCACCCGGTCGCCGGTCGGGATCGGCCCGTACGCCGGGTGCGCGCCGCCTCCGGCCGCACTCGTGGCCCCAGTCTTGGGCACACGTCCGGGTCCGCTGCTGGGCGGCGTCGCGCCGGGCACGGTCTCGGTCATGGACCCATCGTGGCACCAGGACCGGCGCGGGACATCAGGCAGGACCCCGAGGCGGACCCCGGTCGGGGACCCTGACCCCGGCGCGGCCAGAGCCAGGGGTGTCCCCGATAGCCGTCGGCGGTCCTCGACGACCACGATGGAGCCATGAACGAGACCACCACCGGACCGGACATCCCCCCGGGCCGACCCCAGGACCCCGCTGCCGGACCGACCCCGCCCGGCAGCCCCCCGCCGTACCAGGACCTGGACCTGCTGCGCCGCAGCCGCAGCGACCGGTACCTCGCCGGTGTCGCCGGCGGCCTCGGCCGGCACTTCGGCGTCGACCCCACCATCATCCGGGTCCTGCTCGCCGTGCTCGCCTTCTTCGGCGGAGCCGGGGTGCTGGTCTACGCCGTCTGCTGGCTCCTGGTCCCCGAGGAGGGGAAGGACCGGGCCGCGATCCGCACCAGCGGCGAGACGCTCAAGCTGGTGCTCCTCGCCGCCGCCGGTGTCGCCGTCGTGCTCGCCGTCGGCGACGCGTCCAGCGACTTCAACGCCGGGTGGTGGATCGCGAGCCTGGCGGTGATCACCGCGGTCGTCCTGATCGTCCGCGACCGCCGCGAGAACCGCGGCGCTCTGCCGACGCCGCCGTACGCCGGCTACCCCGGGCAGTACGGGGAGCAGCCCCGAGAGTCGTCCGGGGAGCAGTGCCGCGAGCAGTACCGGGAGCAGAGCCAGGCGTACGCCCGCGACTACGCCGAGCAGTGGAGCCGCTACGCGACCGAGACGGCCGAGGCCGCGGTGCAGCAAGCGATGGCCTCGGTGCCGCCGACGCCTCCGGTACCGCCGACCTGGCAGCCCCCGGCCTTCCCGCCGCACGCCAAGCGCACCGGCGTGCTCTGGTTCTGGCCCACCTTGGCGCTGATCGCGATCGCCCTCGGCGTCCTCGGCGTGATCGACGCCGGTGGCACCGAGGTCGCCCCCGGTGTCTACCCGGCGACCGCGCTGGCCGTCACCGGCGTGATGCTGCTGATCGGGTCGTTCGTCGGGCGCCCCGGCGGGTTGGTCCTGATCGGTCTCGTCTCGGCCGGCGCCCTGGCGGTCTCGACCGTGGTCGGCGGCTTCAACTTCAGCGGCCAGGACCTCCGGCTCGACCCGCGCAGCGCCGCCGAGGTGGAATCGTCCTACGAGATCCACAACGGCCGTCTCGAGCTCGACCTGACCCAGGTCGTCGACCCCGCCGCGCTCGCCGGTCGGTCGATCGAGCTCACCCTGAAGGCCGGGGAGATCCACGTGATCGTGCCGCGGAGCCTCAACCTGCGCATCGATGCGGAGTTCGACTTCGCTGGCGGGATCCGGATCCCCGGTTACGACGGTGGCGGCATCCAGGACTCGGTCGAGCGCACCGTCGTCGGCACCGGTTCCAGCACCACCCCACCCCTCGACCTCGAGCTCGACGCCACCGTCGGCCAGATCACCGTGGAGCAGCGATGAACACCTCACCCCAAGGACGGCAGACCCGTCCCGTCAGCGTCCCGCACCTGGTGCTCGGCATCGTCTTCGCCGGTATCGCCGCGATCTGGTTCCTCGGCGAGGCCACCGACGCGGGCCTGCCCCGGACCGCGGTCGGGTTCCCGGTGGTGCTGATCGGAGCCGGCGTGGTCGGTCTGGTGGCGATCTTCGCCAACAGCCGACGCAAGGCGCGGCCGACGTACCCGGCCGCGGAGACCGCCGAGACCGCAGCGGCTCCGGAGACCGAGGAGACCACCGTCCTGGTGACGGAGCCCCAGCAGAGCACCCCCACCGACCAGCAGGAGCAGTCATGACCGAGCAGCAGTACGCACCCCGGCAGCCGACTCCCCCGACGTTCGGCGCACCGCCGAAGCGTCTGGTCCGCAGCGGCGACGACACCATGATCGCCGGTGTCTGCGGCGGGCTGGCCCGCTACGCCGGTGTCGACCCGACCCTGGTCCGGGTGCTGGCCGTGATCGCCCTCTGCTTCGGCTTCCCGGCGGTCTTCCTCGGCTACCTGGTGGCCTGGGCGATCATGCCGCGCGGCTGAGCGCGGAGCCACCCAGGGTTTCGAGACAGGCCTTGCCGGCCTTCCTCAACCACCCGGGTCGGGTGGTTGAGGAGGGCGCCCTGCGCCCGTCTCGAAACCAGACGCGCCCTACCGCGACAGCGACCGGGTGATGACCTGGTTCGCGGCCCGCTGGAAGCCGCTCACGACCGCCTCCAGGGTCAGCTGCCGCAACCGCTCCATGGTCTGCTCGAACTGCATCTTCTCAGCCTCGCTCTTCGGCCGCTCGTGGTACGGCGCGAGCACCCGGTCGCGGAGGACCGCGGTGAGCTCGTCGGCGAGCTCGTCCATGTGCCGGTTGATCGCCTCGCCCGCCGCGACCAGGGAGTCGAGCGGGATACCGAGGTCGAGCGACTTCACGCCCACGTCGAACGCCGGCAGGATCTCGTAGCGGCCGTCCTGGTCCTCGCGGATGGCGATGGTCGCGACCAGGCGCTGGACGATCTCGTCGTCGAGCTTGCGACCGACCCGCGCCTCGAGCTGCTTGCGGGTGAGCCGCTCGTGGCCGCCGGTCTTCCAGGAGGTCAGCATCGAGCGCTGGATCGCGAGGTCCTCGACCGAGGCGTCCGCGGGGATCCGGGCCAGGTACTTCTCGATCGCGGCGAGGGTGAACCCGTGGTCCTGCAACGCCCGGATCAGCTCGAGACGGGCGCGGTGGTGGGCGGAGTAGAAGGCCATCCGACCGCGGCGGGCCGGTGGCGGCAGCAGCCCGAGGCCGGCGTAGTACCGGGTGGTGCGGACGGTCATCCCGGTGATCGCGGCGAGCTCGTCGACGGTGTACTGCTCGCCCTCGACGAGGTCGGGGGCAGCCTGTGGTTCCGCACTCACTGGGGTCCCCTTCCTGCGGATCGGGTGCGTCTCGTGCCTGGGGCCCGACCGACTGGCACGGTCGGACTGTAACAGTAGAACTGGCACTCTTGTGGTGAGGCTCACAGGCCCCTTGTATCGTGACAGTATTGCTGTAACAGTTGCCTTGTCACCATCCCCCGGCGCAGCCGCCCACCGCGGCCCGGGACCGGACCACTTCCGCAGGACCCAGAAAGGGACGCCCCTTCCCATGCGCGACATCTTCACCGCTGAGCACGAGGACTTCCGTCAGACCGTCCGCACCTTCATGGAGAAGGAGGTCACGCCGCACCACGACCAGTGGGAGAAGGACGGCATCGTCCCCCGGGAGATCTGGACCAAGGCCGGCGAGCTCGGCTTGCTCTGCTTCGACGTCCCCGAGGAGTTCGGTGGCGCCGGGGTCGACGACTTCCGCTACAACGTGATCCTCTCCGAGGAGCAGGCCCGCGCCGGGGCCAACGGCCCGGGCTTCTCGGTGCACTCCGACATCATCGTTCCCTACCTCTCCGCCATCGCGAACGACGAGCAGAAGGCCCGCTGGCTGCCCGGCTGCGTCACCGGCGAGATCATCACCGCGATCGCGATGACCGAGCCGGGTGCCGGTTCAGACCTCCAGGGCGTCCGCACCACCGCGGTGGACAAGGGCGACCACTACGTCCTCAACGGCTCGAAGACCTTCATCTCCAACGGCATCCACGCCGACCTCGTCATCGTGGTCGCGAAGACCAACCCGGAGGCGAGTCACCTCGGCTTCAGCCTGCTGGTCGTCGAGCGCGGCATGGAAGGCTTCGAGCGCGGCCGCAACCTGGAGAAGATCGGCCTGCACGCTCAGGACACCGCCGAGCTCTCGTTCACCGACGTCGTCGTCCCGAAGGCGAACCTCCTCGGCGAGGAGGGCCAGGGCTTCATCTACCTGATGCAGAACCTCCCCCAGGAGCGACTGATCATCGCCGCGCAGGCAGCCGCCGCGTGCAATTACATCGTCGAGCTCTGCCTCGACTATGCGAAGACCCGAGAGGCGTTCGGCAAGCCGATCGGCAAGTTCCAGAACACCCGGTTCACGATCGCCGAGATGGCCACCGAGGCTCGCGTCACCCAGACCTTCGTCGACGACTGCCTGCGCAAGCACCTCGAGGGCAAGCTCGACACGATGGACGCGTCGATGGCGAAGTACTGGGCCACCGAAACCCAGAACAAGCTGGTCAACCAGGGCGTCCAGATCCACGGCGGCTACGGCTACATGCTCGAGTACCCGATCGCCCGGGCGTACCTGGACAGCAGGATCTCCACGATCTACGGGGGGACCACCGAGATCCAGAAGGAAATCATCGGCCGCTCGCTGGGCCTGTGAGCGGGCCCGTGAGATGAACCGCGCCCGGTACGCCAACTTGCGCCGGATCGAGACGCTCGACCCCGAGGTCGACTTCGACGAGATCTACCGGCTGGTCGCCTACTACGAGTTCCCCTTCGAGTTCGTCCAGGGCACCTCGATCGCGTTCCTGCGCGACTACGGCGTCCCGACGATCAGCGACCTGCTCGACCGCACCGGCCGGTTCGAGCACGACGGCCAGAAGCGGTACGACGACACCGTTCTGATCGGCTACGAGGTCGCCGTCGACGGGGTCGAGTCCGAGCGCGCCCGGGCCGCGGTCCGCACCCTCAACAAGATCCACGGGCACTACGGGATCCCCAACCACGAGTTCCGCTACGTGCTGGCCACCACCCTGGTCGGCCCGAAGCGGTTCATCGACGCCTACGGCTGGCGCCCGCTGCACCCGCACGAGGTCATCGCGATGACCAAGCTGACCCTCCGGCTCGGCCGGCTGATGGGGATCAAGGACCTCCCCACCACCTACGCCGAGCTCGAGCGGCTGCACGACGAGTACGAGGCCGAGCACTTCGCGTACCACCCGGCGAACACCCGGGTCGCCGAGGCGAGCATCCGGATCGTCACCACCTGGTACCCGGTGCCGCTGCGCCCCGTCGTACGGCGCATCACGCTGGCAGCGCTCGACGCCCCGCTGCTGGCAGCGCTGGGCATCAAGCGCCAGCCCCGCTGGCTCGAGCGGGCGGTCACCGGAGCACTCCGGCTGCGCGGCCGGGTGATCCGATTCCTGCCACCGCGACGCCCCGACGACCCCTACGTGCACGACGCCAGCCGGACCTACCCGTTCGGCTACCGCATCTCCGACCTCGGGCCGCGCGACCACAGCACCGAGCTGCACCGGCACGCACCCCAGAAGAGCGGGTCCTCCGCCCCTGCCGCACCCACCCTGAAAGGCGCCTGATGGATTTCGACCTCCCCGAGTCCGCACTCGCAGTCCGTGACGGCGTCGCCGCTGTCGCCGCGAAGTACGACAACGCCTACTGGTCCCGCTGCGAGGAGGAGCACCGCTTCCCCGACGAGGTCTTCCGCGACCTCGGTCAGGGCGGGTGGCTCGGTCTCTGCATCCCCGAGGAGTACGGCGGCGGCGGTCAGGGGCTGCTCGAGCTGGCGGTCGCCAACGACACCCTGTGCGCCTCGGGCGGCACCCAGGGCACCTTCATCTACGTCACCACCCCCGGCTTCGGCGCGATGACCCTGGTCCGGCACGGCACCGAGGAGCAGAAGCAGCGGATCCTCCCCGGCCTGGCTGCGGGCGAGATCCAGTTCTGCTTCGCCCTGACCGAGCCGGATGCCGGTAGCAACGCGATCGAGATCACCACCGCCGCGCGCCGTGACGGGGACGACTTCTTGATCAAGGGCCAGAAGGTCTGGATCTCCAACGTCGAGCGCGCCGACTGGATGGTGGCCGTCACCCGCACCGTGCCGGCCGCCGAGGCGAAGGCCGCCGGCGGCAACCGGACCCACGGGTTCACGCTCTTCCTCGTCGACGTGAAGGAGGCGCTCGCCGCCGGCACGCTCTCCTACACCCCGATCCCGAAGATGGGCAGCAACATCCTGCACTCCTCGCAGGTCTTCTTCGACGACGTCCGGGTGCCGGCCGAGAATGTGCTCGGCCAGGTCGACCAGGGCTTCGGCGTGCTCTGGGACGTGCTCAACCCCGAGCGCATCCTCGCCGCCGCGGGCGGGGTCGGCTCCGCGGACGCGGCGCTGGACGTGGCGGCACGCTACGCCCGCGAGCGCGAGGTCTTCGGCCGACCGATCGGTGCCAACCAGGCGATCCAGTTCCCGCTGGCGCAGATCAAGGCGAAGACCGAGCTGGCCCGGTTGATGACCTACAAGGCCGCCTGGCTCTTCGACCAGGGGAAGATGTGCGGCAACGAGGCCAACGTCGCCAAGCTCACCGGGGCGCAGGTCGCCTGGGAAGCGGCCGACCAGGCCTTCCAGACCCTCGGCGGGATGGCGTACTCCAAGGAGTACCCGATCGAGCGGATGTTCCGCGACGCCCGCATCGGCAAGAACATCCCCGTCTCCGAGCAGCTGGTGCTGGCCCACATCGGCACCTCGATGCTCGGCCTGCCCAAGAGCTACTGAGCCGTGCTCGCCGCATCTTGGCAGGCTCGATGACCGAGCCGGTCGTCGAGCCTGTCGAGACACCGGAACCCCACACCTTCCCCAGACGTTCACGCCCGTAAGAGACTGTGACCCGGACCACACCTATCAAGGAGACCCCATGACCGACGTACTCGCCGAGCGCGCTGAGATCGACGCCCAGATCGCCGGCCGCAGTATCGCCGCCGCCTTCGCCGACACCGTGGCCCGCCTGGGAGACGCCCCGGCGTACTCCGACAAGGTCGGAATCGAGGGGCCGGGCTGGCGGACGCTCAGCTGGCGCGAGCTCCGCGAGCAGGGCCTCCGGCTGGCAGCGGCCTTCGTCGACGCCGGCGTCGAACCGGGCGACCGGGTGGCGATCATGGCGACCAACCGGATCGAGCACATCCTGGCCGACATCGGTGCGATGCACGCCGGAGCGACGGCGATGTCGATCTACAACACCCTCTCCCCCAGCCAGGTCGCCTACGTCGCCGAGCACTCCGCACCGGCCGTGGTCGTCCTCGAGAACGCCGACCACGTCGCCCGCTGGTCCGAGGCGTTCGCCGCTGCCAAGCCCAAGCTGGTCGTGGTGATCGACCCGGCCGCGCGAGCCGGCCTGTCCGGGGTCGACGCGGTCACCTGGGAGGAGTTCGCGGCCCGCGGCGCCGAGGTCGCCGCCGATCTGGAGACCGAGGTCGAGAAGCGGTGGACCTCCATCGAGCTGGACCAGCCCGCGACGATCCTCTACACCTCGGGCACCACCGGGAACCCGAAGGGCGTGGTGATCAGCCACCACAACGTGCTCTTCGAGATCGGCAGCACCGACAAGACGGTCGGAGCCAGCTCCGACGAGAACCTGATCACCGTCTCCTACCTCCCCTACGCGCACATCGCCGAGCGCGTGCTGGGCATCTACCTGCCGCAGATGCTGGGCGCGCACCTGCACCTGATCGCCGACCCGGCGCAGCTGGTCGGGGCGCTCGGCGAGGTGCGCCCGACCCGCTTCTTCGGCGTCCCCCGGGTCTGGGAGAAGATCCAGACCGGCATCGGCGGCCTGCTCGCCATGGAGACCGACGAGACCAAGAAGCAGGCGGTCGCGGACGCGATGGCCGTCGGCCTGGAGTACGTCGAGTCGCTCCAGTACGGGAACACCACCAGCCCCGAGCTGCAGGCGCGGTTCGACGCCGTGAACGCCGCCGTGCTCACCCCGATGAAGTCGATGCTCGGGCTGGAACGGGTCGCCTGGGCGGGCAGCGCGTCCGCACCGATGCCGCTGGAGACCGCCAAGTTCTTCGCCGGCCTCGGCTTCTCGATCTACGACATCTACGGGATGACCGAGACCTGTGGCGCGGTGACGGCCTGCGGTCCCGACGCGTTCCGGCTCGGCACCGTCGGCCGCGCCCAGCCCGGCATCGAGGTAAAGCTCGCCGAGGACGGCGAGATCCTGGCCCGCGGCCCGGTGACCACCACGGGGTACCACAAGAACCCGGAGGCCACCGCCGAGCTGATCGACGCCGACGGGTGGGTGCACACCGGCGACATCGGCGAGATCGACGAGGACGGCTTCGTCAAGGTGGTCGACCGCAAGAAGGAGCTGATCATCACCTCGGCCGGCAAGAACATCGCGCCGTCCAACATCGAGAACATGCTCAAGGAGAGCCCGCTGGTCGGGCACGCGCTCGCCTTCGGCGAGGGCAAGCCGTACGTCGTCGCGATCCTCACCCTCGACCCGGACGTCGCGCCGATCGTCGCGGGGAAGATGGGGATCGAGGGAGCCACGCTCGCCGAGCTGGCGGAGAACCCGGCGATCCTCGGGATCGTGGGGGCTGCGGTCGAGAAGACCAACGAGCGGCTCTCCCGCCCCGAGCAGGTCAAGAAGTGGACGCTGCTCCCGGTCGAGTGGACCGCCGAGTCCGCCGAGCTGACCCCGACCCTCAAGCTCAAGCGGCGCATCATCCACTCCAACTACGCCGCCGAGATCGAAGCGCTCTACCAGGACTGAACCGACCCCGGGTGGTTGAGGAGGGCCGTCCCGGCAAGTCTCGAAACCAGGCCAGGTTTCGAGACAGGCGGCAGAGCGCCTTCCTCAACCACCCAGCCCCGGCTGGTTGAGGAGGTTGCGCAGCAACCGTCTCGAAACCCATCACACAGGAGACCACCGTGACCGCCATCGTCGAGAACCACCTACGCCACATCGACATCCCGTCCGCCCGGCCCGCCTGGGTCACCGACGAGGTCCTCGACGGCCTGACGTCGCGGATCTTCCGGAGCGCGTCGGGCACCGAGACGACGACGGCCTACGCGCCGTACGACTCGCGGCAGATCGCCACGCTGCCGACCAGCAGCGCGAGCGACGTCGCCGACGCGGTCGCCGCCGCGCGCCTCGGCGCGGCCGCGTGGCGCGACCGGGACTTCCGGGAGCGGGCGCAGATCATGCTCCGCTTCCACGACCTGTTCATCGCCGAGCAGGACAAGTTGATCGACCTGATCCAGTGGGAGATGGGCAAAGCCCGGTTCAGCGCGTGGCAGGAGATCCTCCAGGTCGCCAACATCACCCGGCACTACGCCCGCGTCGGTCGGAAGTACCTGGCGCCGACCTCGGTCCGCGGGGCGATCCCGGGTCTGACCAAGGTCGCCGAGACCCGGGTACCCAAGGGCGTCGTCGGGATCATCTCCCCGTGGAACTACCCGTTCTACCTCGGCGTGGGCGACGCCGTACCGGCGCTGCTGGCCGGCAACGCGGTGGTCTCCAAGGCCGACTCGCAGACGGCGCTGACGGTGCTCTTCGCCCGCGAGCTGATGGGGCGCGCCGGGCTGCCGACCGACCTGTGGCAGATCGTCATCGGCGCCGGCGGCGTCGTCGGCACCGCCCTGATCGACGAGGTCGACTACGTCGGTTTCACCGGCTCCACCGCGACCGGCCGGGTCGTCGCCGAGCAGGCCGGCCGCCGGCTGATCGGCGCCTCCCTGGAGCTGGGCGGCAAGAACCCGCTGATCGTCCGCAAGGACGCCGACATCGTGAAGGCGGCTGAGGGCGCCGTCGCGTCGTCCTTCGCGAACACCGGCCAGATGTGCATCCACACCGAGCGGGTGCTGGTCCACGAGGACGTCTACGCCGAGTTCCGCACCGAGATCGTGAAGGCGACCCAGACGCTGCGGCTCGGCCAGACGTTCGACTACACCGTCGACATCGGCTCGCTCGCCTCGCCGCAGCAGCTCGCCACGGTGGCCGAGCACGTCGAGGACGCTCGCGCCGCCGGAGCCCGGATCCTGACCGGCGGCCGGGCCCGGCCCGACCTCGGACCGCTGATGTACGAGCCGACCATCCTCGAGGGTGTCGACGCCTCGATGAGGGTCTGCCACAACGAGACCTTCGGCCCGGTGATCTCGCTCTACCCGTTCTCCTCCGACGCCGAGGCGATCGAGCTGGCCAACGAGGGCAGCTACGGTCTCTCGGCGAGCATCTGGTCGAAGGACGTCCACACCGCGAAGCTGATGGCGGCCCGGATCCGTTCGGGCTCGGTGAACATCAATGACGGTGCCGCGGCCGCGGCCGGCTCGATCGAGGCGCCGATGGGCGGGATGGGCGACAGCGGCCTGGGCCGACGTCACGGCGCCGAGGGCATCCGCAAGTACACCGAGGCGCAGACCGTGGCCGAGCAGCGGCTGGTTCCGCTCGGCCCGCCGGCCTCGATGACGCTGGACACGTTCGTGAACGTGACCAACCGCCAGCTCGGGCTGCTCCGCAGGCTCCGCGTCCGGTGAGCACTGGCCGGGTCGTCGAGCCTGCCGCGACGGGGTGACGGTGAGCAGGACTGACGTCGACATCCGTGACCAGATGGCCGGCGCGGCCGGCATGCTGGGGGCCGCCGCCAACGTGGTCATGCAGTTCGGCAACCCCGGCGTCGGGTACGGCGTCGTCGAGAGCAGCGTCGACTCCGGGAACGTGCTGCTGCACCCGTGGAAACGGTTGCGGACCACGCTGAGCTACCTGGTGGTCGCGCTCTTCGGCACCGAGCAGGACGTCGACCGCTACCGCCAGGCGGTCAACCGGTCGCACGTCCCGGTGCGTTCGGGACCCGACAGCCCGGTGACGTACAACGCCTTCGACCCCGACCTCCAGCTGTGGGTGGCGGCCTGCCTGTACGTCGGCTTCCGCGACGTCCGCACGCTGTTCCTCGGCCCGATGGACGACGCCACGGCCGACGGGCTGTACCAGTACTGCGCCCGCTTGGGCACCTCGCTCCAGGTCCCCCGCGACGCCTGGCCGACGGACCGGGAGGCGTTCGAGGAGTACTGGCGGGCCGGCCTGGCAACGGTCTCGTACGACGATCCGGTGCGCGAGCACCTGATGAAGGTCGTCGAGCTGCGGATGGTGCGGCGGCCGCTGCAGTGGGGCAACGCGGGGGTGAACCGCTTCTTCACCACCGGGATGCTGCCGCCGGAGGTCCGCACCGCGATGCGCCTGGAGTGGTCGGCCGCCCAGCAGCGTCGCTTCGACCGCTGGGTCGCGGTGCTGCGGACCGTGACCCGCCTGACCCCGCGTTGGGCGCGCAACCTGCCGATCACGCTCCAGCTGGCCGAGGTGCGCTGGCGGATGCGGACCGGCCGACGTCTGGTCTGAGACGCCTCGAGGCGGTTGCCTCGTCACCTCCTCAGCCAGCCGGGCGGTTGAGGAAGGCCGCCAGGCCTGTCTCGAAACCGCCACCCCCACTACGGTGGCCCCGTGAGCAACGACTGGCAGAACCAACCTCCCGTGACCCGCGCGGTCGTCGCCTTCGCCGATGCCTTGGTCACGCTGAGCACGGACGGGCTGGGCTACACGGTCCGGATGACCGGCAAGGCCGAGACCTTCCTCGACGAGTCGATCGGCTTCATGCGGGACGCTCGCCCCCTGGTGGTGGCCCTGACCGAGGCCGTCGACTCCGGGATGATCGACGACGTGCGCCGGGTCATGCGGATCACCGAGACCGCCATCACCCAGGTCGCGCTGGTCAGCAACCGCCTCGACCAGGCCGCGGCCCAGCTCGCCAAGCTGGTCCCGTCGGTCGACCGGACCGCGCAGGGGATGAAGAGCCTGCTCCCGGTGATCGAGGGACTCCCGCAGACCCAGGAAGACATCCGGGTCGCGCGCGACGCCGTCCAACGGGTCGAGGCACTGGTTACCTCCACCCTCGGCCAGCTCGAGGCGATCCCCGGAGCGAAGCTCGTCAAGGGCATCAGCGGCGGCGTGGTCGGCGGGATCACCGGAGCGATCCCCGGCCGGGGCAAGCCGGCCGACTCCGCGGACTGACCGGGCTACGGTGCTGCACATGCCCGCCCTGCACACCCTCGGCAGTCTGACCACGGTCCCGGCGCTGGAGAACCTCGACCTGGTCGGAGCACCGGTCGCTGCACTGCTGCGCACCTGGGAGCACGCCGCCGATGTCGGGGTCGTCGCGATCGACCCCGCGCTCGCCGAGACCTCGGCCACCGTGGACGTCTACGGAGTCCCGCTCGACAGCGGCGCGAACTGCGTCGTGGTGATGGGCAAGCGCGACGGCGAGGAACGGATCGCCGCCTGCGTCGTCCGGGGCGACACCCGGGCGGACGTGAACAACCGGGTCAAGCGGCTGCTCGACGTACGGAAGTGCTCCTTCCTCGACCACGACCGGGCGGTCACCGAGACCGGCATGGAGTACGGCGGCATCACCCCGATCGGGGTCCCTCCGGCGTGGCGGCTGCTGATCGACTCCCGGGTGCCGGCCACGGAGCTGGTGCTGATCGGCTCGGGTATCCGCGGCTCCAAGCTGATCCTTCCGGGCGCCCGGCTGGCGGACCTGCCCGGCGCCGAGGTCGTCGAGGACCTGGCGGGCTAGACGGCTTTCCGCGACGTTCTCGCTGCCGTCGCAGGATCAGGGAAAACCCCGAGGCGCGATGTCGGTGACCTCTGCTCCAATACGAGCATGCATCGACAGATCGCCGGCAAGCTGACCGGACCCGTGACCAAGTGGATCGTCCTCGTGGTGGTGCTCGGCGCCACCGTCGGCCTGAGCACCTTGGGCGCGAAGCTCAACGACGTGAAGAACAACGAGGCGTCGTCCTGGCTCCCCGGCTCGGCCGAGGCGACGAAGGTGACCGACGCGCTCTCCAGCGACGTCGACCCCAACGACATCCCGACCCTGATCGTCTACCAGGCCCAGTCCGGCAAGCTCACTGCCGCCGACTTCGCCGCGATGGACGAGCACGCCGCCGCGATCGAGCGCGACATCCCCGGGCTGGTGAAGGAGAGCGAATTCCCGGTCCTGACTCCTCTGCGCGCCGACGTCCTCCAGGGTCTGATGGCAGACGGAACGATCCCTGAGACGTTCATCCCGCCGTTGGTCTCCCCCGACGGCGAGGTCGCCTACTCCTACTTCACCTTCAACTTCGGCAAGGACGGGTGGAACAAGATCCCCGAGCCGGCCGAGGACATCCGCGAGCTGACCGCGATGGAGGGCGTCGACGTCTACCTCGGCGGCTTCGGCGGCCAGGCTTCCGACTTCGCCTCCTCGTTCGAGGGTTCGCACACCACCTTGATCATGCTGACGCTCCTCGCGGTCGTCGTGATCCTGCTCTTCACCTACCGCAGCCCGATCTTGTGGCTGCTGCCGATCATCAGCGCCGTGGTCGCCTTCCAGGCCTCGGGCGGCGTCGTGTACCTGTTGGCCAAGTACGCCGACCTGACCGTCAACGACCAGAGCCAGTACATCTTGGGCATCCTGGTCATCGGCGCAGGCACCGACTACGCGCTGCTGCTCACGGCCCGCTACCGCGAGGAGCTGCGCACCCACACGGACCGGCACGAGGCGATGGGGTTCGCTCTGCACCGCGCCGCCCCCGCGATCATCGCCAGTGCTGCCACGGTGGTCATCGGTCTGCTCTGCCTGGTGTTCGCCGATCTCAACTCGACCGCTGGTCTGGGACCGGTCCTGGCGGTCGGTGTTGCGGTGACCCTCCTGGTCATGATCACCCTCCTGCCCGCGCTGCTGGTCATCTTCGGCCGCTGGATCTTCTGGCCCAAGCGGCCGCACTTCGGATCCGCGGAGCCGACCAGCACCGGTATGTGGGCGCGGGTCGGCGACCGCATCAGCGTCCGTCCGCGCGCGATCTGGGCCGGCACGGCAGCCGTCCTGGTGATTGCCTGCTTCGGCATGGTCAAGCTCAACGCGACCGGGCTCTCCACCGAGGACTCCTTCACCCAGACGTTCGACTCGGTGACCGCGCAGAAGGCGCTCTTCGCGCACGACCTGGCCGACAACTCGAACACCGTGCAGGTGGTGGCCAACGACGACCGGATCGAGGAGGTGCGCGACGCGGTGGCGGCCAAGGCCGGCAGCGCGGTGGCGAACGTCGCAGAGGCGACCGTCAAGCCGCTCGGCGACGGAAGGTCCTGGTTCGAGGCCAGCATCAGTGAGGACGTCTCATCCCCGAAGGCCTTCGACATCGTCCGGGACGTGCGGGAGGCCGCGCACGGTGTCAGCGACGCCGACGCCCTGGTCGGAGGCGGTGCCGCGCTCTACCTCGACACCAAGATCGCCGCCGAGCGCGACAACAAGGTCATCATGCCGATGGTCCTGATCGTCGTGTTCCTGATCCTGATGGTGCTGCTGCGCTCGCTGCTCGCCCCGCTGCTGCTGATCGCGACCGTGGTGCTCTCCTTCGGTGCCGCCCTCGGGATCTCGGCGCTGATCTTCCACTACGTGTTCGACTTCGCCGGTGCGGATCCCGGGTTCCCGTTGTTCGCCTTCGTCTTCCTGGTCGCTCTGGGCATTGACTACAACATCTTCCTGATGACCCGGGTCCGCGAGGAGACGATGAAGTTCGGCACCCGGAAGGGCTCCCTGATCGCGCTGTCCTCGACGGGCGGGGTGATCACCTCGGCCGGCCTGGTCCTCGCCGCGACGTTCGCGGTGCTCGGGACGCTGCCGTTCGTGTTCCTCGCCGAGCTCGGCACGACCGTCGCACTCGGCGTCCTGCTCGACACCCTGATCGTCCGGTCGGTCCTGGTGACCGCGCTGAACCTCGACCTCGGCGGCAAGGTCTGGTGGCCGAGCAAGCTCGACCGCGACCCGGAGATCACGCCGCCGGGACCGGCGGCCGCTGCGGCCGAGGCCGAGATCCCGGTCGGGGCGGTCTGACCGACACCGGCACGGCACGTCCGTGCGACGTACTCCCGGGTGCCCGAGGGGCCCCGGGAGTTACGCGCGCCACACGTCTGCACCCGTCCCGACCCTGGCGAACAGACCGTGACAGTATTACTGTCACGGTAGTCCTCGCGGACCGACGCTCCACCGTCATCCCCAGCCCGAGTAGAGAAGGCACCCGATGAAGATCTCCACCATGCTCATGTACGACGGAAACCCGCGCTCAGCCGCTGACCAGGTCACCGCCTGGGAGAAGGCAGGCCTGGACACCGTCTGGGTCGCCGAGGCGTACGGCTTCGACTCCCCGACGCTGATGGGTTACCTCGCTGCGAAGACCGAGACGGTCGAGATCGGCTCCGCGATCATGAACATCTACTCCCGCACCCCGGGCGCCCTGCTGCAGACCGCGGCGGGCCTCGACAACGTCTCCGGAGGCCGCGCGATCCTCGGCCTCGGCGCCTCCGGCCCGCAGGTGATCGAGGGCTTCCACGGCGTGCCCTACGCCAAGCCGCTGGCCCGTACCCGCGAGATCGTCGAGATCATCCGGTCCGGGATGCGCCGCGAGCCGCTGACCGCCGACGGCGAGTTCAAGCTCCCGCTGACCAAGGAGCAGGGCGCCGTCACCGGGATGGGCAAGGCGCTGAAACTGCTCACCAAGCCCGAGCGCTCCGAAGTCCCGATCTACATCGCCGCGCTGGGCCCGAAGAACGTCGAGCTCGCGGCCGAGATCGCCGACGGACTGCTCCCGCACCTGTACTACCCGGAGAAGATCGGCGACGTGATGGGTGCCCCGATCAAGGCCGGCACGGAGAAGCGGGACCCGACCCTGGGCGGTCTGAACATCGTCGCCGGCGGCATGCTGGCGATCGGCGAAGGCCCGGAGACCAAGGCGCTGCTCGACTTCGCCCGACCCATCTTCGCGCTCTACATCGGCGGCATGGGTGCCAAGGGCAAGAACTTCTACAACGACCTGGCCTGCGCCTACGGGTACGAGAAGGAGGCGACCGAGATCCAGGAGCTCTACCTCTCCGGCAAGAAGAAGGAAGCCGAGGCCCTGGTCCCGACCGAGTGGCTCGAGGCTGCGAACTTCGTCGGCCCCGCCTCGTACATCAAGGAGCGGGTCGCGGCGTTCGCCGAGACCGGCGTCACCAGCCTCAACGTGACCCCGGTCGGCGAGGACCCGGCAGCGCTGATCGCCGAGCTCAAGGGCATCGTCGGCTGAAGACCTGGTTTCGAGACGGTTGCTGCGCAACCTCCTCAACCACCCCGCTCGGATGGTTGAGGAGGCGCGCTAGCGCCGTCTCGAAACCCCCGTGGGAATACCCCGACCCAATTCTCGTTGACCACACTATGATTCTTTCCCCGCGCCCGCCGATCGCTGGATAGCCTGTCTCTGATGACCGCCGCCCCCGTCGCCCCGACGCCCCAGCAAGTACGTCGCGCCCTGGCGCGCGCCGAACGGGGCGCTGCCCTGGACCAGGCGGAGGCAGCGGTCCTGCTCTCCGCCCGCGGCGAGGACCTGCAACGGCTGACCGCGGTCGCAGCCCGAACCCGCGACGCCGGTCTGGAGAACGCCGGCCGACCGGGCGTGATCACCTACTCCCCCAAGGTCTTCATCCCCGTCACCCGGCTCTGCCGCGACAAGTGCCACTACTGCACCTTCGTCGAGACCCCGGGGCAGGCCAAGCGCGCCGGCCGGGCGCCGTACCTGTCGCCCGACGAGATCGTCGCGATCGCGCGGGACGGAGCCGCCCTGGGGTGCACCGAAGCCCTCTTCACCCTCGGTGACCGGCCCGAGGACCGCTGGCCCGAAGCCCAGGAGTGGCTCGACGAGCAGGGCTACGACTCCACCCTGGCCTACGTGCGCGCGATGTCGATCCGGGTGCTGGAGGAGACGGGCCTGCTGCCGCACCTCAACCCCGGGGTGATGTCCTGGGAGGAGATGAACCGGCTCAAGCCGGTCTCGCCCTCGATGGGGATGATGCTGGAGACCACCTCACGGCGGATCTTCGAGACCAAGGGCGAGGCGCACTACGGCTCCCCGGACAAGGACCCCGAGGTCCGACTGCGGGTGCTCGAGGACGCCGGCCGGTTGGCGATCCCGTTCACCACCGGCCTGCTGATCGGGATCGGCGAGTCGATCGACGAGCGCGCGCAGTCGATCTTCGCGCTGCGCCGGGTCGCCCGTCAGTACGGCAACGTCCAGGAAGTCATCGTCCAGAACTTCCGCGCCAAGCCGGACACGGCGATGCGGCACAGCGACGACCTGGCGTTGGAGGAGTACCTGGCCGCACTCGCGGTCTCCCGGATCGTCCTCGGCCCGAAGGTCCGGTTGCAGGCGCCCCCGAACCTGGTGGACCTGGAGGAGTGCACGGCGCTGCTCGGCGCCGGCGTCGACGACTGGGGCGGCGTCTCCCCGCTCACCCCGGACCACGTGAACCCGGAGCGGCCCTGGCCCTCCCTGGAGCGCCTCCGCGAGATCACCGCCGCCGCCGGCTTCACCCTGAAGGCGCGGCTGACCGCCCACCCGGAGTACGTCCGCGCCGGTGAGCCCTGGATCGACCCACGGGTCTCCGGCCACGTCGCCGCCCTCGCCGGCGACGACGGACTGGTCTCCGAGGAGATCACCCACGGCACCCGGCGCCCGGTCGGGCACCCCTGGCAGGAGCCGGACGGCGGTTTCGCGGCGGTCGGCCGCACCGACCTGCACACCTCGGTCGACACCGAGGGTCGCAGCGCGGACCGACGCAGCGACTTCGCCGACGTGTACGGCGACTGGGACGAGGTGGCGGCCTCGGCGGCTGGCGTCTCGACAGGCTCGACGACCGGCGCCCGCGCCTCCGCGGACGGCCTCGCCGCTCTCCGCGCCGCTGAGGCCGACCCCGGCAACCTCTCCGACGAGCACGCCCTGACCTTGATGACCGCCGAGGGCGACCTGCTCGCCCAGGTGCTGAAGCTCGCCGACGACCTGCGCGCGGAGGTCAGCGGCGACGAGGTCACCTACGTCGTCAACCGGAACATCAACTTCACCAACGTCTGCTACGTCGGCTGCCGGTTCTGCGCCTTTGCGCAACGGCGTACCGACGAGGACGCCTACTCGCTCTCCCTCGACCAGGTCGCCGACCGTGCCGAGGAGGCCTGGAACCTCGGGGCCTCCGAGGTCTGCATGCAGGGCGGCATCGACCCCGAGCTGCCCGGGACGGCGTACTTCGACATCGCGGCAGCGGTGAAGAAGCGGGTCCCCGGGATGCACGTGCACGCGTTCTCCCCGATGGAGATCGTCAACGGGTCCTCCCGGACCGGGCTGAGCTTCGAGGACTTCCTGATCAAGGCCCGCGAGTCCGGACTCGACACGATCCCGGGCACCGCAGCGGAGATCCTCGACGACGAGGTCCGCTGGGTGCTGACCAAGGGCAAGCTCCCGACGAGTACCTGGATCGAGGTCGTCTCGACCGCGCACCGGGTCGGGATCCGGTCCAGCTCGACGATGATGTACGGCCACGTCGACAACCCGCGGCACTGGGTGCAGCACCTGAAGGTGCTCAGCGGCATGCAGCAGGCCAACATCGACCAGGGCATCCCGGGTTTCACCGAGTTCGTCCCGCTGCCGTTCGTGCACCACTCCGCACCGATCTACCTCGCCGGCGTCGCCCGCCCCGGCCCGACCCTGCGTGACAACCTCGCCGTCCACGCGATGGCCCGGATCCTGCTGCACGGTCGGATCGACAACATCCAGACCAGCTGGGTGAAGCTCGGCACCGAGGGCACCCGGGCGATGCTCAACGCCGGCGCCAACGACCTCGGCGGCACCCTGATGGAGGAGACCATCTCCCGGATGGCCGGCTCCGAGCACGGCTCGGCGAAGACGGTCGAGGAGCTGATCGAGATCGGCGCCGGCATCGGCCGACCGGTGGTGGAGCGGACCACGACGTACGGACGCCCGGTGGCCCGCTGACGGGACCCCTAGCGGTCACCGAAACCGGTCAGTACCGTCGGGGCATGACCCGCACACGGATGCTCCGTCTCCTCGCCCTGGTCGGACTTCTGGTGGCGTTCGTCGCCGGCGGAGCCCTGCCCGTCTCCGCCGCGGAGGAACCGGCCGCCACGGTCGGGCAGGCCGGCTGCGTCGACGGCGCCGAGGTCACCAAGGTGAACCTGATCGCGGCGGACGGGGCGGAGACCACCTTCACGACGGTCGTCACGAACAGTGCCGGCGACGAGGTCTTCCGCGACGACGACCGCGCCGTCCCCGCCGGGACCTCGGAGAAGGTTTCGGTCCCGGGGCTCACCTACGGGGACTACCTGGTGATCGTCACGGTGGCCGACGACGAGGTCCTCCGGGACGTGATCCACGCGGGCTGCCCGCCGGTCGACTCCTACAGGAACGTGGGCATCGGCGGCAGCGGCGGCTGCGAGGGTGAGCAGTCCTACTTCTTCAGCAACCGGCCGATCAAGGGTGCCACCGGCGACCTCCTGCCCGTGCGCTTCTCGGTCGTGGACGGCGATCGGGTGCTCTACACCGTGCTCCTGCCGGAGGACGACTCCTCCCCGTTCGAGGCGATGGTCGAGTTCGCACGAGGTGAACTACCCCGAACCGCCGAGGTACTGGTCGACGGCGACCCGCCGACCTTCCCGATCATCTGGACCGTGCCGAGCTGTGTCCCGAACCCGGAGCCGCCACTTCCGAACACCGGAGCCTGAGCCAGCTCGAGCAGCTCTGGCCCGTTGAGTTGCGTCGTAGAACAACTCAACGGGCCAGAAGTCTCGATTCAACGGGTTGGAAGGCCCAGCTCAACGACTAGCCGCGGCCGGAGGAGGACCTCGCGCGACGGGCGACGGAGTCGATCGCGACGGCCAGGATCAGCACCCCACCGGTGATCATGAAACGGATCGGCGAGTCCGCCCCGATCACGTTCAGGCCGCTCTGGATCGACTGCAGCACCAGGATGCCGAGCATCGCCGAGTACGCCGAGCCCCGGCCGCCGAACAGCGAGGTGCCGCCGATCACCGCCGCCGCGATCGCGGTCAGGTTGGTGTCGGTGGTGCCACTGGCCTGGGAGACCGAGGTCAGCTGCGCCGCGATCAGCATGCCGCCGAGAGCGGCCAAGGTGGAGCAGAGCACGAAGACGCTCAGGTAGATCCGGCCGACCTTGATGCCGGAGCGCCGGGCGGCTTCCTCGTTGCCGCCGACCGCGAAGACGTGCCGCCCCCAGGTGGTCTTCCGGAGCGCGAGGTCCATCAGCACCACGAGCGAGACGAAGAAGAGCCACAGGTAGCCCCAGCCGCGTCCGCCACCGGCCTGCAGGTAGGAGGTCAGCCAGAGCAGCCCGCCGAGCATCAGCGCCGACCGGACCAGCAGGCCGACCAGGGACGGCGCGCTGAGCCCCGCCTTGCGGCGCCGCCGGGCGCCGTACAGGTGGGCGAGCAGGTAGACCGCGACGACCGCGACCACGAGCACGTACGACGCGGTCCCGGTGACGTACTTGGTCCGGGCGAACTCCACCAGCCACAGGTCGTCGGGCAGGTTCACGGTGCCGTTCTTGCCGAGCACCTGGAGCAGAACACCCTGGAAACCGAGCAGACCCGCCAAGGTGATCACGAAGCTGGGCACCCCGACTTTGAGGTAGAGCACCGCGTAGAAGACACCGACCGCGACACCGGCCAGGATGCCGGCGAGCATGCCGATGATCATCGAGTGCCCGTGGGTGACGATCTGGACCGTCATCACCGCGGCCGCCATGCCGCTCATCGATCCGACGGAGAGGTCGATCTCGCCGAGCAGCAGCACCAGCACGATGCCGAGGGAGATGATCCCGACCGGCGCCGCGAACTGGGTGATCGACACCAGCTGCCGCGAGGAGAGGAAGGTCGGCTCCTGGGCGTAGAAGACAGCACCGATCACCAGCAGGCCGAGGATGACGGGCAGGTTCCCGAGGTCACCGCCCTTGAGACGGGTACCGACCGAGGCCAGCCACCCCGACATCCCCGCACCGGCGACCAACCGTTCGTCGGCCAGGTCGGTCGGCAGCGAGACGGCCTGACCGGGTTCGTCAGCACGACGGAGGTCAGTCATCGCGGTCCCCCTTCTCGGTGAACTTGGCGCGCTGGGCCCGCTCGGTGACCACGTTGTCGCTGGCCCCGGTGATCGCGGCCACCAGCTCGGCGGTGCTGACCTCCTCGGTCTTGAACTCGGCGGCGTTCCGCCCCAACCGGAGTACGACGATCCGGTCGGCGACGGCCTGCACGTCGGCCATGTTGTGGCTGACCAGGATGACGCCGAGACCGTTCTCCCGGAGCCTCTCGATCAGGTTGAGGACCTCGGCGGTCTGGGCGACGCCCAGGGCGGCGGTCGGCTCATCGAGCATGACCACCTTCGGGTTGCCGACCAGGCTGCGGGCGATCGCGACGGTCTGCCGCTGACCTCCTGACAGCGCCGCGATCGGGATCCTCACCGAGGGGATCTTCGCCGACAGCGAGCGCAGCAGCCGCCAGGCCTCCTGCTCCATCGACACCTCGTCCAGGACGGGGGCGAGCCCGGGCCCGAGACGGTGCTCGGAGCCGAGGAAGAGGTTGGCGACGACATCCAGGTTGTCGCAGAGGGCGAGGTCCTGGAACACGGTCGCGATGCCGAGCGCCTGGGCCTGGGCCGGACCGCGCGGGGCGACCGGCTTGGAGTCGAAGGTGATCTTTCCCGCGTCCGGGGTGTAGACACCGGAGATCACCTTGACGAGGGTCGACTTGCCGGCTCCGTTGTCGCCGACCAGGGCCACGACCTCACCGGCGTCCACCCGGAGGTGGACGTCGGTGAGCGCCTGGACCGCGCCGAACCGCTTGTTGATGCCGGTCAGGGACAGGACCGCGTCCCTGACCGGCATCTCCATGGCAGGTGCAGCAGCCATCAGGACAGACCGGCTGCCTTGCAGGCGTCGGCGAAGGCCGCGGTGCAGATGTCGGCGAGCGGGTAGAGGCCCGTGTCGACGATGTTCTCCTTGACGTTGTCGGCCTTGACGACGACCGGGGTGAAGATGAACGACTTCACGCCCTGGAAGTCGGTGGTCTCACCGACGTCCTCGCCGTTGACCAGGGCGACCGCGACCTCACCGGCCTTCGCCGCCTCGATGAAGTACGACTTGAAGATCGTCATGTACTGCTCCCCGGCGATGATCCGCTGGATCGCGGCGAGCTCGGCGTCCTGACCGGTGACCGGGGGAAGGTCAGCTGCCTTGACACCGGCGCCCTTCAGCGCGGCGATGACGCCGCCGGCCTGACCGTCGTTGGCGGCGTAGACGCCCTTGATGTCGGCCGGGTCGATCTTGCTGAGCTGGTCGGTGACGTACTTCTGGGCGTTGTCGGGCGACCAGTCCGGGTTGTCGTACGAGGTGTCGGTCAGCAGCGTCAGGCCGCTGGTCGTCAGCACCGACTCGGCGCCGGCCTTGAACTGGGCGGCATTCGGGTCGGACGGGGCGCCGTTGAGCTGCAGGTAGCCGCCCTGGTCACCCATCGCCTCCTTGAGCGCTTCGGCCTGGAGCTTGCCGACCGTCTCGTTGTCGAAGGACATGTAGTAGTCCGCGCCCTCGATGAACCGGTCGTAGGCGATCACCTTTGCGCCGGCGTCCTGGGCGGAGGTGACCATCCCGCCGGCACCGTTGCCGTCGACCGGGTCGAGCACGATCACCTTGGCACCGGCGTTGATGGCGGTGTCGACCTGCTGCGCCTGCTTCGCGGCGTCCTGGTCGGCGTTGTAGTACTTGACCTCGCAGTCGTCGCACAGCTCGGCGACCTTGGCCTCGAAGATCGGCTTGTCGAAGGACTCGTACCGGGTCGTCTTGGACTCCGGAAGCAGCAGCGCGATGACCTTGGCGCCGTCCGACCCTTCGGAGTCGTTCGGGCTTCCACAGGCGGCCAGACCGCCAGCAGCGATGACGACCGCGGCACCGGTAACGGCGACGCGACGGATGAGAGATGTCACGGGGTTCCTCCTGAAGGGGGTGAGGGCTAGGCGAAGGGCCAACGCCCTACGGCATCTCCGAGTGTGCTGCGTCACACGCTAGTCGTCAAGACTTGAACACAAATTCCTCAAAGAACTTGATCATGCCTCGTTAGCGCGTATCTCTTGACGACTAGCGGCTCTTTGCCGCACAGTTCACCCATGTCCTCTGACGACGCCCCGCGGACCGCTCCGGGGTCCGCCGCGTCACTGCGGATCGCCAACCAGCGCCGGGTGCTCGCTGTCCTCCTCGAGCGCGGTGGCGATTCCGCCACCCAGGCCGACATCACCCGCGAGACCGGGCTCGCCGCCGGAACAGTCTCCACGATCGTCCGCGAGCTCGCCGCAGCGGAGGTGGTCAGCACGGTCGCCGGTTCCGGCAGACGCGGTACGACGGTGCGCCTGGCCCGCGGAGCAGGGCTGGTGGCCGGAGTCGACTTCGGCCACAGCCACGTCGCGGTCGCGCTCGCCGAGATGTCCGGCGCCGTCCTCGCCGAGGAGCGCCGACCGCTCTCCCCCGGTCACCAGCACACCGAGGGCCTGGAGACCGCGCGCGCCATGCTCGAGAAGCTGCTGGACTCGCTCGGAGCGGACCACGCCGCTGTCCGGAACATCGGGATGGGGCTCCCGGCTCCACTGTCGAACAACATCGTGATGAGCTCGGCGATCCTGCCGGGGTGGGTCGGCGTCAACGCCCGGGACGAGGCCTCACGCGTCCTGGGTGCCGAGGTCCTGATCGAGAACGACGCCAACCTCGGTGCTCTCGCCGAGCACCGCTACGGCCACGGCCGCGGCCACCCGAACGTCGTCTTCGTCAAGGTCTCCTCCGGGGTCGGCGCCGGCCTGATCCTCGACAACCAGCTCTTCCGCGGAGCCGCCGGCACCTCTGGCGAGATCGGCCACCTCACCCTGGACGACCAGGGACCGCTCTGCCGGTGCGGCAGCCGTGGCTGCCTGGAGGCGTACGCCGCCACCGGTACCGCGCTGGCGATGATGGCAGACCAGATGCCCGGGGCGGGGGTCGACGCGATCATCGAAGCCGCCCAACAGGGCAACGTCTCGGCGCTGCGGGTCTTCGAGGACGCCGGCCTCCACCTCGGCTGGGGACTGGCCACCGTCACCAACCTGCTCAACCCCGACGTCATCCTGGTCGGCGGCGACATGTCGCACGCCGGCGAACTGCTCCTCGAGTCGGCACGGCTGGGTCTGCGCCGGCACGTCCTCGCGGGCACCGCCTCCACCCCCGTGCTGGTCGCCGCACTCGGCGACCGGGCGTCGATGGTCGGCGCCCTGGTGCTCGCGATCGACGCCACCGACCTGCTCGCTGGTTGAGACCGCCGTCCGGGTGGTGGGACTCACAGTCCGGCCCGAACCCCGCGGAGAACAGCGCAGAACGTTACTGATTCCTTAGATTTGCCGCCCGGAACCCCTCCCGCCGCGCAGGTACGATGGCGACTCTGCCCGCCAACCGGACTCCTCCCGAAAGTTGCCTGCTCGATGCCGCTCTCGTCCGCGCCCTCCACCCCGGAGGCGACCCCGGAGGAAGCGGCGACGCCGGGCAGCGGAAGCGACGCGCCAGTCTCGCCGTGGGCCCCGCTGCGCTGGGCTCTGAAGGCGTCGGCGGCGGCGGCGGTGCTCTGCACCCTGGTGCTGGAGTTCTCCCAGCTGATCGGGGCGTCCCTGCACTGGTGGGCGACCACCTTCCTGGGGACGGCGTTCATCGCCGACTGCCTGATCGTCTGGCTGGTGATGGTCGTCGCGATCGGCCTGACCAACCGGGTGATGCTCTCGATCGGGCTGATCAGCGCCCTGGTGTTCATGGTCGCGGTCGCGAACTGGGTCAAGCTCGGGATCCGCTCCGAGCCGGTCTACCCCAGCGACGTCGACTTCATCAGGCAGCCGGAGTTCCTGGCCTCGATGGTCTCGCCGCAGTCGCTGGTCATCGCGATCGTCGCCATCCTGGCGATCGTGCTCACCTCGCTGCTGATCGCACGACGCTACGAGCGGCGCCTGGTCGCGATCTGGCCACCGCACCTGTCGCTGCGCAAGCAGTTCGTCGCCGTCGGCGTCCGGTCGGTGATCGTCCTCTTCGCGATCGTGCTGCTGGCCAACACCGCGGGCTTCAACTACCCCGGCAACGTCTGGCGCAAGGTCTACGACATGAGCGGCGACCGGTGGCGCTACTGGAACCAGAAGACCAACTACCAGGCGCACGGCTTCCTGGGCGGCTTCCTGTACAACATGCCGACCACCGCGATGGAGACGCCGGTCGACTACAACCCGGTGACGATGGCGGGGATCGCCGCCAAGTACCAGCGCGTGGCCGACCAGGTGAACAAGACCCGGAAGGGCTCGCTGGAGAAGACCAACATCGTCCTCGTCCTCAGCGAGTCCTTCAGCGACCCCACCCGGCTCCAGGGCTTCCAGTTGGCTGAGGACCCGATCCCGCGGACCCGTGCCCTGATGGAGCGGACCACCTCGGGCACGATGATGACCCAGCTGTACGGCGGCGGTACCGCCAACATGGAGTTCGAGGTGCTCACCGGGCAGAGCATCGGTCTGTTCAACCCGCAGCTCAGCTCGCCGTACCAGATGCTCGTCTCCTCCTACGACCAGTACCCCTCAGCGGTGAGCTGGTTCGCGAACCAGGGCCATGTGCCGATCGCGGTGCACCCGTACATGACCACGATGTACAAGCGGCAGTCGGTCTACCAGACCTTCGGCTTCACCGACTTCGTCCACGACACCACGATGGCGGCGACCGAGAAGATCGAGAACGGCCAGTTCATCTCCGACGAGTCCGCCTTCGACGAGGTCGAGCGCCGGATCGCCGAGTCGGACGAGCCGTTGATGGTCAACCTGGTCACCATGCAGAACCACATCCCCGTCGAGGACGCCTATTCCAACCCGATCCCGGTCACCGGGGTCAGCGGGGGGCAGGCGAACCGGATCAGCAACTACGCCCGCGGGCTGGCGCACACCGACAAGGCGCTCGCCGACTTCCTGGGCCGGTTGAAGAAGTCCCCGGAGAAGACCGTCGTGGTCTTCTACGGCGACCACCTCCCGGGCATCTACGACACCGACATCCGCGACACCAACGGCGACCTGAGCATCCACCAGACTCCGTTCTTCCTCTGGAGCAACACCGGCAAGGAGATCGCCGACCCGCAGCCGGTGACCAGCCCGATCTTCTTCCTGCCGATGCTCTACGAGCTCGCTGACGCCCCGATCCCGCCGTACTACGCGCTCCTGGAGCGGCTGCACGCCCGGGTGCCGGCGATCGAGCAGGGTCGGATCCTGAACCCGGCCGGAGACCTCGTCGCCCGCGAGGCCCTGCCGTGGCCGGCCCAGGCGATCCTGAACGAGGCGCAGCTGGTCCAGTTCGACTTCTCGATCGGCGAGCGCTACGCCGTCGAGTCAATGTGGCCCGGCTCGATCCGGACGCTGCCCGTCGAGGGCGAGGACGCGACGCCGACCCCGACTCCCACTCCGGGCCCCTCGCCGACGGGAACCCCGGCGCCCTGAGGGGTCAGGAGAGCCGCACCGGCAGCGACTCCACGCCGTAGACGATCGACTTGGAGTGGAACTCCAGCTCGTCCGGCTCGACGGCCAGCCGCATCTCCGGGAACCGCTTCGCGAGCGCCGAGTACGCCGCCCGCAGCTCCATCCGGGCCAGCTCGGCCCCGACGCAGCGGTGCAGACCGTGGCCGAACGCGAGGTGGTTCGAGGACTCCTTCATCGGGCAGAGGCCCTCGCCCGGCGTCGAGCGCGGGTCACGACTCGCCGTCGGCAGGTGCGCCAGCATGACGGCGCCCTTCTTGATCAGGTGACCGCCGACGACGACGTCCTCCTTGGCGATCCGCGGGAAGGAGACCTGGACCACCGCGAGCTGGCGGAGCAGCTCCTCGACGATGTCCTCGACGCTGTCGGGGTCCTCGGCGAGCGACTTCCAGAGCTCCCGGTTCTGCAGGAGTACGACGGTGCCGAGGGCGAGCATCGACGCGCTCGTCTCCAGGCCCCCGGTGAAGGCCCCGTCCGCGAGACCGCCGAGGTCGAAGTCGTTGATCTCCTCGGGGTGCTCCCGGATGATCTGCCCGATCAACCCCGGGCCCGGGTCGGTGCGCTGCCGGGCGGTCTCGGCCAGCAGGAACTCCCGCGAGCCCCCGATGGCGCCGATCGACCCCACCCCGCCGGCGCTCATGTCGAAGCGGGCGGTGGCCAGCCCGCGGAAGGTCTCGCGCTGCTCGGCCGGCAGCCCGAGCAGGTCGCAGATCACCCGGAACGGCACCGGGAAGGCGAACGTCTGGGCCAGGTCGACGACCCCGTCACCGGCCGCGGCGGCCGCTTCGGTCTCGGCGAGCTGGTGCTCGATGATCTCGTCGATCCCGTCCTTGAGCCGGGCCAGCCGGCGCATCGTGAACTCGCCCTGGAGGAGCTTGCGCTGCCGGGTGTGCTCGGGCGGGTCGGTGAAGCCGAGCCCGCCGATGTCACCCTTCTCGACGTCGCCGCTAGCCCCCATGAACGGACGGATGTCGGTGGAGTGGTGGACGTTGCCGAGGACCTCGCGAGCCTCGTCGTACCCGGTCACCAGCCAGACCTCCAGCCCCATGAACGAGGTCAGCTTCTGCACCGGGTCCTGTTCGCGGAACTGGGTCAGCCGGGTGGTCGGGTCGACGCCGTCACGGCTCAGCGGCCAGGCGAGGCTGTCGGGGATCCGGTCGAGCTTGGTCAGGTCGATGCCGCCGGTGCGCGCGATCACACGCTTCACGACAGCAGCCTTGAAGCGGCGCAGCGGACGGTCGAGCAGGGTCATCGGCGGAAGAGCCCTTCACGGGGAACGGGGTGCGGCACCTCGGATCCTACCGAGCGGTAGACCCGAGGTGCCGCGATCTCGTAGCACTCCCCCGATCTCCTCGGGATCAGGAGCCGACCACACCGCCGTCGTCCTTGGTGATCACCACGGTGCCCGACCGCGGCGTGGTGATCCCGTCCAGGCGGGGCCAGGTGCTCGCCGCACCGTCGCCCGGGTGCTGCAGGTTGACGAACAGGGTCCGGTTGTCGGGCGTCGCGGTGACCCCGGTGACCTCGGCCCCGAGGACGCCGGTGAGGAAGCGCCGGACCACCGGGGCGCCGGTCTCGTCGGTCCGGTACGGGTCGGCGGCCAGCATCTGGTCGTTGGCACCGTTCGGCTGCGAGCCGTCGGTCTGGATCCAGACGCGGCCGGCATTGTCGGTCCAGATGCCGTCGGGCGACCCGAACGCGGCGTCGTCGGGAACCGTCGAGCCGTCGCCGCTGCTGCGACCCTGGCCGGCGAGGAGGAACAGGTCCCAGACGAACCCGGTCGCGGTGTGGTCGTTGCCGTCCTCGTGCCAGCGGATGATGTGGCCCCAGGGGTTCGGCTTGCGCGGGTTGGCGGCGCTGAGCACCTTGGCCGAGCTGGTGTTGTTCGTCAGGGTCAGGTAGACCGCACCGGTGTTCGGGTCGCAGGCCACCCACTCGGGCCGGTCCATCCGGGTCGCGCCCAGCACACCGGCCGCCTGCCGGGTCTTGACCAGGACGTCGCCCTGGTCCGCGAACCCGTTCGCCGCCGTCAGACCGTTCTGGCCGTGGACCAGCGGCAGCCACTCGCCGGTGCCGTCGTCGTGGAACTTCGCGACGTACAGCGTGCCCTCGTCCAGCGGGCTCCGGCCACGAGCGCGCGCAGACTTCCAGTTGTCCTTGCTGACGAACTTGTACATGTGCTCGTTGACCTGGTCGTCCCCGGTGTAGACGACGACCCGGCCGCCCTTGGTGACCTGGACGTAGGCGCTCTCGTGCTTGAACCGCCCCAGCGCGGTCCGCTTGATCGGACGCGCCTGCGGGTCGAACGGGTCGATCTCGACGACCCAGCCGTGCCGGTTGGGCTCGTTGGGGTCATCCGCGGCGACCACGAAGCGCGAGTCGTGGGTGGCCCAGTTGTTCCGGTCGCCACCGACGCCGTACCGGCTGATCAGATCGGCCGACTCGGCGTCGAACCCCGAACCGCTGACCTGGAAGTACCCGTTGAAGTTCTCCTCGCACGTCAGGTAGGTGTTCCAGGGGGTAGCACCGTTCGAGCAGTTGTTGAAGGTGCCGAGCACCAGGGCTCCGGTCGGGTCCGCGGCGGTGCGCAGCAACCGGTGACCGGCGGCCGGGCCGGAGACGTGCATCGGGGTCCGCGCGGTGATCCGGCGGTTGAACCGGGACCGAACGACCTCCCACTGCCCGTGCCCGTTCTCGGCGACCTCGACCACGGAGACCCCGTGCGCTGCCTGCGAGCGCGCCACCATCTCCGGGGTCCAGCTGGCCTTGGCGGGCGTGGTGCTGGTGCCGGTCTGCAGGTAGCTCTCGTCGGTGTACTCGTGGTTGACGACCAGGAGGCCGTGCCGGTTACCCGTCGGGCCGGGGCGGAACGGGTAGAAGTGCATGCCGTCGTGGTGCATCCCGACCTGCTGCTCCTGCTCGGCGGCGGTGTTGCCGCCGGGCTGGAACTCCGGGAAGGCACCGAGGATCGGCGTACCCCAGGGCAAGAACGGGCGCGCCGTGTAGCCCTCCGGCACGACGACCTCGTCGGCGTAGCCCAGCGGGACGCCCTGGAAGCCGAGCAGGTCCACGGCGCCGGACCGGCCCTTCGCGGCCGCGGCCGGCGACGGGCCGAGCAGGCTGGAGGTGAGGAACCCGGCCACGCCGAGGGCGCCGCCGGCGACCACGCTGCGGCGGGACGCGGCCCGCTCGACGATCTCGGCGAACGTCGCCGACGTGGTGGTCGGGTTGCTGCTCACGTCGTCCGGGTCGAGGTCGGACCGAGGATCGGCGTTGAGGTCGGTGTCCAGGCTCATCGGTGCTGTCCTTCACGTGTCGGGGTGGGTTCTGCCTGGAGCCTGCGCGACCAGCGGAAGCGAGCGGTGACCTCCAGGTGAACGCCGGGTGGTCGGTTCCGTACTTCCCGACCTGGCCGGATCCGACCGCGGTGGGATGCACGGCCGCGGCCGTCGTGCCAGGATCGACGGAGCCCACGCACCCCAGGAGAACCCCATGGCCGATCAGTCCCGCGAGTTCGACGTCGTCGTCTTCGGCGCCACCGGTTTCGTCGGTGAACTCACCGCGACGTACCTCGCCGAGCACGCCCCCCGCGGTACCCGGATCGCGCTGGCGGGCCGCAGCGCCGGCAAGCTGGAGGAGACCCGGAAGCGGCTGCCCGCAGCCGCGGCGGACTGGCCGCTGATCGTCGCCGACGCCGACTCCCCCGCGTCCCTGGACGCGATGGTCGCCCGGGCCCGGGTGGTGGCGACCACGGTCGGCCCCTACCTCAAGTACGGCGAGGCGTTGGTCGGCGCTGCCGCCTCGGCCGGCACCGACTACGTCGACCTGACCGGCGAGGTGCCGTTCATCCGTTTCGCGATCGACAAGTACGACGACGTGGCCCGCGCCACCGGAGCCCGGATCGTGCCCGGCTGCGGCTTCGACGCGATCCCCTCCGACGTCGGCACCTACGCCCTGTACCGGAAGGTCCGCGACGACGGCGCCGGTGAGCTCACCGAGACCACCCACGTAGTGACCAAGATGCGCGGCGGCCTGTCGGGCGGCACCATCGACTCGATGCGGGTCATCTCCGGGCTGGCCCGCGACCCGGAGAGCCGCAAGGTGCTGACGAACCCGCAGGCGCTGTCGTCCGGCCCCGGGGGGATGCCGTCCGCGCGCGGTCGCTCCGAACCGACCGACATGCCGAACCGGAACGCCGCCACGGTCGACCCGTCGCTGCGCGGCGGGCTCGGGCCGTTCCTGATGGCGAGCTTCAACACCCGCGTCGTGCGGCGCACGAACTTCCTGCTCGACGGCGCCTACGGCGCGTCCTTCCGGTACGGCGAGGCGATGCTCTTCGGCAAGAACCCGTTCCTCGCCCGGGTGGCCGGTGGTGCCGCCGGCGGCGCCCTGGGCGCGTTCTTCACCGGGCTGGCGTTCACCCCGACCCGGAAGGTACTGGACCGGTTCCTGCCCAAGCCGGGTGAGGGGCCGAGCGAGAAGTCCCGGGAGCGCGGTTTCTTCGAGTTCCAGGCCTTCACCCGGACCACGACCGGGAAGCGCTACCGCTCCGTGACCGCTGCGCAGGGCGACCCCGGGTACAAGGCCACCGCAATGATGTTCGGCGAGGCCGCACTGACGCTCGCGCTGGACCGCGAGAACCTGCCCGAGCGGTACGGCGTGCTGACCCCGGTCAGCGCGATGGGCGACGCCCTGGTGACCCGCCTGCAGGCCGCCGGAATGAGGATCGAGGCCGGTCCGCTCGACTGAGGCTGCCGGCGTGAGACAGCGCCCGGGCGGTCCGGCGCGTGACGCCGGACTGCTCGAGGCCGGCTACTTCGTCTTCTGCACCTCGAACAGCGTCGTGGTCCCGCTCACCTCGTTGGTGACGACCAGCAGCGGCACCCCGGTCGGGCTGTCCCCGGCCTTGATCACGACCAGGCCCTCCGGCCCGAGGTCGCCGGACTCGGCTCCCGGGACGAAGTCCTCGTCCGCCTCCTGACCGGCAGCCTGCGCGGCGAAGTCCCGGTTGTTCACGTAGTCGACGAAGACCGGCCGGCGCGGGTCGGTCACGTCGTAGGTCAGCACCCCGCCCACCCGCTCGAGTCCGATGAAGGCGAAGGTCCGACCCGTGATCCGCTCCACGGTGATGCCTTCGGGCTCGGGACCCTTGTTGTCGCTGCGGTTGTCGAACCTGGCGGCGGCGTGGTCGGAGTTGAAGAACTCCGGCAGCGCCGCACGCGTGATCTGCTCGAAGGCGTCCCCGCTGTCGAAGACCAGGTCTCCGTCGGTGGTGAACACCGAGAAGGAGCGCGCCCCGAAGGCGTGCAGCTCGGCGTAGCAGTTGCGCTCCGCGTCGTACCCGTCGATCGAGGAGACGGTCAGACGCCCCAGCTCCGAGCGGGCCACCAGCTCCTCGCGCTCGGGGAACTCCGCCTCGCAGAGTGCCTCGTACCGCGCGCCGGCACCGGTGAGGTCGCGCAGGTCGCGCACCCGGATCTCGTCGGTCAGTCCGGTGTAGGCACGGGCGTCGCCCTCGTTGGCCGTCAGCAGGTACGTCGTCCCGCCGACCCGCACGCTGGTGATCGCGTCCGGCATCCGGATCCCGTAGAGGTTGTCGACGGCCGCGATGTCGGTGCCGTCCTCGTCACTGGAGTCCAGCGCGTTCACCGGAACACTGTGGTCCTTGCGGCCCAGCCCGAAGATCTCGGTCACCCGGGCTCCGACCAGGTCGATCTCGGCGATCGCGTTCGCTTCCTGGAGCGTCACCCACGCGGTCCGCGAGTCGTGGCCGACGGTGACGTACTCCGGCTCGAGGTCCTGGGCCACCGTCGGTACCAGCGGGTTGAGCCGGACGCCGTCCGCGACCAGCTCGTCGCGCCGCAGGTCGTAGCCCGCGAACCCGGCCGTCCGCACCGAGGCCTGGGCGGCGCCGGACCGCAGGTCGATGATGCTCACCGATCCGACCGGGTCCCGCTCCGCCGAGTACGGGTCTCCGTCGCCCTCGAGACCCGCGGCCGGTTCACCCTCGTTGGCCACCACCAGCGCGGCGCCGTTCGGGGTGAAGGTCAGCATGTCCGGAAGCGCGCCGACGGCGACCCGGTTGAGCTCGGTCCCGTCGGTGTCCAGCAGCGCGACCCAGCCCGGCAGGTCCTTGACCGGGTTCTCGACGGCGACCGCCACGACCCCGGCGGAGACCGCCACGCTGTTCGGGTTACCGCCCAGGCCGCGGAGGGCGTTCACCAGCACCGGGGTGCTCGGGTCGCTGATGTCGAGGACGTCGATGCCGGGATCAGCCGGGTCGGCGTTCACCACGAAGAGGCGCTGGGTCGCCGGGTCGTGCGCCGAGATCTCGGCCGCACTCACCTCGAAGGCACCGTCGCGGTAGGTGCCGAGCGGGGACAGGTCCACCCCGCGGCTCGGGGGCGCGGCGACGGAGGGGGCGACGGACGCGGCCAGGGCAACAGCCGTGACACCAGCGGCCAGGGAGATCAGGAGGGGAGGTCGTCTCATGCCGCCGATCGTGCAGGCCCGCGGTGAACGTGCGCAGTCCGCAGGTGTCCGCTCCGCGAACGCCGGGCCAACAGGTCGTGGCTACCAGGGCTCCCTCAGCCGCTCTTCTCGGCGATGCCGACGATCAGCGGCCGGACGATGGGCGGCGCCTTCGGCAACCGTTCGTCGGAGAGCTCGAGGAAGGAGAAGCCGGCCTGCTCGATGCTCGCCGCAGTGGCCCGGTTGCAGTGGCAGCCGTGCCCGAGCGCCTTCCACGGTCGGTGCAACCGGTCCTGCCACCGGGCCAGTCCGGGGTCGGTCGAGCGGACGTGCTCCACGAAGACCAACCGCCCACCCGGACGCAGCACCCGGTGGGCTTCCGCCAGTGCGAGCGCCGGGTCCTCGACCGTGCAGAGCACCAGGGTGGAGACGACCGCGTCGAAGGTCTCCGGCTCGAACGGGAGCAGCTCGGCCGGGGCTCGCACCACCCGTACCGGACGTGCGTGGTCGACCAGCTTCGCCTCCAACCGGCGCGCCATCGCGTCCTCCGGTTCGGTGATCACGAGCTCGTCGACCGCGCGACTGAAGTACGGCAGGTTGGCGCCGGTGCCGCCGCCGAGCTCGAGCACGGTGCCGTTGACCCGGGCGAGCAGGGCGCCGCGGTGGGCGCTCAGACCCGCTTCCTCGGTGGAGGCCATGGCCCAGTCGTAACCGGCCGCGAACACACTTCCCCACCACGTCATGGAGCGACAATAGTCCGTGGCAGCCCTCCGGACGCCCCGGCGACATTGCTTTCCTCGACGACCAGGGGGTTCGCCGTACGTGCGGCGATGCGGGATGATCGCCCCATGCGAGCACCGAAGCTACGACCGCTCGTACGCCGCGGAGCAGCAGCGCTCGCGTGGCTCCTGGCTGCCGCCGTGATCTCCGCGCCGATCGCGGTCGAGCAGGCGCTCGAACGCGTCACCTTCTCGGACCGGCTGGGTACCGTCCCGGTCGAGGTCACCCTGTGCAGCAACGGCTACTCGAGCCTGGACACCGGCATCCTCGGGACGGTCTTCTGGGACCGGACCGGACCGTTCGGCCTCGGTGCCTGCCTGCGCGTCACCGAGCCGCCCGAGGCCGGTGGGACGCTGGCGTCGTACGCCGACGCCGAGTTCGTCCGCACCAACGCCCAGCTGATCAGCGAGCCCGATCAGATCGCGCGGGCCTACGGCGACAAGGTCTCCGCCGAGTTCTGGGCCGGCTTCATCCGGATCGAGCTGCTGCTGGTCGCGCTCATCCTCGCGATCTCGCTCACCTTCCGCCCCCGACGCTGGTCCACGGACGCTGACACGATGCCGTGGTGGAACCGGGCGCTCGACCGGCACCTGCTGCGCTTCCCGCTCGCCCGTCGGGTCGTCGTACCGACGGCGCTGACGGTGGCGGCGACGGCAGCGACGGCGTTCTTCGCCTGGAGCGCCTACGACACCTGGGCCGAGCAGGACCGGGTCGGCACGACGTACCCCCTGGCCGACGTCCCCGGGCTCAGCTTCAGCAGCCCGCAGACCCGCGAGATCGCTGCCCAGGTGCAGCCGTTCATCACGAAGAACCAGGAACGGCTCCAGAAGCGTGGCGACCAGTTCCGCACGGCCGCGTTGGACAGCTTCCGCAGCGCGCTGATGACCCGTGCCGACCTCGCCCCGCGGGCCGGGGAAAAGGTCGTGCTCGCCGAAGCCGATCCCCAGGGCAGCGAGATCGCCACCCGCACCCGGACGGCCCTCTACCCCGAGCTGCTCGCCGTCCTCGGCCCCGACGCGGTCGCGCTGCGGACCATCTCCGGCGACATCACCTCCAACGGGACGATCGCCGAGGACGGTTTCGTGGAGGCCGAGGGGGCGGCGCTCAGCTCGGTGCCCGTCGTCGCGGTCAAGGGCGACCACGACTCGGACGACACCGTCGACCAGCTCCGCGAGCACGGCTTCGTCAACCCCGACCTGCGGGTCACCGACGTCGGCGAGTTCCGGGTCGCCGGCGCCAACGACCCCGAGTTCAAGACCCTCTTCGGCGGCTCGGTGACCAATCCGACCGGGGTCACCGAGAAGGAGACCGGGGAACGACTGCGGGCCGAGGTGCCGTCCGACGAGGCCGTCATCGTGCTGCTGCACCAACCCGAGACGGCCGCCGCCTACTTGGGGATCAAGAGCCTGGACGCTCTCGGCGACCTGCCCGAGAGCCTTACCGAGCCGTACGACGACGGCATCCCGGACGTTCCGCCGGGCGTGCTCAGCATCGGGCACCTGCACACGTACGACGGTCCGCGGGTCATCTGGAACACCGACACCGAGACCACCACCTGGACCGTCGTGGACCAGCTGGGCACCTCCGGAGGCGTCGAGAACCAACCGACCTTCAACCGCTTCTCGACCCCGTTCTCGGTGCCGTTGAAGCCGGTCGGGATCCGGCTGCACTACCTCGACACCGAGACCGGGCTGGTGCGCGGCTACGCGACGATCGTGGTGGACACCGCCGGGAACGCCTCGATCAGCGAGCGGGCCGACATCGGGGCCCAAGCCGCCACGGTGCGACCGGCTCCGTGAGTCGGTCGGTCAGACGGATCGGCCGCAAGCGGGCGCCGCGAGGCTCCCGCTACGTTCACGTCCGATCACGTCAGTCCAGTGCTGCGGCCCGATCCTGCTTGCCGTGCAGCACCCGCAGGACGACGACGTCGTCCTCACCCGGCCGGTAGAAGAACCCGTAGGGGAACCGACGTACTCGCGCCCGCCGGAGGCCCGGGAAGCCGTCCACCGGTGGGGCACCGAGCGGGAACATGGCCATCCGCTCCAACGCCGCGTCGAAGTCCGACCGGAACCGCGCTGGCACGTCTGCCCCGAACTCGCCGAGGCGTCCGAGGATCGCCTCCAGATCGCCCACCGCCCGAGTGGTGAAGCGGATCTCCATCAGTCAGCCCACAACCTCTGCCGCACGTCCGCCCAGTCCTCGATGCCCTCCGGGTTGGTGGCGGCTTCGTCCAGCGCTTCGACGAGGCGTCGTCGTTCGTCGTCACTGGGAACGTAGACGGCCTCGCCGAAGTGGGTCCGGAGCGCCTCTTGGATGACCTCGGACCGGGAGCGGTGCTCGACGGCTCTCGCACGTTCGACCAGGTCGTACAACTCCTCGGGCAACGTCACCGCCACCTTGCGTACGGGCATGAGACCTCCTTGGTATGACGTGATCATACCGCGGTGGGTCTGGTGGCGCGGATCCTCAGCCGGCGCTGATGCCGAGCAGGTCCAGCGCCAGCGCGCTGCTGGCCGGGTAGTCGACCTTGCTGACCGGGGTCCGCGGCACCTGCGGGACGAAGATGATCTCCTTGGGCACCTTGTAGTTGGAGATCAGCCCGCGGGCGTGCTCGACGAGGTCTTCCTTGGTGACGGGCGAGCCCTCGCGCACCTGGACGAGCGCGGTGACCTGCTGGCCCCAGCGCTCGTTCGGGGTGCCGACCACGACCGCGTCGAAGACGTCGTCGTGCCGGAGCAGGACCGCCTCGACCTCCTCGGGGTGGACCTTCTCGCCGCCGGTGTTGATGCAGACCGAGCCACGACCCAGGACGCTGATCGAGCCGTCCTCCTCGCGCCGCGCGAAGTCGCCGGGGATGGACCACCGGACGCCGTCGACCTCCTTGAACGTGGCCGCGGTCTTCACCGGGTCGTTGTAGTAGCCCTGCGGCAGCGGCCCGGTGCGACCGAGCATCCCCTCGACCCCGACCGGGCACGGCTTCATGTTCTCGTCGAACACCTCGACATCGGGGCTGGCCCCGAACTTCGGCGCACCCAGGGCACCCTCGGTTCCGTCGTCGACCCGGGAGGCCGTCGTACCGGACTCCGAGGAGCCGTAGCTGTCGAGGATGAACCGACCCGGCAGCGCCCGCCGGATCTCCTCGCGGACGCCTTCGGAGAGCGGGGCCGCGCCGTTGGAGACAGCGGCGAGGCTGGAGAGGTCCCAGCGGTCCGGCTCGGCGAGGATCGCCTGGGCGACCGGCCGACCCATCGCGTCGCCCAGGAAGGTCAGCGAGACCACCCGGGCCTTCTCGACGAGGTCGAGCACCTTGGTCGCATTGAAGCTCGGCTGGTCGTAGAGCGCGACCGTGGCACCGGAGACGTGCCCGTTGCCGAGGATCCACTGGCTGCCGCCGTGCATCATCGGCCCGCAGGCCAGCAGCACCATCGGGTTCTCGTTGGCGGCAGCCTCCTGCGCCAGCGCCTCGACGCTCTCGATCGGGGCACCGAACCGACCGGCGTTGAGGGCCGCGCGGATGATGTCCTGCTGCTGCCAGACCACGCCCTTGGGGTAGCCGGTCGTGCCGCCGGTGTAGAGGACGTAGTGGTCCTCGGGGCTACGGCCGCCCAGCCGCTCGGTGCTGGCAGCGGCCAGGGCGGCGTCGTACTCGGGACCCATCACCAGGGTGTGGCGCAGGGTCGGCAGGTCCAGCGCGCCGAGCGCCTCGACGTGCTCGGGCGCAACGACCGCAGCCTCGCAGTCCGCGTTGTCGTAGAGGTAGGCGAGCTCGTCGCGCAGGTACTTGTAGTTGACGTTGATCGGCACCGCGCGGGCCTTGAAGCAGCCGTAGAACGCGTCCACCCACTCGATCCGGTTGGCGGAGTGCACGGCCACGTGGTCGCCGGGCCGTACGCCGAGGGAGACCAGGTGGTTCGCCAGCCGGGTGGACCGTTCGTCGATCTCCGCGAACGTGTAGGTCCGGTCGAAGGTGACGATCGCCGTGCGCTCGGGGACGACGTCGGCCAGTTCCTCCAGGATGTCGGCCAGGTTGAGCGGGCGCGGGGCGGTGAGGGTCTCGGGCGCTGAATTGGTCACCCGCGCAATTTGGCACAGGAAGGGCTGCGTGTCACCGACCTGGACCGACCAGTGGCCACACCGCGGCGGCCCGCTCGGCGAGCGCGCGCGGCCTGGGCACCGATCCCGTCGCTCGCGCCGGTGCCCAGGATCGCGCGACCCGTCATTGTCTGCTCCGTCATCGGTGGCGCCTGGGAACGGGCAGCAGCCTTGAGGAACTCGAACGGCTCACCCCGCCCCGCCGACAAGGCAGCCGGTCAGCGTTGGCTCAGAGCGAACCCGTCCACCCGAACTGTCTTTCCGGCGGTGACGACCTTCACGACCAGGGTGCCGGTGGTGACCGCGGGCAAGGAGCGCAGCGAGATCAGCTTGCGGTGGACCGTAGTCGCCGACGCGAGGGACCACGTGCCGATCCGGGCCCCCCGCCAGTAGACCTCGACCTTCCCGTTGCCGGGACCGGTGCTCGCGACCAGGGCGATCCGCCGGGCACGCACGTTGGCCAGCGTCAGCTTGGAACCCTGGGTCTTGGTCATCAGGGTCGACCCGCGGTAGTACGCCGAGCTCGTGGCACGACTCCATCCAGAGCTCTTCGCGGCGATCGAGTCGTCTGCGGGAACCGCTGTGCAGCGCTCCGCCGTCCACGTGCTCACGTTGCCGGCGACGTCCCGGGATCGCGCCGCGACGCACGACGTGGACCCGGGGGCGACCGTGAGGGTCGCGGACGTGCTCGTCGATCCGGTGACGAGGTTCTTGAGGACGCCGAAGCCGGCATTCCACGGAGCCGAGCGGTAGCGGACGTCAGTCCCGCTGACGCCGGAACCCGGATCGGTCGAGTTCCACGAGACGCGGACCGACCCTGCCCAGGAGAAGGTCGGCAGCGCGCCGAGAGTCGTGACCGGCGCAGTCGAGTCCGTCGACGTCGGCGCCTGCGCCAACCACGGCAGCCGAGCGATCTTGGGCACGCCCTGGTGATCGACGTACGCGACCGAGGCCCCGCCGGCCTCGTCGACCCGGTACCAGGTCGGATGCTTGCCGGTGTCCGGGTCGAACAGCTCACGCGTGTTGTGCTGCGCCGTCAGGTCGGCCACCGACGTGATCCACCCGTTGATCCCGTTCATATCTCGGGTGTACCGGGACCAGACCAGAAATCCATCGCCCAGCACGGGTGAGGCGGGGGCGCCGCCCGTGTTGTTGGACGGCCCAGGGACGGCCCAAGGAGCGACCACTCCGGCCGCGTCGAGGATCGTCCAGGAGCCGGCAACCAGCATGATCCACCGCCCACGGACGTCCCGGATGACCGGCTGGGCCCCGGCATAGCTCACGGCAACGGTGCGCACCGGCGCCGACGGGTTGTCCACGTCGACCCCGCGCAGAAGGGTAGGGGTGGCCCAGGTCCACACCCACGACCCGTCCGCGACGGCACCAAACCCTCCGGTCGTCGCCACGATCTCGCCCGTGCGCACCCGTTCCACGACGAGCTGGTCACCGCTGTTGTCGGCGTACCGTACGAGCAGCTCCCCACCGTGACCGAGCCTGAGGCCCCAGCCCTGCACGTCACGCTGTCCACCCGGCCAGGTCAGGTGCCACTGGTCGGTGAGCTCGGAGCTCTCCGCCAGGTCGTTGACCAGCGTCACTCCTCCGGACGTGGTCACGTTCTGGTCCACGGTCCACTGCTGCTTCACCCAGGTAGGGGTCGCGTCCTCCGGATCCAGGCCCCACGTCGTGCCGTCACCCCAGGTCACCCGGACGTCGCCGTCGTACGCGATGCGGGCGACGCCCTCGCGGCGCAGCGGCAGGTCGGCGACGACCGCTGGTCCGGATCCCGTGTCGATCGCAACGCGGCTCGGGGCCGCCGAGGAGACCACCATGGCGACCTTGCCGGGACCCATCTGCAGTGCGTGGGAGAGGTCGGTCTCGATCGCCCCGTCGAGCGAGCCCGACACCAGGTCGATCGCCCACAGCGTCCCGGTGAGAGCCCCCTTCGGGTGGTAGGCCGCAAGGCCGTCACCCCGCGTCATGAGGCGCGGCGCGTTTCCGGCGAGGCCCATCTGAAGGTCGTAGGTCGCGGCGGTGTGCGTGAGCCGGTCGACCTCTGTCACGGTGACGTGTCCGTTGTACTGGTCGTCGATGTTGAAGAACGCACCCGGCCCCACCAGGACGGTCTCCCAGTCCATGCCCTCGGGCTTGGGAACGGTTGTGAACGTCCCGGCCGCGACGTCGATCTCGAACAGTGGGCCGAAGTAGCCGTCGTGCACCCAGGCCGTGGTCCCGTCGAACCCGGAGAACCGCGGGATGGTGTCGATGGGTACATCGGGAAGGCTGGTCATGGTGCCGTTCGTACGGCGGATCACGAGGCTCGCTCCCGGGAACCCGCTCACCGGCGTGCTGGTGAGGACCCAGCCAGGACCGATCCCGAAAAGCGTCTCATTGTCGGGGACCGCGATCGAGCCCGCCAGGGCGTGCGTCTCGACGTCGAAGAAGCGGACCAGGTCCGGCCAGTACGTCGCATCACCGACTTTCTCCACGAAGTACCCGCCGACCAGCTGTCGGGCAGCGGCGTCGGGACTGCCCTCGAAGTCAGACCAGACGGTAGCCCCGTCTGTCGCACGCAGGATCGTGAAGTGATTCAGACCGTCGAAGGCGGGGCCACTGCGTACGTTGTGCAGCACGTAGTCCGAACTGACCGACAGCAGATCGTTGTCGTAGGCGCGCTCCATCAGGTGTGTCGGCAGCGTCTGCAGGTCCGCCGGGTCGACGGGGATCGCGTGCGCGGGCGCTGGCCCGATCAGCGCAGCTGCCAACAGGGCGGCCGTAGCCGCCGCGACCCTGAGCCGCATCGAATCCCCACTCCCTCACCTGCGCCCGCACGGGCGAAGGACGAGTGTAGGCGAGGCACGGTTCGACGGTGAGCGATTCGGATACCCGCCCCGATTCTTACTCCCACTCGATGGTGCCCGGCGGCTTGCTGGTGATGTCCAGCACGACCCGGTTGACGTCCTTGACCTCGTTGGTGATCCGGGTGGAGATCCGCTCCAGCACCTCGTACGGCAGCCGGCTCCAGTCGGCGGTCATCGCGTCCTCGCTGGAGACCGGGCGCAGCACGATCGGGTGCCCGTAGGTGCGGCCGTCGCCCTGAACTCCGACCGACCGCACGTCGGCGAGCAGCACCACGGGGAACTGCCAGATGTCGCCGTCCAGGCCAGCCTTGCTGGTCTCCTCGCGGACGATCGCGTCGGCGTCCCGGAGGATCTCCAGCCGCTCGAAGTCGACGGCGCCGACGATCCGGATCGCCAGGCCCGGGCCCGGGAACGGGTGCCGGCCGACGATGCCCTCGGGCAGACCGAGCTGGCGGCCGACCTCGCGAACCTCGTCCTTGAAGAGCGTCCGCAACGGCTCGATCAGGCTGAACTCGAGGTCGTCGGGAAGGCCGCCGACGTTGTGGTGCGACTTGATGTTCGCCGCACCCTCGCCGCCGCCGGACTCGACCACGTCGGGGTAGAGCGTGCCCTGGACCAGGAACTTCACCGGCGGACCGGGCGTGGCGAGCACCTCGCGCTCGGCCTGCTCGAAGACCCGGATGAACTCGCGGCCGATGATCTTCCGCTTCTCCTCCGGGTCGGTGACCCCGGCCAGGAAGCCCAGGAACTGGTCGCTGCACTCGACGACCTTGAGGTCGACGCCGGTGGCGGCGACGTAGTCCTGCTCGACCTGCTCGGCCTCTCCCTTGCGGAGCAGGCCGTGGTCGACGAAGACGCAGGTGAGCTGGTCGCCGATCGCGCGCTGCACGATCGCGGCCGCGACGGCGGAGTCGACGCCGCCGGAGAGGCCGCAGATCACCCGGGCGTCACCGACCTCGGCGCGGATCCGCTCGACCTGCTCCTCGACGATGTTGGAGCTCGTCCAGGTCGGCTTGCAGCCGGCGATGTCGAAGAGGAAGTGCTCCAGGATCGTCTGACCGTGCTCGCTGTGCAGCACCTCCGGGTGCCACTGGACGCCGGCGATCCGACGCTCGGTCTGCTCGAAGGCGGCCACGGTGGCGCGGGGCGAACGGGCGTTGACGGTGAACCCGGCGGGCGCGGCGGTGACCTCGTCGCCGTGCGACATCCAGGACACGAGGGTCTCCGGGAGGCCGTCGAGCAGGGTGCCGGACTCCAGCACCGAGACGTCGGTGCGGCCGTACTCGCGCTGCCCCGTGTGCGCCACCTCGCCGCCGAGCGCCTGCGCCAAGGCCATGAAGCCGTAGCAGATGCCGAAGACGGGGACCGTGCCGTCGACCAGCGCCGGATCGAGCTGCGGGGCACCGGGCTCGTAGACCGACGACGGGCCGCCGGAGAGGACGATCGCGGTGGGCTTCTTCGCCAGCATCTCGGTGGCCGCCATCGTGTGCGGCACGATCTCGGAGTAAACCTGGGCCTCACGGACGCGGCGGGCGATCAGCTGGGCGTACTGCGCCCCGAAGTCGACGACGAGGACGAGGTCGTGGTCGGTCAAAGCCGGCCCCTTCTGCAGCGCGGGTGGAGCCCGGAGTCTATCGGTCGGCCTGGCCGGACCCGGACCTGGTCCACGCCTGTACGACGCCCACCAGCGCACCCGCGAACCCGACCTGGGGTGCTCGCAATTGGCCCTGTGGATTCCCGTTTGATCGAACATATGTTCGATAGCCTGGGTCATGACCTCGCTCCGCCTCGACCCGGCTCCCGCTTCGGCGGGTCACGCGTCGTTGACGGGCCTGCACGCGTCGATCGACGCACTCCAGATGCTGAGCACCGAGGTCGACCCGGACACCGCGGTCGCCGAGCTCGACCGGGCGATCCGACGGCTCGAGTCGGTCAGGCTCCGGGTCGTGTCAGCGGCGGACCAGGCGAGCGTCGCCGCGCGCACCGGTCTGGCCGACACCGGCTCCTGGCTCGCGCGCCGTACCAACGCCGGCAGCGCCCGTGCGGCGGCCGACGTCCGCCTGGCCACCGCTCTCGACCAACCCGGTCCCGGAGCATCGCGGCCCTGCGCCGACGCGCTCGCCCAGGGCGACCTCTCCACCGAGCACGCCCGGGTGATCGTCCAGGCCACCCAACAGCTCCCCACCGGTCTGGCCCCGGAGGCCGTGACCGCCGTCGAGGCCAGCCTGGTCGAGAAGGCATCCCGCCTCTCCCCCGACCAGCTGCGTCGGGTGGCCCGGCGCGCGCTCGCCACGGTCGAGCCCGACGAGAAGGTGGTCGACCGCCACGAAGACGCCTTGCTCCGCGACCGAGAGGCGCTGGCGCTCGCGCGCACGCGCCTGACCTGGCACGACAACGGCGACGGCACCGTGGCCGGGCACTTCGTCGTGCCGTCTCTGGCGGCCGCGATCCTGACGAAGACGATCCAGGCGATGACGTCGCCGCGCCGGGCCCACCTCGGAGCAAGCAGCGCGCAGGCCGGTGAGCCGGACGCACGCCACGACTGGGCCCACCAGTCGGGTCTGGCGTTCGTCGAGCTCCTGGAGCACCTGCCCACGGACCGTCTGAGCGGCAAGGTCGCCGCGACCGTCGTCGTGACCCTCGACCACGCCCGCCTCGTCGAAGCCGTGGGCGCAGCGACCACCGACTGCGGTGACGACCTGTCCGCCGGCCAGGCTCGCCGCCTCGCGTGCAACGCCGGGATCCTTCCCGCCGTACTGGGCGGCGCCAGCCTGCCCCTGGACCTCGGTCGGGCGAACCGCCTCTTCACCGAGGCGCAGCGTGTGGCCCTCGGCTTGACCCAGCGGACCTGCGCCGCCGACGGGTGCGATCGTCCGTACTCGTGGACCGAGCTCCACCACCTGCGACCGTGGTCAGCCGGCGGCCCGACCGACCTGTCCAACGCGATCGGGCTCTGCGGGTTCCACCACCGACGCATCCATGATCCGCACTACGAGCATCACGTCGGCCCGGGCGGGGTGACCTTCCGCCTCAGGACAAGCAGCCCACCCGGGTATCCGGCGCCTCAGCGCGCCCGGAGCACGGCGTCGGCGCCCGTGGGGACCCCGACCAGGACCACGCGCAACACCCTGGTCGACGCGTCGTAGGTCCAGCCCTTGCCTCCCGGGGTGGTCGCCCGACCCACCGGCGTGCCGTTGAGGGTGACCGAGGTCGGCGCCCCGACCGAGCGGAGCTGCACGTCCCAGGTACGAGCACGCAGCGCACCCGGGAAGGTGCCCCGGGCCTTGCCGATCGTCAGCGTGGTCGTCCCGGCGCTGCGCACCTGGGTGAACGTCGTCCGGGTGAGCTCGCCCCGCTGATAGCCAAAGCCAGAACCGGCGTCGTCGTACAGCGCACCGGTGCCGCGCGCACCCGGGTAGGCAGTCAGCACCAGCCGCCGCGCCGGCGCTGCGCTGGTGCGCGCCCCGAGCGGCTGGGTCGGGATCACCGCACCCGCACGCACCAGGACCGGGATCCGGTCCAGGGGAACGCTCGTGGTCACCGTCTGCGGGCCGGCGTACCGACGGCCGGTCGCGTACTCCACCCAGTCACCCGGCGGCACCCAGAGCGTCACCGAGGCCGGGTCCCCCGGTGCGGTGACCGGGGCGACCACCAGGTCGCGGCCGAAGGTGTACTGGCTCGGGTGCTCGTACGCCGCCGCGGAGCCCGGCCACTGCAGGTACAGCGGACCCGCGATCGGAAGGCCGGTGTCGACCGCGCGGCGCGCCGCGGTGTAGGTGTAGGGCACCAGCGCCCCGCGGAGCCGGAGCGCCTCGGTTGCCGCGGCCCGCGCCTCGGGCCCGTACTCCCACGGCAGCCGCTTCCCGTGGTTCGAGTGCAACCGGTCGAGCGGCTGGAAGGCGCCGAACTGGAGCCAGCGCACGTACATCTCGTCGGGGACCGGGGATCCCGACAGCGCGGCCGCGACCGCGTTGCAGGCGCCGAGGAATGGCGTGCCGTTGAAGCTCCCGATGTCGTGGCTGACGTAGGGCAGCCCGATCGCGGCCTCGGCGGCGGTCAGCTCGGCCTGGAAGGCGAGCATCTCCCAGGTGGCGCAGGTGTCGCCGGTGAACTGGATCGTGTTGCGGTGCTCGGCGAGCGCCCCGGTGCCGCCCGCGCCGACCCCGCGGTCGCCGTACACGCCGTCGTTGGCGTAGGACGCCCCGATCCTGGAGAACGCCGGCCACCGGGACCCGCGCTGCTGCTGGTACTCGGCGTACTGCTGGTTGATCCAGGTGTCGGGACTCAGACCGGGAGCGTCGACGGCGCCCTCGGCTTCGCAGCACCAGTCCAGCCAGAACCCGTCGATGCCGGAGTCGGCGAACGTCTTGTGCAGCCCGAAGTACGCCTCGAGATGTCGGGCGTTCGTCCAGTCGAAGACGTGGCAGTTGCCGGTCAGGTCGGCCTGGATCGTCCGGCAGGTCTCGTCGACCGGGAGCCCGCCAGCAACCTCGTCGGCCTGCGCGAACTGGGGGTCGTTGCTGCTGATCGACGGGTGGATGTTCGCCAGCAGGTTCAGGCCGCGGCGCTCGGCCCAGTCGGTGAACCCCTCGGGGTCGGGGAACAGGCTGCGGTTCCAGTCCCAGCCGTTCCAGGAGAAGGCCTTGCCCGGCTGACCGACCACGGTCGTAGCGATCGCGGATCCGATCGGGTCGTTGATCCGCTTGAAGTCGGTGTCCAGGGACAACGTGTCGAGCGGGATGCCCTCGGCTTCGAAACGGGCCGCGAGCTCGCGCAGCTCAGCGTCGGTGTAGGCGATGTACTTGGAGAACCACACCCCGAACGCGCTGCGCGGGAGCAGCGGCGAGCTACCGGTCAGGGCACGCAGGTCGGCCAGCGCCCGGGCGAAGTTCGTGCCGTAGGCGAACGTGTACCAGTCCTGGTAGGCGCCGCTGCGCGCCGGCCGTACGGCGAACCCGGGCTCGTCCGGAGTCAGCAGCGCGGTGGTGCTGTCGTCCAGGACGTACCAGCCCTCCCGGGTCAGGATGCCGTTGTTCAGCGGCACCGGACCCGAGGACAGGTCCAGGGCGCGGGTCCAGCCGCCCAGGAAGCGGTGCCGGGCACCGGCGGCGGGCCAGACCGTCTTGGCGGTCCCGTTCTCGAGGTACCGCAACCGGAGGTCGGCGGCCTCGAACGAACCGGACCCGCGGCGCCACTTCAACACCACCTGGTCGGTGCGGATCACCCGCCACCCGTCGACCACGGTCGAGGTGTACGCGGGGACCGGGCGCGGTGTCCGCGGAACCGTGAGCGTGGGTCGGTCCTCGAAACGGCCGTTCTCGGCGTACTCGAGGCGGATCAAGGTAGGAGTAATGACCTGGAACCGGGCTTTTCCGTCCACGACCACACCGGGAGGCGGCGCCGTCGACGACGGAGTCACTACCGCTGCCTCAGCGCCGTACGCCGCGAGGACGCCGAGGATCAGACCGACCACGACCCCCGCCGCGGGAACCAGTCGGCGCGGCCGAACACGCATGTCGCCATCCTCTCGTCGCCCGAGGCGGACCTGGTCCTGACACGACTCAGGGCCCAGCCGGGGAGGGAGGGAGGCTGGGCCCTGATTGTCCACGTGGTGTGAACCGTGTCGAGATCGGGCCTGGGAGGGAGCGATGCACCCGATCTGCACTGGTCAACGAGTTCTCGAACCCCGGGTTATGCCGCTCGGAAAGAATTTTCTTGGTCACCTGGCCAATTGGTTTCGAGACGGGCCGGGACGGCCCTCCTCAACCAGCCGGCTCAACCAGCCGGCTCAACCTGCCGGCTCAACCAGCCGTTTGTCAGCTGACGGCGACGATCGGCAGGTGCAGGGCGCCCGGGGCGCTGCTCGGCACCGCAGGCGAGACCGGCTCGACGGGTGCGATCCGCTCGTACGCCGTCCCCAACGGCGGGCGCGGGTCCTCCTCGCCCTTGTTGGGCCAGAACGACATCGCCCGCTCCGCCTGGGCGGTGATCGTCAGCGACGGGTTGACGCCCAGGTTCGCCGAGATCGCCGAGCCGTCCGCGATGTGCAGGCCCGGGTACCCGTAGACGCGCTGGTAGCCGTCGATGACGCCCGTCTCCGGGGAGTCGCCGATCGTGCAGCCACCGATGAAGTGCGCGGTCAACGGTCGGTTGAACGGCTCGCCGATCGACCCGCCCGCGGTGCCGCCGACGATCTCCGCCATCTTGGTGACGGCCTCGTTGCCGACCGGGATCCAAGTCGGGTTCGGGGTGCCGTGACCCTGCTTGGAGGTCATGTAGCGGATGTTGGTGCCCGGGATCTTCTTGGTGAAGGTCGTGATCGAGTTGTCGACCGTCTGCATCACCAGGGCGATCACCGTGCGCTCGGACCAGTGCTTGAAGTCGTAGAGCTCCCGGATGTTGGCCTTCTGCGACCACATCTCCTTGAGCCACTTCTGCCAGCGCGGGGTCGGCCCGTCACCGTCGGTGAGCACGGTCTGCATCATCGACATGAAGTTGGAGCCCTTGCCGTAGCGGACCGGCTCGATGTGGGTGTGCTCGTCGGGGTGGAAGGACGAGGTGATGGCGACGCCACGGGAGTAGTCGACCTTGGAGTCCGACGGGGCGATGGCACCCAGGATCGACTCCGAGTTCGTCCGGGACAGGTAGCCGAGCCGGTCCGACAGCCCCGGCAGGTGCCCCTCGTCCTTCATCTTGTGCAGCAGTCGCTGGGTGCCCAGCGACGCGGCCGCGACGATCACCTGTTCGGCGGTCAGCGTCCGGGTCGAGCTCGCCGTCGCCCGCTTGGCCTTGGTGAACTTGCAGGTCAGCTCGTAGCCACCGTTCGACGGCTTGATCCGGGTCACGGTGGTCAGCGGCATCACCCGGACGCCCTTGGCCTCGGCTAGGTAGAGGTAGTTCTTGACCAGGGTGTTCTTCGAGTTGTGCCGGCACCCGGTCATGCACTCACCGCACGCCTTGCAGGGCACCCGGTCGGGGCCGACGCCGCCGAAGTACGGGTCCGCGATCGTGTCGTGGTGGGTCTCCCCCGGGCCGCCGAAGAAGACGCCGACGGGAGTCGGGTGATAGGTCTCCTCGACCCCCATGTCGACCGCGACCTTGTACATCACGTCGTCGGCCGCGGTGCGCAACGGGTTCTCGACGACGCCGAGCATCCGCTTCGCCTGGTCGTAGTAGGGCGCCAGCTCGGACTTCCAGTCGGTGATGTGTGCCCACGACGGGTCGGAGTAGAACGGGTCGAGCGGTTCGTAGAGCGTGTTCGCGTAGACCAGCGAGCCACCGCCGACCCCCGCGCCGGAGACGATCATGCAGTCTTTGAGCGCGTCGATCCGCTGGATGCCGTAGCAGCCGACCTCGGGGCGGAAGAGGTAGCGCTTCACGTCCCAGGAGGTGTCGGCGAAGTCCTCGTCGCGGAACCGGGCACCGGCCTCGAGGACGGCGACCTTGTAGCCCTTCTCGGCGAGCCGGAGCGCGCTGACCGAGCCGCCGAAACCCGAGCCGATGATGATCACGTCGAAGTCGAAGGACCCGGTCGTCGAGCCGTCACCGGTCGTCGAGCCGTCACCGGTCGTCGAGCTTGTCGAGACGTCCACCACGTCACGCCCTCCCCATCTTCTTCATCAGCCGCAGACTCGCGGTCATCATCTTCGCGTACTGCTCGTCGCTGAGGCCGAACTGCGGGCTGAACCGGAGCAGCGCCTGCGAGGCCACGGCCTGCGTCTCGGTGTAGCGGTGGATCCCCTCGCTGCCCTGCCGGCGGCCCATCCCGGACTCGCGCATCCCGCCCATCGGAGCGTCGATGCTGGCGAAGGTGGCCCCGAAGGCCTCGTTGATGTTCACGGTGCCGCACTTGATCTGGCGCGCGATGATCCGCGCCCGCTTGGTGTCGCGGCTGTAGATCGAAG
>JBFJNH010000021.1:0-50814 GCA_041618295.1 Marmoricola sp.
CCTCAGTCTCAAGGCCCCGCACAGTCGAGGTAATCGGCGCTACGGTTACTTTCACCCGCGCACCCACCGCAGTGCCCCGCGTGAGGATGACCGCAGGACGCGCCTTGTCTACCGTGACGAGACGAATGGGCCGCATCAGTCGAACGCCGGCAGATCCCAGCGGTGGTTCACCCAGGCATCGAGTTCAGGGTCGCTGTCACCCGTTTCCCGGTAGATCGCCGCGTCGCGCTCGGCCAGCACCTGCCGCTCGTACTTCATCAGTGCCTTCTTCACGATCTCGGCGCGCGAGGCGGCCTCCCCGCGCTCGACCATGCCGTCGAGGAACTCGACGAGGCGGTCAGGTAGGCGGACGGCGACCTGGGTGCTCACGGAAGCAACGGTACGAATCTGGGATGCAGTCGTCATCGGACGAGCACCAGCGGCCTCAACGGATGGCGCAACCGACGATCCACAGGAACGCAGAAGCCCCCGGCCGGCAGCGGTCGGGGGCTTCACGCGTGACGCTGGATCAGTCCTCGGAGGCGTCCAGCGCCGCGGCGACCCGGCGGTGCGCCGTCCAGATCTCCTCGGGCATGTTCGGGAACTGCTTGAGGTGCTCCTCGCGGTTTGCCATCTCCTGCTTCCACCGCGGGACGTTGATCGACAGGATCGTCTCCAGGTCCTCCGGCGTGATGTCGACGCCCTCGAGGTTGAGCTCCTCCTTGGTCGGGATGATCCCGACGGCGGTCTCCCGCCCCTTGACCTCGCCGTTGCGGAGCTGGAGCAGCCAGAGCAGCGGGCGCAGGTTGTCGCGGTAACCGGGCCACAGGAAGCGACCGTCCTCACCGCGCTGGAACCAGTTCACGTGCGCGAAGATCGGCTGGTCCTTCGCCGCGCCGACGACCTTCAGGTAGTGCGCCGCGTAGTCGCCCTCGCCGTACGCCATGAACGGGCGGTTCGACATCGGGTCGTAGCGGAGCACACCCTCGGTGCCTTCGGCCGCGAAGGTGGCCTCGGCGCCCAGGGTGAGGCCGTCGTAGACGCCCTCGGCGAGGTCGTGGATCGCCCGGACCAGCGGCTCGCGGTCACGGGTCCGGCCGCCGAAGATGATCGCGTCGATCGGGACGCCCGCGGGGGCGTCGTAGTCAGTGGCGATGTTCGGGACGTTGTCCAGCGTGGTGGTGAACCGGCTGTTCGGGTGCGCCCACGGTTCGTCGGCCTGCTCGGGCGTCCGCTCCGAGATCGGGTTGCCCTTCCAGTCCAGCCACCCGGTCGGGTCGGCCGGCGGCTCGGGCGTGCGGCCCTCCCACCAGACCTCCTGGGTGTCCTGGTTGTAGGCGATGTTGGTGAAGATCGTGCCGGTGCCGGGGCGGACCGAGGCCAGCGCGGTCGGGTTGGTGTTCTCGTTGGTGTCCTTGGCGACACCGAAGACGCCGTACTCCGGGTTCATGCCGTAGAGCCGGCCGCTGGCCTCGTCGACCCAGAGCCAGGCGATGTCGTCGCCGTAGAAGGAGACGTGGTACCGGTCGCCCAGGGCGTCCGGGGCCAGCATCATCGCCAGGTTGGTCTTGCCCGAGGCGCTCGGGAAGCCACCGCAGATGTGGTAGTCCTTCCCGGTCTCCTTGTCGTGGATCCCGATCAGCATGTACTGCTCGGCCAGGAAGATCCCCGAGTCCCAGCCGTCGTACGCCGCCTGGCGCAGACCGTGGGCGATCTTGCCGAGCAGGGCGTTGCCGCCGTACGACGACCCGAAGTGCAGGATGGTCCGCTCGTCGGCCACCGTCACGAAGTAGCGCTGGTCCTCCGGGGTGCCCTGACCGAGGTTCTCCAGGTCGCCGGTGACGTGCACGGCGCGGACGAACTGGTTCGGGTCGGCGAGGTCGTTGACGTACTTCACGCCGACGCGGGCCATCCGGATCATGTGCAGCACCACGGTGCGGGCGTCGGTGAGCTCGACGCCGGTCGCCCACGGGGCCAGCGGGTTGCCCGCGGGAGCCATCAGGTACGGGATCACGTACATCGTCTTGCCGGCCGAAGCGCCGCGCATCCGGCTCTCCAGCAGGGGCGTCATCTCACTGGCCGACCGCCAGTTGTTGTAGACGCCGCGGTCCTTCTCGTCGCTGGTCGCGACGATGGTGCGCTCCTCGGAGCGAGCCGTGTCCTTGTGGTAGCTGCGCGAGTAGTACCGACCCTCACCCGCAGGCAGCAGTTCGCCCGCGTCCAGGCACTCCTGGATCAGGCGGGCGTCGTCGTCCGGTCCGACGACTTCGATGCGCTCCGCACCGGTGAGCTCGGCCCAGTACTTCACGTACTCGCGGACACGGGGATTGGTCAGGCCAGCGGCATCAAGAACGTCATCCATGGGCGACATCATTGCGTCTTTCGTTCGGGGTGCAAGGTGCGGCCCGACAATACATGACTTGATAATCTTTGCAAGTCACGTATTCTTCAGTGAGATGGACCTGCCAGCGACGAGGAGAGCCCGATGAGCGTGCCGCTCTACCAAGCCAAGGCGGAGTTCTTCAAAACCCTCGGGCATCCCGCACGGATCCGCATCCTCGAACTCCTCTCCGAGCGCGACCACGCCGTCCACGAGATGCTGGAGAAGATCACGATCGCGCCGAGCAACCTCTCCCAGCAGCTGGCCGTTCTCCGCAGGACGTCGATGGTCGTCTCCTACCGCAACGGCTCCGAGGTCCGGTACTCCGTCAGCGTCGGCGAGGTTCGCGACCTGCTCGCCGCAGCCCGCACGATCCTCTCTGGCATCGCCGCCAGCCAGGCGGACCTGGAGCCTGAGCTCACCCCGCCGGCCCCGGCCGGACGTTGAGTATGCGCATCGCGGTCCTCGGCTACTCCGGTGCCGGCAAGACCACCCTGGCCAACGCGCTGGCCGGGCTGCTCGGCGTGCGCCCGATCGCGTCGATGGACGACCCGGCCCTGGTCGTCGAGGACGGCACCGCCCTGGTCCTGGACGGCGTACCGGCGACGCTGGAGGAATTGGAGAAGCTCGACGCGCGCGCGCCGGACGGCGCAGAGATCCAGTACTTCGTCTACCTCAAGGCCGACTACGACCAGCGGGTCCAGCGCATCGCCCGGACCATCGTCTCCGGCGGAGACCCGGCCGGTGCGCGCCGACGGATGCTGCACCCCGCCGAGTTCGAAACGTTGCGCAAGCACCTCGCGCCCATCGGACGCCTGATCACGATCGACGCCACCCGAAGCCGGTCGGACGTACTCGCCGACGTCCTCGCGACCCTCGACCTCCGGGTCTGAGCCGATGTCCCCCACGTCCACCGCCGCGGCTCCGTGGCTGGGTCCGACCGCTGCCCGGGTCCGCGCCCTGCTCCCGGTGCGAAGCGACTGGTCCGGCGCACGCCGTCGCGACCTGAGCGCCGGACTCCTGGTCGCGCTGGTCACTCTCCCGCTGGCCCTCGGCTTCGGCGTCAGCTCCGGCCTGGGCGCCCGAGCCGGCCTGATCACTGCGATCGTGGCGGGAGCCCTCGCCGCCGTCTTCGGCGGCAGCCGGGTACAGGTCAGCGGCCCGACCGGAGCGATGACCGTGGTGCTGGTGCCGATCGCAGCACAGTTCGGCACCGACGGAGTCCTGGTCGTCGGCCTGCTCGCCGGACTCATCCTGGTCGCCCTGGCGTTCGCGAAAGTCGGTCGCTACATCCACTACGTGCCGGTCCCCGTGGTCGAGGGCTTCACGCTCGGCATCGCCGCGATCATCCTGCTCCAGCAACTGCCGACCGCGCTCGGGGTCGACGTCCACGCCGAACGCGCCGCAGTCCTGGGCTACGACGCCATCCGAGCCTGGGTGCTGCACCCGACCGCGGGCCCGATCCTGGTCGCCAGCCTGGGCGCGGCGGCGATCCTGCTGGTCGCCCGGATCCGACCCGGCGTCCCCGGCCCTCTGGTCGTCGTGTCCGCGGTGGCCGTGGCCAACCACGTGCTCGACCTCGGGCTGGCGACGTTGGGCCATATCCCGGCGGGCCTCCCGGCACCGTCGTTCCCGACCGCGGCCTGGGACCAGCTCGACGCCTTGCTGCTCCCCGCGGTCGCGGTCGCGTCGCTCGCAGCCCTGGAGAGCTTGGCCTCGGCCACGGTCGCCGACGCGATGTCGATCGGCGAGCACCACGACCCGGACCGCGAGCTGTTCGGGCAGGGCCTGGCCAACCTCGCCACCCCCCTGCTCGGCGGGATCCCGGCGACGGCCGCGATTGCCCGCACCGCGGTCAACGTGCGCTCCGGAGCAGGTTCACGACTGGCAGCCCTGGTCCACTCAGCGGTGATCCTCGGTGTCGTCCTGATCGCCGCCCGGTGGGTCTCCACGATCCCGCTGGCCGCCCTGGCCGCCGTGCTGGCGGCGACGGCGGTCCAGATGGTCCGGGTCTCCAGCGTGCTGGCACTCGCCCGCGCCACCCGCGGCGACGGTGTCGTCCTGCTGGTCACCGCGATCGCGACCGTGGCGTTCGACCTGGTCACCGCAGTCCTGATCGGCCTGGTCCTGGCCGGTTTCTTCGCGCTGCGCCAAACCGCGTTGACCAGTCGCGTCGACGAGGTCCCGCTCGCCGAGCACGAACGGCCCGAGCACGTTGACGAGGAGCACCGGCTGCTCGACGACCACATCGTCGCCTACCGGATCGACGGCCCGTTGTTCTTCGCCGCCGCCCACGACTTCCTGCTCCGGCTCGCGGAGGTGAGCGACGTACGCGTCGTGATCCTGCGGATGTCACGGGTGACAACCCTCGACGCCACCGGTGCGTCCGTGCTCGCGGACACGATCAAGAGGCTGGAAGGACGCGGCATCACGGTGCTTCTCTCCGGGGTGCGTCCCGAGCACGTCCGGCCCCTGCGCCGGCTCGGCGCCTACGACCGACTCGCGCACGAGCGGCATGCCTTCGCCACCACCCCCGACGCCATCGCGCACGCCCGCATCCACGCCGCCCGAACCGTCCACGCACCACTGACCTGAACCACTGCCACCACCGCACCAGGACCAGGGCAAAGGCGCCCTGACCGCCCAGAAAGCTGTACAGAAAGGCCACCGCCATGCGTCTTCTCATCATGGGCCCGCCCGGCTCGGGCAAGGGCACCCAAGCCGTCCACCTCGCGCGCCGTTTCGACATCCCCGCCATCTCCACCGGGGACATCTTCCGGACCAACGTCGCCGACGGGACCCCGCTGGGCCGCATCGCCCGGGAGTACATGGACGCCGGCGAGTACGTCCCGGACCAGGTCACCAACCAGATGGTGCGGGACCGTCTGGGCCAGGCGGACTGCAGCCAGGGCTTCCTGCTCGACGGCTACCCCCGGACCCTGCACCAGGTCGACGAGCTCGACGCGGTCCTGGAGTCCCGGGGCACCGGGCTCGACGCCGTGGTCGAGCTCGTGGTCGCCCCGGACGTCCTGGTCGACCGCCTGCTCCTGCGCGCGCGTGACCAGGGGCGCACCGACGACACCGCCGAGGTGATCCGACGGCGCCAGGAGCTCTTCGAGCAGCAGACCGCCCCGCTGACCGCGCGGTACGCCGAACGCGGACTGCTGCACGTGATCGAGGGCGACGGCCCGGTCGAGCTGGTCACCGCGCGGGTGACGGACCGGCTCACCACCGCGCTCAGCCAGGGCACGCCGTGACCGGGAACACCGAGCACCGGGTCGCCCGACACCTGATGGTCCCCGGGCAGCCCCGCCCGCCCCGCGCCGCGACCGGCACGATGTCGATCACCACCGTCCAGCGGTGGATCATGTCCTCGCTGGCCCTGGTGACGGTCGAGCACCTCGCGGCCGGCATCGTGATCGCCGCCGTGTTCACCGACCCGTCCGAGCCGGGAAACCGGATCGGGCTGCTCGTGGTGGCGACCGTGCTGGCCGCCGGCGGCCTGGTCGCCTTCCGGCTCATCCACCAGAAGGCATCGCTCTCGCCCTGGTTGGCCCTGGCCCTGCTTCCGGCGGCCATCGGGGCCTGGCTCTGCTTCTGGCGCTGAGACCCCTCCGATCCCTCGAAAGGCACCACCGTGACCGACACCCTGCCCCCGTGCCCGGCGTGCAGCAGCGAGTACACCTATCCCCTGGGCGCCCTGCTCGTCTGCCCCGAGTGCGCCCACGAGTGGTCGCCGACCGAGGAAGCCGCCGCCGCCGCTGACCGCGTCGTGAAGGACGCGGTCGGGAACGTGCTCGCCGACGGCGACACCGTCTCCGTGGTCAAGGACCTGAGGGTCAAGGGAACCTCGACGGTCGTGAAGGTCGGGACCCGGGTCAAGAACATCCGCCTCGTCGACGGCGTCGGCGACCACGACATCGACTGCAAGGTCGACGGCGTCGGCCCGATGCAGCTGAAGTCGAGCGTGGTCAGGAAGGTCTGAACGCCCGTCCTCGGGCCCGACGATCCGGGACACGGCGAAGCGCCGTGCCGACCACCCCCAGCGGTCAGCACGACGCCTGCCGTCCCCCCGTCGTCAGACGGTGAACCGTCCGACCAGGCCCTTGAGCTCCGCGGCCATGCCGGCGAGGTCGGTGGCCGACTGGAGCGTGTTCTGCGCTCCCTGTCGGGTGTCCTCGGCCGCACTGGCGACCTGAGTGACGTCCTCGGCGATCCCGTTCGCACCGGCCGCAGCCTCGGTGACGCTGCGGGCGATCTCGTTGGTGGTCGCGGTCTGCTCCTCGACCGCCGAGGCGATCGTGGTCTGGATGTCGTTGATCCGGCCGATCACCTCGGAGATCTCCGCGATCGCGGCGACCGCACCCTGGGTGTCGGACTGGATCGCCTCGATCTTCTGACCGATGTCCTCGGTCGCCCGAGCGGTCTCCTTGGCCAGTTCCTTGACCTCGTTGGCGACCACGGCGAAGCCCTTGCCCGCGTCACCGGCCCGCGCCGCCTCGATGGTGGCGTTGAGGGCCAGCAGGTTGGTCTGCTGAGCGATCGAGGTGATCACCTTGATGACCTGACCGATCTCCGCGCTGGACTCGCCGAGGCTGGCCACGGTGCCCTGCGCCGAGCTGGCCACCCCGACCGCTCCGGTGGCGACGGTCGCCGCCTCGGTCGCGTTCTTGGCGATCTCCCGGATGCTCGCCGTCATCTCCTCGGCCGCGGTGGCGACCGTCTGGATGCTGGCCGAGACCTGGACCGAGGCACCGGAGGCACTGGCCGCCCGGTCCGAGGTCGAGGTCGCCCCGTCGCCCATCCCCTGGGAGAGGATCGTGAGCTGCTCGGAGGCCACCGCGAGCGTGTCGGCGGTGGTTCCGATGTTCGTCATGCTGCCCCGCAGGGTCTCGAGCAGCGAGCCGAGCCCGGCCGCGAGCTGACCGATGGCGTCGTCGCCGGCGATCGGGATCTCCTGGGTCAGGTCCCCCTCCGCGGCGGACCGCACGACCTCGAGGACCATCTCGACCTTCCGGGCCAGATCGGCGGCGGCGTCCCGGTCGGCGGTCTCCTTCTCCACCCGGGCGATCGCCTGGGAGACGAGCCGGCCGACGTTGCGCAGCGAGTCGAGCCGCTGCTCCGACGGGTGCAGGGTCTCGGTGGCGAAGAAGTCCATCGTGCCGATGACGTCGCCGTTGACGATGATCGGGAAGCAGACACCCGACTTCACGCCGACCTTCTGGGCGACCGGAGCCCGGACGCAGTCGGTCATCTCGCCGATGTCCTGGGTGAAGAAGAGGTCCCGGGTCTTCCAGGCCCGGCCCGACAGACCGACCCCTTCGGCGAACGACGCCTCCAGCGTGACCTTGCGGAACTCCGGACCCGCGTCACCCGACTCCTGGGCGAAGGTGAGCTTGTCGTCGCCCTCCTTGATGGTCCAGAACGAGCCGTAGGCCCACCCGAAGTCGTTCCGCACGGTGTCCAGGGCCGACTGGACGGCCTCCTCGACCGAGGTAGCCGCAGCCAGGCTGGAGAGCACGTTGTTGACCGCAGCGGTGTCGGCTGCCGCTTCGGCGATCCGGCGCTCGGACTCGAGGCGGTCGGTGATGACCTCCCACGTCGCCATCGCGCCGATGTACTCGCCCTTGTCGTCGGTGATCGCCGAGACCAGCAGGTCCAGCGTCTCCGGGCCCACGCTGATGTTGGCGCGCCGCGGCAGGTTCTCGGCCACGGCCAGGATGTCGCGCTGGTAGGCCGGCGACTTGTGGAAGATGTCCAGGCTGGAGCCGACGACCTCGGCCGCCTTCACGGGCAGGTGCTCCTCGAGGCCTGCGAGGGTCTCCAGCGAAGCCGGGTTCATGTAGGTGATCACGAAGTCGCGGTCGGCGAACATCATGTTCGTCGGCGAGTTCTCCATCATCGAGGTGACCCGCGCGACCTGCTTCTCCAGCTCGAGCTTGGCGGTCACGTTCTCCCACGTCGCCATCGCGCCGACGTACTCGCCGTCGTCGTCGAGGAGCGCTGCCACGGTGAGGTCGAGGGTCTCCGGGCCGACGCTGATCAGCGCCCGGCGCGGGAAGTTCGAGGCGTCGGCCAGCAGGTTCCGCTGGTACGACGGGTCCTTGTGGAAGATGTCCAGGCTCGAACCAACAAGCTCGTCGGGCTTGACCGGGATCCAGTCCGCGATCGGCCGCAGGCCCTCGACGGTCGCCGGGTTCGCGTAGGTGATCACGAAGTCGCGGTCCGCCAGCATCACCCGCGTGGGCAGCCCGTCCAGGACGGAGATCAGCTTGGTGAGGTCGGTCGCGGTCTTGGCGGCCGCCTTGCGGTCGGTCGCTTCGCTCCCCCGTGCCTTCGGCGTGCGGGACCGGGTGCCCGTCCCGTTGACCGGGGCGGTGTCGAGCTCTGTCATGGGGTTCCTCCGGTGGGTTGGGGCACAACCGAGACGTCGGCTGCGCGATCGGCGTCGAGGACGAGCAGGATCGCGTCCGGGAGCGCGAGCACTCCGGAGACCACGTCCTGCACGGTCGACGGCACGTTTGCGGGGGTCGGCTCGATCTCGAGGCCGCCCGGTGAGGTGTCGACCGTGATCACGTCGCCGATGTCGTCGACGAGGAGGCTGACCACCTCGCCACGGCTCCGCACGATCACGTTCATGGGAAGTGCGTCCTCGGGACGGGGCGGGAGCCCCAGCCGGCAACGCAGGTCGAGCGCGGTCACGATCTGGCCGCGCAGGTTGATCAGGCCCTGGACGGCTTCCGGAGCCGAGGGCACCACGGTCAGGGGCTGGTAGCGCAGGACCTCCTGGACCCCGGAGACCTCGACCCCGAAGAAGAGTCCGTCGACCCAGAACGTGCAGTACTGCAAGGACCTGGCCATCACGCACCCACTCCCGACAGCGCCACCACGGCGTCCAGGTCGACCAGGTCGGTGACCCGGTCCCCGATCACGGCCGAGCCGAGGACCCCGGCACGGCGGCCGACGTCGCTGCGGACGACGGCTGCGTCGACGACGTCGAGGACCCGGTCGATCACGATCCCGATTCGGGTGGCCCCGGACTCGTGGACGACCACCGAGACCTGATCGTCGTCGCGGACCCGCTCGACCAGCCCGATGGCGCCGGCAAGCCGCACCAGCGGCAGGATGCCGTCGCGGTACTGGACCGCCTCGGCGTTGCCCGACTTCTCGATCCGGTCCAACGTGAACTCCTCGAGCCGGGAGACCTCGCGCAGCGGCAACGCGGCCCGCTGGCCGCCGACCTCGAGGACGAGCAGCGCGGTGCTGTCCGCAGCACCGGCGACGACGCCGTCGGCGGGACGGCTCGCCGCGGCGGACTGCTGGGCGATGGCGTGCGCGTGCGCGATGCCCGGGACGTCGAGGATCAACGCCACCCGGCCGTCGCCCATGATGGTCGCGCCGGCGTACGTCGGCAGCAGCTTGAGCTGGCGACCGATCGGCTTGACGACGATCTCCTGGGTGTCGTGCACCTTGTCGACGCAGATCCCGAACCGCATGTCGTCGGCCTGGACCACCACGACGGTGAGCGCGTCGGCCTCGGGACGGGTCCGACCGAGGACCTCGGCCATCGAGACCAGCGGTAGCAGGTGCCCGCGCAGCCGGAGCACCGGAGCACCGGCGACCTCCTCGACGTTGCGGGTCATGTCCTCGGCCTCGAGGCGGACCAGCTCGACCAGGTTGGCCTGCGGGATCGCGTAGGTCTCCTCGCCCTCACCGATGACCAGCGCGGGGATGATCGCCAGGGTGAGCGGGATCCGGACGCGGCAGGTGGTGCCGACCCCGACCTGGCTCTGCATGTCGACGGTGCCGCCGATCCGCTCGATGTTGGTGCGGACGACGTCCATCCCGACGCCGCGTCCGGACACGTTGGTCACCTCGGCCGCGGTGGAGAACCCCGGCCGGAAGATCAGGTTCACGATCTCGCGGGTCTCCATCCGGGCCGCCTGGTCCCGGGTGATCACGCCGCGCTCGATCGCGACCCGGGCGATCACGTCCGGATCGATCCCCTTGCCGTCGTCGCTGATCTCGATGACCACCTGGCCGCTCTCGTGGAACGAGCGCAGCAACAGGCGGCCCTGAGCGGACTTGCCCGCGGCGGTCCGGTCGGCCGGGGTCTCGATGCCGTGGTCCAGCGCGTTGCGGACAAGGTGGGTCAGCGGCCCCTTGAGCGCCTCGAGCAGCGACCGGTCGAGCTCGGTGTCGTGACCCTCCATCTGCAGGTCGACCTCGCGGCCGAGCTGGACGGCGAGGTCCCGGACGACCCGCGGCATCTTCGACCAGACCTGGCCGATCGGCTGCATCCGGGTCTTCATGATCCCTTCCTGCAGCTCGCTGGCGACGAGGTCGAGTCGCTGGGCGGCGCGGACGAGCTCGATGTCGTCCTGGCTCTCGGTGCGTTGCAGCACCTGGTTGCGGGTGAGCACGAGCTCGCCGACGAGCTGCACCAGGCTGTCGAGCAGATCGACGTCGACCCGGACCGAGGAGTCCACGACACCGCGGCGCGCGGTGTCGTCACCCTGGTCGGCCGCGGACTGCTCGGCCAGCGCTTCCTCGATGTCGGCGCTGCTGACGATGCCGCGCTCGACCAGGATCTCGCCGAGCTTGGGGTGCACCCGCTCGGGCTCACCGGCGTCCAGCTCGGCTGCCTCGACCAGCCCCGCGTCGCCCACCTCGGCGACGACCCCTCCGGCTGCATGGTCTGCGACCTCGTCGACGTCGTCTTCTCGAGCGGGTTCCACCAGGGCCTCCTCGGGTTCCTCAACGGGGTCCGAGACGGGCTCCGCGGATGCTTCGACGACAGGAGTCGGCTCCGCTGCATCCGGACGAGCCCGGTCCTCCGCGGGCTCCTCCGCCGCGGGCGACGGGCCCTCAGCGCCCTCAAGGACCTGGCGGAGCGTGTTCACGACCGTGTCCACGTCGACAGCAGCCGCGGTGTCGTTGCCGGAAGCTTCAACCGACTCCAGCAGCGCCCGCACCGTGTCCACCATGGACAGCAACGACTCGGTGACCGGGCCGGTCATCTCCATCTGGCCGTCGCGGAGCCGGGAGAGCAGGTTCTCCCCGACGTGGGTCAGTGCCTCGAGACGGTTGAACGCCAGGAAGCCGCTGGTGCCCTTGATCGTGTGGATGGTGCGGAAGATGCTCGAGAGCAACTCCCGGGATCCGGGGTCGCGCTCCAGGTCGACCAGGTCCCGGTCGAGCTGGTCCAGGTTCTCGTGGCTCTCCACGAGGAACTCGGCGATGATCTCGGCATCGTCGTCCACTGCGCCCCCTTCTGGGCTCTCCAACACCGGTGCTCATCGGCACCGGTCCGGGGAACCTGAGGGAAGAGGGTCGTGACCTGGACAGCCCCTCCGACTGGGCTGGACCACCCCGCGGTCGGGGTCTACCGCACCAGCGGTGTCCGGGCGACCTGCTTGAGGACCGAGCGGTACTGGCTCGCCGCTCCGGCCGAGTTCGGGTGCGCCGGAACGGCGACCGCGGGCCCGTTCAGCGAGACCCCGCCAAGGCCCTCGACGTACCGCACCGTCGGGGGCTGGCAGACGTCGCGCCCGGGGGAATCGACGTAGGTGTTCACGAACTCCGCGCCGCCTCGGGCCGCGGCCCGCTTCACCATCGCGTTGAGACGCTTGAAGGTGACGTGCAGGTAGGCCATGTCGGTGTCCGTGATCGGCACCAGCGGGTAGCACCCCTTCGCGGGGATGCCGTCGAGGTAGTCGACCATTAGGATCCGCGCCTTCGGCGAGCGCCGGTGGATCTCGCGCAGCGCATTGACCAGCTTCCACTCCGAGGCCGCGATCCGCTCGGCGAGGAGGTCGCGGCCGTCGACCACGAACCGCTGCTTGCACCCGCCGATCGGGGCCCGGGAGCCGAGGAACGGGATCGAGACCGGCAGGAGCAGCGCGTCGAAGGCATCGGTGTTGGTCGGCAGCAGGTTGATGCAGCTGACCGCGGCGGCCGCGAAGCCGGCGTCGTTGCCGCCGATGCCGACGGTGACGAGGTCGGTCCGGGAGGTGAGCCGGTCGAACTGCGGCGGGTTCGTCTCCCCGGTGGGCAGCCCGGTCTGAGGCTTGAAGAAGTGCGTCGTCGTCGCCGAACCGCAGGTCGCGTCCCGGAACCGCTTCACGCCCAACCGCTTCGCGAGCAGCTTCGGGTAGTTGACCCGGGACTGGGCGCACCCGGTGGGCGCGTGGGTCGAGTCGGGCAGGCCACCCAGGTCCGCGATCACCACGTCCGCGGACCAGGAGTCACCGAGGGCGACGTACTCGACGTACCGACCGGTGGCAGCCTGGGCCGGGACGAAGCCCAACGGGAGCACCAGACCGGCGAGGGCGAGCAGGGGGACGAGGAGGCGGCGAGGCTGCACGGCGAGAACCTTTCGAGGAGATGCCAGTGACAACTCCCGGATGTGTCCTCAGGTCACGCTCGGGGGACGATCAGCCGTCCTGAGCGCCGCGGAGGGCCTTGCTGAGGGTCGCCACCGCGTCGTCGCTCGGCGAGGCGGCCTCGCGGTTGCTGGTCTCGAGCTGGGCGAGCAGCTCAGCCCGGTGCACCGCGACCGAGCGCGGGGCGTCGATGCCGACCCGGACGATGTCGCCGCGGACCTCGAGGACCGTGACCGTCACGTCCTCACCGATGACGACGCTCTCGCCGACACGGCGGCTCAGGACCAACATGAGGAAGAGGCTACGCGAACGAGCGGAGCAACGCGCGAGCTTCCTCGTGTGCTTGCTCGTGTGTTCGCGTAGCGAGGAGCGTTGAGGAGCGCAGCGATCAGGCCACCAGCGGCGCCGCGATGGGCAGGTTCGGGTCGTCCAGGATCACCTGGCTCGCCCGCCGCGTCGCCGTGTTGACCACGACGGGGGCCATCAGGTTGGCCGTGGTGGTGCTCAGCGACTCCCCGGCATTGAGGACCAGCAGCACGATCACGTCCTCCACCGACTCGATCTGGAGGTCGGCGACGACGTCGTCCCCGACCTCGGGTGCGTAGTCGGGGAAGAAGCTGACCGGCGGGACCACCAGGAACCGCAGGTTCGGGTCGTCGAGGGAACGCAGCTGGCAGAGCACCCCGTCCTCGTCGAGCTGGACGAGCGCGAAGCGGCGCTGATCGGGAAACCCCGGCAACGGGTGCACGAGGTCGATCACCGGGATCTCAGGCATGCTCCGCATCATTGCAGGCTCCCTTGTCGGAGGCGCACTCATCGGCGCCCTGGTCATGACTGCCCTCGTCATCGCAGGAAGTCCAGCAGGCTCGGCTGCATCACCCGGGCCGTCGCCGCGAGCGAGGCCTGGTACGCCGTCTCCTGCATCCGGAGGTCCACGATCACCTTCGGAAGGTCCGCGTTCTCGACGTTCGAGAGGGACGTGCTCAGCCGTAGCTCGTTGTCCTGGGCGGCCTGGATAGCGGCCTCGACCCGGATCTGCCGACTGCCGACCTCGGTCTGGGTGGTGGTGATCCGGTCCCGGACGGCGTCGAGCGCGCCGATGCTGGCGCTGATCCCGGCCTGGTCACCGGCACGCAGCGCGGTGGCGAGCGCGTCGAGGTGGTCGAAGACCGACGAACCGGTGGGGCCGAACGCGGCCTGCCCGTCCACGTCGACGCGGATGCTCGACCCTTCCGAGATGGTCCGGTTCACCGCGCCTGGCGTACCGATGTAGACGCCGGCGGCGTCGTACGCCGCAGCCCCCGCGGTGACGCCACCGAAAACCGGCCGCCCGAGGTAGTTGGTGTTGGCGGTATCGATCAGTCCCCCGCGGATCTGATCGATCTCCGCCGCCAGCGCCTCCCGGGCGGCCGGCCCCATCCCGCCCTCGTTGGCGCCCTGGAGCGCCAGGTCCCGGGCTCGGAGCACCTGACTGTTGGCGTTGGTCAACGCCGAATCGATCTGGCTCAGCCAGCCGTTGCCGTCGTTGGCGTTGCGGCCGAACTGGCGGGTGTCGATGATCGACGAGCGGATCCGCATCGCGGAGGTGGTGTCGGTCGGCGAGTCGGACGGCCGGTTGAGGACCCGTCCGGTGGAGAGCTGCTCCTGGAGCTTCGCGAGCCGGGACAGACCGTTCTGGAGCGCACCGACGGACCGGTCGCTGAGCATGTTCTGGGTGACCCTCTGGATAGCCATCAGCGCGTCAGTCCCGTCCGGTTGATGAGCGTGTCGAAGACGGAGTCGAGGGTGGTCATCACCCGCGCGGCCGCTTCGTAGGCCCGCTGCGCCGCGAGCATGGAGACCGTCTCCTCGTCGAGGTTGACCCCGGAGAGCTGCTCCCGCGAGCCGTCGACCTGGCTGGTGAGCACCTGCTGGTTCGCGGCGAGCCGGGAGACCGAGGCGACCTCGGCGCCGAAGCTGTTGATCAGGCGCTGGTACGACGCCTCGACCCCGGTCGCGGTGGCGAGCGCGGTGGCGTTGCTCGCGTCCAGCCCTCCCCCGGGGATCCCGGAGGCGGCCAGCTCGCCCGGCGCGGTCAGCGCGACCGCGATCGAGGACGCGGCACTGCCCGGGGTGTAGCTGAACAGCGGCTGGCCGGGGTTGCCGGCGGCGTCGAACCCGGCCTGGTGCTGGGCGTTGATCTCGTCGGCGAGCTGCTCGGCGATCGCGTCGAGACCGGCGGTGTACGCCGGCAGCGTGGTGTTGAGCAGGTCGGTGACACCACCGAGGTCGCCGGTCATCCCACCCGGGACCACGGTCGTCCCGCTGCCGTCGGTGATCGTGAAGGTGATCGGGCTGCCGTCGCTGCCGCCGGTCGGAGTGATGCCGGAGGCGATCTCCAGGGTGCCCGCGGTGTTGCCGACCACCAACGGAACACCGTTGATCGAGACGTCGAAACCGCCGTCGGCGCGGCCGGTGGCGGTCGCCCCGGTGAGCTCGGAGAGCCGCATCGCGAGCTGGTCGCGCTTGTCCAGCAGAATACCGGCGTCGGTGCCGTTCAGGGTCGCGACGGCGATGCTCTTGTTGGTGGCGGCGAGGTCGCTGGCGAGGGTGTTCACCTCGGCCACATCGGCCTGGACCCGGAAGCGCTGGTCACCGGACTCGGTCTCGATGTTGCGGGCCTGGATCCGGATCGCGTCGGCGAGGGTGGCGGCCCGTCCGAGGACGGCGGAGCGAGCCGCGTCGCTGCCCGGGTTGTTGGCCAGGTCGTGCCAGGCCGAGCGGAAGTCGGCGATCGCGGCGGCCACGCCGGCGTCGCCGGGCTCGCCGATGCCGCTCTCCACCCGCTGCAGGACGGCCTGGCGGATGTCGAGGTAGGCCTGGCTGCCGTGCTCGCGCCGGGCGCGTACGTCGAGCAGCGCGTCGGCCATCCGGTCGATGCTCGAGACCCGGACCCCGTCTCCGGCGCCGACGTACCGCGACCACATCGCCGGCTGCGCCGGGGCTCCGACCGCCTCGCCGTTGATCCGACGACGGCTGTAGCCGTCGGTGCCGACGTTGGCGATGTTGTTGCTGGCCACGTCCATCGCGACCCTGTTGTAGCGCAGGGCGCTCAGCGCGGTGTTCAGCCCGGAGAAGGTCGACACGTCAGATGCTCCAGTCCAGGAGCCGCTGGCGCTGGTCGGAGACGGTGACGGCGGAACCGTCGCTACCGTAGCTGTCCGGGCCGCCGTCGAGACTCATCAGGGTCTCGCGCGCCGAGCGGTAGCCGGCGGTGATCAGGTCGCGGTTGGCGTCGGCCAGTGCGCCGATCTCCTGGGTCACCGACACGAAGGCGGCGTGGTGCTCACCGAAAATCGTCCGCCAGGGCTCCTCGGCCGACTCGGCCAGGACCCGCAGGCTCGGGTTGTACGCCAGGCCGATCGAGGCGGCCACGGCGTCCGCGGCGACGGCACGGAGGATCTCGGTCTCCCGGATCGTGGCGAGCACCTGCTCGACCTCACGTGCGGCACGCATCAGCCAGCGCGTGCGCCCGCTGGCGAGCACCATCTGCTCGGTCTCCAACCGGAACAGCAACGTGTCCAGCAGCTCGCGCTCACGCATGAGGATCTGCGACAGCTTTTCCATGACGGCCCTTCGCGTGCCCGGAGGCACTGTGTTGACGGCTCCAGCTCCCGAGTGGAGTCCTTGATACGTCTCTCATCGGCGGGAGGGCTTCGGTAGTTGAGGCTTTCTGGGAGAGATTTGCGGCGCATCTGACCCCAACGGATCATTGACCCCCGGGCCCTAGGTCCCGACTTACCGGACTAATGGGGCATAAACCGGCCATACCTCTACCAAATCGGACAATTACCGACAAAGGTATGCGTCATGAGGGAGAACGCCGAGAACGCAGAGCGGGACGAGCTGATCATCAGCAGCATCCCTGTCGTCACTCACATCGTCCGCGAGACCATGGGCCGGGTTCCCAGCCACGTCAGCCGCGACGATCTCACGTCTGCCGGTCTGGCAGCGCTCGTACAGTCCAGCAAGTCCTACGACGCCTCCCGCGGCGTCCCGTTCGCCCGCTACGCGGCGACCCGGGTCCGCGGCGCGGTGCTCGACGAGCTCCGCGGCATCGACTGGGCGTCCCGCTCGGTACGGCGCCGGGCCCGCGACCTGGACGCCACCCGCTCCCAGCTGGCCAGCATCCTCGGCCGGGCCCCGAGCCAGAACGAGGTCGCCGAGGCCGTCGGCATGACCCTGGCCGAGATCGCCCGCAACGACGAGGACATCGCTCGTGCCCAGGTGCTCTCCCTGCAGGGCGCTCAGGACGCCTCGCTGGACGACGTACTCCCCTCCGCCGGCCCCACCCCCGAGCAGCTCGTCGAGCACCGGGAGCGGCTGGCCTACCTGGTCGAAGCGGTCGCCGAGCTGCCCGAGCGGCTGCGCATCGTGATCTCCGACTACTTCCTCGAGGAGCGCCCGATGGCCGAGATCGCGGCCGAGCTGGGTGTCACCGAATCGCGGGTCTCGCAGATGCGCGCCGAGGCTCTGGTCCTGCTCCGGGACGCGATGAACCACGAGCTCGACCCCTCGCTGCTGCAGCCGCACGAGCGGCCCAACGGCTCGGCCGCCCGCCGTCGCGAGGCGTACTTCGCCGCCGTCGCCACCCGGCACGCCGCTTCGGTACGCCGCCCCACCGGGATCAGCGCTCTCGACGAGACCGCCTGACCCTTTCTCGCCCCGGACCGGGAAAACCGGTCCAAAAAGTCGCGAGAACCTCTCAGCCCCTCATCGGCGCCGCCGATGAGTACGGCACGGGCCCAAGGACGGGCCCCAGCAGTACGACTCACTCATCCAGGAAGGAAACCATCATGAGTCTCCGTATCAACCAGAACACCGACGCGTTCAACTCCTACCGCAACCTGTCGGTCACCCAGGGCCAGCTCTCCAAGTCGCTGGAGAAGCTGTCCAGCGGCTTCCGGATCAACCGCGCCGCTGACGACGCCGCTGGTCTCGCCATCTCCGAGGGCCTGCGCTCGCAGGTCGGAGGCCTCAAGGTCGCCGTTCGCAACGCTCAGGACGGCATCAGCGTCGCCCAGACCGCTGAAGGTGCCCTCGCCGAGGTGCACTCGATGCTGCAGCGCATGAACGACCTCGCGGTGCAGTACAACAACGGTACCCAGAACGCCGACTCGCAGGCCGCTCTGCAGTCCGAGTTCGACGCTCTGAGCTCCGAGATCGACCGGATCCAGACCTCCACCCAGTTCAACGGGGTCGCGCTGTTCAACAACGCGTCGGTCGACTTCCAGGTCGGCACCACCTCGACGGACGTCCTCTCGGTCGACCTGTCGGGCTCGGTCAGCACCCTGGCGCTGGACATCACCGACAACACCACGGTCACCGACGCCATCACGGCGACGTCGACGCTGCGTGGCGAGCTCGGTGCGGTGTCGAACCGGTTCGAGCACACCATCAACAACCTCAACGTCGCGGTCGAGAACCTGTCCGCCTCGGAGAGCCGGATCCGTGACACCGACATGGCGTCCGAGATGGTCAACTTCACCCGCGCGAACATCCTGAGCCAGGCCGGCACTGCGATGCTCGCTCAGGCGAACCAGGCTCCGCAGAGCGTTCTCCAGCTGCTCCGCTGAACCTAGGCACCACACGCAAGACCCACACGACGGTCCGGGCGAGGGGTGAGTCCCCGACTCGCTCCTCGCCCGGACCTCGTCTTCGTCACCGAGAAGGGAGAGCACGATGGCTTCGATCGCCACCATCAGCGGCCTCGTGTCCGGGCTGGACACCAGCTCGCTCGTCTCCCAGCTGATGCAGGTCGAGGCAGCGACCCAGAACGGCATCAAGTCGAAGGTCACCGCCGAGCAGACGAACGTCAAGTCGCTCCAGGAGCTGAACGCCGCCTTCGCCGCCCTGGCCACCAGTGCCGCCGACCTCGCCAAGGTGAGCGCGTGGAACCCGGTCTCGGTCACCAGCACCATCGCCGGGGCGTCCACCACCCTGGTCAGCGTGACCGCCGGCGCGAACGCGATCACCAGCCCGCTGAGCTTCACGGTCGGGCAGACCGCCCTGACCCACCGGCTCTCCTTCGCTACGCCCGCCGCGCTGACCGACGTCGTCACCACCGGCTCCACGTCGGTCCGGATCGACCACCTCGACGGCACCACCCAGGACATCGACACCGGCGACGGCACCCTCGCCGGCCTGGTCAGCGCGTTGAACGCGTCCGGCACCGGGGTCAAGGCCAGCACCGTCCGCCTCGACGACGGCACCTACCGCCTCTCGGTCACCTCTGTCGCCACCGGTGAGGAGAGCGACTTCGCGCTCACCAACACCGACGGATCACCGCTACTCGGCGGACCGACCGTGCGCGCCGGGCGCGACGCCGAGATCACCATCGGCGCCGACGTCGTGCACTCGGCGTCGAACACCTTCACCGACATCGCCAACGGCCTCAGCATCACCCTCTCCCCCACGATCACCGCCGGCACCACGGTCGACCTCGACGTGGCCCAGGACGCCGCGGCGATGACGGCGTCGGTCAAGGGGATCGTCGACTCGATCAACGCCGCGCTGGCCAAGATCGACAGCCTCACGGCGTACAACAGCACCACCAAGAGCTCCGGCCCGCTCGCCGGCGACGCCTCGGTCCGGGCGCTGCGCAACAGCCTGCTGACCAGCATCTACCCCGGCGACGGCACGTCGCTGGCCGACGAGGGCATCCAGCTCGACCGGTACGGCAAGCTCGTCTTCGACGCCGACAAGTTCCAGGCCGCGTACGCCGCAGATCCCTCGGCGGTGGCGGCCCAGTTCACGACCGGTGCGGTCAACGGTTTCGCAGCGCGGGTCCAGGCAGTCGCCAAGGGTGCCAGCGACTCGATTGACGGCACCATCACCGCCTCGATCAACGGCCGCAACTCGAGCATCCGCCGGATGCAGGACAGCATCGAGGCCTGGGACGCACGGCTGGCGGTGCGACGCGACGCGCTGAGCCGCCAGTTCACCGCCATGGAAACAGCACTGCAGCACATGAGCAGCCAGGCCAACTGGTTGAGCAGCCAACTCGGATCACTCTCATCGGGAAGCTAAGGAAGGCACCCACATGATGACCAACGCACGCGCGGCCTACATGGATGCGTCGATCGCCACCGCGAGCCCGGCCCGCCTTCTGGTGATGCTCTACGAGCGCCTGGTGCTCGACGTCCAGCGCGGCCTCGAGGCCCAGCAGCGTCAGGACTTCCAGGAGACCCACCGCCAGTTGACGCACGCGCAGGACATCGTGATGGAGCTCCAGAACAGCCTCCGCGCGGACCAGTTCAAGGGTGGTTACGACCTCTCGGCTCTCTACGGGTTCCTGCACCGCCAGCTGGTGATGGCGAACATCCGCAAGGACGCCGGCCTGACCAGCGAGTGCCTCACGATCGTGACCGACCTCTGCGAGACCTGGCGCCAGGCGGCCCTCGAGTCGGCGGCAGCGACCGCGAAGAGCGCCTGAGCCATGGACCGCGATCGCGAACGCGCCGTCTGGGAGAGCGAGTTGGAGCACCTCGAGCTGGAGGTGCTCTCGGTGGAGCGCCTGATCCGGGGCCTCGAGGGCGCCCCGTTGCAGCCGTGGAACCCGCCCGCGACGCTCGGCTCGATGCCGGTCGACCTGGCCGCCCGCGCCCAGGAACTCCTCGCCCGCCAGCGCAAGGCTGCGCAGACCCTGGTGGCTTCCCTCGAACAGGCGCAGAAGCAGGTTGCGTACGCCGGCCGGGTCATCGACATCACCAGCCGGGCCCCCGCGGAGCCGATCTACTTCGACCTGGAAGCCTGAGCCGGATCCGTTGACTTCGGCCCTCTAAGCCCACCAGTCCGGGCTTTCGACCGTCACGATCCCGGACTCGCACCGTCACGAGGCCCAACTCAACGAACTAGGGCGTCCCGACCCATTCCTCGGTGCCGTCCTCGAAGACCTGGTGCTTCCAGATCGGCACCCGCTCCTTGAGCCGGTCGATCAACGCTCGGGAGGCCTCGAACGCCTGACCGCGGTGCGCCGCGGAGACGGCCGAGACGACCGCGAGGTCGCCGATCGCCAGCGTCCCGGTCCGGTGCACTGCGGCGACGGCGATCACCTCGAACTCGGCGGCGACCTCGGCGGCGACCTCGGCCAGACGGTCGAGGGCCGTGGGGTGCGCGCTGTAGTCCAGCACGGTGACGCCCTGACCGCCGTCGTGGTCGCGGACTGCCCCGACGAAGACGTTCAACCCGCCCGCCCGGGGGTCGGAGACGGCGGCGACCACCTCGGCCACGTCGAGCGGCTCGTCGCGAACGTCGAGCAGGCGGACGACGTTCCCGGGGCGCGCAGATGCGGAGGTCACACCAGGAAGCCTAGGGCCGCTGTGGTCCGGGCGGTAACTTGGAACCATGAGCAACGACGCCGGCAACGGCCCCGACGGGACCCCCGAAGGACCCGACGACGCGCACGGGCAGAACCCCTTCAAGGGAACGCCGTTCGAGGGCATCTTCGGCGCAGGTGGGCTTCCCGACCTGGGCAACCTCGACCTCGGCGCCCTGATGGGCCAGATGCAGTCGCTGATGCAGCCGTACGACGGCCCGGTGAACTGGCAGCTCGCGACCGACATCGCGCGCCGTACCGCCGCAGCCGAGCCGGACCCCAGCCAGGACCGCAACGCCGACGCCCGGGTCGCCGACGCCCTCCGGCTCGCCGACCACTGGCTCGACGAGACCACGTCGCTGCCGTCCGGGATCACCACCACCGCCGCCTGGAGCCGGGCGGACTGGATCGAGGAGACCACCGGGGTCTGGCGGGTCCTGGTCGAGCCGGTCGCCGAGCACGTGGTCGGCGCGATGAGCGATGCGCTGCCCGAGGAGGCGCGCGCGATGGCCGGGCCGCTGATCGGGATCATCGGCAAGGCCGGCGGCGCCATGTTCGGCTCGCAGGTAGGTCAGGCCCTCGGCGGTCTCTCCGCCGACGTGCTGACCGCCTCCGACATCGGCCTGCCCCTCGGCCCTGCCGGGAAGGCCGCGCTGCTCCCGCACAACGTGGCCGCGTTCGCCCGGGGCCTCGACGTCTCCGAGGACGACGTGCTGCTCTACCTCGCGCTCCGCGAGGCCGCGCACCAGCGCCTCTTCGCGCACGTGCCGTGGTTGCGTCAGCACCTACTCTCGGCGGTGGAGGACTTCGGCCGCGGCGTGACGATCGACATCAGCGGGATCGAGGCGTCGCTGAGCAGCCTGGACCCGACGAACCCGGAGGCGATCAGCGAGGCGATCAACTCGGGCCTCTTCGAACCGAAGCAGCAACCGTCCCAGACCGCCGCCCTGGCGCGGCTGGAGACGACGCTGGCGCTGGTCGAGGGATGGGTAGACGAGGTCGTCGGGCTGGCCGCCGGAGAGCGGATGCCGAGCGCGACCAAGCTGCAGGAGGCGATCCGCCGACGCCGGGCCGCAGGCGGCCCGGCCGAGGCGACCTTCGCCGCCCTCGTCGGCCTCGAGCTGAGGCCCCGCCGGCTGCGGGACGCCTCCGCGCTCTGGGGCTCGCTCCGGTCCCGCCAGGGACACGAGGCCCGGGACGCGGTCTGGGCGCACCCGGACCTGCTCCCGACGCCGGCCGACCTCGACGACCCGTTGGGCTTCCGCGAGGACCTCGGCACCGTCGAGACGCTCAGCGAGGACGACTTCGACCGCGCGCTGGCCGACCTGCTGGACGGCGAAGCCGGCGACGGCTCGGAAGGACCGGAGAAGCCCGCTGAGTGAGCCGCTGGTCACCGCGGACGCGCTGCACGCGGACGCCCTGACCACCCTCGAGGACTGGCGCGGAGCCGACCCTGCCCAGGAAGCCTGGCGGGCCGAGTACGTCGCCCACCTCCGCGCCCGCCCGGACGGTCTGGCCAAGGCCTGCTTCCCCGACCACCTGACCGCCGGTGCCCTGGTGCTGAGTGCGGACGGGTCCCGGGTGCTGCTCAACCTGCACCGCAAGGCACGCCGCTGGTTCGCGTTCGGAGGCCACCTGGAGCCCGAGGACACCACCCTCGCCGGTGCGGCCCTGCGGGAGGCAACCGAGGAGTCCGGGCTGCCGGACCTGGTGATCGACCCGGTCCCGGTCCACCTGTCCCTGCACCCGGTCGACTTCTGCAACCCGCGCGGGACGGTGCGGCACCTCGACGTACGGTTCCTCGCGCACCTCGGGGCCTCCTCCGAGCCGGTGGTCAGCGACGAGTCGCTCGACATCCGCTGGTTCGCGGTCGACGACCTGCCGACCGACGAGCCGGACTTGGTCGACCTGATCCGCCTGGCCGGAGAGCGGCTCGCGGCACCGGTCGCGCCCTTCGAGACGGTTGCTGCGCAACCTCCTCAGGAACCGCGCGTCGAGACGCCGTAATCGGTCCGGACGTCCCGACAAGCTCGATCACCGGACGCTACTCGCAGCCGTCGAAGCCGAGGTTGGCCGCGGAGGCGACCCCCTCGAGGTAGCCCTTGGCCCGCTCGGCCTTCGGGAACCTGTCGACCCAGTGCCAGAACCGCTGGTTGTGGCTGGGCTCGAGGAGGTGGGCCAGCTCGTGGAGCAGGACGTAGTCGACCACCCAGACCGGCATCGACTGCAGCCGGTCCGAGAGCCGGATGGTGCCCTCTCCCGTCGTGCAGGAGCCCCACCGGGTGGTCATGTTGTCGACCCACCGCACCGAGCTCGGCCTGGCCTTGCCGTGCAGGTACTCCCGGCTCAGCTCGCGGGCCCGCTTCATCAGCTGCTCGTCGGTCCGCCGACCCTTGGCGGCGTTGCCCTCCAGCTTCAGCAGCATCGTGTCCACCCACTCCGACTCCTCGGCACGGGTGAACCTCGCAGGGATCATCACGATCACCTTGCCGTCCTTGCGGTAGGCGGAGACCGTCCGGGTACGGCGGGCGGACCGCCGGACCTCGACCTCAGGCTTCATGGCGAGACGGTACCGCCGCCGACCCCCGAAATCCGGCTTTGAGCCCAGCTCAGCAGCCGGTCGGCGGTCCAGGTGTTGACGATCCGGTCGGGGTCCAGACCCAGCTCCTCGGCCCGGGCGCAGCCGTAGACCTGGAAGTCGAGCTGACCCGGCGCGTGCGCGTCGGAGTCGATCGAGAACAAGCAGCCCGTCTCGATCGCCAGCTGCAGCAGCCGGGTCGGCGGGTCCCGGCGCTCGGGCCGGGCGTTGATCTCCACCGCTACCCCGTGCTCGGCGCACGCGGCGAAGACCTCCTTCGCATCGAACGCGGACTGGCCCCGCTTCCCCCGGCTCCCGGCCACCAGCCGCCCGGTGCAGTGCCCGAGCACGTTGGTGAACGGGTTCTCCACCGCGGCGACCATCCGCTTGGTCATCAGCCTCCGGTCCATCGCGAGCTTGGAGTGCACCGAGGCCACCCGTACGTCGAGCCGGGCCAGCATCTCCTCGGTCTGGTCGAGCCCGCCGTCGTCGAGGATGTCGACCTCGATCCCCTTGAGCAGCCGGAACCCGGGCCCGCCGGCCGGGCCGCTCGAGGACAGGTGCTCGTTGATCGCCTCGACGGTCTCGAGCTGCCGGGTCAGCCGGGCGACCGAGAGACCGTTGGCCACCTTCAACCGCGGCGAGTGGTCAGTGAGCACCAGGTACTCGTGGCCGAGCTCGAGGGCGGTGAAGGCCATCTCCTCGATCGGCGAGCCACCGTCGGACCAGTCGCTGTGGCTGTGCAGGTCACCGCGGAGAGCCGAGCGGATCCCGGCACCTCCCTCGACCAGCGGGCCGCCTTCCTCGGACTCCAACCGCGCCAGCCGGGTCGGCATCCGCCCGGACGCGGCCTCGGCGATCACCTCGGCCGTCGACGAGCCGATCCCGGGCAGCTCACGGAGGGTTCCGGCGGCCGCCCGGGCGCTGACCTCGTCGGGGTCGAGCGGCAAGATCGTCGCGGCGGCGGCACGGAACGCCTTCACCTTGTACGTCTCGGCGCGGCTCCGCTCGAGCAGGAAGGCGATCCGACGCAGCGCCGCGACCGGGCCGGAGTCGTAGGCAGCCTCGTACGCATCGGCAGCGGAGGGTCCAGGGGTGCGCGCCATGACCCCATTCTGGCAACGAGAACGTGATCCACAGCACACGGGGAGATGTCCACACGTTATCCACATGGTTATCCACAGGCAGTGGAGAATCCGCCCGATTCGCCGATTGACCGGGCGCGGGCGCTCCCCCTAGCGTGACGCCCAGAAGAGGCCCTCGACCATCGCCGTGACGTGCTCGCAAGGGGAAGGCAAGCACCCAGCGGCGGCCGGTCGGGGGCTTCTTCTTGCCCCGACCGGACGGCGGCGCCGCTGACGCGGCTCAGACGCCCTTGAAGTCCGGCGTCCGCTTCTCCCGGGCAGCCCGGACACCCTCCTGGAGATCTGCCGTCGCGAGCGTGATCGGCTGCGCCAACGCCTCCCACTGGACCGCGGAGTCGAAATCGGTGCGACCACGGTCCCGGAGCGCGACCTTCGTGTAGCGGCTCGGGATCGGGGCCGTCGCGGCGATCCCCTCGGCGATCGCCTGCACCTGGGCGTCGAAGTCCTCGGCCGCGAACACCTGGTTCACCAAGCCGATGCGCAAGGCCTCCTCGCCCTCGACCGCGCGCCCGGTGAGGAGCAGCTCGCGGGCGGCGGCCGGGCCGACGACGTCCGGGAGCAGGTAGGTCGCCGCCATCCCCGGGTTCATCCCGAGCTTCACGAACGGGACGCTCAGCTTCGCGCCGACGGCGGCGTACCGGAGGTCGCAAGCCAGTGCGAGGCAGAGCCCGGCTCCGACGGCGTGGCCGTTGAGCGCGGCGATGGTGGGGACCTCCAGGCTCCGGATCGCCAGCCAGGCGCGGTAGAACGCGATCATCCGGGTGCGCAGGTAGTCGACCTCGGCGTCCGGCTCCCCGGCGATCCAGGCCGGGTTGCCCCCCGAGCAGAAGGCGCTGCCGGCACCCGTGACGACCACGACCCGGACCGCGGGATCGGCCTTGAGGTGCGCGATCGCACGGCCCCAGGACTCGGTCATCGAGTCGCTCATCGCGTTGCGCTGGGCAGGGTTGTCCAGGACGAGGCGGGCCACGCCGGGGGCGGGCCGTTCGAGCCGGAGGTCGACCAGGGACACGGTGGCGTCAGACATGGGGCGGAGATTACCGCCGTTAGCGCATCCTGAACGCCTCACGGGACCCATCTCACACCGCGACGACACGCCCAGGACACGGTGAAGTCAAGCGCACCCGGTGCACGGATTGAGCGTGAACGTGGTCTAGGGTCGAATTGGTCCTGAACGGACCCCGGCGGGTCTTCCCTAAGATTCTCGCCGCGACGACCAGAGCAACATGGATCAAGGAGGCCGTCATGGCGGAGAGCTGGAGCGGCGAGTTTTACTGCGTGAAGTGCAAGGAGAAGCGCGAAGCCGAAGGCCACATCGAGGTCAACGAGAAGGGCACCAAGATGGCCAAGGCCACCTGCCCTGTCTGCGGAACCAAGCTGAACCGGATTCTCGGTCGCGCCTGAGGCCTGTCCTGAGGAGGCTCGCTTGTCCTGAGGAGGTTGCGCAGCAACCGTCTCGAAGGGCGCAGCGACCGTCTCGAAGGGCTCGTCCTCAGGTTCCACCGAGCTCAAGCACCACAGCCTGAGCAAAGGCGGCGGGAGCTCCACCTCCGGGTGGGCGCTCGCCGTTTTGCTTGTCCGGAGCCGACCCGCGAGGTCCCTGTGGAGAGCCGGTCGCGGGACGCCGTCGGCGCTCCTACGCTCCGGCTCCATGACACGACGCCCCCTGACCCGCCCCGTGACGCGCCCCGTCCTGGCCCCCGGACTGACGGTCCGGCAGCGCACCTCCGACGAGCTCCAGATCGGCCTCACCGACCGGCACCGGCTCCGCGTCGCCGACACCCCGGCCATACGGCGGACCCTGGCGGCCCTGCTCCGCGGCGAGGCCCCGCGTCCGGGCCAGGAGACCCGGCACACCCTCGGGGTGCTCGCGCCGGCCCTGCGCGACGGTGACGCGCTTCTGCTCCCCGGGATCCCGGCGTCGGAGGCAGCCGCCGTCAGCCTGCTGCACCCCGGGTCCGGCCGGGCCAGGCTGCAGGCCCGCGCCACCAGCCGGATCGCCGTCGTCGGCAACCTCGGCGGCGAGGGCGGCGGCTCCGCCGGCACCCTCCTGGCCCGCTCCGGGTTGCGCACCGCGGCAGCGACCGAGGACGCCGACGTGGTGCTGGTCCTCGCCGACGGCCCGCTCGACCGCGAGGTCAGCGACGTCCTGGTCCGCGACGACGTGCCGCACCTGGTCGTGGAGGCCGTGGAGTCCGACCTCGTCGTCGGCCCGTTCGTCGTCCCGGGCCGGACCGCCTGCCTGCGCTGCCTCGACGCGCACCGCGGGGCCGAGGACCCCCTGCACCCGGCACTCCTCGGAACGGTCCCGCAGATCGCCCGACACGACGGCGTGGCGGTGCCGCAGAGCGCCGCGATGGCGACCATGGCGCTGGCCTGGGCGGTCGCGGACCTGGTCCGGTACGTCGAGGGCGACCATCCGACGACCTGGTCCGCGACCGTGACCTTCACCCCGGGGCGCTCGAGCATCGTGCCGGTCCACTGGAACCGGCACCCCGCCTGCGGCTGTTCCTGGTCCGCTGTCGCAGAACCGGCCGCCCGGCTTTCCCCGTCCGCCACAATGGGTCCATGACCGAACTTCCCCGCAAGGCCGTTGCCAGGACCGCACGGCTCGCGGCACTGCCGTTGGGGTACGCCGGCCGCAGCGCCCTCGGCCTGGGCAAGCGGATCGGCGGAGCGCCCGCCGAGGCGGTGATGAGCGAGCTCCAGCAGCGGACCGCCGAGCAGCTCTTCCGGACCCTCGGGGAGCTCAAGGGCGGGGCGATGAAGTTCGGTCAGGCGATGTCGATCTTCGAGGCAGCCCTCCCCGACAACGTCTCGGCCCCGTACCGCGAGCAGCTGACCCGGCTCCAGGACTCCGCCCCGCCGATGCCGACGATCACCGTCCGGCAGATCCTGGAGACCGAGCTCGGCCCCGACGCCGCGCGGCTCACCGACCTGGACCCGGTGCCGGCGGCCGCCGCCTCGATCGGCCAGGTTCACCGTGCCCGGTGGGACGGTCAGGACGTCGCGGTGAAGATCCAGTACCCGGGCGCCGGTGAGGCGCTGCGCAGCGACCTCAAGCAGCTCGCGCGCGTGGCCCGCACCCTCGGACCGGTCTTCCCCGGCATCGACGTGAAACCACTGATCGCCGAGCTCCAGGAACGCACCGAGGAGGAGCTCGACTACCGGCTCGAGGCGGAGTCGCAGCGGGTCTTCGCCGCCGCGTACGCCGACGACCCCGCGATCGTGGTCCCCGAGGTCCTCGCCGGGACCCGGACCGTGCTGGTCACCTCCTGGCTCGAGAGCACCGCATCGCTGGCGCAGGTGATCCGGGAGGGTACGCCGAAGGAGCGCGACCACTACGGCGACCTGTTCGCCCGGTTCCTCTTCGGGGCACCGGCCCGGACCGGGCTGCTGCACGCCGACCCCCACCCCGGGAACTTCCGGCTGATCCCGGACCCGGACGGCTCACCCGGCAAGCTCGGGGTGCTCGACTTCGGAGCCGTGGCCCGCCTCCCGCACCACACGTTGCCACCCTCCCTGGGTCGCTCGCTCCGGCTGGCCTGCGAGGACGACTACGACGCGCTGGTCACCGAGCTGCGGGCGGAGGGGTTCATCCGGGAGCGGATCAGCGTCGATCCCGACAAGCTGCGCTCCTACCTCGCACCGCTGGTCGAGCCCGGCCGGTTGGAGGAGTTCACGTTCTCCCGGTCCTGGATCCAGGAGCAGTTCACCCGGCTGAACGACCCGAAGGGCGACGCGTACGCCGTGATGCTGCGGCTCAACCTGCCGCCGTCGTACCTGCTGATCCACCGGACCTGGACCGGCGCCGGGGGCGTGCTGAGCCAGCTGGGCGCCACGGTCGGTTTGCGCGGGATCCTCCAGGACGCGCTTCCGGGATTCGCTTCCGACGCCGACTGAGGCCGACTACCACCACTCCGAGTCCAGCTTGGACTCCATCGCCCGCAGGTGCTCGCGCGAGCAGGCGTCGCAGAACCACTGCACCCGGCCCCGCTCCGTCGCCGAGGTCCAGCTCAACGGCGGCGGCTCGGTCGGTGCGTCGGCGCCGCAGAACGCACAGCTGGTCATGGGTCCAAACCTAGACCAGACGACGAAGGCCGGTCCGATGACGAGTCATCGAACCGGCCTTCCTCTTCCCGCGATCAACGAGAGTGGTGCGCTCCGGAGAGCGGCGGCCTGTCCTGAGGAGGTTGCGCAGCAACCGTCTCGAAGGGTCAGATCACGCGGGCGAGGGCCAGGCGCGCCTGGGCAGCGGCGCGCTCGGCCTTGCGGGACAGCCGCCGCGCGGCGACGAGCTGCCGGGCTCGCCGTACCTGCTGCGCCTGGTCCAGCCGTTCGTGCAGGTTCGCACGAGCGAGGTCCTCGTTCATGAGGTTGATCATGGTGGTGCTCCGTTCAGGTCGTGGATTGTTCATGCCGCCACCGGGTTCTTCCGGGGCCGGCCACGGGGGCGCTTGCGAGGGATGACTACTCCGGACTGGAACAGCTCACCGCCCCACACACCCCACGGCTCGCGCCGCTCGAGCGCCCCGGCGAGGCACTCGGCCCGGACCGGGCAGCTCTGGCACAGCGACTTGGCCTGCTCCACATCGCTCGGTGATTCCGCGAAGAAGAGCTCCGCCTCGTTCACCCGACACGGAAGCAGATCGGCGTCGGCCGTGGTCGGGTCGAGAACGCTGATGCTCATGTGCCACCTCTCTCATCTCTGTTGATCGCTTGCGGGAAATTCGGGGGTCGTGCTGGGAACCGCCTCGGAGAAACACGAAGGCCGCGGATTCCCTGTCTGGGATTCCGCGGCCTTGGAGGTGCCGGTCTGAGTGTGTACTCAGGTGACGGGTGGACTCCAAGGCTGCGGGCCCGTGCGGACGTGGGCCATGGCCGGGGTGGCCTTGATAGCGACTGCGTGCGGCTTGACGGCGAAGAGATCCGCGCCGAGCGCGACCGTGTTCGGGCACACGTCACCCAGGCCAAAGCCGTAGGCGGGCACGACGGACGTCACGCGAACTACGGTCGTGGTCTGCCAGGACTGGTCCTGCATGGTCTGGTTCTTCATGGTCGTGCACCTCCTTCGGTACGTCGGGCGCCAGCGTTGTCAGGGCTGTGTGCGCGCAGTCGATTGCGTGAGGACAAGGTACGCCCGCCCTTTCTGGGCGCGCAAATCATTTATTCGAGTTGTCTACTCGGGCATCGTTCCGCTGAGAACAGCGAGCACGTCGTCGGCGTACTTCTCCAGCTTCGACGCCCCGATCCCGTTGATCCGGAGCATCGCCTGCCGGTCCTGGGGCTGCACCTCGGCGATCGCTTCCAGCGTCGCGTCGGAGAAGACCACGAACGCCGGCACGCTCTCGGCATCGGCGCGCTGCTTGCGCCAGGACTTCAACGACTCGAAGAGCGCCTCGTCGTAGGGGATCGGGCAGTCCTCGCAGAACCCGCGGTTCCGCTCGCGCGCTGATGCCAGCGGCCGCTGGCAGAGCTTGCAGGCCGACGCCTTGCCACGACGGCGACCGGCCTTGGCGGGCCGGGGCTCCGTGGCACCGTCCGTGACCGACTCGGGGCGAAGCCCGGCCAGGAACCGGGACGGCTTGCGGCGGGCCTGTCCGCCGGGGTTGCGGGCCAACGACCACGAGATCATCAGGTGCTGGCGGGCCCGGGTGATGCCGACGTACAGGAGTCGGCGCTCCTCCTCGATCGCAGCCGGGCCCTCGGCGTAGGTGATCGGCATCTGGCCGTCCTGCATGCCGGCCAGGAAGACGGCGTCCCACTCCAGACCCTTGGCAGTGTGCAGGGTGGCCAGGGTGACTCCCTCGGCGACCGGCGCGTGCTGTTCGTGGGCGCGGCGGTCGAGCTCGGCGACGAACCCCTCCAACGTCGGCGCCAGCTCACCGGCGGCGTACTCCTCGGCCTGGGAGACCAGGGCCATCAAGGACTCCCACCGGTCCCGGGCCTGGCCGCGCGCGGTCGGGGCCTCGGCGCTCCAGCCCATCCCGACCAGGACGCCGCGGACCTGCTCGAGGACCCCGTCGCTGGCCGCCTCACCGGCCCGTGCGCTGGCCCGTAGCAGCGCCAACGCCTGCCGCACCTCCGGACGCTCGAAGAACCGGGCAGCGCCGCGGACGACGTACGGGACGGAGCGCGCGGTCAGCGCCTCCTCGAAGGTCTCGGACTGGGCGTTGATCCGGAAGAGCACCGCCATCTCGCGCAGCGGCACGCCGGCGGCCTGCAGCCGGACCACCTCGGCCGCGACCGCATCGGCCTCGGCCACCTCGTCGGCGGCTTCCTGCCACCGGACCTCGGCGCCGGACGGCCGCTGGGCTCGGAGCTCCACCGAGCCGGTGGCGCTGCCCTTGAGCAGGCCGTTGGCGGCGGCGATCACCTGGGGGCTGGAACGGTAGTTACGGACCAGCTCGACCTGGGTGGTCCCGGGGTACCGCTTCGCGAAGTCGGTCAGGTACGACGCCCGCGCGCCGGCGAAGGAGTAGATCGTCTGTGCCGGGTCGCCGACCACGCAGATCTCGTTGCGCCCGCCGAGCCAGAGGTCGAGCAGCGCCGCCTGGATCGGGCTGACGTCCTGGAACTCGTCGACGACGAACCACTTGTACTGCGAGCGGACCGAGGCCGCGACCCGGTCGTCCTCGCTGAGCAGCGCGGCGCCGATCAGCAGGACGTCCTCCATGTCCATCCGGCCCTGCTCGCGCTTGAGGTCCTCGTAGGTCGAGAAGACGTGGGCCACCTCGGCGTGCGACAGGCCGCTGACCTCGCGGCCGCGCCGCGGCGCGAGGGCGGCGTAGTCGTCGGGGCGGACGTTGGTCACCTTGGACCACTCGATCTCGCTGGCCAGGTCGCGCAGGCGGGCCTGGTCCACGTCGAGACGGTTGCGTCGGGCGGCGCCGGCGACGATCGGGATCTTGGAGGCGATCAGCTCGGGCGGCTCGCCGCCGTAGACCTTCGGCCAGAAGTACCGGAGCTGGCGCAGCGCGGCCGCGTGGAACGTCCGCGCCTGCACCCCGGGAGCGCCCAGCGCGCGCAGCCGGGTGCGCATCTCCCCGGCGGCCCGGGCGGTGAAGGTGACCGCGAGCACCTCGGCGGGGTTGTAGACCCCGGTCGCGACGCCGTACGCGATCCGGTGGGTGATCGCCCGGGTCTTGCCGGTCCCCGCTCCGGCGAGCACCCGGACCGGCCCTCGGAGCGCCTGCGCGACCTGTCGCTGCTCGGGGTCGAGCGCCTCGAGGAGGCGATCGGCGCTGTCGGGGAGACTCACGGAATGTTTCACCTTCTGGCTCGGTTGGACCACACGGTCACGATGTGATCACTGCGACCGACCTGTCGGGACGCAGCCTAGTTGCGGGAGGGGACAAACGATGTCCGGCCAGTTCACGATCTACTCGACCCCGTGGTGCGGGTACTGCCACCGCCTCCAGGGCCAGCTCGATCGTGAGGGCATCCCGTTCACGGTCGTGGACATCGAGCAGGACCCCTCAGCCGCCGACCTCGTCATGAAGGTCAACAACGGCAACCAGACCGTTCCGACCCTGGTCTACTCCGACGGCACCGCGCAGACGAACCCCTCCGTGAAACAGGTCAAGGAGAAGCTGGCCTCGCTGGCGAGCTGACCGGCGCCCCACCGTCGCCGCGTCTCGACAGGCTCGACGACCGGATCGGTCACCACTGTCCCGGAAGCGGGCCGCCGTACCAGTGCTCGATCAGGCTGCGGGAGATCGAGATGCCGCCGGGGAGTACCAGGGTGCCCGCCTCCGCCTCGGCCTTCATCTGCGCGCGGGTGAACCAGCGGGCGTCCTCGATCTCCTCCCCGTCCACGGAGATGTCCGCCGAGGTCGCCCGGGCCAGGCACCCGATCATCAGGCTGCGTGGGAGCGGCCAGGGCTGCGAACCGAAGTAGCTGACCTCGCCGACCCGGATCCCGCTCTCCTCGAGCACCTCCCGGCGTACCGCCTGCTCGATCGACTCACCGGGTTCCACGAACCCCGCCAGCGTCGAGTAGCGGCCCGGGGGCCAGGACGGGTGCCGGCCGAGCAGGCACCGGTCGTCGGGCGCCTCGCCGTCGGTGACGACCATGATGACGGCCGGGTCGGTCCGCGGGAACTCTTCCCGGCCGCAGTCGGTGCAGCGCAGCACGTGCCCGAGGTGCAACGGCTCGTAGGTCCCCCCGCACCGGACGCAGTGCCGCGTTGCCCAGAGCCACTCGGCGATGCCGATCGCGTGCACGAGCAGAGCCGCCGACTCCTCGGTGATCGCCGGGACCAGGAAGCGCAGCGGCACCCACGACTCGTCGACCGCCCCGTCGACGATCACCGCGAACCAGACCCTTCCGTCACGCTCGCCGAGCAGCACCCGGGTGCCGTCGGGTGCCTGCGACGGCGACACCCAGACGATGGCGCCGTCGACCGGCTGGACCCGGGTCCCGGCGATGACCAGCACCTGGGTGCCCTCGTCGGCCCAGACCTCGGCCAACCAGGCCTCGTCGGTCCGCCGGTCCCCGATCCGGTCGTGCGGATGGTGGGAGAACGCGATCTGCCTGCCCAGGGACTCGCTCAAGTACTCCGACGTCATCGGTTCAACCATGCCGTGAACGCCTCGGTGCCGTACGGGCGGCCCAGGAAGTCGGCGACGAGGGCTGCGGCGTCGCGCGAGCCACCGGCGCGAGCACGGTGTCCCGGTAGCGGTGGGCGGTGGTCGGGTCGAAGAGGTCGGCCGCGTCGAAGGCGCTGAACAGGTCCTTCGCGATCACCAACGACCACATGTAGGTGTAGTACGCCGAGGTGTACCCGTCGAGGTGCCCGAAGCCGGCGTGGAAGTGGGTGCCCTCCAGCGGCGCGACCAGGCTGTACTGCGCGGCGAGCTCGAAGAGTCGGGCGGTGAGGTCGTCGGGCACCTCGAGGTGGAACCGGTAGGACGTCGCGGCGTAGAACATCTGGGTCCGGGCGAGGAGCGCCTTGCCGAACTCGTCGGCAGCCCGCATCGCGGCCACCAGCTCGGTCGGGATCGGTCGGCCGTCCTCGTCGGTCGCGAACACCTGCAGCACGTCCGCGTCCCAGGCCCACTCCTCGAGCATCTGCGAGGGCGCCTCGACGAAGTCCCACTCGGTCGCGACCCCGGAGAACCGCACCCACTCGTGCCGTCCGGCCAGCACGTGGTGCATCAGGTGGCCGAACTCGTGGAACAGGGTGACCACCTCGTTGTGGTCCATCAGACCGCGCGGGAAGTTGCAGACCAGGACGCCCTCCGCGAGCTGACGGCCGCGGACCCCCCGGACCAGGTCGAACTGGGCCGCGTGGTTGTACTTGCGCTCCCGCGGATGCAGGTCGAGGTGGATCCGACCGAGCTGCCGGGTGTCCAGGTAGACGTCGTAGGAACACACCTCCTCGTGCCAGGTCGGGTCGTCGACGGCGACGTACTCGAGCCCGAAGAGCCTGCTGGTGACGTCGAGCAGACCCTGCTTGACCTTGGCGAAGTCGAAGTAGCGGCGTACTTCCTGGGCGTCCACACCGAACTGCTCGCGCTTGACGGCCTCGAAGCAGTAGCGCCAGTTCGTCACGTCGATGGTCCCGATCCCCTCGCGGGCACCCCGTTCGGCGACGACCGCGAGATCGCGACGACCGGCCTCCAGCGAGTCCGCGGCGATCTTCTCGATGAACTCGGCGATCGCGTCCCCCCGGCCGATCATCTTCACCGCCGCATCGAAGTCGGGCCAGTCGGCGTACCCGACGAGACCGGCCTTCTCCCGACGCAGCCGCAGCAGGTCACCGAGGACCTGGTCGTTCTCCGGCCACGCCAGGTTGTAGTACTCCAGCGCCAGCTGGCGCCGGGCCTCGGCGTCCTGGCTGAAGGTCATGAACGGATGCACGTCGGGGTACTCGGTGGTGATCGTCACGAGCCCGTCCGCGTCGGCGGGATGCTCGGCGAGGAAGTCGGCCGGCAGCCCGGCCAGGGCGGCCGCGGGCACCCGGGTCTGGCGCCGACCGTCGCGGATGTTGCGGGAGAACGCCTGGCTCAGCTCGGACTCGAGCGTGCTCAGCTCCAGGAGCCGCGCCCGGGTCGGTTCGTCCTGGTCCACCCCCGCGCGGCGGAACGATCGCACGGCGTCGGCGAGCACCCGGCGGGCGCCGTCGTCGAGCGGGTCCTCGCGCAGCGACGTGAGCTGGTCGAAGGCCCCGCGGTCCAGCATCAGGTCGTGGGAGAACCGTTGCACCTCGATCTCGAGCTCCTCGGCCAGCTCGATGACGGCCGCGTCGGGGTGGACCGAGGAGAGCAGCCCGGCGACCGCCGAGGCGTTGGCGATCGAGATGCATGCGTCGTTCCAGAGCTGGAGGATCGCGGTGTCGCCGGGGTGGGCCGTCTTGAGGGCGGCCACCTGGTCGGCCGCCGTGCGCAGCGAACCCCTGGCCCGATCGTCGAGCCAGCCTGCCCAGGCCTCCGGAGCCGTCGGGAGGGCGAGAGGGACGAGACTCATGGAGCGAGGCTAGTCGGTCCGCACTTCCCCACGGGCAGGCCCTAGGTCCCGAGAGCGCGGCCCGGTGTCGCGGAGTTCGGGGCGTTCCGGCCGCACTCGTCGCTAGGTTGTCGTCATGAGCACCCACCTCGGCGCCCAGCCCGGCCAGATCGCCCCGACCGTCCTCCTCCCCGGGGACCCGCTGCGGGCCCGGTGGATCGCGGAGACGTTCCTGGAGGACGCTACCTGCTACACCGAGGTCCGCGGCATGTACGGCTTCACCGGGACCTGGAACGGCCAGCCGGTCTCGGTCCAGGGCTCCGGGATGGGGCAACCGTCGATGGCGATCTACGTCAACGAGCTCTTCGCCGAGTACGACGTCGCCTCGATCATCCGGGTCGGCTCCTGCGGCGCCCTCACCAGCGACGTCGCCCTGCGCGACGTCGTGATCGCCTCGGGCGCGTGCACCGACTCGGCGATGAACCGGCACCGCTTCCACGGGATCGACTACGCGCCGGTCGCCGATTTCACCCTGCTGCGGGCCGCCGCCGCGGCCGCCGAGGCGCGCCCCGACGTGACCAGCCACGTCGGGCTGATCTACTCCTCGGACAGCTTCTACAACCCCCGCGCCGCCGAGCTCACAGCGCCGCTGGTCGACCACGGCGTCCTGGCGGTCGAGATGGAGGCGTCGTCGCTGTACACCCTCGCGGCGTCCTACCGACGCAGGGCGCTGGCGATCTGCACCGTCTCCGACCACATCGTCACCGGGGAGGAGACGACCGCAGCGGAACGGGAGCGGACCTTCGGCGCGATGGTGGAGATCGCCCTGACGGCGGCGCTCGGCTGACCGGACCGCGGGTGCCCCGAGGCCCTGCGGCGGCATCGGGGTCACCCGTCGAGCAACGCCTCCAGCGCGTCGCGCTCCGGCAGCCCCGGCGGTTCCGTCGTCCGACCGGAGCGGACGTAGTGGAAGGCAGCCCGCACCCGCTCGACCGGAACGCCGGCCAGCTCGGCCCACGCCACCCGGTAGATCGCGAGCTGCAGCGGGTCCGCGTCCTCGTGCTGCCCGGTCTTCCAGTCGACGACGAGCCAGCCACCGTCGGGTTCGACGAAGACGGCATCGATCCGGCCACGGACCACCTGCCCGCCGAGCACCAGGGAGAACGGCGCCTCGACGGCGTACGGAACCCGGTCGGCGAAGGGGCCCGCCTCGAAGGAGGCCACGACGGCAGCGAGGTCGCTGTCGTCCTCGATGTCGGCATCGCCGCGGCCCGGGAGGTCGTCCGGTTCGATCAGACCCTGCTGGCCGAAGCGGGACTCGACCCAGGCGTGGAAGCGGGTCCCGAAGCGCGCCGCGGGCGCCGGCGGGCGGGGCATCGGCCGCGCCAGGTCGCGGAGGAACTCCTCCGGCTCGGCGCGCAGCCGCGCCAACGACGTCGCCGAGATGCTAGGCGGCAGCGGCACCTCGATCACGTCGCCGCGCTCGGCCCGCACCTCGGTCAGCAACCGTTCGAGCTCGTCGTCCCACTCCGCCACCCGGGCTGCTTCGACCACGTCCAGGCCCTCGTCGGTCGCGGCCACGTCGACGGACCGGACCAGGGCGGCTGCCTCCCGGCGGCTGAGAACCTCCTCGCCCGGGACGGTCCCGGGCCAGGCCTTGGACGTGCTCCGTCCGGCGTAGGGGTGCAGGCTTCCGCGCTCCGGCTTCTCCGACCAGCGCTCGACGCTCTCACCCCGCTCCTCGAGGAGCCCCTTGACCACCTGCTGGTACGCCGAAGGCCCGAACGGCGTCGCCCGCGGGGTCCACAGGTACGAGGTGACGCTGAGCCGGTGGGCTGCCCGGGTGAACGCGACGTACCCGAGCCGGAGCTCCTCGGTGAGTCCGTGCGCCCTGGTCGCAGCGCGGTAGTCGTCGAGGCCGCCCTTGTCGTAGGCGACCAGCTGAGGCAGGTCGGCCGCATCTCCGCGCAGGGGCGCCGGCAGCACTGCCGGCGAGGAGGTCCAGAGGGTCCGGGAGCGGTTCGACGGGAACCGGGTCTCACAGACCCCGACCAGGAAGACGCTGCGCCACTCCAGACCCTTCGAGCGGTGCACCGTGAGCAGCTTGACCGAGTCCGCGAGGGAGGGCGTGGCAACGTCGAGTCCGTTGCCCTGGTCGTCCTCGGCGGTCAGGTAGGCCAGGAGCGCCGGCAGGGTCACCGCCCCGTCGATCGCCTGGAAGTCGGCGACCCCTTTCACGAAGAGGTCGAGGTTGTCCCGACGCGCCGCCGCAGCCGGGTTGGTCGACGAGGCGAGCTCGATGTCGACACCGGTGGTCTCGATGATCCTGCGGACGACGTCGAGGAGCGGGTCGCCCACGGCGAAGCGAAGCTGGCGCAGCTCGGCGGCGAGCAGCGTGAACCGTTCCCGGGCCTGGTCGGAGTACGGCAGGTCGCCGAGGTCTTCCAGGGCGTCCGAGAGAGCCGGGAGCTCGGCCGGGTCGACCCCGTCGGCGATCTCACCGAGCTGCTCCACCAACCCCTGGCCGGCCGTGGCACGCCCGCCGCTCCCCGCGATCTCACCGGCCCGCATCGCCAGGAGACGTAGGTCGCGGGGCCCGATCGCCCAGCGGGGCCCGTTGAGAAGCGTCAGCATCGCGGCGTTCGCAGTGACGTCGTGGAGCAGGTGCAGGATCGCGACGACTTCCGCAACCTCGGGCAACCGGAGCAGCCCGGAGAGACCGACGATCTCCACCGGGATCCCGGCGCCGGTCAGGGCGTCGAAGACCTCCTCGGCGTGGGCGTTGTCGCGGGTCAGGACTCCGATGTCGGACCAGAGCCCGTCATGCGCCGCGGTGACCGCGTCGACCAGCCAGGCGAGCTCCTCGGCGTGGGTGTCGAAGACGGCGACCGAGACCTCCCCCTCGGCAGCGCCGGGCGCCGGCTCGAGGGGAAGGACCTGGGGCAGGGCTGCGTAGAGCGGCTGGGCGAGCCGGTTGGCCGCCTCGAGGATGCGACGGTCGGAGCGGCGGTTGACGGTCAGTGGGAGGACCGCAGGAGCAGGTGCGTCAGCGCGGCTCGACGAGCTCGACGACCGGGATGACGCCGACGGTCCGGCCAGCGGGAAGGTCTCGGCGAAGTTGAGGATGTTGGAGACCGAAGCCCCCCGCCAGCCGTAGATGGCCTGGTTCGGGTCGCCGACGGCTGTCACCGGGTGACCCCGGCCCGTGGACGGGTCGGGGCCGGAGAAGAGCCGCGACAGCATGGTCGCCTGGGCGACCGAGGTGTCCTGGTACTCGTCGAGCAGCACCACCTTGAACCGGGCCCGCTCGATCGCACCGACCTCCGGCTGTTCGTCCGCGAGCCGGGCACCGAGGGCGATCTGGTCGGAGAAGTCCATCAACCCCAGGTCGGCCTTGAGCCGCCGGTACGACGCCACCAAGCCGAGCAGCTCGGCCCGCCGGTCGATCGCGGAGACCGCCTTCTCGACCGCCTCGACGTAGGTCTTGCGGTCCTTGCCGGCGCGCTCGGTCTCGATGGCCCGGACGAAGCCGGCCCGGGCCTCGCCGTCGACCCGGCGCACGTCCTCGGGTCCGACGAGGTGCTCGCTCATCGCCGACTCCAGGGCGAGGAGGTTCTGGATCACCGTCGGCGGGTGGTCCGAGAGCTGCTCGACCTCACCGGTGTACCGCTCGACCGCGCGCGCGCCGAGCTGGTAGCGAGACGCGTCGGTGATCACGCGCGTCTCCGGCTCGTGCCCGATCCGGAGACCGTGGTCGGTGAGCAGGTTGGCCGCGTAAGCGTTGTAGGTGATCACCGTCGGCTCCAGGACCTCCTCCTGGTCGGCGGCGAGCACCCCGGGGTGCGGCAGTGCTCCCGAGCGCAGCAACGCGTCGCGGATCCGCTCGCGGAGCTCGGCGGCGGCCTTGGTGGTGAAGGTCAGGCCGAGGACCTCCTCCGGTCTGACCTGGCCGGTGAGGACCAGATAGACGACACGCGCGGCCATCAACGTCGTCTTGCCCGACCCGGCCCCGGCGATCACGACGGCGGGCTCGAGGGGCGCGGAGATCGCCGCCCACTGCTGCGCGCTAGGTGCGAACTCGGCCTGCATCACCCGCTGCAGGTCTTCGGGGCTGTCGATCCGGACGGTGGCGGTCATCCGATCACCGCTCCGGCGCTCTTGATCGGGCAGATCGGAACGAAGTCGCAGGTCTTGCAGTGCTCGCCGGCGACGGCCGGGAACGACTCGGACCGAACCAGGGTGGACGCCATCGCGAGCTCGGCCCGGAGGGCTGCCCGTTCCGGGCCGTCCGGCGCGGCGACCGGCTGCGGCTGCACCACGACCCCGACGGTCTCGTCGGGGTGCCCGAGCTGGACGAGCTCGGCTCCCCCGCTGGTCGCCGGCTGCGGGAGCAGGACGTCGACCGCACCGGCGTCGACGGCGTACTGGTAGAGCGCGAGCTGGCGGTTCTTGTGCACCTGGGGTCCACTCGGGGCGTTCCGACCGGTCTTCAGGTCGACGACGACGACCCGCCCGTCGGCATCGAGCTCGACCCGGTCGGCGTACCCGTGCAGCTGGACCTGGACGATGCCGCCGGCACCGTCCTCGACCTCGACGGTGGTGCGGAACTTCTGCTCGACGCCCAGCAGGGTGCGCGGGTTCGCGTAGTGCCACTGCAGGAAGCGCACCAGCGCCGACCGGACCCGGGATTCCTCCCGGGCCTTCGACCACGGCGTCCGGAAGTGCAGCCGGTCCCAGACCGCACCGACCTGCTCCATCAGGACCTCGACGTCTCCGGGGCCGGTCGCCAGCTCGCCCCGGGCTACCCGCTCGGCCAGGGCGTGCACGAGCTGACCAAGGTTGGCGGCCTGGTGCGCGACCCCGACGCCTCCGGCCTCCCGGCTCAAGAACCACTGGGTCGGGCAGGTGACCACCGCTTCGAGCATGCTGGCCGAGACCGCGACCGGATCCGCCGGCGGGCGCAGCGGCTCGGGCGACCAGCTCGCCGCGCGGGTCCCCCACCAGCTGCCAGGGTCAGCCTGGGGAACCAGCGCCCGGAGGTGCGTGCCCTCGCCGACCCGCTCCCCGGAGAGGCGCGCCAGCCGTCGGGCCGCGGCGTCACGCAGGCCCGGGGACGAGCCCGGGTCGGCGACCGTGCGGCGTAGCTCCGCGACCAGCCCGGCCAGCGACAGCGGCCGCGTCGGACGGCCGGTGACGGCGGTGACGCCGACCGCGAGCTCGGCGAGGAACCGGGACGGCTGCTCACCGTCGTCGTCGGGCGACGCCACCGCGGTGACCACCAGCCGTTCCCGAGCACGGGTGCAGGCGACGTAGAAGAGGCGCCGCTCCTCAGCCAGGAGCTCGCGGGTGCCGACGGGTGGTTGCAGGAGCGGGACGCCGTACCGGGCGGTGCCGATCCGGTCGGCTTGCAGGAGCGTCGAACGACGCCGCAGGTCCGGCCAACCCTCTGCCTGGACGTGGGCGACCACGACGAGCCGCCACTCCAGCCCCTTGGACCGGTGCGCCGTCAGCAGCCGCACGGCCGCGCCGCGAACACCCTGCTCGGCGAGAGTGTCGGCCGGGATCCGCTGGGCGGACAGGGCGGCGAGGAAGTTGCGGACGCCGCCGTGGTCACGGAGCTCCTCAGCGCGGGCCGCCGTCTCGAAGAGCGCGCAGAGCGAGTCCAGGTCACGGTTGGCGCGGGTCGCCGCGCCGCTGCCCGACTCCGCCGTACGGCGCAGCCGCTCGGGCCAGCCGGTGCCGGACCAGAGCAGCCAGAGCACCTCCTCGGCGGTCCGACCCGCAGCGACGGCTCCGGCGGCCTCGACCAGAAGGCGGTTGAGCGCGCGCACCCGCTCGGCCTCGGGACCCTCGACCCCGTCGAGGAACCCGTCGACCAGGACCGCCGAGCGGAGCAGCTCGCGGGAGGTGCGGAACCGGTAGTCCGCGCCGACCTGCCTCCCCTTCTCGCGACGGCGCAGCGCACGACCCAGACGGCGCACGTCGCCGGCGGTCAGGCCGACCAGTGGTCCGAGCAACAGCCCCTCGACCCGCCCCGCGTCGATGAAGTCGACGTGGTCGGGGTCGTCGTTCTCCAGGTTGAGCACCGCCCGCAGCGCTTCGAGCAGCGGCAGCACTGCCGGGTCGGCGATCAGCGGCACGTCGTCGGAGGCGACCTCGACCGGCACCCCCGCCGCCCCCAACGCCCGGCGCAGGCCGGGGATCGTCGCTCTCCCGGAGCGGACCAGGACCGCCATCTCGTCCCAGCCGATGCCGTCCTCGAGATGTGCCCGGCGGAGCAGGTCGGCGAGGTGCTCGGACTCGGCGCGGTCGGTGTCGAAGGTGAGCACCTGGACCCGGCCGTCGCCGTGCGCGCCGACCGCCTCCGGGGCGCTGAACGCGCTGCGCGCCTCGGAGTCGATCGACCCCGTCCAGGCGAGCTGGCCCGCGATCCGCTGCGAGGCGATCAGGATCCGCGGTCCGAACCGGCGGGTGCGCCGGAGGACAGCGATCTCGGCGGGGGCGCCGGCTGTGGTCCGGAACGCGTCCGGGAAGTCGAGGATCCCCCGGACGTCGGCTCCCCGGAACCCGTAGATGGACTGGTGCGGGTCACCGACCGCGACCAGGTTGCGCCCGTCACCGGCCAGCGCCTGCAGCAAGGCCACCTGGCCAGGGTCGGTGTCCTGGTACTCGTCGACGAACACGTGCTCGAAGCGCGCCCGCAGCTCCTGCTGGTGGACGACCGCCTCGATCACCGCCCGGCGGATCAGGTCGGGGTAGTCGGTCGCACCCTGGTCGTCGAGGTTGGTGAGGTACTGGTCGAGGAAGAGCCCGGCGGCCACCAGCTCGGGGGCACCGGCCTCGTCGCCGAGCCTGCGCAGTGCCTCGGGGTCGAGGCCCTGCTCCCGGGCTCGGCCGAGGACGGCGTGCACCTCGCGGGCGAAGCCACGGGTACCGAGGGCGTGCCGCAGCGAGCCGGGCCAGGCGACCGCCTCGGGCGCGTCGATGAGGAGCTCGCGCAGGATGACGTCCTGCTCCGGGGCCGAGAGGAGCCGGAGCGGGCCGACGTACAGGTCGGCGGGTGAGTACTGCCGGACCAGGCCGTAGGCGAAGGAGTGGAAGGTCGCGCAGACCGCGCCGGCCGTCGTCCGACCCAGGCGCCCGGCCACCCGGTCCCGGACCTGCTCGGCGGCCTTGCGCCCGAAGGTCAGCGCGAGCACCGACCCGGGCGCGGCGTCGCGGTGCTCGATCCGGTCGACGATGGCCTCGACCAGGGTGGTGGTCTTGCCGGTGCCCGGCCCGGCCAGCACCAGCAGCGGACCCCCGGGGTGGTCGACCACGCGGCGCTGGTGCTCGTCGAGCTCCGGCGCTTCCGCGGGTCCCGCGGCGCGGGTCAGCCGGTACGTCGGAGTGGTCACGACGCACACCTCACCACACACCGCCGACAGGGTCCGGACAAAGGTGAAGGCCCCGTCCAAGTATGAGTTGCACGGGGCCTTCGGATGATCGACGGGTGATGCCTCCGATCGACCTGCTCCTTGCGAGGACCCCCGCTGCGCATCACCGCCGCGGCGACGGGTTGCCCCGTCGGATGGATCCACTGCTCCGAGCTGGTCCGCTCTCCCCGAAGGGATTGCGTGAGAGATTTCTATGCCTGTCCGAAGCCCCGCGCAAGGGGGTTTCCCCAACTATTTTGGGGAATTCTCGCCGCTCGGCGTGTCGTCCACAGATCAGCCGCCGCCGTCCACAGGAATCGCGGGTTGTCCACCGATCAGGACTCCGGCCTGTGGATATCGGGTGGCACCCAGACGGCCTTCCGGAGGTCGACCGCACCGCTCGGACGCAACGGCGTGCCCTCCTCCAGGTAGGCCTGTCGCGCCTCCGCGTCGTGCGAGCGGGGCAGGGTTCCATCGGACCGGACGACCCGCCACCAGGGCACCGGACCGCCGTACGACGCCATCACGGCACCGACCTGCCGCGGCCCTCCCCGACCCAGCGCCGGGCGCAACGCGTCCGCGATCAGCCCGTACGTGGTCACCCGACCGGAGGGCACCTGCTCGACGATCCCGAGCACCGCGTCGACGTAGATCTCGTGGGACTCCTCCGGCATACGCGGAGACTACGACCGAGCGGCTACGGCGAGAACGGGCGGGTTCCCTTGACCAGGACCAGGCCCTTGATACCGGAGTACAGCTGGGCGTAGCGGAGCTCGCGGTACAGGTTGCCGATGGTGTTGGTCACCGGCGTCAGCGAGATCCCGACCGAGATGGTCGACAGGACGCCGGCAGCACGGCCACGCGCGTCCATGAAACCGCTGCCCGAGTCACCCGGGATCCCGGGGCTGCTCGTCCGGATGTCGTAGGCCATTCCCGCACCGACCACCCGGAGGACCGACCCGGTCGTCGCGGCAGCGTTGCCGCTGCGGAGCGAGGAGTTGCCGACCGTGTAGAGAGCAGCGCCCGGCGCGAGCTGGGTCGAGGCGATCGTGTTCGGTCCGCCCCAGAAGGGGACGGTCGGGTTCACCTTGGAGACGCTCGCCGGGTCGACCCGGACCAGTGCGAAGTCGTTGTACGCGCAGCGGGCAGGGTCCTTGCTCCCACGCAGCTGCATCGTCCGCCAGGAGCTGTACGCCAGCGTGCCGGTACCCACGATCTTGCCGGCGGAGAACAGGTTCCCACCGGTACCGAACTGGACCTTCGTCCCCAGCGGAAGCGACCTGGTGGTGCACCCGTCGGTGTCGCTCGACGACCCGGTGGCGGCGCAGTGGGCGGCGTAGCCGACGTACACCCGACCGACGCCGTCCTTGAAGACGAAGTTCGCCGTGCACTGGGCGCCGTCGGTCAGCATCTGCACGCCCGGCTTGATCTTGGCCCACCTCTCCGGCGCCCAGGTGGGCGCCGCACCCGCGGTCGACCCGGTCACCAGGGTGGCCACACCGAGCACCCCCGCGGCAAGCAGGGCTAGCAGTCGCGTGCGCGCGGATGAGGACATGCGGTGGGAACCCCCCGTGAAGACGATGATTACTGGTCAACGACAGCAGCCGCCCCCGGCTACGGGAACGGCTGCTGTGGAGATCCTGAGAATCCTTCGGGACGGCGCTGACGCGCCTCCTCGCCGAACCGTCAGTACGACGGCTGCGACGGGTCGATCTGGTTGACCCAGGCCACCACGCCACCACCGACGTGCACGGCGTCGGCGTAGCCGGCACCCTTCACGATCGCGAGGCACTCGGCCGACCGGACGCCGGTCTTGCACTGGAGCACGATCTGCTTGTCCGAGGGGAGCTTCTCCAGGGCGGACCCGTTGAGGAAGTCGCCCTTCGGGATCAGCACCGAGCCCGGGATCTGGTTGATCTCGTACTCGTTCGGCTCGCGGACGTCGACCAGGACGAAGTCGCGGACGCCCTCCTCGCGCTCCTTGAGCATGTGCTCGAGCTGCACCACGGAGATGGTCGCGTCCGCAGCGGCGTCGGCGGCCTCCTCACTGATCGCACCGCAGAAGGTGTCGTAGTCGATCAGCTCGGTGACGGTCGCGTTCTCGCCGCAGAGGGCGCAGTTCGGGTCCTTGCGGACCTTCAGCTTGCGGTACTCCATCTCCAGGGCGTCGTAGATCATCAGCTTGCCGACCAGCGGGTCACCGATGCCGGTGATCAGCTTGATCGCCTCGTTGACCTGGATCGAGCCGATGCTGGCGCAGAGCACGCCGAGGACGCCCCCCTCGGCGCAGCTCGGGACCATCCCCGGCGGCGGCGGCTCGGGGTAGAGGCAGCGGTAGCAGGGCGCGTCGTCGACGAGCGTCGGCGCGAACACGCTGGCCTGACCGTCGAACCGGTAGATCGAGCCCCAGACGTAGGGGATCTTCAGGAAGTACGCCGCGTCGTTGACCATGTACCGGGTCGCGAAGTTGTCGGTGCCGTCGACGATCAGGTCGTAACCGCGGAAGACGTCGTAGACGTTGTCGTTGTCCAGCCGCTCGGTGTGCAGCACGACGTTGACGTAGGGGTTGATCTCCGCGATCGACTCCCGGGCGGACTGGCCCTTGGGCTTGTCGATGTCGCTCACGCCGTGGATCACCTGGCGCTGCAGGTTGGACTCGTCGACGGTGTCGAACTCGGCGATCCCGAGGGTGCCGACGCCGGCGGCAGCCAGGTAGAGCAGAGCCGGGCTGCCGAGGCCACCCGCCCCGATCACCAGGACCTTGGCGTTCTTCATCCGCTTCTGACCAGTCATCCCGACGTCGGGGATGATCAGGTGTCGGCTGTAGCGACGTACTTCGTCGATGGTCAGCTCGCTGGCGGGTTCGACCAGTGCGGGCAGGGACGCCATGTGTCCTCGGGCTCCTCGGTGCGGTGGTTCAGATCTGTGACCGATGGTCTCAGAAGGGCTTGTCGGTCAACTGAACACCAGGGTCGTCTCCAGTGTTCCCTCCCGACTCGTCCCAGGGGCGCACGAGTCCGCCATCTGGGACCTCCTCGTCAGGGTTCCCGGGGACGACGAACGGTTCGTCACCGACCGCAGTGGCGAAGACCACCGCGTTCGACAGGTAGACCTCGCCGTTGAAGTCGCTGCAGGTGATCAGGACGAGCCGGCTCTCGCCGGTGCGGTCGAAGATCACCTCCGCGTTCTCCGCGAGCTCCTCGACGGAGTACACCTGGGAGCGCTCCACGGCGTAGGTGATCCAGCCGGCGGCGGTGCGCACCCGCAACCGGTCGCCCGTGGCCAGCTGTTCGAGGTCGTCGAAGGCGCCGCCCCCGGTGGAGACGGTGTGCCCGGTGACCACGGCGGACCCGTTCTCGGCGCCGGCCCCGCGGCCCTCCTGCCACCAGCCGAGGATCCGGGCGTCGTCGGGAGGCAGCAGCGTCCCGCTCTGTCCGCTGATCGCGACGACCGGCGAGCGGACCTTCAGCCTCGGGACCCAGACCTCCAGCGGCCGACCCGCCGCGGCCAGCGCTGCGCTCTGATCGGTGGGTGGCCCGGCGCTCGGCGTGATGTCCGGCGTCGCCGTCGGCGTGGGGGCGGGGACGATCACGGGGCCGGTCGGGACCGGCCCCGGCCCGTTCTGGGGTACGGCGCTGGCGAACCAGTCCGGAACCTCCGGCACGACCCACGGAAGGGCAGCCGCGCCACCGAGGAGCGCGGCGACGAGGGTGTACCGGACCAGCGGGGTGCCGCGCCCCGGAGCTCTCTCCCGGCGTCGCCGGGGAACCGTCGGCGGGCGGACGACGGGCAGCACCTCCGGGTCGTCGGCACGCCGACGACGCTTCGCCGGTTTCCGGTCGACGACCCACGCCTCGGGGAGCCAGTCCTCGTTCCGGCGCGCCTCGGCCGCCTCGGCCTGCTCCTGCGTCGGGACTCCGCCGTGCAGGAGCTGCTGGACGTCGGTCAGGAAGTCCCGGACGAACTCCGCCGGGGCGTCCGCCGGGACCTCGAGAGCATGCATCCTCAGGTCGGCGTCCGGTGCGAGCTCGGGCACGTCGACGGGGATCTCCCCAGACGTCTCCTCGGCGTCCTCCTCGACGACCTCGACAACAACCCCGACGATGTCCGCAGCCTCCTCGACCTCCGGCACCAGGTCGATCTCGTCCTCGGCCGCCACCGCGGCTGCCGGGTCGACCGGAAGCAGCCCGGGCTCTTCCTCCAGGAGTTCGCTTGTCCCGTCCGGTGAGCCCACGCCTCCTCGCCCCTGGCGGCGACGGTCGCGGCGGACACGGCGGCGGTCGACCCGACCTACGGGGGCGGAGGTCTCGGCCTCGGCGACCACGGCGGCCGCCGGGTCGACCAACGGGTCGGCGGGGTCCTGGCCCGGCACGACCTCCTCGACGACCTCCTCGACGGGCGGCGCCGGCACCGCTCGATCCACCTCACGCCGTTCGCGCCGCCACGGGAGCATCGCCGTGAGCCCTACCACCGCAAGGCTGAGAGCGACGTTCCGGAGCCTTCTCCGGACGCCGCCCCCAGCCTTGTCAGCTTCAAACTCGGACCGCACCACCCGGTCGTACCATGCCGAGGCCCGCGGCGACGAGCATCAGCAGCATCCCGGTCGCCAGGAGAACGAGACCTCGGTCACCCCGGACGCTCTCGCTGCCCGGGAGCAGGCCCGCGCTCACGACGGTCGGCGTCACGACGGTCGGCGTCACGGCAGGCGGCGTCACGGTCGGGGTCTCACCCGGCGGCAGCACCTCCGTGCAGTCGGCGACGTCCGCGAAGGTGTGGGTCCAGAACGTCTCCGATCCCTCGGCGAGGACAGCCGGCTCGATCGCCGAGGCGGTCACCTCGACCGTGCCGCCCGCGACGATGTCGCCGGAGACCTCGTAGTGGACGCCGTCGACGTCGGCGGCCATGACCACGGCTCCGAGCTTGGACGGGACCTCCTCGTCGACCACGGTCGGCTCGGGGAGCACGACCTGCGGCTCGGTGGAGCAGTCCGGGTCGATGAACACCGGGGCGACCGGGGTCACATCCTCGGGCGGGCTCACGATGTCGCAGTCCTCCTCGGCATCGTCGAAGACGACGTCATCGAAGACCTTGGTCGTCCCACCACCCTCGAACAAGGCACCGCCCGAGGCGCTCGCGGTGACGGTGACCGTCTCGCCCGGGGCGACGGTGCCGTCAACCTCGAACGGGAAGTCGACGTTCTCGCCGGAGAATTCGATGGCCGGCGTGTTCTGGTTCGCGCAGGACGGCTGCGTCACCGAGATCTCGGCGGTCGCCACCAGCGGCACCGCGCACAGGATGGTGTGCGACCAGCCGCCGCTCTGCTTCGGGTCGAAGCCGACCCAGGTGTAGACCTCGCCGGCGACCGGGCTCTCGAAGACCTGGTTCTCGACGCCGATGTTGCCCGAACCCTTCTTGATGATCAGCTTGGACCATTCCATGCCCTCGGGCGCCGACGGGACCAGGTAGCCGCCCGACTCGGCCCCGACGTCGGTCTTGTCGCAGACCTCGCCCGGAAGCGTCTCCCAGTAACCCTCCTGGTTCGGCCCCTCCTCGGCTGCCGTCGCGGTCGCCATCAGTGCTACGCCGCTGGACATGGCCAGCATGCCCAGTGTTGCGACGAAGGTCGCCAGGCGCCGCAGCGCCGGCCGCTTCACAATCTTGTTCCCCATGTCCTTGCCCCAGTTCCCCATTGCTCGTTCGCGGTGAATGCCCCTCCCCAGAGGCGGCAGATCCGGCGCTGCTCCGGATCGGGAGCTGCTGAACCTGCGGGCCGAGCGGGTGCTCGCGCCGTACCTCAATCGAACGACGCAGCGGCGGACGGCACCACTCGGAACAAACCGCGGTCTAGGCCGCGATTAGGCCTAAAACGGACGAAATCGCCCATTACTAGGGCGAAAACTGCCCAATGGCCTCCCCGCACCACCCGAATGGGTGGTGCGGTCCTAGTCACGCCCGAACAGCACAGAACCGGCGTACGCCGCTGCTGCGACGTACGCCGGTCCGGTGTGCTCGGTTACTCAGTGCGTCAGCGACGGACCTTCCGCGGCCGGGCGACACCGCCGGCAGCGATCAGGAGCGCCATACCGGCACCCAGCAGGGCCAGGCCCTCGCCGGAGCGGCCCTCGCCGGCAGCCGGGAGGATACCGGCGGAGACGACGGTCGGGGTGACGGTCGGGGTGACCGGCTCGGTCGGCGGGTCCACGATGTCCACCGGCGGCTCGACCTCGTCGCAGCCCTCGGGCGCGGCGAACGCGGTGTTCTCGCTGTAGGTGTCGCCGCCACCGGCGAACATGAAGCCGTCCTGGGCGGTCGCGGTGACGGTGAAGGTCGAACCGTCGGCCACCGGGGTCTCCGGGTCAGCCACGACGTCGACGCTGTCGACGTCGCCGGTCACCGAGTAGCTCGGCTCGCTCTCGCAGGTCGCGTCGACGAACTCGACGTCGACGGCGATCACAACGTCCTCACTCGGGGTGCACTCGTCCACGTCCGGCTCTTCCTGGCCGGTGTCCTCGACGAGCACCTCCGAACGGCCCTGGCCGTCAGCGAAGGAGAAGCCGGGAGCGATGACCGCGGTGTCCTTCAGCTCCTTCGGTAGCTGCGCCAGGATGGCGTTCTCGGAGACGCTGATCGGGTTCTGGCCCGTCTGCAGCGTCTCCGGCTCACCGGGCGTGTTCTTGTACTTGCAGACGAACCACTTCTGGCCCGGCGCAGCCTCGGCCGGCGTGGTGGCGATCAGGGCGATACCGCTGGACATGACCAGCGCGCCGACCGCGGCGAGGATCGTGGCGAGGCGCAGCGAACGCGGCCTCTCGGTGTTACGTGCCTTCATGGTGAAGCCCCCATAGCTCTGGTGATTGGTGTACGTTGCCGCCCCCTGAGCGGACAGCACGTCTCACCAAAGCCCCCACGGTGACCAGGCGGCAATGACCCGAATGGGTGGTCCCCAGGGCGATATCCGGACATAACCTGACCAACCGTCCCGTGACTTTGGTCACGAGGGGCCCTGGGGCGACGCGAACGGTCCTGAGACTCCTCCGAGCCGACTGCAGAGTAGGCTCGCGCCCACACTGGTCGCGACAGACGTCGGGACCACCGAAACGAGCACGGAGGCGACGCGTGAGCACCCCCGCGACCAGTCGAGCCGACGGCGACCGCCCGACGCCCCGCGGCGCCCGGCTGCCGCGTCGCGCCCGACGCGCCCAGCTCCTGGAGTCCGCCCTCGAGGTGTTCGTCACCCAGGGCTACCACGCCGCCGCGATGGACGACATCGCCGAGAACGCCGGGGTCTCCAAGCCGGTGCTCTACCAGCACTTCCCGGGCAAGCTCGACCTCTACCTCGCCCTGCTCGACCAGGCGGTCGAGAAGGTCATCGACGGCACCCGGGAAGCCCTCGAGTCCACCGATGACAACAAGCAGCGGGTGGCGGCCACGATGCACGCCTTCTTCTCCTACGTCGCCAGCGAGCAGGGCGAGTTCCGGCTGGTCTTCGAGTCCGACCTGACCAACGAGCCCGCGGTCCGCGAGCGGATCGACCGGGTCACCCGGGAGTGCTCGAACCTGATCGCCCACGTGATCCACGACGACACCGGTCTGCCCGACGAGGCCTCGCAGCTGCTGGCCGTCGCGCTGGTGGGAATGGGTCAGGTCAGCGCCCGGTTCTGGCTCCAGGACCGTTTGCTCGGGAGTGACACGATCGAGCAGGACGCTGCTGCCAGCCTGGTCGCGGGACTCGCCTGGCGCGGTATCCGCGGCTACCCCCGCACCGACGACCCCAGCTGATCCCGTTCCACCCACGTTCCGAACCCACCAACAGGAGGTCCTCCGCATGGAGGTCAAGATCGGCGTCACCCACGCCAACCGCGAGCTCGTCGTCGACGTCGACCTCGACGCCGAGGGCATCGAGGAGAAGGTGCAGGCCGCACTCTCCGGAAACGGCGTGTTCTCCCTGTCCGACGCCAAAGGCCGCCGTGTCGTCGTACCGGCCGCGAAGCTCGCGTACGTCGAGATCTCCACGAGCACCGTGGGACAGGTCGGCTTCCGCAGCTGAGCAGCAGAACCGATCCCGCACCGGCCCTCGCCGACCGGGCCCGACGGGACGGTTCGTAGGACAGGGGTGGGGGGGCGGC
>JBFJNH010000022.1:0-49077 GCA_041618295.1 Marmoricola sp.
CGCTGCGCCTGTCCTTCGGCGTTGCCGCTGCGCCTATCCTTCGGCGTTGCCGAAGACCATCCGGTCCATGTTCCACCAGCCGCGCAGGTTGGTGATCTTGTGGTCCTCGTTGAGGGTGTAGGTGAAGACACCGCGGACGTGGCTGGTCAGCCCACCCTCGAAGGCGCTGTGCAGGGTGAGGATGTGCGCGACCTCCAGGTCGGAACTGGACGGGAAGGTCTCCTCGCACTCGACGCGCAGGTTGTTGGTCGCGATGTTCTTGTCGAAGAACTCCTCGACCGCGGCCTTGCCCCGTACGCCCTTGCCGTCGGGGTTGGTGATCGCGACCCCGATCGGGTCCTCGATCACGATGTCGTCCGCCATCAGCGAGAGCCAGCCCTCCTTGTCACGCGCCTGCACGCAGCGCCAGGAGGCCTGCGAGGCGGCGAGGGCGGGGCTGATGATGGTGGTGACGTCGTCGGACACGGTGACTCCTCGATCGTGGTGGTGACGCGAAGTTCTCACACGATCCGCGTCGGGTCAACAGTTTCATAGAGGGCTTGATGAACTCATTCCGACCTCGGGGTCGCCGCCCGGGCCCGCAGCACCCAGGTGACCACGAACGGCCCGACGGCCAGAGCCAGCAAGCAGGCCATCCAGATCCCGCCGAAGTAGGAGTCGAGTAGGTCGCGCCAGACCCAGAACGTCGCCGCCGATCCCGCCATCAGGACCCACGCCACCCGCTCCAACCCCTCCCAGAACCGGGTCCGCGGGGACAGCTCGGGCGCCGGCGCCCGGTCCGCGTCCACCAGTACCCAGGTCCGCGCCGAAGCGACCCGGCGCGCCCGGTGCTCGTTCCAGTAGCTCACCGGCCAGGTCCGGTGCGGCAGCGCAAGCGCCCGGTAGCCGGCGACACCGGCCAGCACGAACCCGCCCAGCGGCGTCAGCAGGCAGAGGAAGAACCACGGCACCCGACGGAGGTCCAGGTGCTGGAACCAGGGAACCGCAACGAACCACGGCGCCAACGAGACCACGAGCTGCTGCGCACGTTCGGCCGCCGACGCCGGGCCCGAGGACTCCGGGTACGCCACCAGCGTCAGACCGACGGCCAGTCCCACCGGAACCAGACTCCCCAGGACCGCCAGGAGTACCGGCCGCGGCGCGGGCAGCTCCCGGAGGTCGTCCTCACTCAGCAGCGGGATCCGCGGCGGCTCGGGGGCGACGTCGAGATCGGTCACCGGACGACCCCCGGAGTCGAACCGATGCCGTCAGTCCGTCGCGTCGGGGTCGCGCCACACCCGGCGACCGCTGACCCGGACTTCGCGCAGCCGCTCCCGGCGTGACATCGCACGCTCGCCGCGCAGACGCGCCATCACGGCGTCCGCGTGCCGCTGGGCCACGCTCTCGGAGATCACCCGGCGCCCGTGGATGGTTGCGCCCGGATCGTCCTCATCCGCGAAGTAGTCCCGTTCCATACCCCTACGGTACGTGACCACGCCGGACTCGACGAGAACCCACGGGCGAAGCGAGGTGACGGTCTAGAGCGGTTCCTCACCAGCTCCCCAGGACCGCGCGCCGCTAGTCGCAGAAGTCGCAGGTACCGGTCACCGACAGTTGGGTGAAGCACGACGGGCAGAGCCGGACGACCGGTTCGGGCTTGCTCCGGCTGGGCGCGACAGGCCGGGTCGACGCGGCCTTCCGGGTCCGGGCCGAGGGAGCCGCCTTGGCCCGCTCGAGGTCCGCGCGCGTGGTGACCGTGAAGCCGAGGTCGGTCAGCACCTTGAGCTCGGTGAGCGAGACGTCCTCCGGGCCGAGGTAGTCGCCGGTGGCCTTGCCGTGCGCGTAGGCGAGCAGCGCCCGAGCGTCGTACCGCTTGCCGCGCTCGACCAGCAGGTCGTCGCCGACGCCCTCGAAACCCAGCGCCTCGCCGAACGGTCCGGCCCCCTGGAGGTCGTGGTCCCGGATCGCGGTCAGGACGTTGATTCGACTCACCAGAGCAAGACTGCGCACCCGTGCAGCCTAGCCGCCGCCGTACGACGTGCGGCCCGGGCCTGCGGTCTCCCCGAGGCGGCTCCGCTACCGCAGCAGCGAGAAGGCGTCGTAGACCATCAACGCCGGCCAGAAGACGCCCTCGACCAGTGCCAGCAGGTGACCCCAGAACCCGTCGGCGTTCTGCCAGAAGTACACCCAGGCCCCGAGGACGCCCAACCCGTAGAGGGCGTTGCCGGCTCCCGGTCCTGGGCTGCTGCCCTTGCCCATCAGACTTCCTCCTCGATCGGTTCCGACGCCGGGCCCGGTCCGTGCGCCCGGTGGACGGCAGCGACCAGCAGGACCACGCCCAGGGCCAGCACGAACACCCCCAGACCCAGGACGACTCCGGCGCCCGGCCCGAGCACGGGCACGGTGGCTCCGGCGGATATCCTCGCCTCCACGGCCGCGGCGCCGTCGGCGTTCATCACCACCAACGCCCAGGCACCCGATTCGGGTTCCCAGCGCAGCTCGGGCTCGGTACCCGATGCGGAGACCGACCAGAACTCGGCGACCCCCGGCACCATCGCCGGCCCGGTGCCGGCCACGTACCGGTACCGCGGCTCCAGGGCATCGGCCGGTCCGTGAAGGTCGGTGATGACCGCGTGCTCGACCCCGGCCAGGTAGGTCTCGACCGCCTCCGCCCGCGCGATCCCGACGAACAGCGGCCGCCCGCTCGGCGACTCCGCCACGATCTTGACGGTCCCGAGGAGCCGACGCGGGAGGTCGCCGGTGCCCTCGTCGATCGCGATCTCGAGATCCTCGGTGCTCACGGCGTAGCCGGCCGAGGCGACCTGCTGTCGCCCGGACATCAGGTAGCCGTCGTCGTCCCGGAACCCGCTGTCCACGACCAGGAGCAGTCCACCCACGGCACCGACCACCACGCCGACCAGGACCAGCAGGCTTCCGGTGGCCACGCCGACGATCGGCAACGCGGTCCAGCCCCGCGCGTGCGGGTGCGGCGCCGGGGCAGCCGACGTTCCGGGCCCGGCTGGCGACTCCCCCGGCTCCTCGCCGCCCTGGTCGAGACGGAAGGGCGGGTACTCGTCGGTCATCAGGGCGGCGTACGCGATCACCCGGATCATCCAGCGGTCCATCCCGATGACCAGGTCGAAGATCGGACGCGGGTACCGACCGGTGACGAGCAGCGCCACGGCGGCGAACAGGGTCAGCAGCACGATCAGCCCGCCACCCCAGGCCCACCGGTCGTCGTCGCCTCCGAGGGCCACCGTGAGGCCACTGCCGGCCAGGAAGGCGAGCACCAGGTAGTGCGGGATCGCGAGCAACCACGTCTTCACCAGGACCAGCCCGCGGGAGAGCTCGGTCGGGTAGTCGATCTCAAGCCGCGCCGGGTAGTCGACGACCTCGTGCAGCGTGAACGGCGGGTACTGGTCGGTGGCCAGGGCGTAGTACCCGTAGAACCAGACGCGCCAGGTCCAGCGCAGCACACCGACGTTGAACTCGAAGACGCTCCGCGGGTATCTCCCGGTGACCAGGATGGAGACGAAGGCGACCACGGTGAGCGCGACGAAGGCGATCCACAGGAAGGCCAGCACGATCGCGTGCGGTAGCAGCAGCAGCCACTTCACCAACCAGAGCCCGCGGCTCAGCTGAGCGTCCGCCCGGCCCTGGACGCGAACGGGGTAGTCGTGATTCATCGGCGAGCCCCCTCGCTCGTCAGGCCGCGGCGGACCCGGGAACGGCACCACGGCGTACGAGTGCCTCCCGGGTCCGCGTCTCGGCGATGTCGACCAGGGTGTCGTGGGCCGCCCCCGACCGGCGAGCACGCGCCGCCTCGCGAGCGAAGCAGCGGATCACCGAGCCCGGCGAACAGCACGGGAACTGCTCGGACAGCCGCTGGGTTGCGGCGAGCATCGCGGTTCGGGTCGTCAGCAGTTCGGGCATTCCTGGTCCTCGGATCGTCGATGCTCCGAGCAAAGCCGAGGCACCCACGACGGCAGAATGGACCAAGGTCATCGAAATCACGCCCACCGACCCGGACCCGAGGTCCCGAACCAGACAAATCATGCCCAAAAGGGGGATGATCGCTGTATCCTGCCGGGGACGAGGGAGCGTTAGCGGGCACGCGTTCTGCGCGTCCCCTCCGGGAGCAACCATGAAGAAGCCCAGACCCCTCTACGCCGGACCGATCCGGGTCGCCGGAGCCCGGCTGCTCCTGCTGCTCACGACGTCGTTCCTGTTCGCCGCCACCGCTCTGCTCGCGCTGGAGTCCTGGGGGTTCGACGTCCTCCCCCGGGTGTAACGGCCCGGGTGCGGACGGGCTGGCTCATAGGCCGGGGAGAGGCCCCCCATAGCCCGAAATCCTTTGCTGCCTTTGCTCAACCGTCTGACCTGCACGTTCAGGCTTTGCTGCCTTTGCTCGCGTTGAACGGTAGCGACCATCTTGCGGACAATCTGCGGACAACGACCTTCAAATAGTCGGCCCCACTCAGGTGCGCGAACACCTGGCGGGGCCTTGGAATCCAGTGCGATAGGAGCACCAGAACCATGACCGAAGTATCCACCCGAACGACCGTCCTGCCCATCCCTATCACCTGCCCCACCTGGTGCGTCACAGACCCTGCCGAGCACGCTGCCGACGTTCTCCGCGGAGACGTTCCCCTGCATCAGGGGCCGAAGGTAGGACGCTTTGAGATGTGGTTGAGCGACGGTCGGGCCACTGTGACCCTGACCGCCGGGATCAGCAACGACACCGACCTGACGGCGGACGACCTGCGCGAGCTCGCAGGTGAGGCCCTCGCGGCGGTTGAGTGGATGGAGGCGAACGCGTGATCACCACAGCTACCGTGCCCGTCGCGACGCCGACCCAGGGCCACGCAGAAGGCCCGCTGCACGTTGAGCACCTTTTCCGACCCGAGCTGTTAGCGGTCGCAACTAGGTTCGGGCTCGCGATCCCGGCGTTCTGCGGGTTCGTCGAGCAGGTGGAGCAAAGCGACCACCCGGTCGTCGAGGTCGACCCGGCCGAGGTGCTGGCTGATGATTGTCTGTTGTGCGTGACTGAGTGGCTGGGTTGGGATGTGACCGGTGGATGAGTACTTGACCCTTCGAGAGGCCGCCCAGCGGATCCAGATGTCCGAGGACTACGTCCGGAAGCAGTGCGAGGCCGGCGCGCTCCCCGCGAAGAAGCTCGGCAACCGGTGGCGCATCAGCCGCGATGCTCTCGATGTCTTCATGACCGACGGAATCCCGGCGAAGCGCCACCGCGACTCAAGGCTTACCGCCCGCCAGAATCGGATGCGAAGGTAAGCCCATGGCCCTCTCGTCCTTCTCCGTGGTGTCGTTCAACATGGCCGGCGCGGTCGCCGCTACCGGGATCGGCGAGACCACGATCACCGCCGCCATCCGTGACCGCGACCTCGTCGCCCACTACGTCGGCCGCAAGATCGTCATCCGCGCAGCCGACCTCGACGACTGGATCCAGTCCCTGCCCACCGAGCCGCCGTTGAGGGCTAGATAGAACCTCAGGTGACGCCCGAGACGCGGCGCAGGAACTCGTACGACGCGATGTGCTTCGTGCTCGTGTTGTACGAAGTGGACTGGATCCCAACATGGGTCGGGGTCAGGGTTTTGCTCGCGGTCGCCGTTCCCTTGACCCAGTGGTGCCCGTTGACCGAGTAGTCAGTTCGCCACGTGTTCGCACTGATCAGGGCGAGGCGGAGGTAGACCGCTGTGCATGAGCGCGAGCTGAGGGATCCCACGAGGGTGCCCGCGGTGTTGTAGCCCGTCCACCCAGCACAGCGGATGAGTGAGTCGCCGCCTTGACCGAGGAACTGGGCAACGACCTGGTCCCCGGCTCCGTGAGTTGTGCCGTCAGCGAGGATCAGCCCGGCCTGCGAGTAGTTCGCTGAGGGCGCCGCGAGAGACAGGCAGGTGATGAACCCGTCCCCTGCGGCGAGCGCGCCGCCGGCGCCGCTCAAGGGGCGTACTAGTGCGTGCAGTGCGGCGGTGGAGTCCGCACCGTTGTTGAACACCGAGAGGGTGTCCGCCTCCTCTTGCCAGGTGGCATTGGCGAGAAGGGCGCCGGTGCCGTCGACGCGGACGTAGCTGGCGCCGATGTTCGAGTCGTCGAACTCGTCGATCGAGGTCTCCCCCGGACCGATGTTCCAACGTCGATCCAGTCCGGCGCCACCTCCGCCCCCGCTGGGCGACGGAACGAAACCGACGACCTTCTCGCCGACGACCTCAAGTGAGAACGTGCCGTCGCCGACTGGCACGCGACTCGCGTCGAGTGGATTGAGCTGGTTCGGGTTCGTCCGGGTTGTCACTGGGTTGCCTCCATGTCGAAGTAGCAGCCGAGACTCGATGATTCATCAGTGATACGGACGGCGAGCACGCTCGAGCCAGAGGGAACGTCTGCCCCGTCGATGGTGAAGGTCTGCTCCACGCCGTTCGGGATGCCGTTGTAGACCTCGACTCCGTCGAGCCACATCGTGACCGTCCGGTCGGCGCGAAGCGTGACGTTGATGTCGGCGCCGCCAACCGCGGTGATGGTCCGTCGTGCCCACATGCGGGTCTCGATGTCCCACTGGGTTGTGCCGTTCGGCCAACCGCGAGACGCCCACCCGGGAGAGGTGGGCGGATCGCCGAACGCAGCGGAAGCTGTCGCCCATGCGCTGTCGTCGAACGCCGGCGCGGAGTAGTCCGTCGCGTCCGTGCGGCCGATCTGCAACCACTTCCAGCCCGACGACTCAAATGCCAGCAACGGCCCCGGAGCGGGAGCCTCGGGCGTCGCGGGCGCGGCACCGTCGTACAGGTACCAAGCGGAGATGACCTCGCCGGCCCCGAAGACCTCGTCGGAGTCCTCGACGGTGAGCAGGTTCCCTGACAGCGATCGTTCCGTGATCGGGATGAACTGGGTTCCCCAGAATGCGAGCAGGCTCATCGGGAGCGGGGTGTGGGTCAGCGCCAGCGCCACCTCGCCTGGGCCCTCAAGAACGAGCATGTCCTGATCCCACGCCTGCACCCGACCTCCACTGGAAGTGGGGCGACCGGGTGCGTCCTCGAGCCGCGTCAGATCCTCGGAGAACATGACCGGCACCGGCGGGTCGTAGGGCCCGGGAGCCCACGCGGCGCGCTCGACCGTGTTCAGTGGCCCGACCATCACGTCGCCGCCACCGTGGTCGACAACCGCCCACCAGTCCTCCGCGACCAGCCCTGCGATGACAGCGGCAACGTCGTCTCCGACGTCCGCAGCAACAGCCAGAGGGGCAGCCAGAAAGATCGTGTCGGGGTCCTCGTCACCGATGCCCCACTCGACGCCGGTGTACTCGAGGAGGGCGCCGTTCAGGGACAGGACCCCACCCTCGTCGGCGTCCTCGTTGGAGAAGTCGCCGGCGTTGTCGACCAGGAGCTCGGTGTCCGAGACCGATGCGGCGACCGCGATCGACGTGTCACGGACCTGAACCTGGATCTCCTGCAGCAGACCGTACTCAGCCATTGATTCCCCTAGGTTCGTTCGGTTCGAGGTGCTCAGCCAGTCCGGCCAGCCAGCCCTGCATCGCGGCACCTGGTTCGGGGCTGACGACCTGGATACGTCGGTACTGCTGCTCGAGGCCGTCCGCCCATCTGGCGCCGGATGGGCTGACGTAGAGCGGCCCGACGAGCTCAGCGAACTCGGAGCGTTGATACCCCGCGGGTGGCGCCAGCCCCGGATTGCGACGCTGGACTCGGCCGCCTATCCGCACCAGCCCGACCGCTCCCGCCTTGCTCGGGTCACGCCGCAATGTCCCGTCGCCCGCGAGAAACGCAGCCAACGACCGCAGGGACGCAATGCTCCGGATCCCACAGGTGCAGCTCGACGAGAGGTAGCCGTTGCAGCGGTCGATCGGGGTTTGGTCCGACATCGGCCAGAAGCACTCAGCGACCTGAACCTTGCGAGGATCCCACCAGAAGGTCACTCCGGCGTTTGCCCAGGGGTTGCGGAGCATCGGCAAACCGCCCCAGGTGCGATACCCGACTCGCCAAATCCGCCAGCCGTACCCGGTCCACTCGACTTCGTTCCGATCCACGGGCTTCCTTCCGGTTGCCTGGTGGCCCGCCGTCCGGACCGAGGAGGCACTCACTCCTCGATCGCGGCCTGCTGTGCACACCAGCAGACCGAGCCGTGACGGACGGCGGGCCACGTCTCAGACGCCGGTGGCGGCGATCTCGGCGAACGCGGCCGGCTGCTTCACCGCGAGGCCGTACCGGCCCTCGTAGCGCAGCTTGACCTGGTTCTTCTCGAACAGCACGCCGCTCGCGTCGACCGACAGCTCGGCATCCTCACGGACGATCAGCTGCGCGAGCTTCCAATCGCCCAGCAGGATCGTGCCGGCAGGGACTGCGGTCGACACCACGCGCGGCAGACCCCACAGAGTGCGGGCTCCGCTTGCGAACGGACCGTCGGCGTAGAACCGGTCCTGAGCGTCCTGGGCCAGGTCCGCAGCCTCGTCCTCGACCGGATTCAGCACGTACGCGGTCGGGGCGTACCCAGAGCTGACCAGGGTGGTCTTCGCCTTGCGGGCCGACTCGAACATGCTGTTCGAGAACGCCTGCGTGACGATCCCGGAGGTTTCCAGGATCCCGGTGAAGTGCTCGCCCGTCCCGTCGCCCGACAGGATCTCGGCTTCGAGCGCCCGCAGGAGCATGTACTCCATCTCGGACTCCAACCAGGACTCGAGGTCTCGATCGTCGTCGAAGTACCGCTTCGGGATCGCCTCGGACAGGTGCGCGATGACGCGGAAGCGATCCTCGATCTCTTCCTTCGTCGCCACCGAGGTCGGCTTGGTGGCGTTGTCCGCGACCACCGCCGCGTTGTTCGTCCGAACGGTCTGCCGCAGGTACGAGAACGTGTTGCCGCCCGAGCCGTCGGACTTCGCGCCGACCACGTCGAGCAGGTCGAGCAACGACGTCGGCACGCGGCCGATCGAGACGACGTCAGCATCGATGACGTTGGGGATCCCGTAGGTGCCCGTGACGACCGCCTTCTGGCCGTCCGCCCGTCGCATCTGGCGGTTGACCTCGAGTGCCGCGTCCTTCGCCCAGTGTCGTCCGCCACCGGGCGGCTGCCCGGGCCCGCCGACCAGGTCAGCGAGCGCCTTCGCCTGCGCCAGGACGGACGCGTCCTTGCTGGCTTCCGACTTGACCGCCGTGTCGTGGGCCGACTTCTTCGACGTCGCCTCGGAGTACTTGGCCTGGAACTCGACCTTTTCCTCGGCGGTCATCTCGCGGCCCTCGCGGTCCGCCTTCTCGAAGATGGCCTTCGCCGCCTTGGCCGCTGCTGCTGCTTCCTTCAAAAGGATGCTCATGATGTGTGTGCTCCGTTCCGCGCGTAGCCGCGCAGGTCGAAATTGGCTGTAGCAACCGCAGGTGACACGAGACGGTTCTCAACGAGCTGGCCCAAGAGAGAGCGGGCTCGGAGCGTGGCCTTCGTCCTGCTGTTGGACACCTTGCCGGATGCCGTTGATCCTCGGCCTTGGCCTTTCGGCTCCTCGACCTTGTCGCAAGCTACGGTCCTCGGTGACGTTTCCATGATGACATCGGCGACCGTCATTCTGCGATCGCCGCCTCGGTGAGTCGTGCAAGAACCTCGTCGATCACCGGGCGATCGCCGGCCAGACTCAGGATCCCGACCGACAACCACGACAACGCCGCGGCGAGCTCGGCCACGTCATCCGAACCGAGGATCATCGCCTTCGCGTCCTCGAGGTTGCCGTCCAGGTTGAGCCGGACCAGGCCGACCGCTTCGAGGCGCGCAGTGCGAATCGCCTCGACGGACAGGCGCGCGCGCGACCCCCCTAGGGGGGTACCCCCTCGGGAGGGGGATGGACCACTACCGGCGCAGTGGTCCGAGGGCACGGCGCGCAGAGATGGCGACGCCCCTTCCCCTGGGCTGCTGGCGAGTCGTTGGGCGTTGTGGTTGCCGGTGCATTGGTTGCAGCACCAGGTGCTCCGGAGCGCCCGGGTGGTGTCGCAGGCTGCTACCGATGCTTCGCAGTGCAGGCAGTGGCGTCGGTCGGTGCGGGTGGGTGTCTCGTTCACGTGTTCCGCCTTGGTCGTAGTCGGTCGATGAGGTGGGGTCTGCAGATCAGGCATGCGATAACGCGGCCTTGCTGGTCTTCACCTAGGAGTCCGTCGACGCAGCGAGGGTCGTGAGTCGGCGTCGCGGGATCGTCCTCGATGGGTTCGCCGAAGCGGTCGAGGACACCCATCACGCGACACCGGCGTCGAGAGCTCGTGCGCGGTCTGAAGGCTGGGCACCAAGCCGCTCATCTAGTCCTCGAGTAAGTCGTGGTGGTTCCTGTTCTTCCTCTGGGTGTCGCCGGGCGTCCAGTGATCGGTCGTGGGGCGTCACCTGTTCGGTCACGTCGTGACACCTGTTGTGTCCACCGGGCGTCACCTGTTCAGGTGTCGTCACACGTCCACTGTTCAGGTGTCGTGGGGCGTCACCTGTTGATCGGAGCAACACGACGCGATACCTGGCGTTCGAGACGGGCGAGGGTCCGCGGTCGAGCTCGATGGCGCCGTCATCCACGAGCTGACGAATGGCGCGAGAGACGGCGCGCCAGTCGGCTGACGAGTGAGGTGTCGAACGGCCCAGGCACATCGCCAGAGCCTCCCGGCCGCCCCAGTACAGCGGCGGCTTGTCGTTGTCCTGCGCGACGAGAGCCATGTACACCAGGACGCGAAACGCCGGGTCCGGAACCACGTGCTGCCACGTAGCGAACACAGCCTTCACGTTGCCAGCGCCCATCTCAGGCCGCGTCTGGTCCGCGGCCGGCCTTCTTTGCCGCGGCGAGGAAGGCTTCGACGTCGCTCCGGTTGTACATGAGGCGGCGCCCAAGCTTGAACCCAGTCGGCCCGGACCCGACGTGCCGCCAGTAGTGCAGCGTGCCGACAGGAATGCGCAGGAACGCGGAAACCTCTGCAGTGGTCATCAGTTCATCCATGGTGGAAATGATCCTTGAAAACCGTTGATGAACCTAGCAAGATCAACTACGCTTTGTTGCTATAACCACTACAGAGAGCGCCGATCATCATGTCCAGTGAGAAGCAACAGATCGGCCCGCTCAGTGCTGAGCAACGGTGCGCACAGCGGATCCGCGCCGAGCGCGAGCGCCAGGGATTGTCCCTCGAGCGCCTGGCGGAGAAGATGGGCGCAGCAGGACGTCCGATGGATCGAACAGCAATCCACCGAATCGAGAAGGGTAATCCGCCCAAGCGGATCACCGTCAACGACCTCGAAGCCTTCGCCAAGGTGCTCGGTGTCTCCATCAACTCGCTAGTCATCCCGGATGACGTCGCGCGCAGTCGAACTGCAACACGGCTGTACAAGAAGTACCTGGCGGCCCGCGACAGGTTCCTCGCTGCTGCCGATGAAGTGGACGCGTTGGAAGTGGAACTCCTGCGTTTGCACCACGCCGGATACATCGAAGACGGACTTGACTCCGGGTTCGACGGCTCGGTGATCGAAGCACTCCGCGGCGAAGGTGAAACCGAGCCGGAATGGCTTCTTGAGAACTGGCAGTACATGCCAGTCCACGACCGCTTGCAAGAAGACCTTGAAGCCCACCGCGCGGCCCGTCAGACCAAGAAGAAGGCCGACTGATGGCGAGCATCAAGAAGCAGCCGAACGGGCGCTGGCAGGCCCGCTACCGCGGACCAGACCGCCGTGAGGTAGCAGCTCGGTTCGATCGGAAGGTCGACGCGCAGCGGTGGCTCGACGAGCGGACGGCGGCGATCGTCACGGGGCAGTACGTCGATCCGAAGGCGGGCCGGATGACGCTGCGGGAGTACGCGGAGGCGTGGCGCCGGATCCAGACTCATCGTCCGTCGACGGCCGCGCACTTCGAGCACCTCCTCGAGCGGCACGTGTACCCGACGCTCGGCGACCGCCCGCTGTCCACGCTCCTGCCGTCCGACGTCCAGGCGTGGGTGAAGCGGCTCGGGCAGGGCGACCGGGCGACGGACCGGAAGCCCTTGGCTCCGTCGACCGTCGGGGTTGTGCACAGCGTGCTGAGCTCGATCCTGAAGGCGGCCGTCCGCGACCGTCGGTTGGCGTCCAACCCTTGCGACGGCACCCGGCTGCCGGAGGTTGAGAGGCCGAAGGTGGTTCCGCTGTCGACCGACCAGGTCCTCGCAGTCACCGAGGCGATGCCGGCGCGGCTGCGGGCCGCGGTCACGCTGGCGTCCGGGACGGGCATGCGGCAGGGCGAGGTGTTCGGCCTGACGGTCGACCGCCTGAACTTCTTCGCCCGGGAGGTGACCGTCGATCGGCAGCTCCTCACCGTGGTCGGCAGGGCGCCCCACCTGGGGCCGCCGAAGACGAAGGCGAGCGTCCGGACCATCCCGCTCCCCCAGGTCATCGTCGACGCCCTGGCGGCCCATCTGGCGGCCTTCCCGGCCGGTCCTGACGGGTTCGTGTTCACGATGGGCGACGTCCCGGTGAGCCGACAGCGACAGGGTCACGTGTGGCGGCCTGCGATCGCGGCGGCTGGGCTCCCGAAGGGCACTGGATTCCACGCGCTGCGGCACTACTACGCCTCGCTGCTGATCCGGTACGGCGAGTCCGTGAAGACCGTTCAGGCGCGCCTCGGGCACGCGTCGGCCGCGGAGACGCTGGACACCTACAGCCACCTCTGGCCCGACAGTGACGACAGGACCCGCGAGGCCGTCGACTCGGTGCTCGGCGGACAGCAGGCTGTTCCTCTTGCGGACAATCTGCGGACAGCAGGCACCCCGTGACCGCGTTTCTGCAGGTCAGAGGGGGTGGTGCGGACGGGCTGGCTCATAGGCCGGGTTCTGTTCGCCCCGACGCCTCACGACGCCCGGGTTGGCGACCATCCATCTAGAGGTGCCGTTGCCGACACCTTCGTGCGATCTACCCGTGAGCTCGGGCGGGCCGCCCTCGAACGCTCACTGTCTGATCTTGCTCCAGGTGGGGTTTGCCGAGCCACGACGGTCTCCCGCCGTGCTGGTGGTCTCTTGCACCACCGTTTCACCCTTACCCCCGTCCGAGGACGGCGGCGGTCTGTTTTCTGTGGCACTGTCCCGCGAGTCACCTCGGGTGGCCGTTAGCCACCACCCTGCCCTGTGGAGCCCGGACCTTCCTCGGTGGAGTCACCCCCAACGCGGTCGCCCGGCCAGCCCATCCGCGGACCCAGGATAGACCCGATCCCGTCGGGTTTCGCCGCACGGCGGAAACAACCCGGAAACGACGACTCCCTATCCTGCCCAAGATGACTCACCTCTTCGAGTCGTACGACGCCCCCGGGCCGGCGTACGACGAAATGTTTGCGGGACCCCACCCGCGCGAGTCCTACGCGCGCCTGCTCGAGTCCGTCGGAGGTCTCTCCGCCCGCGACCTCGCCGCGCGCGTCGAGGGTCTGCAGAGCAGCTACCTCGACCAGGGCGTGACCTTCGACATCGGCGGGGAGGAGCGCGCGTTCCCGATCGACATCGTGCCGCGGGTGATCGAGCAGGCGCAGTGGGCGCAGATCGACGCCGGGGTGCAGCAGCGGGTCCGCGCCCTCGAGCTCTTCCTGGCCGATATCTACGGAGCAGGCGACGCGTTCCGCGACGGCGTCATCCCCCGGCACGTGGTCACCACCTCCAGCCACTACACCCGCGAGACCCACGGGATCGAACCGCCGAACGGCGTCCGGGTGCACGTCTCCGGTATCGACCTGATCCGCGACGCCGCCGGCGAGTTCCGGGTCCTGGAGGACAACGTCCGGGTGCCCTCCGGGGTCTCCTACGTGATGACGAACCGGCGCGCGATCTCGACCGCCCTGCCCGAGTCGTTCGCCCAGCACCGGGTCCGACCGGTGGCCTCCTATCCGCAGAAGCTGCTGGCCGCGCTGCGTGCCGCGGCACCCGCCGGCGTCGACGACCCGACCGTCGTCGTCCTCACCCCGGGCGCCTTCAACGGCGCGTACTACGAGCACGCCCTGCTCGCCCGCACCATGGGCGTCGAGCTGGTCGAGGGCCGCGACCTGGAGTGTCGACGCGGCCGCGTGCTGATGCGGACCACCAACGGCCTGCAGCAGGTGCACGTGATCTACCGCCGCGTCGACGACGAGTTCCTCGACCCGGTGCACTTCCGGGCCGACTCGTTGCTCGGTTGCCCGGGCCTGGTCAACGCAGCCCGTGCGGGCAACATCACCATCGCCAACGCGATCGGTAACGGCGTCGCCGACGACAAGCTCGTCTACACCTACCTGCCGGACCTGATCCGCTACTACCTCGACGAGGACCCGCTCCTCGCGAACGTGGACACCTGGCGCCTGGGCGAGCCGGAGCACCGCGCCGAGGTAATGGACCGGCTCGACGAGCTGGTGCTCAAGCCGGTCGACGGCAGCGGCGGCAAGGGGATCGTGATCGGACCGGCGGCGAGCGCCGCCGAGCTCGACCGACTCCGCGTCCAGGTACTCCGCGAACCCCGGTCGTGGATCGCCCAACCGGTCGTCCAGCTCTCCACGGTGCCCACGTACGTCGACGGCACGATGGCACCGCGGCACGTCGACCTGCGCCCGTTCGCGGTCAACGACGGCGAGAAGGTCTGGGTACTCCCGGGCGGTCTGACCCGGGTGGCCCTGGCCGAGGGCGAGCTGATCGTGAACTCCTCGCGCGGCGGTGGCTCGAAGGACACCTGGGTGCTCGCGGGCCCCGGTCCGGCGCCGGTCCCGCACGAGCCGACCTCCAGCGGGCCCCGGGGGGTGGCACCGCTCGACGGTGGCCCGGTGGGCGACAGCCGCGCCGCCCAGGCCGAGCAGCAGCAACAACAGCAACAGGCCCGCGCGGCCCGCCCGCCTCGTCGGCCCGGACCTGGGGAGGCACCGTGCTGAGCCGGATCGCGGAGTCGCTCTTCTGGATCGGCCGGTACGTCGAGCGGGCCGAGGACACCGCGCGCATCCTCGAGGTCCAGACCCAGCTGATGATCGAGGACCCGACCCTGGACATCCCGGCGACCTGCGACGAGGTACTCGCGATCATGGGCGTCCCGGTCGAGAGCGGCGAGGTCGTCGGCACGGCCGAGCTCCTCCAGCGGCTTGCCTACGACCCCGAGTCCCCCGCCTCCATCCACGCCACCTTGCGCGCGACCCGCGAGGTCGCCCGCCGCGCGCGGGAGACGATGTCGACCTCGATGTGGGAAGCCGTCAACACCACGTGGCGGGCGATCCCCAGCGGTCGTTTCGAGTCGATGCAGCCCTCGATCGCCTTCAGCTGGGTCCGGGACCGGGCCGCGCTGATCAACGGCACCGCGGACGCCACGATGCCGCGCGACGAGGGCTGGCAGTTCCTGATGCTGGGCCGCTCGATCGAACGGGCCGACATGACCGCCCGCCTGGTCGCCGCTGCCTCCGTCTCGGCGTCGTCGGCCTGGAGCACCTCGCTGCGGGCCAGCGGCGGGTACGAGTCGTTCCTGCGGACCTACAACGGACTGGAGACCGACCGCAAGGCGGCGGAGTTCCTGGTCCTGGACCGCCTCTTCCCGCGCTCGGTGGTCTTCGCGTTGAGCCGGGCCGAGCAGTGTCTGGAGAACCTGGAGTCCTCCGGGCAGCGGGCCGGCTTCCAGAACGAGGCCCAGCGCCTCCTCGGCCGGACCCGCGCCGAGCTGGAGTACCGGGCACTCGCCGACGTGCTCACCGACCTGCCCCACGAGATGGAGCGCCTCCAGCGCACCTGTGCGTTGGCGACCGACGCCGTTACCCGCCGCTACTTCGCCGGCTCGGTGGCGACCATCTGGAACCCGGGACGGTGGTGAGCATGCAGCTGAAGGTGGTGCACACGACGGGCTTCGCCTACGAGGGCGGCGCGGCGGCCTCGTTCAACGAGGCCCGACTCACGCCGCAGACCCTGGCCGGTCAGATCGTCGTACACACCCGGCTCGACGTGCACCCGGCACCGTGGACCTGGTCGTACAAGGACTACTGGGGCACCCAGGTGACCGCTTTCGAGGTGCTCGACCCGCACGAGTCGCTGACCGTCACGGCCACCGCGACCGTGCACACCGAGCTGATCGACCACACCAACCCGAAGCTGTCCTGGGAGGAGATGCGCGACGACCGCGTCGCCGACCAGTTCACCGAGCTGCTCGGGATCGGCGAGCGGGTCCGCCCACCGGCCGATCTCGCCGCCCGGTACGCCGAGATCGGCAACTCCAGCCCGGATCCCGACTCCGCGGCGCGCGCGATCTGCTCGCTGATCCACGACGAGGTGGACTACGTGGTCGGCTCCACCCACGTCGCGGGGCACGCCGCGGATTCCTGGGACGCTCGCGCGGGGGTCTGCCAGGACATGGCTCACCTGGTGATCGGCGGTCTGCGTCAGATCGGGATCCCGGCCCGGTACGTCTCCGGCTACTTGCACCCGAGCAAGGACCCGGTGATCGGCGAGACCGTGAGCGGCGAGTCGCACGCCTGGGTGGAGTGGTGGGACGGCGGCTGGCACGGCTACGACCCCACCAACGACACCGAGCCGGCCGAGCGGCACATCGTCGTGGCCTCCGGACGCAACTACAGCGACGTGCGACCGCTGTCGGGCATCTTCACCGGGGCCGGGACCTCGTCGATGTTCGTCGACGTCCAGGTGACCCGGCTCGGCTAGAGGCTGAACGACACCTTCCGGGTAGCCACGTCAGCCTCGCTCAGCGTCAGCGTGACCTCGTCGCCCACCGGCAGCGGCCGCGAACCGCGCACCCGTGCGGTGATCGCCGGGTCCCGCACCACGACGTCACCCCTGCTCGGGTCGTCCCGGTCGACCTCGACCACCACCCCGGAAAACCGCTCCCCGATCCGGTGCTGCAGCGTCGCCGCCTCGACGAGGTTGAGGATCGCGTTCTCGTAGGCGTTCGCCCGTCGACCCGACTCACGCATGATGGCCGGCAGTTCGGGCAGTGCCTCGAGCACCCACGACGGGACCGGCGTACCGGCGCAGAGGGCCACGCAGACCTCGAGCCCGAAGCGGTCGACGAGACGGCGCAGCGGGGCGGTCACGTGGGCGTAACTGCTGCCCAGCGCCGCGTGCAGTGGTTGCCCGGGTACGGCACCGTCGAAGCTGTCGTAGCCGGCGCCGCGGAGCAGCGACAGGCTCGCCACCACCATCGCCAGGTGGTCGGGACGATCAGGGTCGAGCAACCGGATGAAGTCCGGGTACGACTGCGTCAGCGGCCAGTCGATCCCGAGTCCGCGTGCGGTCCTCCGGAGCACCGTGACCGCATGGTCGTCGGCCGGCGGGAGGGTCCGGAGGACTCCGACGCGCCCGTCGGTCATGATCCGGGCGGCTGCGAAGCCGGTGAGCAGCGAGATCTGCGCGTTCCAGGTCTCGCAGTCGAGCAGTCCGCGGAACTCCAGCGTCCAGGACTCGGCGCCGCAGTCGAGGACCTGTTCAGGCATCGGCAGGCTCACCCCGCCGCGCTCGATCTCCCGCGCCAGCCGCAGCTCACCTATCTCCTGGAGCAGGGCCAGCGTGGCACCCGCCCGGCCGGTGTCGATCAGGTGTTGCGCCTCCTCGTAGTCGAGGCGGGCCGTCGAGCGGACCAGCGCCCGTTCGACCTTCGCGCCGGTCTCGGCGCCCGTCGGGTCCAACGTGATCGTCCAGAGGAACGCCGGGCAGACCTGGTCGGGCAGCAGCGACGCCGCCCCCTCGGACAGCTCTCGCGGGTGCAGCGGGATCTTGGCGTCGGCGCCGTACAGCGACTCCCCGCGACGTCGCGCCTCGGTGTCGATCGCGCCTCCCGGCACGACGAACGCCCCGACGTCGGCGATGGCGTAGTGCACCACGTAGCCGGTGCCGTCGCGCTCGAGGTGCATCGCCTGGTCGAGGTCCATCGAGCCAGTCGGGTCGATCGTGATGAAGGGCAGGTCGGTCCGGTCCAGCCCCGGCAGCCGCGGGTCCGCCACCGCGGCTACCGCCTCGGCGATGACGTCGTCCGGGAACTCCGGTGCCAGGTTCTGCTCGCGCTGGATCGCGCGGACGCCCTCCTCCAGCACGGCCACCGGGTTGCGGACCCGTAGGACGCGATTGCTCACACTCGTGCTCCCTCGTTGCTCCCGGCGGCCACCGCCGAGGTGGCAGCGACCACCTTATGCAGTCGCCCCGACGGGCTGGACCTAGGCTGATCCCGTGATCCTCGCTTCGCTCGTCAACGCTCCTCGCTACGTCGGCAACGGAGCAAGCTCCTTGCGGCTCCGCTCGTTCGCATGCTGATCCTCCTTCCCCCGTCCGAGGGCAAGTCCGCCCCGCGACGCGGCAAGGTCCTCGACCTGGACGCCCTGGACTTCCCCGAGCTCTCCGCGGCCCGGACGAAGGTCCTCGACGCGCTCGTCGCGCTCTGCACCACCACGGGGGACGGATCGGTCCACGACCAGGTCGTCCGGGACCGGGCCGCCGCCGTACTGGGTCTCGGACCGACGCAGGCCCACCACGTGGCCGCCAACGCCGACCTGCTCAGTGCACCGACCGCACGCGCCGACCGGATCTACACCGGCGTCCTGTACGACGCACTCGACCTGCCCTCGCTGGAGGGCGCGGCCCGTCGGCGGGCGACCCGGTGGCTCGCGATCATGTCCTCGGCGTTCGGCGTGGTCCGGCCGCACGACCCGATCCCGTCGTACCGGCTCTCCGGCGACACCAACCTTCCCGGTATCGGGATCGTCAGCAGCTACTGGCGCGACCACCTCGACGACGTCCTCTCCCCCGCCGCTGGCACCGGTCTGGTGATCGACCTGCGTTCGGGCACGTACGCCGGCTTCTGGCGTCCGCCCAGCCTGATCGGCCCGAACGTCGCCAGCGTCCGGGTGCTGCACGAGGTCGGGAAGCAGCGGAAGGTCGTCAGCCACTTCAACAAGGCGACCAAGGGCCGGATCGCCCGGGACCTGCTCCTCGACGGTGGCAAGCCCCGGTCACCGGCAGCGCTCGCCGACCACCTCACCGGCCTCGGCTGGCAGGTCGAGGTGCACGACGCCAAGCGCACCGGCCAGCAGCTCGACGTGATCGTCCGCGAGCTCTAGCCGAGGAGCCGCCAGCCGAACCGGTCAGCCGCAGCGCGGTCGAAGGGGTCGGTCTCTCGGACGCCGTACCGACCCGTCGTCGCGCCGACGAGGGCGTCGGCGAGGAACCGGCTGGTGATCAGCGGGCCGACCGACGCCGGGCACCCCGGGTGACCGCCACCCCGGCCAGCAGGCTGAGCAGACCGGCCGGGGTCATCCAGCCGATGAGCCCGTTGCCGGTGTTGGGCAGCACGGTGGCGACGGCGGCCGGAGCTGCCTGGGCGGGCACCTGCGGACCCGCGACCAGCACACTCTGCTCCACGACCGGCGGCACGACGGTGTCCACCGGGGGCTCGACCACGTCAACCGGCGGGTCAACCTGCGGGTCGACCTCGTCGACCGGGGGGTCGACCGTCTCGTCACACGGCGGCGACAGCAGGATGTCGGTCAGCTCGGGGGTCACGACCTCTTCGTACGCCGGGGCGTCGACGACCACGACCTCGGAGCCGGCGACCTGGGTCCAGCCCTCGCCCTCCGGGGCGACCTCCGACGTCTCCGTGGTCACCTCGTGGACCACGGACGCGACCCGGGCGGCCCCGGTGGGGGTGTACCCCTCCGGGGCAGCGCCGGCCCAGACGGTATCGAGCACGGCCACGGACTCGCGGCGCGCGGTCTCCCTCCACCCCGCGCCGTCCGGGGACTCCCCCGCCGTGGTGATGTTCTCGACAACGCTCGTCCCCGGACGGCTCTCGCCGGTCGGGGCCCAACCGTCCCCGGGGCTGCTCGACGCCCACGCCTCCTCGAGGTGGGACTGCTCCGGCACGGCGGGAACCTCCGGCACGGCCGGGACGTCCACGACCCACTGCTGCGCGGTCACCGCGGGGACGGTCTCGACCTCGCGGGTGGCGCCGGTCTTCTTCCAGCCCTTGCCCTGACCGTTCTGGGCACCCCAGTCCGAACGCTCCCACCGGACGTTGCCGGTGGTCTCGTGGCGGTACTCGTCCTCGGTTTCGATCACGGCGGGGGTGACCACGACCGTCTCGTCGTGACCCTCCTCCGGGGTTCCCGGTACGGCGGGGACGGCGGCCTGGTCGACCACGGTGCGGGTGAAGCGGCGCTCCGCCGGACCGGCGGTCTCGCGGGCCCAGTCGACCGACACCGAGGCGGCCTCCAGGACCGCGGTGAACTCGTGCTCCACGACCTCCACGTCGCGCTCCCACAGCCACTCGAGGTGGGTCACGGCCTCGACCGTGCGGATCACTGCCGGCGTGATGATCGTCGTGGTGACGTCGGTACCGCAGGTGGCCTCTTCGGCATACGCGGCCGGTGCGTTGAGGGTCAGGGCTCCGGCGATGGCGAGAGAGGCGAGACCGGCGGTGGTGAAGCTGATGCGCGACATGGCGGGAACCTTCCGATGGGCTGTGGGATGAGAGTGAGGTATCGCGCATATCAGGGCCAAACAGACAAACATCCCGGTCTAGCCCATACCCGGAGGAACCACCAGATTCCGGGTGTCGATCCGACTGGTGAGCACGCTCGTACGCTCAGACTGGACTAGTCCGGAGCGTGTCGATAACGACTCTCGTACGGGCTGTTCCGTCTCGCAATGGGAGGCGATCGCCCTCAGACAGCGAACGGCGCGTCGGTCGGACGCGCGTTGAAGAGACGCAGGCTCGCCAGGAGGTGGTCGTCCTCGCGGCCCGAGTTCGGCGGGTTCCCGCGGTAGTACGAGATCACCGTCACCGAGGCCGGCGAGAGCTCCATCTTGTAGAGCGCCTCCAGCGGGGCGCCGAGGGCATCGGCGACCAGGGTCTTGATCGGCGTCACGTGGCTGACGACGACCACCGTCTGCCCGGGATGCGCTGCCAGGATCCGGTCGCGGCCGTCGAGCACCCGCTCGGCCACCGCGCGAAACGACTCGCCTCCCCCGGTCGGCGGGTGCTCCAGGTTGCCCAACCACCGGTCGAGATCGTCGGGGTAGTGCTGCTGGATCTCGGAGAACGACAACCCGTCCCAGGCGCCGAAGTCCATCTCCGCGACACCGAACTCCTCCCGGACCGGGAGGTCGAAGCGTTCCGCCAGGATCTCCGCCGACTCCCGGGTACGCCGCACCGGGCTGCTGATCAGGGCGTCGACGGCCTCGGCCAGCGGGGCCAGCCAATCGCCGGTCGCCCGCACCTGGGCGCGCCCCTCCTCGTTGAGACCCGGGTTCGAGCCACCCAGGCCACCGGAGAACAACTTGCGGGTGGTGTGGTCGGTGACCCCGTGCCGGACCAGGACCAAGGTCGTCGGCGGTTCGGTCGGTGCGTTCCAGCCCCGGGCGGGGGAGGTAGCGCTCTCCGCGGGCGGCACCTCCGCGGACGCCGAGAGTCCGACTTCGGCGTCGTAGGCCACCGCGCCCGCGAGGCGGGTACCGTCCAGGGCCTCGTTGGCCAACCGGTCCGCGTGCGCGTTCTGCTCCCGCGGGACCCAGGTGTACGTCGTCCCCGCCGGCGCGAGCTCGGCGGCCCGTGCCGCCAACGGCTTCATCGACGGGTGCTTGACCTTCCAGTTCCCCGACATCTGCTCGACGACCAGCTGGGAGTCCATCCGGACCTCGACAGTGGCCCCCGGAGCGAACTCCCGGGCCAGCTCGAGACCGGCGATCAGTCCGCGGTACTCGGCCACGTTGTTGGTGGCCACCCCGATCGTCTCCCCGACCTCCGCGATCGTCGCGCCGGTAAGGGCGTCCTTCAGGACCGCCCCGAAGGCGGAGGGCCCGGGATTTCCCCGGGAGCCGCCGTCCGCCTCGACGACGACGGCGGCGGCCTGGTCGATCGGGTCGGTCACGTCCTCAGATACCCGATTCGCTGGTGCGCACCAGGATCCGGTCGCACTCCTCGCACCGGACGACCTCATCGGCCGGCTTCCCGGCGATCACGGCCAGGTCTGACGCGTTGATGGTGATCCGGCAGCCCTCGCACTCCTTGCGGCGGAGCGCGGCCGCCCCGACCCCGCCGTTCTTCGCGCGCAGCTTCTCGTACAGCGACATCAGGTCCTCCGGCATGTCGATGACTGCCGCCTGCCGCTCCGCGGCGACCGAGACCAGCTCGGCCTCCAGGGTCGCCGCCTTGCGGGCCCGGGCTTCCTCGAGCTCCGCGGCCTCGCTGTCGATCTTCGCCAGGGCCGCTTCACGTTCGGCGAGGCCGGTCTGCGCGGTCTCGAGCTTCTCCATCACCTCGAGCTCGACGTCCTCGAGGTCCCCGATCCGGCGCTGCAGCGACTCCAGCTCGCCGAGCATCCGCTGCAGAGCCTTCGGGTCGGTGATCGAGCCGGCGTCGATCATGCCCTGGTCGCGCTCACGCCGAGCCTTGACCTGCTCCACGTCCGCGTCTGCCCGTGCCTGCTCCTCGGTGAGGTCGGCGACCTCGACCCGAAGGTCACGGGCAGCGTCGTCGACGTCGGACCGTCCCCGCTCCAACTCCGCGAGCGCGGTGGCCTCCGGAATCGACCCGAGCTGGTGGCGCAGCGCGTCGAGACGGGCATCGAGCTCCTGCACGTCGAGGAGCTTCAACTGGACATTCGGATCGGCTTTCAGCGGAACGCTCCTCGACAGGTCAGACCCGGAAGGTCCAGGGATCAGTGGTGATGGTGCTGATGTGCACGGTCACCGTATCGCCCGACGCTCCGCTCAACCGCTCCCGGAGTACCGGAAGCCACATCGACTCGGCCGCCCAGTGGGCGACGTCGACCAGCGCGGGACCGCCCTCCTCCTGGGACTCCGACGCAGGGTGGTGGCGCAGATCCGAGGTCAGGTAGACATCGGCCCCCGCCCGGCGCGCGTTCTCGAGCAGGAAATCGCCGGCACCCCCGCACAACGCCACCGTGCTGACCGGCCGCTCGGGGTCACCCGCGACCCGGATCCCGTGCGCGGTCGCCGGCAGGGTCCGGTCCACCAGGGCTGCGAACTCGCGCAGCGACAACGGGGCCGGCAGCCGACCGATCCGTCCGGACCCGCGGGTCGGGTCGGGCAGCGCGGCCAGCTCGACCACCTCGTACGCGGGCTCTTCGTAGGGGTGCGCAGCGACCAGCGCGGCCACCGCAGCGGCGCGCAGCGGTCGGGCGAGGACGACCTCGACCCGGACCTCGTCGACCACCTCCAGTTCGCCGACCGACCCGATCGTGGGGGTCGCGCCCGGTCCGGGCCGGAAGCGCCCTTCGCCGGAGGAGGAGAAGCTGGCCTCGGTGTAGTCACCGAGCGTCCCGGCGCCGGCTGCCGCGAGCGCCGTCCGGACGGCGTCAGCAGCCTCGACGGGGACGTAGCTGATGAGCTTGTCGAGCGGATCGACCGGGTCCGGGTCGAGGGGCCGCACCGCGGTGAGTCCCAGGGCCAGTGCGATCGCCTCGCTCACTCCCCCGGCCGGCGCGTCGGCGTTCGTGTGGGCGGTCAGCAGACCGGTGCCGCTGCGCAGCAACGTGTGCACGACCCGGCCCTTGGCGGTGGTCGCGGCCACCGAGGTGGTCCCGCGCAGGTACAACGGGTGGTGGACGATCACCAGGTCAGCACCGATCTCGACGGCCTCGTCCGCGACGGCCTGTACCGGGTCGACCGCGAGCAGCACCCGGCGCACCACGGCCTCCGGGTCGCCGCAGACCAGGCCGACCGCATCCCACTCCTCGGCGCGGTGCGGCGGGTACCAGCCCTCGACGAGGGCGACGATCTCGGCAAGTCGCATGGGAGGAGTATCGCGCAGCCCGGTCGTCGAGCTCGTCGAGACCGGCCGGTTGAGGAGGTTGCGCAGCAACCGTCTCGAAACCCGGCGAGCCCGCCCGGCTAGTTCACCTGACGGTCACGACCCTCCCAGTACGCCGCCCGCAGCTTGAACTTCTGGAGCTTGCCGGTCGCGGTGCGCGCCAGGACCTCACGGAACTCCACCGAGGTCGGCGCCTTGTACCCGGCGACCTTGGTCTTGCAGTAGGCGATCAGCTCGGCCTCGGTGAGCGCCGAACCCTCCGCCTTCACCACCAGCGCCTTGATCGTCTCGCCCCACTTCTCGTCCGGTACGCCGATGACGGCCACCTCGGCGACGTCGGGATGGGAGAAGATCACGTCCTCGACCTCGATGCTGCTGACGTTCTCCCCGCCGGTGATGATGACGTCCTTCTTGCGGTCCGAGATCGTCAGGTAGCCCTCGTCGTCGATGGTCCCGCCGTCGCCGGTGTGGAACCATCCCCCGGCCAGGGCTGCTGCGGACTCCTCCGGCTGCTCCCAGTACCCCTCGAGCACCACGTTCGACCGGGCCAGCACCTCGCCGTCCGGCGCCAACGACAGCGTCACGCCGAGCGCCGGGTTGCCGGCCCGGACGAGCTTCGCGGCCCGCTCCTCGGCACTCAGGTCGTCCCACTCGGCCCGGTTCCGGTTGACCGTCAGCACCGGTGAGGTCTCGGTCAGGCCGTAGATCTGCAGGAACTCCCAGCCGAGCTCCTCGGCCACCCGCACGATCGTCTTGGTCGGCGGTGGCGCCCCGGCCACGATGATCCGGACCCGGTCCCGCCCGGGGATGGGTCCCTCCCAGGTGGCGGCGGCGTCGAGGACCGCGTTGACCACCGCGGGCGCCGCGCACATCACGGTGACGCCGTGCTGCTCGACCCGGCGGAGGATCTCGGCACCGTCGATCTTCCGCAGGATCACGTGCGGGACGCCGAGCCCGGTCATCGCGAACGGCATCCCCCACCCGTTGGCGTGGAACTGCGGCAACGTGTGCAGGTAGACGTCGCGGTCGGTGACACCGACGTGCAAGGCGAAGGTGACCGCGTTCGTCCAGATGTTGCGGTGGGTGATCTGGACGCCCTTGGGCCGCGCAGTCGTCCCGGAGGTGTAGTTGATCGTCGCGGTGGCGTTCTCGTCGTGCTCCCAGGGACGAGGCTCGACGCCGTCGAGGTAGAGGTCGTCGTCCTCGCCGAGCACGTAGGTGTGCTCGCAGGTCACGCCGGCGAGCGAGTCGACCAGCTCCGGGTCGACGTACAGGACCCGGGCGCCGCTGTGCTCGACGATGTAGGCGACCTCCTCCGCGGAGAGCCGGAAGTTGATCGGCACCAGCACCCGGCCGTAGTTGCAGACCCCGAAGAAGGCGCTCAGCAGCCGGGCGCTGTTGTGCGAGACGAACGCGACCCGGTCCCCGACCTCGAGCCCCAGCGCGTCGTGCCGGGCGGCCATCGCCTTCGCCCGCTCGCCGAGCTCGGCGTAGGTGAGCGCCCCCAGCGTCGCCGCCGGCTGATCGGGCTCGTCGTACACCCCGATCCGCTCGCGGTAGACCGCCAGCGCGCGGTCGAGGAAGTCAGCGGAGCTGAACGGGACGATCACGAGTGGCCTCCATCACGCAGCGGGATGGGGTCAATCTAGCCAGCCGTCCAGGGCCCCGGGGAAGATCGCCCGGCCGCTGCGACGAAACGACCGAACTGGGCGACGAACGGCCGCTCGGTGGGCGCGGAGGGGATCGAACCCCCGACATCTTCCTTGTAAGGGAAGCGCTCTACCGCTGAGCTACACGCCCGTGGAACCGGCACAGCGTAGAGGCCCACGCTCGGGCCGGGCAAAAGCACCGGGGTGGATTCACCGGCAAAAACAGGCTGCGACCGCTGACGTCTCGGGTCATCAGCGGTCGCAACACGGCAATCTTGTCAGGTCGCCCAGCGGTTGCAAAGAAAAACTTCCAGCCGGCTGGTCAAATAGCCCGAAAGAACTACGCGAACGCTGCCAACTGGGCGGCTTGAGCGTCCAGATCGCGAGATTCGCCCGGATTGTTGTGCAGCGCCCAGGCGATCATGCCCGATTTGTCCACCACGAAGGAGGAGCGCAGCGGCGCCCCCCTCTGCTCGTCGAAGACCCCGTAGGCCTGGGTCACCGCTCCGTGCGGCCAGTAGTCGGCGAGCAACGGGAAGAAGATCCCCTCCCGGTCGGCGAACGCCCGCTGGGTGTAGATCGGGTCGCAGGAGATCGCGAGCACCGTCGTGGTGTCGGTCTCGAAGTCACCGAGCCGGTCCCGGAAGCCGGTCAGTTCACCGGTGCAGACCCCGGAGAACGCGAACGGGTAGAAGACGATGAGCACCGCCTTCTCCCCGGCGTACGACGAGAGCCGGACGGTCTGACCGTGCTGGTCGCGCAGCGCGAAATCAGGGGCGTGCTCGCCCACCTGGAGCGGCACGTCAGCGAGCCCGCATCAACGAGACCGCGGGGCGACCAGCTTGGTGGCCGCCCAGTCGGTGCTCACCGGCACCGTCGTCGTGGTCGCGAGGCCGGCGATGGGTGCGGCCTCGGTGATCTCGGAGGGATCGATGGCAAGCGGGCGACCTACCTTCGGGGAGAGCAGCCAGACGGCTCCCCCGCCGACGAGGTCGGTCAACGTGTCGACGAGTGCGTCGACCAGGTCCCCGTCGCCGTCGCGCCACCACAGGATCACGGCATCGACGACGTCGCCGTAGTCGCCGTCGACGAGGTCGGCGTCGATCGCGTCCTCGATGGCAACGCGCACCGCGTCGTCGACGTCCTCGTCCCAGCCGAGCTCCTGAACGACCATGCCGGACTTCAGTCCCAACCGGTCGGCCACGATCTGGTCGGCGCCCCCTGCGGACGGGCTCACGTCGATGCCTCATTTCTGTACTCGACCGGCCCCGTGAATGGTTCCGGTTGCCCAAGTTCAGCGGACTGGGGCGTCGGAAAGCAAGCCCGACGCGGCTCGGTACCGCCCTGCGGACCGCCCGGCGACCGGCCTTCGACCCGCACCGGGCCCCGGATCGACCGAACCACGGTCGTACCGATCAGTAGATTTTGTCGCCCGTTTGAACGTGCCAAGATGCAAGGGTGCCCGATGAGACAGCGCCCGAGACCACCAGCCGACAGGCCCCCGCCGCGCCCCCCGTCATCCACGAGGGGTTGCCGACACAGCTCCCCGACATCGACCCCGACGAGACCGGCGACTGGATCGACTCCTTCGACGCGCTCATCGACGACCGCGGCCGCGAACGCGCCCGGTACGTGATGCTCCGCCTGCTCGAACGCGCCCGGCAGAAGCAGGTCGGCGTGCCGGCGCTGCGGAGCACCGACTACATCAACACGATCCCGCCCGAGCGTGAGCCGTGGTTCCCCGGGGACGAGGACGTGGAACGCCGGATCAGGGCCTTCATCCGTTGGAACGCCGCGGTGATGGTCAGCGACGCCAACCGTCCCGGCCTCGAGGTCGGTGGCCACATCGCGACGTACCAGTCGAGCGCGAGCCTCTACGAGGTCGGCTTCAACCACTTCTTCCGGGGCAAGGACGCGCCCGGAGGCGGCGACCAGATCTACGTGCAGGGGCACGCCTCCCCCGGCATCTACGCCCGGGCCTTCCTCGAGGGACGGCTCGACGAGCAGCAGCTGCTCAACTTCCGCCAGGAGGTCCAGCACGGCGTGGGCAAGGGGCTCTCGTCGTACCCGCACCCGCGGCTGATGCCGGAGTTCTGGGAGTTCCCGACGGTCTCGATGGGACTGACCGGCATCAACTCGATCTACCAGGCCAGGTTCAACCGCTACCTGACCAACCGCGGTATCAAGGACACCTCCGACCAGCGCGTCTGGGCCTTCCTCGGCGACGGCGAGATGGCGGAGCCGGAGTCGCTCGGCGCCATCCGGATCGCCGCCCGGGAGGAGCTCGACAACCTCACCTGGGTGATCAACTGCAACCTCCAGCAGCTCGACGGCCCGGTGACCGGCAACGGCAAGATCATCCAGGAGCTGGAGGCCAACTTCCGCGGCGCCGGCTGGAACGTCATCAAGGTGATCTGGGGCCGCGACTGGGACGACCTGCTCGCCCGCGACGTCGACGGTGTGCTGGTCAACCAGATGAACACGACCCCCGACGGCCAGTTCCAGACCTTCTCGGTCGAGGACGGCGCCTACAACCGGGAGTTCTTCTTCGGCCCCGACCCACGGCTCCGCAAGATGGTCGAGCACATGTCCGACCGGCAGATCGAGAAGCTGCCGCGCGGCGGCCACGACTACCGCAAGGTCTACGCCGCGTTCGACTCCGCGACCAAGCACGTCGGGCAGCCGACGGTGATCCTCGCGCACACCATCAAGGGCTGGACGATCGAAGGCCTGGAGGGCAAGAACGCCAGCCACCAGATGAAGAAGCTCAAGCTGCCGGACCTGCTCAAGTTCCGCGACCGGCTCTACCTGCCGATGAGCGACAAGGAGATCACCGCGGCCTACGAGGCCTCGGGCACGGCTCCGTTCTTCCACCCCGGCGAGAAGTCGGCCGAGATCGAGTACATGATGGAGCGCCGTCGCCAGCTCGGCGGCTCGCTGCCCAAGCGGGTGATCCGGGCCAAGCCCCTCACGGTGCCCCAGGACGAGGTGTACGCCGAGCTCAAGCAGGGCTCGGGCACCAACAAGATCGCCACCACGATGGCCGTCGTCCGGCTACTCAAGGACTGGATGAAGGATCCGGAGATCGGGAACCGGATCGTCCCGATCGCTCCGGACGAGTACCGGACGTTCGGGATGGACTCGATGTTCCCGACCGCGAAGGTCTACAACCCCGGCGGCCAGCAGTACGAGGCGGTCGACCGCAAGCAGCTGCTGAAGTGGCGCGAGGCCACCGACGGCCAGATGCTGCACGAAGGCATCTCCGAAGCGGGTGCGGTGGCGTCCGCGATCGCCGCGGGCTCGGCCTACGCGACGCACGGCGAGGCGATGATCCCGTTCTACATCTTCTACTCGATGTTCGGGTTCCAGCGGACCGGCGACTCGATCTGGGCGATGGCCGACCAGCTCGCCCGCGGCTTCCTGATCGGCGCCACCGCGGGCCGTACGACGCTGACCGGCGAGGGACTCCAGCACGCCGACGGGCACTCCCCGCTGCTCGCCGCGACCAACCCGGCTGTCGTGCACTACGACCCCGCGCACGCCCACGAGGTCGCGCACATCATGCAGTCAGGCCTGAAGCGGATGTACACCACGTCGCCGGAGCACCCGCTCGGCGAGGACGTGATCTTCTACGTCACCGTCTACAACGAGCCGGTCGTCCAGCCGAAGGAGCCGGAGGACCTCGACCTCGAGGGTCTGCTGAAGGGCATCTACCGCTTCGGGACCGGTCCGGACCTGGGTTCCGAGGCCCCCCGCGTGCAGCTGATGGCCTCCGGGGTCGGCTTCGCCTGGATCCTGGAGGCGCAGCGGCTGCTGGCCGAGGACTGGGGCGTGAGTGCGGACCTGTGGTCGGTAACGTCGTGGAACGAGCTGGCGCGGGAGGCGATCGCCACCGAGCGCGACGCGCTCCGCAACCCGTCCGCCGCGGCCCGGACCCCGTTCGTGACCAGCCGGCTCTCCGACTCGTCCGGTCCGTTCGTCGCGGTCTCGGACTACATGCGCGCCGTACCGTTGCAGATCGCCCGGTGGGTCCCCGGCGACTACCACGCGCTCGGCACCGACGGGTTCGGCTTCGCCGACACCCGCCCCGCCGCCCGCCGGTTCTTCAACGTGGACGCGCCCTCGGTCGTCGTCCAGGCGCTCCAGGCCCTGGCAGCCCGGGGCGAGGTGAAGCCCGAGGTCGTCCAGGAGGCGTTCGACCGCTACCGGATCGACGACCCGACGGCGGTCTCCGGCGTGCTCCAGGAGGGCGGCGACGCCTGAGCCGGGCGTCAGAAACCTCCACGCTGCTGCGTGACCGGAGGCGACCTCCGGTGTCGAGATAGGTGGACCATCCACTCGTCTCTCGGAGGACACATGCGAATCAGCTCAGTTCTGGGCGCCGCGGCTCTGGCCGCCTGCGCCGTACTCACCCCTGCTGCCGCACATGCATCGGACTACGACGGCCAGGTCAACGGCAACGAGATGCTCTTTTTCTACAATTCGAACTACAGCGGGTCCTGGGCGGACTTCCTCTCCCAACGCACCAGCCTCGCCGGGTACCGGTTTCTGACCTCCGGGAACGGCAAGGGCCAGTACGTCAAGAACAACTCCGCGTCGGTGTCCAGCTGGCGCAACGCCGCCGCGCGCATCCACTACAACAGCGGGTTCGCAGGCCCCTACGACTACGTCGCGCCCTACGAGGACCGCAACCTGTCCATCAGCTACAACGACAACGCGTCCTTCGATTGGTACCCCTGGGGATGAGTCGACCGATCGGGAGAGCCACCGTGGGGATGGCCATCCTTGCGTCGGTCGCGCTGACCGGCTGCAGCCCATCGCCGAGCCCGGACCAGGCACCATACCGAGCGGGCGGCACGGCTTCGCCCACGGCAGGGGCCGACCCTGTTCTCGACAATCCCTTGCAGGCCTACCGACTGAGCGTCACCGAACTCACGACCATCAACCAGGCCCGATCCATCGTGATCGGAGAGTGCATGGCGCGGCTGGGCTTCGACTTTCCGGTCCGCACGTTCGAGGAGGAGCTCACCGAGAACCGCTACGGCGAACAGCTCTCCATCAGCCGCCTCTACGGGATCACCGACCGGTCGGTCGCAGAGCGGTACGGCTACGGACGCCCCGCGGAGCGCCCGAGCACCACCACTCTCGACCAGCAGAGCCCGGCCGAGCTCCTGGCACTGAAGGGACGGCGCCTCTCCCCCGGCGGCAAACCCGTCGCGGACATGGACATCCCTGAGGGCGGTTGCGTCGGCGAGGCGGACCGCTTGTTCGAGAGCGACCCGGACGTCTCTCCCTACGGGCTAGGGCACACCCTGTGGGTCCAGGCGATGTCCACGCTCCAGGGCAGCGACGACTACGTGAAAGCGACCGAGGTCTGGTCGCGCTGCCTCGCCGAGCGCGGCTACCGCGTCACCGCACCCCTCAACGACCAGGGAGACATCAAACGCCTCAGCGGAGCCGGCTCAGCCCAGGGAACCGCGACCCCGGCCGAGATCGAGCTCGCCCTCGCCGACATCGACTGCAAGGACAAGGTCGATCTGGTGGGACGGCTGAACGCGGCCGGAGCCACCATCGCGAGGACCTTGATCGAGCAGCACCAGCTCGCACTGGAGGACGATCGCACCCGCCTGGACCGGCAGCTGCGCCGGGCGACCGACCTGGTGGCGGAGAGGTGAGGATCCTGGGCGCCATGACCGCAGTCGCCGGTCTCGACCGGCGCCGACGCGGGTTGGCTCTCGTCGTGGCGGCGGCGTTGCTGATGGTTCTCGGCGGCTGGCTCAGCACCCTTGTCATCGAGTCGCCACGGGAGGCAGCGGCCGGCGCGTCCCCGCCGGCGCCGAGCCTGATCGCCGTTCCGGTCGAACGACGGCAGGTCGGTGAAGAGGTGGTCACCCGGGGCCGGGTCACCGCGAGAACAGATGTTGAGGCGATCAACGAGCTGGCCGGAGCCCAGGCCCATCGCGCCGTCGTGTCAGGCCGACTGCCACACCCCGGCCAGCAACTGAAAGCAGGACAGGTCGCGGTCGAGATCTCCGGGAGACCCATCTTCGTGCTGACCGGTGCAGTTCCGGCCTACCGCGACCTCGGTCCCGGCGCCGCTGGCGGCGACGTTCGCCAGCTGAACCGCGCCCTGGCGTTGGCGGGCTTCTCGACGGAAGCCGCCTCGACCTCGTTCAGCGAGACGACGAGGACCGCCGTCGACGCGCTCTACCGACGAAGTGGCTACACCAGCAACGGCACCCTCCCGGCAGCGGAGGTCGTCTTCGTCTCGACGATGCCGGCCACTGTCTCCGAGGTACGAGGAACACTCGGCAGTGAGGCAGGTTCCGCCTCGATCCGCTTGACCAGCGGTGACCTGGTCGTGGTCGCCGATCTCGGCGGTGACCGCGCAGCGCTGGTTCAGCCGGGAACCGAGGTGGAGGTCACCTCGGAGGTCCTCGGCACCTCGGTCGAAGCGACGGTGACCGCAGCCGTCCCTGGGTCCGCGACGTCCGGTGCAGCGGAGCCCGAGGATCCCACCGGCACCGCGTCGACCAGCGACAGCACCTCCGAGATCGTGATCGCTCCGAAGCGTCGGCTCTCCGGCGATTGGGTCGGCCAGGACGTCCGGGTCAGGATCCTCGGAGCGATCACGGCAACGAAGGTCCTGGCCGTTCCGGTCACGGCAGTGGTCAGCAACGGATCGGGCAGCACCGAGGTCGTCGTGGTGGACGCGCACGCTCGCTCGATCGGCGAGGCCCACCCTCGCCGGATCCAGGTCACCACCGGAGCGACCGGAGGGGGCTGGGTGGAGGTACGTCCGCTCCACACCGCGATCCGGGCAGGAGATCTGGTGCAGCTCTCCGCCCCGACCGGGCGAAGGACACCGTGACCACCGTGATCGAGCTCGACGGAGCCGGTCGGACCTTTCCGGGTCCACCGCCGGTCGAAGCGCTCTCCCCGATCAACCTGAGGATCGATGCGGGCGATCACCTCGCGATCGTCGGCCCTTCAGGCTCCGGAAAGTCGACCCTCTTGCACCTCCTCGGACTGTTGGACCGACCCACCGCAGGCCACTACCGATTCGACGACATCGACACGGCCGCGCTGCACGACGACGAACGAGCTGCCCTACGGGCAGAGCGGATCGGGTTCGTGTTCCAGGCGTTCCATCTCCTCGACCACCGCTCTGCGACCGAGAACGTGATGCTGGGGTTGCTCTACCGCGGTATCGATCCCGGTGTCCGCGCCGCCCGCGCCACCGCCGCACTGAGAGCCGTCGGCCTCGAGCACCGACTTGCCGCCCGGCCCGCGACCCTCTCCGGGGGCGAGCGGCAACGAGTCGCGATTGCGCGAGCGCTCGTGGGTGACCCGAGCGTGCTGCTGTGCGACGAACCGACGGGGAACCTGGACGGCCGCACCGGGGCCGGCGTTCTGGACCTGCTCGCGAACCTGAACGCTCGGGGGATCACTCTGGTGATGATCACCCACGACCCTGCGGTGGCGGACCGTGCCGGCCGGACCGTCCAGATCATCGACGGGCGCCTACGCGAGGATGCCCCCGGGTGACCCCGCGACCCACCACCTTGGGCCTGCGCGATCTGGCAGCGGAGACGGTCGCGACCATCATCGCCCGACCCGGGAGGGCCACCCTCACGGCCCTGGGCACCGCACTGGGTGTCGGGACCCTCGTGGCGATCCTCGGACTGACGAGTACGGCGACCGGCCAGGTCTCCGCTCGCTTCGACGCGCGCGCGGCAGCCACCGTCACGGCGTACGACGGACGCAGCCCCGGGAGCAACCTTCCGTTCCCCATCAGCGACGCCGGCCTCACCCGAGCCGCATCCTTGAACGGCGTCACCGGCGCCGGTCTGCTCTACACCCCGGTGACCGAGGACCGGGTGCGCTCCTCGGTTCCGGGCGCCCAGGGAGGCGCCGGGGTTCCGCTGCTGGCCGCATCACCAGGACTGTGGGGGGCAGTCGACGCGCGCCTGCGCGAGGGACGGGTCTTCGACGCCTTCACCGAGAACCTCCCCGTCGTCGTCCTGGGAGCGGGTGCGGCGGCCCGACTCGGCATCACCGGGGCCGGTGCACCGACCAGCGTCACCATCGGCGGACGGCCGTTCCTGGTCGCCGGCGTCCTGGCGGACGTGAGCCGGCGCACGGAGCTGCTCCTCGCCGCGATCGTCCCCAGCAGCACTGCCACCGACCTGTGGGGGCCGCCGACCGTCAAAGAGGAGGCTGAGGTCATCGTGTCGACCCGGCCCGATGCCGCGATCCAGGTCGCCGGCGAGGTCGCCACGGCGCTGTCTCCGACGAACCCGGGGGTCGTCCGGGTCGCTACACCGCCGGACCCACGGGTCCTGAGGGACGGGATCGCGGCCGACCTCCGCGTCCTGTTCTACGCGTTGGCAGCGATCTGCCTGCTCATCGGTTCGGTCGGGATCGCGAACACCACCCTGGTGGCGGTCATCGAGCGCTCCGTCGAGTTCGGCCTACGCAGATCACTCGGAGCGACAGGGCGGCACATCGCCGCCCACGTGGTCGCCGAATCTGCCGGCCTCGGCGGCCTCGGCGGAACGGTCGGCGCAGCCCTCGGCCTGATCGCCGTGATCGTGACTTCCCTGCTCCGCGGCTGGGGACCGATCATCGATCCCCTGATGCTGCTCTGGGCTCCGTTGCTGGGTCTGGCCACGGGAGTCGCAGCAGGTCTCTACCCAGCCCGGCGTGCAACCCGGATCGAACCGACCGAGGCGTTGCGGGGGCAGTAAACGGGCCGTCAGGCGATTGGGACGGCGCGCGCCAGGTGCAGCTGCTCGGTGACCGGCGACAGCGGGCCGTTGCGCAGCAGCGAGCGCCACCGGCCGCGGTGGTACGACGCCGGCTGCGTGGAACGGACGAAGTCGTTGAGGATCTTCACGAACCGCTCCGGGTGGTCCTTGTGCGGGAAGTGCCCGGAGTTTCCGAGCACCTCGACCTGCGCACCCGGTGCGATCTGCGCCACCGTAGCGGCGTGCTTGACCGGGATCACCATGTCCTCGGTCCCCCACACCACCAGCATCGGCATCGCCTGGGTGAGGTAGGCCCGGTCGACCATCGTGACGATCTGGCCACGGGTGTCGACCACGGCCCGGACGACGTGCGAGATCGCGTTGCGGGCGCCGCGGTCCTTGAACGAGTCGTAGATGTCGGCGACCTCGTCGAGGTCGTGCGTGGCGGCGAGACCGGTCCGCGAGAGCTCCCGCATCCCGGCTGTCCCGGCGTGCCGGATCCCCGGCAGGGTCAGCAGCGCCATCGCCGCCTTGAAACCGGGGAGACCGACGGCGCGGATCATCGGGGTGACTTCCGGGCCGAGACCGCCCGGGGCGACCAGCACCATCCGCTCGGTGCGCTCGGGGAACTGGTAGGCGAACTGCATCGCCACGCCGCCCCCGAGGCTGTGGCCGACGACGGTGACCTTGTCGATGTTGAGCACGGTGAGCAGGTCCCGCATGCCGTTGGCGTAGCCACCCACGGAGTAGTCCGCACGCGGCTTCGCGCTCTTGCCGTGGCCGAGGAGGTCGGGGGCGATCACGGTGTACTTGCGCGCCAGCTTCTGGATCACCGGCTCCCAGGTGGTGTGGTCGCAGCCGAGACCGTGCAGCAGGAGCAGCGCCGGAGCGTCCCCGGACGCCGGGCCCGCCTTGACGTAGGCACGCTGGTGCCCGTGGATCGTCACGTACTGGACCTCGAGCGGCTCCGCCACGTGGTTCCCCCGATCAGCGTCAGGTGCTGCGGCCCCGATCTGGCGCCAAGTGAGTGACGAGTCAACCAGACCTGCATGACGAATGTGTTGCTGGTCCGCAGTTCCGGGCCAAAGTTGTGACCTGTGGGACGAATGGGACGTCGGTCGCCGGTTCCGACCGGAACCTGCGGGTAACCGGCGTCACCCGGCAGGATGGGGTCGTGACCAGATCTCGCGCGCAGATCGCCCAGCGCCTGACCCGCTCCAGCGGTGCGCTCTCCAGTGCGGCGCTGACCCGGATGGAGATCGACATGCCGTGGGTCACCCAGCTCCCGGCGGAAGACCGGTCGTTCATCGGTCTGATCGTCCAGGCGGGCATCAAGTCGTTCATCGACTGGTACCGGCACGACGAGGCGGTCTCCCCGATCAGCGCCGAGGTCTTCGGCGTGGCGCCCCGGGAGATGGCCGGCGAGGTCACCCTCCAGCAGACCGTGGCGATGGTCCGGCTCTCGATCATCGTGGTCGACGAGAACCTCGACGACATCCTCGGCCCGGACGCCGACAGCGCACGCGGCGCGCTGAACCGGTACGCCCGCGAGATCGCCTTCGCCACCGCGGAGGTCTACGCCAAGGCCGCCGAGCAGCGGGGCGCCTGGGACGCCCGCCTGGAGGCGCTCGTCGTGGACTCGCTCCTCCGCGGCGAGGGCGACGAGACCATCTCGTCGCGCGCGAGCGCGCTCGGGTGGGACGACGCCGGTCACGTCGTGGTCCTGATGGGCGGTCTCGGCAACGGATCCGCCCTGGACGAGGTACGACGGATCGCCCGCGACCGCGGTCTCGGGTGCCTCTGCGCTGTCCAGGGCGACCGCCTGGTCGTGGTCCTCGGCGGGGTCGACGCGATCGGGCGCCCCTCGACCGCCGTCGCGGAGGCGTTCGCCCCCGGCCCGGTGGTGGTCGGTCCGGTCGTGGCGACGCTGAGCGAGGCGAAGATGTCCTCCGATGCAGCGCACTCCGGTCTTCGCGTGGCACACGGCTGGCCCGACGCGCCACGTCCCGTGCTGGCCGACGACCTGCTCCCCGAACGTGCGCTCGCCGGTGACAAGCACGCCCGTCGGGCGTTGGTGCACCAGGTCCACGCACCCCTCGCCGAAGCCGGTGGTTCGGTCCTGGAGACCGTCGAGAGCTACCTCTCGCTCGGATCCTCGATCGAGGCGACCGCACGCACGTTGTTCGTCCACGCCAACACCGTCCGGTACCGGTTGAAGCGGGCAGCAGAGGTGACCGGGCTCAGTCCCACCGATCCACGGGACTCCTACACCCTGCGGATGGCGCTGACCCTGGGCCGCCTAGCACCGCCGGAGTTGTAGGAACCCTCCAAACGGCGGGCCCCGGATTTCGTGCGCTGCGCACCAGCCCCCGAGCCCGGGAGTCCGGGACAGTGATCCTGTGCTGATCATCGTCGCCCCCGGACAGGGTTCCCAGACTCCAGGCTTCTTGCTGCCCTGGATGGAGGACCCGCAGTTCGCCGAGCGACTCCACTGGCTCAGCGCGGTCGCCGGGATCGACCTGGCGCACTACGGCACCGAGGCCGACGCGGACACGATCCGGGACACCGCGATCGCGCAGCCCCTCCTGGTCGCCTCCGGCCTCGTCGCGGCGCTCTCTCTCTTCCCGCACCCCTCCGACGCGTTCGGCCGGATCGGCGCGGTCGCCGGGCACAGCGTCGGAGAGCTCACCGCCGCGGCCGGCGCCCGGGCGATCAGTGCGGAGCAGGCGATGGTCCTGGTCCGGGAGCGGGGCAAGGCGATGGCTCACGCAGCCGCCGCCACCCCGACCGGGATGACCGCGGTCCTCGGCGGCGATCCGGAGGAGGTGATGGCCGCTCTCACGCAGCACGGCCTCACCGCCGCCAACGTCAACGCCGAGGGCCAGGTCGTCGCGGCCGGCACCCTGGAACAGCTCGCGGCCTTCGCCGCGGACCCGCCGGCGAAGGCGCGTCTGATGCCGCTCTCGGTCGCTGGCGCGTTCCACACCGAGCACATGGCTCCTGCCGTCGACGTGATGGGGAAGCTCGCTCTCGCCGTCTCCACCCACGATCCGCGAACCGCGGTGATCTCCAATCGCGACGGCAAGATCGTGCACGACGGCCGCGACGTCGTACGGCGGATCGTCACCCAGGTCGCCAACCCGGTCCGTTGGGACCTCTGCCTGGCCACCATGCGCGACCTGGGGGTCACCGGCATCCTGGAGATGCCGCCGGCAGGCACCCTGACCGGCATCGCGAAGCGCGCCCTCCCGGGCGTCGAGACGTTCGCCCTGAAGACCCCCGACCAGCTCGACGCCGCCAGGGGATTCGTGGAGAAGCACGGCGCCCCGTCCCCGATGGACATCCACCCGACCTGGCGGATGCTGGTCTCGCCGACCAAGGGCACCTTCGAGCGGCACGCCGGCGACGAGGGCGACTCCCTGGACGCGAGCACCGCCGTGGGCCTGGTCCGCTCGACGCGCGACGAGACCGCCGTGATGGCGCCGTACGGCGGCACCATCGTCGAGTGGCTCGTCGAGGACGGCGACCTCGTCTCCCCCGGTCAACCGCTTGTCCGCCTGCACCCCGAGGGAGTCGGGGCATGAGCACGCCCGCCTGGACGATGCCGACCGGGTCCCCGTACGCGGCGATCCTCGGGCTCGGCACCGAGCGCGGCAAGCGGGTCGTCCCCAACTCCGAGCTCGTCGAGGCCATCGACTCCAGCGACGAGTGGATCCAGCAGCGCTCCGGCATCCGGGAACGGCGTTGGGTGGGCCCCGGCGAGACGCTGGAGTCGATGTCGCTGACCGCCTGCCGCAAGGCTCTCGACTCCGCGGCGCTCGACCCCGCGCAGATCGACGCGATCATCGTCGCCACCTGCACGCACACGATGCAGACCCCGGCCCTGGCGGCCAAGCTCGCGCACCTGCTGGGCACCCAGAGCCCGGTCGCGTTCGACATCTCGGCCGCCTGCGCCGGCTTCTGCCACGCCCTCGGACTCGCCAACGACATGGTCCGCGCCGGTACCGCGCGGCACGTGCTGGTCGTCGGCGCCGAGCTGCTCTCGGAGATGACCAGCCGGACCGACCGCGGGACCGCCTTCATCTTCGGCGACGGCGCTGGCGCCGTGGTCGTCGGCCCGTCGCAGACGCCCGGCATCGGTCCGGTCGTCTGGGGTTCGGACGGCGAGCAGTTCGACGCGATCCGGCAGAGCGTCGACTGGCGCGAGGTCCTCGCCCAGGACACCCCGGTGATGCCGCACATCCAGATGGACGGTGCCTCCGTCTTCCGCTGGGCTTCCTTCGAGATGGCCAAGATCGCCCAGGCCACCCTCGACCACACGGGCATCTCGGTCGAGGACATCGACGTCTTCGTGCCGCACCAGGCGAACATGCGCATCATCGACGCGATGGCGCGCACCATGAAGCTCCCCGACCGCGTCCAGATCGCCCGCGACATCGCCGAGCAGGGCAACACCTCGGCGGCCTCGATCCCGCTGGCGCTCGGTCGGATGTACGACGAAGGCACCGCCCGCAGCGGCGACACCGCGCTGCTGATCGCCTTCGGCGCCGGTCTGTCCTACGCCGCGCAGGTCGTCCGCATCCCCTGATCCTGCACCACCCCGATCCACCCAGCAGAATCCCTGAGCACCACCACCACGAGAGGAACCCAGCATGGCCACCACCGAAGAGATCCGCACCGAGCTCGCCGAGATCGTCAACGAGGTCACCGGCATCCCGGCCGGCGACGTCCAGCTTGAGAAGTCGTTCACCGACGACCTCGACGTGGACTCGCTGTCGATGGTCGAGGTCGTCGTCGCCGCCGAGGAGAAGTTCGACGTCCGGATCCCCGACGACCAGGTCAAGAACCTGAAGACCGTCGGCGACGCCGTCACCTACATCGAGAAGGCCCAGGCTGCCTGAGCGCAGTCGGGCCGAAGGAGCAGCAGACGATGAGTCGTAGGAGAGTGGTCGTCACCGGCCTCGGTACCACCAACCCGGTCGGCGGAGACGTCGCGAGCACCTGGGGGGCGCTGGTTTCCGGCACCTCCGGTGTCCGCTACATCACCGACGCGTGGGCGGCGGACCAGCCGGTGCGGATCGCCGGCACCGCGGCTGTCGACCCTGCGGAGGTGCTCGACCGGGTGAAGGCCCGGCGGCTCGACCGTTCCGCCCAGCTCGCGATGGTCGCGGCCATCGAGGCGTGGGCCGACTCCGGCTTTGCTGACGACACCGGGGCGCTCGACCCAGAGCGCCTCGGGGTCGCGGTCGCCTCCGGCATCGGCGGCGTGACCACCTTGCTGGCCAACTACGACGCGCTGAAGGAGAAGGGCCCGCGCCGCGTCTCCCCGCTCGCCGTACCGATGCTGATGCCGAACGCCCCGGCCGCCAACATCGGCCTGTACGTCGGCGCGAAGGCCGGCGTGCACACGCCGGTCTCCGCCTGCGCGTCGGGCAACGAGGGCATCGCGTTGGCGCTGGACCAGATCCGGCTCGGCCGTGCCGACGTGATGCTGGCCGGCGGCACCGAGGCCGCCGTGCACCCGCTCCCGATGGCGGCGTTCGCGCAGATGATGGCGCTGTCGAAGACCGCCAGCGACACCGACGACGACCCGGCCGCACCGACCCGGGTCTCGCGCCCGTGGGACACCGGTCGGGACGGCTTCGTGCTCGGCGAGGGCGCCGGCGTCCTCGTCCTCGAGGAGCTCGAGCACGCGCTGGCCCGCGGGGCCACGATCTACGCCGAGCTGCTCGGCGCTGGCATCACCAACGACGCCCACGACATCGCCCAGCCCGACCCCGAGGGCCGCGGCGGCACCCGGGCCATCCAGCGGGCGCTGGAGGACGCGGGGATCTCCCCCGGCGACGTGGCGCACGTCAACGCCCACGCCACCTCGACGCCCCAGGGCGACGTCGCCGAAGGTCTGATGATCCACGCGACCCTCGGCAAGTACGCCGACGAGGTCGTCGTCACCAGCACCAAGTCGATGACCGGGCACCTCCTCGGCGGCGCCGGGGCGCTGGAGTCGATCGCCACGGTGCTCGCGGTCAAGCACCGGCTGTCGCCCCCGACGATCAACCTCGACAACCTCGACCCTTCCGTCGAGCTCGACATCCCGACGACGGCCCGAGATCTGCCCACCGGCGACATCGCCGCGTTGAACAACTCCTTCGGCTTCGGCGGCGCCAACGTCGCCGTCGCGTTCGGGAGCATCTGATGACCGCCGTCGAACCGGCCCCGTTGGTTGAGGAGGACGGCAGCACTAGTCCTGAGGTGCGAGCGCAGCGAGCCTCGAAGGGACCGTCTCGAAACCCGACCCACGAGGATCCGCGCCACCCGCTGAACCGGCTCGCCGCCCTCTTCGACGACGGCATCTTCGAGACGATCTCTCCGGTCGACGACTCCGGGATGCTGGCCGCGATCGGCCGCGTCAACGGCAAGACCGCCGCGGCCTTCTGCTCCGACCCGACCGTGATGGGCGGGGCGATGGGGTACGAGGGCTGCAAGGTCGTCGTGGCGGCGTACCAGCGCGCGCTGACCGACCGGATCCCGATCATCGGCCTCTGGCACTCCGGTGGTGCCCGGTTGGCCGAGGGGGTGCTGTCGCTGCACGCGGTCGGCGAGATCTTCCACGCGATGACCGCGGCCTCGGGCACGATCCCGCAGATCTCCGTCGTCCTCGGCCCGGCCGCCGGCGGCGCGGCGTACGGACCGGCGCTGACCGACGTGGTGATCCTCGGCCCCGAGGGTCGGATCTTCGTCACCGGCCCCGACGTGGTCCGGTCGGTGACCGGCGAGGACGTCGACATGCTCCGCCTCGGCGGGCCCGAGCCGCACGGTCGCCGCTCCGGCGTCGTCCACGTGCTGACCGACACCGAGCGCGAGGCCCTGGACAAGGCTCGCGACATCGCGTTCCTGCTCGGCGCCCAGGGCACCCTGGACGTAGCCGCGGTCACCGATGTCGACCTGGAGGGCTTCCTCCCGGAGAACAAGAAGCGCGCCTACGACGTGCACCCGTTGGTCGAGCACGTCCTCGACGAGGGCAGCGCGATCGAGCTGCACGCGAAGTGGGCCCCGAACATCGTCACCACCCTCGGCCGCTTCGGTGGTCGGACCACCGGTGTGATCGCGAACAACCCGCTCCGCCTCGGCGGTTGCCTGGACTCGCTGTCGGCCGAGAAGGCTTCCCGCTTCGTCCGGATGTGCGACGCCTTCGGGATCCCGCTGATCGTCCTGGTCGACGTACCGGGTTACCTACCCGGTGTCGGGCAGGAGTGGGACGGGGTCGTGCGCCGTGGCGCGAAGCTCCTGCACGCGTTCGGTGAGGCCGTCGTTCCCCGGGTCACCGTGGTCACCCGCAAGACCTACGGCGGCGCCTACATCGCGATGAACTCCCGTTCCCTCGGCGCCACCAAGGTGTTCGCCTGGCCGGACGCCGAGGTGGCCGTGATGGGCGCCGTGGCCGCCGTCCGGATCCTGCACCGCCGCAAGCTGGCCGACGTCTCCCCCGAGATCCGCCCTGCTGTCGAGGCCGAGCTGGCCGAGGAGCACGCCCGGATCGCGGGTGGCATCGACAAGGCCGTCGAGATCGGTGTCGTCGACGAGGTGGTCGCCCCCAGCGCCACCCGCTCCGCCATCGCCCGCGCGATCGCCGGGTCGGGTCTGGTCCAGCGCGGGATGCACACCAACATCCCGCTGTAGCCCTTCGCAGGTTTCACTGGGTACCCAGTGAACCTGTGGTCGACCCACCGAAACATCAGTGGTTCTTGCAGGGCTTCACTGGGTAACCAGTGAAACCTGAGGCGGCTCAGACCACCTGGTGGAGCCACCGCACGGGGACGCCGTCGCCGGCGTAGCGGAAGGCCTCAAGCTCGTCGTCCCAGGGCTTGCCGAGGAGCTTGTCGATCTCGAGCTCGATCGTGGTCTCGCCGAGGGCGGCCTTGATCACGGCGGCCTTGAGCCGGTCCTCGGGGATCATCAGGTCGCCGTGCAGACCGGTCACGCCGTGGAAGACACCGAGGTCCGGGGTGTAGGAGTAGCGGGCGCCCTCGGTCGCCGCGGTCGGCTCCTCGGTCACCTCGAAACGGAGCTGGTTCCAGCCACGCAGCGCGGAGGCGATGGAGGCGGCGGTGCCGGCCTCGCCGGCCCACGAGTACTCGGCGCGGTAAGTGCCAGCCTGGGCTGCTTGAGGGGTCCACTCGAGGTTCACGGCGTTGCCGAGTACGCCGCCCACGGCCCACTCGACGTGCGGGCACAGCGCAGACGGCGCCGAGTGGACGAACATGACTCCACGGGTCGCGGTGCGTGTCACAACAGACCTCCTCTGACTCCGGCGTAGAGCTACGCCTTCCCCAGCGGGCTCATCGGGTCAAAGAGGTACATACGTGTGACGAATGTGAACTTGTGTTCCCATTGTGACCCACGAACGCGTACGGCGCCAGTGGGACACGGAGGTTCGACTCAGGGCTTTCGAGGAGCCGGGGCCGCCTTCTTGCGACTGCTCGGCGCGCTTCCCCGCGACGCCGCGCGCACGGTCTTCCGCGGACTGAGGTCCATCAGGGTCTGCAGGACCTCCGTGGCGGCACCGAGACCGCCGAGGTGCGACTCACCGTCGATCGTGGCGAAGACGGCGTCCGGGATCCGCTGCGCCATGTGCACGCCGTGGGCGAACGGGATGATGTGGTCCGCGTCGCCGTGCCACCAGCGCACCGGCACCTTTACGTCGGCGGCGTCGAAACCCCAGTGCCGGGTGAACAGGATGATGTCGGCCAACGGCGCGCCCACCTGGAAACGGGCGCCGTTGATCAGGTCGTCGAGGAACATCGCCTTGAACTCCGGGCGGCCCAGCAGTTCCTTGTCGCCGCGAGGCTGGACCGCGGCGTACCCGTCCAGGCCGAGGCCGGCGAGCGGCTTGACGGCCCGGATCACGGCCGCCAGCGCGAAGCTGAGCGGAATCCGGGTCGCCTTCACGATCGGGGCGGCGTACGGCGCGATCCGCACCAGGCCACCGTGGATCGCATCAGGGCCGATCGTCGGCGCGACCCCGCCGAGAACGCCGACTCCGTGGACCCGGTGCGGCAACGCGACACCCGCGGCGAGGGCGTAGGGGCCGCCCCCGGAGAGGCCGATCACCCGGAAGGTGTCGATGCCGAGGTTGTCGACGAGCATCTCCAGGTCGCCGGTCCAATCCAGGACGTTCTCGTACAGGTGCGGGGTCGAGGTGCCGATGCCGGGCCGGTCGATGCCGATCAGTCGGACGTCGTTCTCCTCGGCGAACATCCGCGCCTCGATCGGGATCTGCCGCCGCCCACCCGGGGTGCCGTGCAGCCAGAAGACGGCCGCACCGTTCGGGGCGCCGAATTCGGCGTAGGAGAGCCGACGGCCACCACGGACAGCGACGGAACCTTCGAGCCGGGGGCGTTCAAGATCTGCCATGACGCCATTCTCCCAGTTCACGCCGGCGACTGGAACGCGTTCCACTGCGCGGAAGGCAGCCTGGCGGCCTCAGGCCGACTCGGTACGGCGTTCGGCCACGGCGACGATGTTCGCCGGGTCGCACAGCGATCCGTACACCCGCCCGTCGGCGCTGACCGGCGGCCCGTCGATCACGGTCCCCACCACGCAGGTGATGTTGTCGCGACCGCCGCGCCCCAGAGCCGCGGCGACCAACGAGCCCACGGCGTCGTCGTCGGAGCGCCGACGCAGGGTCAGTTCGATCTCCTCCTCGGCGACCAGGTCGGTGAGGCCGTCGCTGGCCAGCAGGACCCGGTCGCCCGGTTCCAGGAAGAGCTCGACCAGGTCGGGTTCGCCGTCCCCATCCCTGGTCCCGTCCTCAGACGCCGCCGGGCTGCCGTTCACGGTGCGCAGCACGACGTTGCGCCACGGGTGGACCGCCGACTCCGCCGGCGTCAGTCGGCCGTCGTCGAGGAGGTCCTGAACGTAGGTGTGGTCACGCGAGACCCGGGTCAGGACGCCGGCGCGGACGACGTAGGCGCGGGAGTCACCGAGGTGTCCGAGAACGAACCTGGTCCCGTCGGTGACCACCGCGGTCAGGGTGGTAGCCATCCCGGCCCGGGAGGCATCCTGGGCCACTCCCGCGCGCACCGCCTCCTGCGCCCGCCGGAATCCGGCGCGCAACACCTGCGCCGGGTCCTGCGTCGGCTCGGCGAGCACCGCCGCCGCGAGTGCGTACGCCGCGGTCGCCGAGGCGACCTCACCCGCCGCTCCCCCACCAACACCGTCGGCGACCAGCGCGCAGACCGAACCGACGAAGGCGGCGTCCTCGTTCACGGGGCGGACCAGTCCCAGGTGGCTCTCACCGGTTCCGGAGATGCGCAACACGAGAGCTCCTCCCCTGGCGACGGTCGAATCAAGGTCGCCGACGACCCTCTCACGTCTCCCTGTGACGCGCACGTGGAACCGACCCGCCACAATGGGACCCATGGAGTGGCTGCTGCTCGCAATCTCGCTCGGTCTGATGATCGCCTGCGGGCTCTTCGTCGCGGCCGAGTTCGCCCTGGTGACCGTCGACCGGGCCGAGGTCGAGCGGGCCGCCGCCGCGGGCGACCGCGGGGCCGTCGGCGTCTCGATCGCGCTGAAATCGCTCTCCACCCAGCTCTCCAGCGCCCAGGTGGGCATCACGGTCACGAACCTCGCCATCGGCTTCCTCGCCGAGCCCGCGATCTCCGCGCTGATCGAGGACCCGCTGCGCTCAGCGGGTCTCCCGGACGGCGCAGTCACCCCGACCGCCCTCGCCCTCGGGATCACGATCGCGACCTTCGCGACCATGATCCTCGGCGAGCTCGTCCCGAAGAACGTGGCGATCGCGCTGCCCTTCCGCACCGCGAAGGCGACCCAGACCTTCCAGCGCTCGTTCACCACGGCCATGTCGCTGCCGATCCGGCTGCTCAACGGGTCGGCGAACGCGGTCGTGCGCTCGCTCGGCGTCGAGCCCCAGGAGGAACTCCGCTCCGCCCGCTCGTCGGAGGAGCTCTCCTCACTGGCGCGGCGGTCCGCCACGGAGGGCACCCTCGACACGGAGACCGCGCACCTGGTGCAACGGTCGATCGCGTTCGGGCCACGGACCGCGGGCGAGATCATGACGCCGCGGATGCGGATGGCGGCCGTGGACGCCAGCGACCCGGTCGCGGCGATCATCGACCTCTCGGCGGCCACCGGCTTCTCGAAGTTCCCGGTCACCAAGGGCAGCACCGACAACATCGTCGGCTCGGTGCACGTCAAACAAGCCGTCGCCGTACCGCGCGCCGAGCGCGGGTCGACCAAGGTACGCGAGGTGATGGTCCCGGCGACCGTCGTACCGGAATCGCTACGGCTGGACCCGCTGCTGTCGCTGCTCCGCGGCGAGGGGTTCCAGATGGCGATCGTCTCCGACGAGTACGGCGGCACCGCCGGTGTGGTCACGCTGGAGGACGTCGTCGAGGAGATCGTCGGTGACATCTCCGACGAGCACGACCGCATCGGGGCCCGGCTGCGGCGCCGCCCGGACGGTTCCTGGATCGTCTCCGGCCTGCTGCGGCCCGACGAGGTGCTCGACGCCACCGGCCTGGCCCTCCCCGAGCACGAGGACTACGACACGGTCGCGGGGCTGCTGGTCCAGGCCCTCGGTCGGATCCCGGTCCGCGGGGACGAGGTCGTCGTACCGCTGCCGACGGTCGTGCCCGAGGACGACGACGAACCGCGGATCGAGGAGAGCGCCGTACTGAGGGTGGAGCTGATGGACGGCCTCCGGGTCGACCGGATCTCGGTCCGCCACCAGGTCACCGAGGTGGAGGCATGAGCACCACCACCGGGTTGCTCATCGGCGTGGGGCTGCTGATCGGCAACGCCTTCTTCGTCGGCGCCGAGTTCGCCCTGGTCTCGGCCCGGCGCACCCAGATCGAGCCCCGAGCACAGCAGGGCTCGGTGCTGGCCCGCTACGCACTCCGGGCGATGGAGCAGGTCTCCTTGGTGATGGCCGGCGCACAGTTCGGCATCACCGTCTGCTCACTGGGACTCGGCGCCGTCGCCGAACCGGCGCTCGCGCACCTCATCGAGCCGACCCTCGAGGACCTCGGACTCCCGTACGGCGCGGTGCACCCGGTGGCGTTCACGATCGCGCTGTCGCTGGTCGTCTACCTGCACGTCGTCCTGGGCGAGATGGTGCCGAAGAACCTGGCGCTCGCCGGGCCGGAGCGGGCCGCGCTCGTGTTCGGCGCCCCCATGATCATGATCGTCACGGCGCTTAAGCCGGTCGTCTGGGTGCTGAACGCGATCGCCAACGGCATCCTGCGCCTGGTCCGGATCGAGCCGCAGTCGGAGGTCTCCTCGGTCTTCACCCGGGAGCAGGTCGAGGCCCTGGTCGACGAGTCGCGTGCCGAGGGTCTGCTCGACGAAGGCGAGTACGAGCGGCTCTCCGGCGCGCTCGGCTTCACCTCTCGCACGATCGCGGACGTCTTCTTGCCGGTGGAGGGCCTCCAGACCGTCCCGCGCGGCGCCCGGGCCACCGAGGTCGAGGCGATCTGCGCCGAGACCGGGTTCTCCCGGTTCCCGGTCGTGAGCGACGACGGCACCCTGATCGGCTACCTGCACATCAAGGACGTGCTCGGGCACGACCCGCACGGGCGGGCGCAGGTGGTGGAGGACCGGTGGATCCGGTCGTTCGCGACCGTGCGCGAGACCGACACGCTGGTGACGGCTCTTCAGCGGGTGCAGTCGCAAGGCGCACACATGGCGCGGGTGGTCGACGCCGCGGGCGAGGTCGTGGGCGTGGTGACCCTCGAGGACGTCATCGAGGAGCTGGTCGGCGAGATCCGGGACGCGGCTCACCACTGAGCCGCTGGTTGCGGAGGGCCGCTAGGCCCGTCTCGAAACCCTCAGGACGCGATCGGGACCTGCTCGACGTGTCCGTCGGGAGCAATGTACGCGCCGTCGTCGAACAGGATCACGCCGTTGCACAGCTGGCACCAGCCCTGCTCGGAGTGGTCGGCGACGGTGTGGGCGCTGCAGCAGTTGGCAGCCGATGCGTCCGGACAAGCCGGGGTGTGAGTGCACGTCATTGTGCTCTCCCTTCGAGTTCGAAACCGGGTGCTTCTTCCATGGAACACCTAGATCGGCAATTCGTGACGAGAAATGCGCAAAACGGACACACATTTTTTCCGCGGCTCCCGGGTCCTGAGCGCGAACGCCGGGGTTCACACCGAATTCAGGACGCCGAAACAGCACTGTCGCACCTCCCCGGCACAATGGCAGCCATGGACGGCCCGGACGAGTTCACCGACGAGCACCGCTCGGTCCTGGACTTCGAGAAGCACTGGTGGCGGCACCAGGGCAACAAGGCTGCCCAGATCCAGGCGCGACTGAGCCTGACCCCGGCGCGCTACTACCGGCTCCTCAACGCCGCGATCGACCACCCGGACTCGCTGGCCTACGACCCGATGCTGGTCAAACGGCTGCGCCGCCTCCGGGAGGTGCGGAAGGCGCGTCGGCGTCGGAGCCGTGCCCAGGGCGACCCGACGGCGCTCACCCCGGGCTCCGACCGCACGTCCTGAGCACCCTCGGGCAGGATGACCCCATGGACCCGGTCGAGACCCTGCTCGCTCTCGAGCAGATCAAACTCCTGGTGGCTCGCCGCTGCCGGAGCCTCGACGAGCAGGACTGGGAGACCTATGCCGGGTGCCACACCCCCGACGTCGTCTCCTACGCAATCAGCAGCGAGAGCGGTGCCACGACGCCGGCCCGCGGCATCGACGCGGTCCTGGAGTTCCTGCGGGATCAGCTGGCCGGACGTACCACGGTGCACCACGTGCACTCCCCCGAGATCGAGTTCGCCTCAGCCACTCTTGCCTCCGGGACCTGGGCGATGGAGGACCGGCTCTGGTGGGAGCACGACGGGACGTCGTACTGGATGCACGGGTTCGGGCACTACCGCGAGACCTACGAGGTACGCGGCGGTCGTTGGCTGGTGGCGAGCCGGCGTTTGGACCGGACCCGGGTGGAGCGCGGCGAGGGCCGTCCCGCGCTTTCGTGACGAAGCCCGAGGTCGGGCCGGAGCGTATCCGGCCCGACCTCGGAACCAGTCACGCTGCGTCCGTGCTCCGGATGCGACGTGCATGCCCCAGACCGAGCAGGCCCAGCACGAACAGCACGGCTGCGCCGACGTACGCGGAGATCGCGGCGTACCCCGCGATGGTGCCGATCGTCGAGAACGCTGCACCGTAGAGGAGCAACCCGCGGAGGGTGTTGCCCATGAAGAGGGTCTGGCGGAGCTGACCCAACGCCTGCCCTTCAGCGCTCGCCTTCTCCTCGTCGGAGAGCGCCAGGAACTCGCTGCTGACCTGGGAGTAGGTCCGGTCGCCGCTGGCGGCGTTCATGTGCACCAGGATGAAGTGGTCGGCGTAGGCCCGTGCCTGCGGACCCGTGGTCATCTTCTGCCCCGCGTACTTGTCGAGCGCCTTGTGCTGCGCCTCGGTCTCCAGGGCTTCCTTGGGTGGCATCGTGATGTCCTGCATCGCGAGCTGGTCGTGAACCTCGTCGGCTGTGAAACTGCTCGCCCAGGTGAGCAGGCCACCTGCGACCAGCAGCCCGACGGCGAGGATGAGACCGGTCCCTGAGACCAGCTTGTCGAGTGTTGCGCGCATGGAGTCCTCCAACAATCTCGGAGATGACTCGGCGCCATCTCTCGCGAGTTAGCGAACCACGGCGCACGTTGCGGCCCGGAGTGCCGAAGGACCCGAACCTCCGGGCCATCCGCGGCACCATCTCGGGACCATTTCGGGACCAAGTCCCAAGGTCCGCGTCAGCTTCCGGGGCGTGCGCAGCGCTGGTAGGGCTGAGCTACTTCGGTTGATGGGTGACAGATCTACTTCGGTTGATCGGTGTCACTCGATCTCACTGTAGGCGCCGCTGTATCGCTGGTGCCTTCTTCACTCGGACCGCTCCTTCTGTGGTGCGTTTCTCGGTTCGGAGCAAC
>JBFJNH010000023.1:0-48146 GCA_041618295.1 Marmoricola sp.
CCTGCTCAGCCGAGGAGGCACTGGCACCGGACAGCAAGGTCTACGCGCGCTGGACGCTGCACAGCACTAGCCACATGCTCGGCCTCGACGTGCACGACTGCGCCGCGTCCTCACCCGAGAGCTATCCCGAGGGCCCACTGGCGGAAGGGATGGTGCTGACCGTCGAACCCGGCCTCTACTTCCAGGAGGACGACCTGCTCGTCCCCGAGGAGCTGCGCGGGATCGGCATCCGGATCGAGGACGACCTGGTCGTGACCGCGGACGGGTCGCGGAACCTGTCGGCCGCGCTCCCCCGTGATCCGGACGCGATCGAGGAGTGGATGGGCACCCTTCGAGACGGTCGCTAGCGCGACCGCCTCAGGACAGGCGCTCCGCGGCTGAGCCGACCCACAGCAGGCGCACAGCCGCGCCACACCCCCGCCCGAGGTGGGACTCGCAGAATCGAGCCCGTCAACCACCTTGGGAGGAACTGTGAACGACAAGAGCACCAGCGCGAAACAGCCCCAGAAGGCGACCCAGAAGGCGACCCAGAAGAACGCCAAGAAGGCCCAGAAGAAGGCTCAGGAACAGCCGGAGCAGCAGCCGGAGGAGCTCAGGGCGAACACGGACGCGGACGCCCCGGCTCCGGAGCCGGTTCCGGAGTCGGCTCGGGAGCCGCAGCAGCAACAGGAGCAGGAACCAGCCGCGGAGTACGCCGACCTGGGCACCCCGGACCCGACGCCGCCCGCCGGAAGGTCCGGCCTGGTCGCCGCCGCGGTCGCCGGGTCGTTCCTGGTCGTGGGCGGCCTGGGCGGCTACGCGATCGGCCAGGCCGGCGACGACGACGACCCTGCCGGCTTCAGCCGTTCGGACGTTGTCGAGGACCACCGCCCCGGCGGACCTGGTAGCGGCATGCGGGGCGGTCCCGGGCGCTAGCCGGTCACCGACCGGACGCCGGCCAGCGTCCAGGCGCTGGCCTCACTGCTGGGTCAGGACCCACGTGCGCGCGGAACCGGGCTCGGGCCGGTAGGTGCAGGTCAGCCCGGTTGCGACGCACGTTCGGAGGTGGTGGGCCAGTGCCGGATCCACCGTCTCCAGCCGGCTGATCGCCGCCGTGATCGCCTTCCGTACCGCTACCCGGGCCCGTTCCTGGCTCGACCCCGCGGTGCGCGCTCGACCGCCGAGCCCCGTCACCCGACCGATCTCGTCCAGCAACGCGTCCCGCTCGGCCCGGGCGGCGCTCAGGCGATCGGCGTCAGCCCAGTCCTCAGCCTCGGCGATCTCGGCATCCAGGTCGACCAACCGCGCCCGGTACGCGGCCAGGGCCTTCCGGTCGACGATCTCCCCGGTCCCGGACTCCTCCACCACCGCACCACGGGTGCCGACCAGGTCGAGTGCTCCGAGCTGCTGCCCAGGGCGGCTCACCAGCTCGCGCAGGTACCCGAAACCACGCAGACCGGGAACCGGCGTCGCCTCCGCGCCGACCAGCCACAGGCCCCCGGCCGACGGTGCCAGGTACGTCGCGCCTCCGGTCGCGCCCGACGTCGGCCGCGGCGCGTCCGCCTCCAGACGTCGGCGCCACCACTGCGCGCCGATCCGTTCGTACGTCGCCAGCGCACGCGTGCGGAGCTCGGCCGCCTCGGCGTCACGCCCCAGGAGCCGGAACGCCCGCGACAACGTGTCGTCGGTGGTGCCGTGGAACATCACCGCTCCGGCGTTCACCACCGCACGCCCGGCGTACGGAGACAACAGCTCCGCCGCCTGGGTGACCAGCTCCACGTCGCCGAGCGCGACAGCCACTTCCAGCACCAGGTGGAGCGTCAACAACCAGTTCACGTCCCGGGGCAGCGCCGCGAGTGCCCCGGCGTGGAAGGTGTCGATCAGGGAGCGTGCCCGCTCGTGCTCCCCCGCCATCATCCAGAGGTAGGCGAGCTCGGCGTGCATCACCCGAACACCCTCGGCGACCGCGAATTCCTCGACCCGCTCGGCGACGGCGACAACATCGTCGAGCGCGCCCGACTGGACGCCGGCGTAGGCCCCCATCCCGCCGATCACCAACCAGGTGTCCGCGAGGCACGCTTCGCGACCTGCGACCTCGGCGATGGCCAGCAGATGGGCGCTGGTGTCGGTCCGGCCCCTCAGCAGGTCGAGCATCACCCTCCGGGTGGCGGCGAAGAAGAGTGCGCGGGGCGAGTCCTCACCGAGTCTCTCCAAGGCGCGCATCTGCCGGTGCATGGCCGGGACGTCGAGGGTCTCGCAAGCGATCTGCAGGCTCCACAGGTGGGCCCGCAAGCGCGTGTCCGCGTCGGTGACGTGGGCAGCGACCTCGTCGAGCTCTGCTGTCAGCGCGCGGCGCACCTCCAGGTCGTCGGGACCCCAGTGGACGGCCAGCGCAGCATCGAGGGCGTCCGCCAGAACGGTCGGGTCCTCGGACAGGCGTGCCCGGTGGACCGCCTCGTCGCTGAACCGGACCGCGCGCTCGGCCTCGCTGGCGTAGACCCAGCACCGGGCCAGCGCAGCGGCGAGACGCGCCCGGAGTCCGTCATCGGTGGTGCGGACCAGCACGTCGTACAGCATCGCCGGGACCTTGCCGGGCTCAGTCCCGAAGACGTGGACCGACGCGGCACCGAGAGCCGCGCGGACCCAGCTGTCGTGGTCGTCGGCGTGCCGGGCGGCCTCGGCGGCCTGGTGGTACCAACGGGATGCCTCGACCCCTCGACCAGCGGACCTCTCGGCGTCCGCGCGGTCGAGGAGCTCAGCGATCCGGTCCGCCGCCACGGTTCATCCTAGGACCGCGGCGGCGGCCGCTGTCACGCTCGGCGTACCCGGATTCCGCCGACGTAGAGCGCGAGGTCGACAACGGTCGACCCGACCACGTCCGCGCGGAGCATCTCGCGGTCGAGCAGGTGCCGGTCGTCGCTCTCCGAGAGCCTCTCGAACTCCATGGTGAAGCCGAGGTCGGTCGGGTCGACCCGGGCCACCCGGATCCCGCCGGACACCGCGTCCCTGACCGCCAGCTCCGCGGCGACGTCCTCGGTGAACAGACCCTCGGCCGCTACACCCGTCTCCAGGTAGCGGATGACCTGGGCAACGGCCGTGGTCGCGTCGGGAGTCGACTCGGTGCGTGCCGTCACACCGAGACCCCCGCCGCAAGGTTCCGCTCGACGACGGCCATCGTCGCCTCCAGGTCCGCGGTCGGGCTGAACTCGACCAGGGTGGTCCCGGCCGCCATCGACGGCAGGTGCCCGGGGCCGGCGTAGTAGGCGTCCCCCTCGACGTAGGTCTCCTCGTGGTCGGCCCAGCGGAACGTGATCTGGCCGCTGGTCACGAAGCCCCAGTGCGCGCACTGGCACCGGTCGTCGGGCAGACCCGCGAAGAGCGCCGCGGGGTCGAGGTTGTCGCGGTAGGACTCGAAGCCGACCGTGTAGTGGTCGAGCTCGGCGTAGCGCCCCTCGATGCCGTCCTCGGCGAGGGCGATCGGGGTGGTGAGCTTGTTGGTGCTGGGCATGGTGTCCTCCTGGATGCAGGTTGAGTGGTGCTGACACCCCGCAGGCGTGACATCCCGAGGAACATCGTGACCTCAGGCTGTCCCCGGTGCGACCAACTGGTTGAATCGCGTCAGAGGCGGGACTGCTCCCGCCCCCGGACGAAGGACATCGATGGGCACCAACCAACGCTCCCAGGTCACCATGACCGACGAGGAGATCCAGGCGTTCCTCGCCTCCCAGCGCACCGCGACGCTGGCCACCTTCGGCCCGAGCGGGCACCCGCACCTGGTGGCGATGTGGTACGGCCTGGTCGACGGGGTGATCTGGTTCGAGACCAAGGCGAAGGCCCAGAAGGCCCAGAACCTGCTCCGCGACCCGCGTGCCACCGTGCTCGTCGAGGACGGGCTCACCTACGACACCCTGCGGGGCGTCTCGCTGGAGGGCCGGGCGACGGTGATCGACGACCCCGCCGCACTCTGGGCCGTCGGCGTCAGCGTCTGGGAGCGGTACAACGGCCCTTACTCCGAGGAGGTCAAACCGCTCGTCGAGTTCATGCTGAACAAGCGGGTGGCCGTCCGCTTCGACGTCGAGCGGATCCGATCCTGGGACCACCGCAAGCTCGGCCTCGACCCGATCCCGCTCGGCGGGACCACCGCGCCGCAGGGTTGATCCCGGCATGAGGGCGGCATGACGACCGGCCAGCCCGACGCGGCCACGCACCGGGCTGCCGCCGAGGACTGGTTCCTGGCCAGGGGCCTGCCCTACTTCGTCGACGACGTGCGCGCCTCGGTCCGCGACCGGCTGGGCGCGCGCAGGTTGGTCGCGCTCGGACTGGTCGCCCTGGTGTTCGGGGCCGGGTCCGGCCTCCTGGCGGCGCTCGGCTCCGGTGACGCCAGCCTCGGGGTGCTGACCGGGATGGTCGCGGCGTGCGTGCCGCTGGTCGTCTACGCGGTCCGCGCCCTGCACGCCGGCTCGGTGGCGCGGTGGACCGTCGCACGCACCTTCTCCTCGCTCGGGCTGCTGGTACCGCTGGTCACCCGTGCACTCCCGCTGCTGCTGCTGTTCATCACGTTCCTGTTCATCAACACCGAGGTCTGGCAGGTCGCGTCCTCCCTCGACGACGGTGTCCTGTGGGTGGCGGTGCTGCTCTTCGCCGCCGTCGCGGTGGCGTTCCTGGTGGTGCGGTTGCCCGAGGAGCTCGACCAGGTGGACGACGAGATGGCCGGTGAGCGCCTGGTGCAGGCGTGTGCGGGCACGCCGCTCGCCGAGGAGGCCGTCCGCTGCGCGGCCGAGCTCCCCGAGGCCGTCACCCTCGAGCGCGCCGAGGTGACCGGGCTCGCCAAGGCCAACCTGGTCCTGGTCCTGCTCATCTCGCAGGCCCTCCAGGTGCTCCTGCTCAGTCTGGCGGTGTACGCGTTCTTCCTGGTGTTCGGAGCCGTCGCGATCCAGGAGGAGGTGATCGAGTCCTGGCTCGGTCACCCGCCCGAGCCGTTCCTCGACTCGGTCCCGGTGATCACCCACGAGCTCGTCCGGGTGGCCACCTTCCTGGCGGCGTTCGCCGGCCTCTACTTCACCGTGTACGCCGTCAGCGACGACACCTACCGGCGACAGTTCTTCGCCTCCCTGATGAAGCAGCTGCGGCGCGCGGTCGGCGTACGGACGGTTTACCGCTGCCAACCGGAGACCACGCAGGAGGGCACCTGATGGCCACGCTGACCGGGCTCGTCCCTGGGATCATCGACGCCCACATCCACCAGTGGGACCCGTTCACGACGCCCCGTGAGGCCTCCAGGCTGGCGCCCCTCTACCGGCGCTCGCCCGCCCTCCTCACCCGGCTGCTGCCGTTGCTCGCCACCCGCGCGAAGCGCGACCTCGTACTCACCCCGGAGCACGTGGCCACGCCGTACCTCCCGGCGACCTACGCCGCGGACGCCGCCGGGGTCGTCGATGCGGTCGGCGTACCGGTCGAAGCGGTCATCCACGTCGAGGCCGGCTGGAAGGGCGACGCGGTCGGCGAGACCGCGTGGCTGGAGTCGCTGCCGTTCGGTCTCTTCGGAGCACCCCGGCTGGCCGCGGTCGTCGCCCACGCCGACCCCCGCTCCCCGCACTTCGCCGCCGAGCTCGACCAGCACCTCGCGGCCAGCGACCGGGTCCGCGGGATCCGGCTCACCGCTGCCTTCCACGAGGACCGGCACGTGGTCCGGTTCGGCGACGGACCCGGGATGCTGCGCGACCCCGCCTTCCTGCGCGGCTTCGCCGCGCTGGCCGAGCGACGCCTGACCTTCGACGCCTGGCTCTACTCCACCCAGCTGGACGACGTCGCCGTTCTGGCGCGGGAGTACCCGACGACCACGATCGTGCTGGACCACTACGGCACCCCCGCCGGGGCGTTCGGCCCGATCGGGAAGCGAACCGGCCGCACGCCGGAGGACCGGGCCGGCATTCTCGCCGCGTGGCGGGAGTCCCTCGCCGCGGTGGCCGAGTGCCCGAACGTGGTCTCCAAGCAGTCCGGGCTCGCCTTCCCGCCGCTGGGCCTGAAGAACACCGGGATCGACCGGGACGGCCTGGCCGACCTGGTCGCACCGCTGGTCGCGCACGCGGCCGACTGCTTCGGGCCGGACCGCCTGCTCTTCGGCTCGAACTTCCCGATGGACAAGGCCGTCACGTCGTTGCCGACCGTGGTCGGCGCGTTGGTCGACATCCTCTCCCCCCGCGGTCCCGACGTGCTGGCGAAGGTGTTCCGCGAGAACGCGGTCCGCATCTACTCGTTGTAGCCGGCCCTTCCCAAGGCGACCGACTCGTGGCACGCTTTACATGCACCCAGTGTTTGTAAAGTCGATGAACGAGGCCCCCATGTCCCAGACCGCCCCTCCCCGCCGCGCGCCGTCCCGCCAGCCGGTCCTGGGACTCCCGGACCCGGGCGAGAAGGTCCCCACGCTCGCGCTGCCCACGGTCGCCCTGTACGTCGGCACCCTCGGGCTCTTCGCGGCCGAGGCGTACGGCGTCCTGGCCGGCGACTGGTCGCGCTGGCTGACCGTGCCGATGGGCGCAGCGGTCACCTTCCTGATGTTCAGCGTGCTGCACGAGGCGACCCACCACGCGATCAGCACCACCACCCGGCTCAACAACGCGTTCGGGCACCTGTCGGTCCCGTTCGTGGCTGTCTACTCCACGTTCGGTCTGATCAAGTTCATCCACATCGAGCACCACCGCAACACCAACGAGCCGATGACGGTGGACCCCGACGCCTGGACCAGCGCCGGCCCCGCCTGGCAGCTGCCGTTCCGCTGGGCGACCATCGACCTCTGGTACGTCGTCTACTACCTGCGCCGGATCCGTGAGCGCCCGCTGCGCGAATCGGTCCCGACGGTGCTGCTCGCCACGGTCGTGGCCGCGAGCCTGACGGCCCTGACCGTGAACGGGTACGGCGCCGAGGTGGTCTGGCTCTACCTGGTCCCGCAGCGGCTCGGCGTGCTCGTGCTCGCGTGGTGGTTCGACTACCTCCCCCACCACGGCCTAACCGTGACCCAGCGCGAGGACAAGTACCAGGCGACCCGGGTCCGGGTCGGCGGCGAGTGGTGGATGACGCCGCTGTTCGTCTACCAGAACTACCACCTGGTCCACCACCTCCACCCGAGCGTGCCGTTCTACCGCTACGTCCGCGCCTGGCGGCGCAACGAGCAGGCTTACCTGGACCGGAACGCGGCGATCTCCACCTGGTTCGGGCGGTCGCTGTCACCGAGCGAGTACCGCACCTGGCGTCGCCTGACCGACGACCTCGGGGCGACCCCGGGACGCGCCTCCGCCCAGCGCCCGGTCTTCCACGCACTGCGGGTCCGGTCGGTCGAGCAGCTGACCCCGGAGAGCACCGTGGTGACCTTCGACGTACCCGACGATCTCGAGCACGAGTACCGCTACGTGCAGGGCCAGCACATCACCCTGCGGGCGATCCTCGACGGCACCGAGGTCCGACGGAGCTACTCGATCACGGCCCCGGTCTCGGCACGCACGTTGAGGATCGCGGTCAAGGAGATCCCCGGCGGCAGCTTCTCCACCTACGTCAACCGCGACCTCCGGGCCGGCGACATCCTCGACGTGATGTCACCCACCGGACGGTTCCAGACCGCCCTTGAACCGACCGCGCAACGGAGCTACGTCGCCGTCGCAGCCGGGTCGGGCATCACCCCGTTGCTGTCCATCATCGCGACGACGCTGGAGGTCGAACCCGCGAGCTCGTTCACCCTGATCTACGGCAACCAGACGCCCGAGACGACGATGTTCGCGGCGGATCTCGAGGCGCTAGCCGGAGATCGGTTCACCGTCCACCACGTCCTCTCCCGCACGCCGGAGGCAGCACTCACGGGCCGGATCACCGCCGAGCTCGTCGACGACCTCGCCCCGACGTCGGTGGATGCATGGTTCCTCTGCGGCCCGCAGGCGCTGGTCGACTCCCTCAAGGCCTCGATCCGGGGCACGGTCCTCACCGAGGTGTTCCACACCGAGCCGGCGCACGTCGAGTTCGAGATCGACGTCGAGAGCACGGTGACGGTCGCCCTGGACGGCGTCGAGTCGACGTTCGCGCTGCGTTCCGCGGGCGACACGGTCCTGGACGCCGCGCTGCAGCAGGGGCTGGAGCCGCCGTACTCGTGCGCCGGCGGCGCCTGCGGCACCTGCCGGGCGAAGGTCCTGCTCGGCCGGGCGGTGATGGACCAGAACCACGCGCTCGAGGACGACGAGATCGCCAACGGGTACGTGCTCACCTGCCAGGCGCACCCGGTCAGCGAAGAGCTGCGGATCGACTACGACGCCTGAGGTCCTACGGAGCGGGCACCGTGGCCCGGTGCTGCCGCGGAACCGCCGTCATCGGGGCACCGCGGTGCGGGCGGTTGATGATCCCGTGCGGGCGCAGCCGGTCCGGCGTCCGGCTGACGGCCTGGAGGGTCTGCTCCTGGAGGATCGTGCGCAGGATCTCCACGGACTCCATCAGCGAGAACCCGGCGCCGATGCAGCGGCGCGCTCCCCCGCCGAACGGGATCCAGGAGCCCGCCGGCGGGGTGCCGGTGAGGAACCGGTCGGGGTCCATCCGTTCGGGGTCGACGTGGTGCTCGGGGTGGACTCCCATCAGGCCCAGCGCCGGGGAGACCAGCACCCCGGCCGGGATGGTGTACCCGCCGATCTGCACGGGCCGGGTCAGGACCCGCACCGCGTCGTAGACCACCGGACGCAACCGCATCGTCTCCTTGACCAGCGCGTCGAGGAAGGCGTCGCCGTCCGCGTCCGCGGCGTCGGCGGCCTGCTGCGCGCGCGCCATCAGTCCGGCGTCGTGGAGCAGCTCGTGCAGGGTCCAGGTGAGCGCGGTAGCAGTCGTCTCGTGGCCGGCGAGCAGGAAGGTGATCAGCTGGTCGCGCAGCTCGGCGTCCGAGAGCGAGTCGCCGTCCGGCGTCGGCGCCATCATCCGGGTGAGCAGGTCGGTCCGACCGTCCACCGCGGCACCGGCCCGTCGCTCGGCGATCTCGGCGTACAGGAGCTCGTCGAGCTCGGCCTGGGCCCGGGCGTACGACGATCCCGGCGGGAGGGTGCGCAGCCGCGGGTAGCGCCAGGACAGCATCACCGGGAGGTTGACGTTGGCGACCCGACGCACCAACGGCCGCATCCGGGCCAGGCGCGCCTCGTCGGTCACCCCGAAGATCACCCGGAGGATCACTTCGAGCGTGATTGCGTGCATCCGGTCCAGGGTGTCGATCCGTTTCCCGGACGGCCAGGCCGCCACCTCGGCACGGGCCAGACCGGCGACCATCTCGCGGTAGCCGGCCAGCGCCGGCCCGGTGAACGCCGGCATGATCAGCTTCTTGGCCCGGGTGTGGTCACCCCCGTCGAGGAGCAGCAACGAGTGCTCGCCCATCACCTCGAGGAGGGAGATGTTGCCCTCGCCGGCCCGGAAGACGTCGGCCGGCCCGGCGAAGACCTCCCGGATCAGGGCGGCGTCGGCCAGCACCACCATCGTGACGGTCGACCCGTGCTTCCCGTAGGGCATCCGCACGGTGAAGACGTCCCCGTAGCGCCGTCGCAGGCGGGTCATCGCCGTGGGCCGGAACTGCATCAGCGCGACCCCCTGGACGAGGTCCGGCCAACGTGGTCCCGGGGGCAGCCCGTTCCTGGTCGTCGTCATCCTGCTATTCCACCACCCGGCCGGTCAGCGCGCCCCCGGGGCGACGTAGGTGCCCCGCCCGGTCGGCAGCGGCAGGTCGAGGGTGGTCCGGATCCCCGGCGCAGCGGCGACCACGTCCGGGATCGCGTTCACGATCCGACCGCAGGCCGCGACGATCGCGGCGTGGTTGTGGTCACCGTGCTCGCTGCTCGGCACGACGTCGACGACGTAGCTCGGTTCCCCGGTGATCTCGATGCGGTAGGCGCCCCCGCCCGAGGACGGTCGGGCCCAGTCGGGGCGCAGGTCGTCGCGGGTCCGGGTCACGTGCTCGACGACGATCGCCGGGTGGCCGTCGACCATCCCGGAGATCGAGAAGTGCAGGGCCGCGATGGTGCCCTTCTCGATCGTCCCGGCAGCGATCTCGTAGGTCTCCGGAGCCGGTTCGGCCTCCCAGAACTCGACGATCTCGTCGACCTCGATCCCGAGCGCGGTGCCCATCATCCGGATCGCGGTGCCCCAGGCCAGACCGAGGACGCCGGGCAGGAAGAGCATCGGCGTGGAGTCCACCGGGTGGCCGAAACCCATCAGGTCGAACATCACCTCCGCGCCGTCGTACGTCGCGTAGTCGGCCAGCTCGTAGCAGCGGATCTGCTCGACCCGCTGGCAGGTGCTGGCCAGGGCCAGCGGCAGCAGGTCGCTGGCGAACCCGGGGTCGACCCCGGTGATGTAGACGCTCGCGCCGCCCGCCTGCGCCGCAGCCTCGACCTTGTCGATCACCTTCTCCGGCATCGTCCCCCAGGGGAACTGCAAGGTGCCGGGGGCTGACCCGACGACGTCGATGCCGGCCGCGAGCAGCGCGCGGACGTCGTTGGTCGCCTCGACCGGCCGGGTGTCCCCCATGGCGCAGTACACGACGCAGTCCGGCTTCGCGGCGATCAGGGCGTCGAGGTCGCCGACGGCGGCGATGCCGGTGGTCACGTCGAGTCCGGCGAGCTCACCGGCGTCCTTGCCGACCTTCTCCGGGGTCGAGGTGCTGACCGCGACCAGCTCGAAACGGGGGTCGCTGATCAGCTGGCGCAGGGTCAGCATGCCCGCGTTTCCGGTGGCGACCTGGGCGACTCGAATCGACATCTGGGCTCCTGAATAGAACGTGTTCTACCTGATGGGAAACGATGTTATCGTCCCCGCCATGGGACGTGTAGAGGACAAGGTCGTACTGATCAGCGGCGGCGCCCGGAACATCGGCGGCGCCAGCGCGCGACACCTGGTCGCGGAAGGCGCTCAGGTCGTCATCGGTGACCTCCTCGACGAGGAGGGCACCGCGCTGGCCGCCGAGCTGTGCCAGGAGTTCGGGGCCGACGCCGCCCGGTACGTGCACCTCGACGTCACCTCCGACGAGGACTGGCGGGCCGCGGTCGCGTACACGGTCGCCGAGTTCGGCAAGCTGAACGTGCTCTTCAACAACGCCGGCATCTTCAACGGCGGCCAGCTCCAGCGCTACAAGCAAGAGCAGTGGCAGCAGATGCTCGACGTGAACCTCACCGGCGCGTTCCTGGGCATCCGCGCCGCCGCCGACGCGATCATCGCGGCCGGGGGCGGTTCGATCATCAACACCTCCTCGATCGAGGGCCTCCGCGGTACGCCGTGGGCGCACGGCTACGTGGCTTCCAAGTGGGGTCTGACCGGCCTCACCAAGTCGGTCGCGATGGAGCTCGCCCCGCACGGCATCCGCTGCAACTCGATCCACCCCGGACGGATCAGCACCCCGGCCACCGACCAGATGCCCGAAGGCCTGATCCCGATTCCGCTGGGCCGCGCCGGACTGCCCGACGAGGTGGCGACGTTCGTGGTCTTCCTGGCCAGCGACGAGTCCTCGTTCGCCACCGGCTCGGAGTTCGTCGTCGACGGCGGCACCGTGATGCACATCCCGACCAACCTCTGAGCCCGGTGTCGCGGACCGCGGAGGAGGTCTACGCCGAGGCGCTCCGGATCCTCGACGAGCAGGGCTTGCCCGGGTTGAACGCACGCAACCTGACCAGCCGGCTGGCCTGCTCGACCACGACCGTCTACCAACTGGTCGGCAACCGGCACGCGATGGTGCGCGGGATCGTGGCCGCGGCATTCGCCGAGATGGACCTCGCGTTCCGACCGGCCCCCACCTGGGAGGAGAGCCTGCGGGCCTGGTCGCGGACCCTGCACGCCGAGCTGCTCGCCCGACCCTGGCTCGGCACGTTGATGACCCCGGAGGACCGCGAGGCCACCGTGGCCTACGTGCTGCGCCTCGTCGACGTCCTCACCGACCACGGGGTGCGCCGTCGTACGGCGGTCCGCATCGCCGGCAACGTCGGGCACTGGACCATCAGCACCACCCTGCTCGACCTCCGCGCTCCCGGCGAGTGGGACCACCCGGAACGGTTCGAGGAGACCCTGGACTGGCTGGTGCACGGCATCGAGCGGAGTCTCGGCTGGCCCTGTCCCCCGAATATCGACCAACCCGCAAATCCCTTGAAGCCGTAGCCGGAGGCACGCTCCGCCGGTCAGGGCCGACCCGAAAGCCTCAAGGCTCCTGGCGCGTACGCAGGCACTACGGGGGAACGCGGCGGCACCGCCGCCACGGCTTGGTACGGCTTCCCGAGTCCGGGCCTCGGGTCCTCCTCACCCTTGTTCGGCCAGAGGGCGACAGCGCGTTCGGACATCGCGGTGATGGTCAGCGACGGGTTCACCCCGAGGTTCGCTGTCACCGCAGCACCGTCGATCACGTGCAGGCCCGGGTGGCCGAAGACCCGGTGGTAGGGGTCGATGACCCCGGCAGCCGGGTCCGCTCCGATCACGGCGCCACCGAGGTAGTGCGCGGAGATCGGCATGTTGAACGGGTCGCCGAGGGAGCCACGTGGGTCGCCATCGATCCGCTCGGCGAGGTCGCGGGTGATCTCGTGGGCCAGCGGGATCCAGTCCGGATTGGCTTCGCCACGACCCTGGACGGTGGTGAGCCGGCTCCCGAGGAGCCCACGCCGCAGCGAGGAGGTGAGCGAGTTGTCCAGCGACTGCATGACCAGCACGAACGCCGTCCGCTCGGCCTTCTGGCCGCGGGTGACGAACCCGATCTGCCGCAGCGGGTGCCGGAGCACCGCGAGCAGGAACCGCAGCGCCCGGTACGGGCCTCCGTCGATCAGCGGGGCGCTGCTCGCCAGGATCGCGTCCTGACCGGTCCCGTAGCGGCAGATCTCGACGTGGGTATGGGGTTCGGGGTGGATCGAGGAACTGATCGCGACCCCGTCGGAGAGGTCGCGGCGACTCCGGCTGACCGCCATCAGCGCGGCCTCGGAGTTGGTCCGGCAGAGCTCGCCGACCTGGTCCGAGATTCTGGTCAGCGAACCGCGGCGCTTCACCTGGTGCAGCAGCGTCTGGGTACCGAGAGCGCCCGCGGCGAAGACGACCTGGTCGGCGGTGACCTGCTTCCGGCCTCGGCGCACCCAGCGGCCGGACCGCTCGGTCGTCACGACGTACCCGCCGTCCGGGCGCGGCCGGACGTCGGTGACGGTGGTGAGCTCGTGCACCTCCGCTCCCGCGGCTTCGGCGAGGTAGAGGTAGTTGGTGAGCAGGGTGTTCTTGGCGTTGTGCGGGCAGCCGCTGAAGCAACGGGCGCAGAACGTGCAGCCGGTGCGCTCGGGGCCGGCGCCGCCGAAATAGGGGTCCGGCACCGTCCGTCCCGGCTCGCCGAAGAAGACCCCGACGTCGGTGCGGTGGAAGGTGTCGGCCACCCCGCGGTCGCGGGCGATGTCGAGCAGGACCTGGTCAGCCAGGCTCAGCCGCGGGTTGGTGGCAGCGCCGAGCATCCGCTTCGCCTGGTCGTAGTACGGCGCCAACTCCCCCTTCCAGTCCGTGATACCGGCCCACTGCGGGTCGGTCCAGAACTCCTCGAGCGGCTCGTAGAGGGTGTTGCCGTAGATGATCGAACCGCCGCCGACGGCAGCGGCGCTAACGATGGTGGCCTTGCCGATCGGACTGATCCGCATCGTCCCGGTCAACCCCAACCGGGGCGCCCAGAGCATCTTCCGGGGATCGCGGCTCCGATCCGGGAAGTCTTCGGGACGCCAGCGTTTGCCGGCTTCCAGCACCCCGACGCGATAGCCCTTCTCGCTCAGTCGCAGTGCAGTCACGCTGCCACCGAAGCCGGAGCCGATGACGAGGACGTCGTAGTCGGTCAACGTGCAGTTCGGGTCCGACGCCCGGCGACGGAAGGGCCGGCGACCGGGGGCCGCGGCACCAGGGGAACGGCGCGGTGGCGACGCGTGCCGCCGCGCTGCGCACTGTGCGTGACAGCGGCGTCCACGGTGACCCGGCGGTGGGCGATCAACCAGCGTCCGTCGACGAGACGGAGGACGTCGGTGTAGTGGCCGCTGTGGTCGACACCGGTCAGGGAGGTAGCCACGAACCGACTATAGCAATGGGCCTCGGTCGGGCTGACGAACTCGATCTGGGTGCTGGTGAGCTGCCGGATCACCGTCCCGGGACCGTTCGGGCTGCCCGCCACCCGCGGTCGACCGCGGAGGCGTTCGAGGTCAGCCAGGATCACGGCGCGTCCCCGGAGCACCTGGCCATCGGACTCCAGCACGCCGCCCTCCAGGAACGTGGCGGCGACGTCGCCGATCCGGCCCATGTTCGCGCCCGTGTCGTAAGCCGTCAGGGTGGCGCGGACGGCGTCGCGGTCGTCGGTCTGCGCGAAGTCCATCGCGTTCACCTCAGACGGTCTGGAAGACGGTGCGGACGCCGCGGGCAGCAAGGCCGAGGGCCTCCGGCCAGCCGATGTCGTCGCGTCGCGGACCACCAGGGCCGCTCCCCAGGACGGAGCAGCGTGCGGCCGCACCACCGACCCGGGCCCGGACGGCTAGTACCCGACCGAGACCGTCGGGCACCTGCGGGTCAGCGGAGGGAAGGGCCGGGACGGCGACCTCGACCACTCGGCCGTGCGGGTAGATCAGGCGGACCCGGGTCGAGGTGTCCTCGACGACCAGCGACTGGACGTACGCGGTGCCCGGGGCAGAGCCGACCAGGTCCGCGATGGTGACCGGGTCGCCCACGTCCCGCAGGTCGGTCGCGACCAGCGATACTGCTTCACTCATCTGAGATCCTCCATTACGCTTGTTGAGAACAATATTCTCGTCACCAGCAAGGCGCAATGCCTCCGCTGCCCGAAACCGGAGCCGCCCCGTGCCAGGACCTCGCGTCGCTAGGCTGAGCCGATGAGTGCTGAGACCCGATCCAGCCCACTCGCGGTCAGCCTCGACGGCGAGCCGACGAACCCCGTCCAGCAGATAGACCTGGACACCTGGCACGCCGCCGGCCAGGACGCGATCGCCCGCGGGGTGGCTGCCGTCGAAGCAAGCCCGGGTCTCGTGATCGGCACCGCGACCCGCCCGCTCCCAACAACCCTGACCCCGCTGACCGACGCGCTCGCCTGGACGTTCACCGGACCCGACCACCCCGACGACCCGACCGCGGTCACCGTCGCTGACCCGGTCGCGGCGTACGAGCGGCTCGCTGCCGGCCTCGCCCAGCACCCGCGGGCCTCGATCGCCCTCGGACACCTGGTCCGGCAGACCGCACTCCTGCCGACCGGACCGGGGCTGGCCGCCGAAGCAGCGGTCTACTCCATGCTCCTGGGAGGACCCGAGTTCCAGCGCTGGCTCGCCGAGCGGACACCGCCGCCAGGATCGGCGACCCCGGGTGACGACGTACTGGTCGACCGGACCGACGACACCCTGACGCTCACCCTGAACCGTCCTGCGCGACACAACGCCCTGAGCTTCGCGCTGCGCGAGCAGCTGTACGAGGCCCTCGAGCTGGCCGTTCTGGACGACACCATCACCCGGATCGAGGTATCCGGGGCCGGGCGGTCCTTCTGCAGCGGTGGCGACCTGGCCGAGTTCGGCACCGCCGACGACCTGGTCTCGGCCTACCTGGTCCGACTCGACCGCGCCCCGTGGCGACTGCTCGACCACCTCCGGAACCGACCCGGGACCGAGACCCACCTCCACGTGCACGGTGCCGCGATCGGAGCCGGTGCCGAGCTCGCGGCCTTCGGCAGCCACGTGACCTGCACCCGGGACGCGTACTTCCGACTGCCGGAGGTCTCGATGGGACTCGTCCCCGGAGCCGGTGGCACCGTCAGCGTCGTCCGGCGGATCGGTCGGTGGCGGGCTGCCTGGTGGATGCTCACCGGTGCCACCCTCGACGCCGCCGCAGCACATGCCTGGGGCCTGGTCGACGAGATCGCCCCGTGATCCTGCTCCGCGACGTCGAGATCGACGGCACCACCCGCACGGACTGCCGGATCGCCGACGGCGTGATCACCGCGCTGGCGCCGAACCTGGTCCCGGCACCCGGCGACCAGGTCCTCGACGGCCGCGGCGGCGCGCTCCAGCCAGGTTTCGCGGACCACCACCTGCACCTCACCGCAACCGCGGTGCACGCCGCATCGCTCGACCTCAGCGGGCCCGACCTCGACGCCACGCTCGCCCGGGCCGAACCCGACGACCAGGGGTGGATCCGCGCCGTCGGGTTCGACGACGTCGGTCACGGCGACCTCGACCGGCACCGACTCGACCGAGCTGCACCGTCGGTCCCGGTGCGGGTGCAGCACCGGTCCGGTGCGCTCTGGGTGCTCAACAGCGCCGGCCTGGCCCAGCTCGGTGCCGACCACGCCCACCACCCCGGGATCGAACGCACCCCCGACGGCTCACCCACTGGCCGGCTCTGGCGGGCCGACCACTGGCTCGGCGACGCGATCGGGGCACCCGAGGGTCTCTCGCTGCGCGACCTCGGCGCCCGGTTGGCGTCGTACGGGATCACCCACGTCACCGATGCCACCCCGACATCCGGGCACCTGCCGCTCCTGGCGGCGGCTGTCGCCTCCGGAGACCTCCCCCAGCACGTCCAGGTGCTCGCGGTCGCCGCGGGCGACCACCCGGGCCTGGGGGTCGGCCCCGTCAAGATCGTCGTCGGCGACCACGACCTGCCGGACCTGGGCGACCTGGTCGCCGACATCACTCGGGCGCGCTCGGCATCACGGGCGGTGGCGGTGCACTGCGTCACCCGGACCGCGCTCGCGCTGACCATCGCGGCGTTCGACGCTGCGGGAGGCACCGTCGACGGCGACCGCATCGAACACTGCGCCGTGGCCGGGCCGGACCTGATCGACGCGATCGGCGAACGCGGACTCCGCGTCGTCACCCAACCGAGCCTGGTCGCACGTCGCGGTGTGGACTACGCCCTGCGCTCCGAGGAGGCCGACCGACCGGACCTGTGGCCCTATGCGAGCCTGCTCCGGGCCGGCGTACCTGTCGGCCTGAGCAGCGACGCCCCGTACGGCGACCCCGACCCGTGGGCGACGTTGCGGGCCGCGTCGGGTCGCGACCTCAACCCCGCAGAAAAGGTCCCCGCCGCAACGGCGCTCGCCGGGCTCCAGTCCCTGCTCACCGACCCGGGCGGGCCGGCACGCCGCGTCGCCGTCGGCGAACCGGCCGACCTGGTCCTTCTCGACCGCAGCCTGGAGGCAGCCCTGCGCGACCTCGACGCGGACTGCCTGCGCGCCACCGTCATCGACGGCAGGGTCGTCCACCAGACCTAGCGGCGACCCGTCCCGGCCAAGGCCGGCGCCCTAGGAAGCCGACAGTAGGCCCAACAGGCGGTCGTTGTCGGCGCCGAGGGCGGGCGCCCGACCAGTCACGTCCGGTACTCGCGGACCGAGGACCCGCTGCTCGCGGCCAGTAGCCGGGCAGGTGACGAACCAGCTCTTCCGGCGCGCCCGGACCGGATGCTCACCCGGACAATCCACGGCGGCACCGGCGAATGCCTCCGCCACGTTACTCATGCCCACGTCGAGCAGCGCCCCACCGCCAACACTCCGCAGCGCCACCGCGCCGAGCGCCGCGACCAGACCGGTCAGCGGGTCCGCGATCGCGTCGCCGCAGAAGACTGGACCGCCGGGCGTCCCGGCGACCAGCCCGCCGCCGGCCGCTGCATCGTCGCCGAAGGCAACCAGATCAGGGTTCTGCCGACCGTGGCCGGTGAGGCTGACCCAGACGACCCCGGGCTTCAGCCGGACCTGATCGTGGGCGAGCCCGAGCTGGAACAGGGCCCGAGGACGGGACGCCTCGATCACCACATCCGCGGACGCGAGCAACAGGGCCAGCTCGGCCCGGTCCTCAGGATGGCGGAAGTCGATGGCCAGGCTCTCGTGCCCGGCGTGCAGCCAGTCGTAGAAGCGGGGCTCACCGGCGCGAGCGCCGTCCGGCCGACGCGTGCTCTCGACCTTCACCACCCGGGCTCCGGCGCGGCCGAGCAGGTGCGCGCAGAGCGGACCGGCCCACAGCGAGGAGAGGTCAACCACCAGGGCGCCCTCGATGGCCGCCCCCGGGAGGCTAGGAGCAATCGAGGCACTCCGCCAGGGCAACCTGGTCCCGGCCGGCTGGTCCGGCACCACGGCCGCCGGCACTCCGAAGAGACGGACCCGCTCCACGAACTCCGCCGCGGTCCTGATCCCGGCTGCACCCGCCAGTTCCTGCCATTCCGCGCCCGCGCGACCCCCGCCGAACATCGCCGGCACCGCCGCCAGGTCGTCGGCCCGGGCCAGCGTGACCGCAGCCCAGCCGTCCCGAGTAGCCAGCAGCCGGGTGGCCCCGCCTGCGGACACCGCGCCGCCGCGGCGCAGCGCTCGGAGCCCGGCCCGCGCCCCGAGCACCGTGGCGGGGTCGAGCGCGGTCCGCGGCTCGCCGGTCAAAACCGCAAGGGCCCGCCCGACCGCGGCAATCAACGGCACCACGGCGCCCGGGGCCAGCACCGGCGCGCCGTCCGCACTCCCGGTCATCGTCATCGCGCCGGATGCCGCCCAGCCCAGGTGCGGGCACGGGTCCGACCCCCCGGGGATCGCCGGGACGGCTCCCAGGGCGCTGAGCCAGCGCCGTACGACGGCGTCCGCGGACTCCTCGGACACGGTTCAGTCGCTCGCCGGGAGGGGCTTGCTTTCCTTGAGGCGCAGCGCGGTGCCGCCGATCTCGAGCCCGGCACCACCGGCCTTGGTAACCAGCAGCTCCAGGTCCCCCTCGGCGCGGGTGTACCGCTTGCCGACCAACGCCGCCTCGGCCACGCCGCCGGCGGCCAGATCGGGCTCGGGTTCTGCGGCGATGTCGATCGCCGGGTGTCCGCCGATCAGCAGGTCCACCTCGTCGTTCGGGGCGCGCACGACGATGACCTCGGTCGCATCGACCTGGCTCCGCAACCGGGACCCAGCCTTGAGTTGTGCCATGGGAGTTCCTTTCGGGGTTTCGGCGTCCGGCGTCTGCCCGGACCTCAACCGACCGGGCCGGCGAGAAGATCTTCGACGAGCTCGCGTCGCAGAAGCTTGCCGGTAGGGGTCTTGGGGAGCTCGGCGTCGCGAATGAACACATCGTCGGGGGTCCTACTGCCACGCAAACGCGCCCGGACGAACTGGCGGAGCTCCTCGGGGTCCAGCGACGAACGCGCGACGACGACCGCCACCAGGCGCTCGCCCCACTCGTCGTCGGGAAGACCGATCACCGCGACCTCGCGGACCGCTGGGTGCTCGGCGATGACGTCCTCGACCTCGGCCGGGGCGATGTTCTCGCCGCCGCGGATGATCGTGTCGTCAGCGCGTCCCTCGATGAAGAGGTAGCCGTCGGCGTCCAGGTGGGCGCGGTCCCGGGTGGGGAACCAGCCGCCCTCGTCGACGACGCTGCCGCTGCCGAGGTACTCACCACTGACCTGCGGGCCCCGGACCCAGAGCTCGCCGACCTCGCCGGTCCCGAGGACGGCGCCGTCCTCGGAGCGCACCTGGCCCTCGATGCCGGGGACGAAGCGACCGGCGCTCGCCAACCGGCCCCGTCCCGCCGGGTCGTCGCTGGCCAGGGCCGCGCGGTGGTCGTCGGGGTCGAGCAGGGCGATCGTGGACGAGGTCTCGGTCAGGCCGTAGGCATTTACGAACCCGGTGGCCGGGAAAGCGAGCAGCGCCTTGGCCAGGACGGGCGCCGGGATCCGGGAGCCGCCGTACGCGATGGAGCGGAGCGTCGGGGCGTCGGCGGCGGCCCCGTCGAGCTCCTCGACGATCCGGGCCAGCATCGTCGGCACGAGCATTGCGCTGGTGACCCGCTCCTCGGCGACGGTGGCGAGCCAGTCCGACGGCGCGAAGTCGGCCAGGTGCACGACCCGGCGGCCGGCGACGGTGTTGGTGAGCACCGTCCCGACGCCGGCGACGTGGTACGGCGGAACGCAGACCAGCGCGGCGTCGTCCGACTCGGCGCTGCCTGGGTCGACGGTCTGGAGCACGTACGAGATCAGGTGCGAGTGCCGGAGGACCACGCCCTTCGGAGCGCTGGTGGTGCCGCTGGTGAAGAGCACCACCGCGGGACTGTCGTCGTCGACATCGGGGAGCGGCTGGTCGGAGACCGGGAGCGAGGCATCGAGCAGGGCCGAGCTGGCCAGCACGGCGCCGCGGTCGGCGACGGTGCCGACGTACCCTTCGTCGGCGATCACCAGCGGGGTGTCGAGCTGGTCGATCAGGGCGTCGAGCTGGGCGGCGGCGAGCCGGTAGTTGAGCGGGGTGATCGGGACGCCAGCGAGCGCGGAGGCGAACAACGCGACGTGGAAGGCCGGGCCGCTCTGACCCAGGTAGGCGACCGAACGCACGTCGGCGGCCGCGATGATCCCCGCTGCCGCGCACGCGCGCTCCTCCAGCTCGGCGAAGGTGAGGGCGTCCGCCCCTCGACCGACGGCCGGCCGGTCCCCCGCCATGACCGCGCCGAGCTCCAGCAACAGGCCGATGCCTTTGCCCATGGGTGGCCCTTCCGTGATCGCCTGAGCGGCGTACTTCCCGATTAGAGAATCATATTCTACTGTTGCGAGAGCAATATATCCACACGATGCCGGACCACGGCCGAACCAGGGAGACCGATGACCGGCTACGACCCCGAGAACCACCTGTTGACCCAGCTCGGGATGTACGACGTGGAGGTCCCCGAAGGCGCTGACCTGGCGATGGCACTGCCGGTTCACGGCCGGGTCAGCAACCCGCGCGGGGGGCTGCAGGGCGGGATCATCGCGACCCTGGTCGACGTCACCGCCGGCCGCGCCGCGCTGGCGGTCGCCGGCCCGGGCCACGGCGTACCGACCTCGGACCTGCACATCCGGTTCCTCTCCCCGATCACCGAGGGCCCCGCGGTCGCGGTCGCCCGGGTGCTGCGCAAGAGCCGCCGACAGGTCGTCCTCGCTGTCGACGTCCACGACGCGGGCCGTGAGGTACTGGCTGCCTCGGCGACGTTGTCGTTCGCGATCGTCGAGTCCCGCCAGGGGCAGGATGAGGGAGCCCGCATCTTCCCGCGCGATCGTTGAGTGGGGCGTTCCAACAGTTCGAATCGCGCATTCGGACGGTACGCCGAACCAGAACCCCGAAGTCACCCGGGTCGAAGACCGGACTCAATGAGCCCGGAGGCCCGACTCAACGGAGCTGCTTGCGCAGCAGCTTCTGGAACCGCTCGCCGTACGGCGGGTAGACGAACTTCAGGTCGATCCGGGTCTGCTGGCGGAGCACCGCCTTGGCGTGGCTGAAGGTCGCAAAACCCCAGTGGCCGTGGTAGTTGCCGGTGCCGCTGGTGCCGACGCCGCCGAAGGGCAGCTCGTGGACAGCCATGTGCATCATCACGTGGTTGATCACGGCGGCCCCGGCCGAGAACCCGGCGAGCGCCTGCTTTTCGTCGCTGCGCCTCTCGGTGAACACGTAACTGGCCAACGGCTTGGTGCCAGCGTTCACATGCGCGATCGCCGCCGCGAGTCCGTCGACGGTGACGACCGGGAGCACCGGCCCGAAGATCTCCTCGGCCATGATGTCCGAGCCCGGGTCGGGGTCGACGACGATGGTCGGGGTCGCAGTCGCGTCACGGACGTCGACGTCGCCTCCGAAGACCACCTGGCCTCCGGCGGTCTCGAGCAGCGAGGCCACCCGCACGGCGTGCCGGGGGTTGACGATCGGGACGCGACGACCCTCGGAGAAGGTCGCGAAGGTCTCGATCAGCACCTCGACGAACTCGTCACGCACCTTCGCGTCGACCAGGACGTAGTCCGGCGCCACACAAGTCTGGCCCGAGTTGGTCAGCTTGCCGAACGCGATCCGCCGGGCGGCGACGTCGAGCCGCGCGGACTCGGTGATGATCGCGGGACACTTGCCGCCGAGCTCGAGGGTCACCGGGGTGAGGTTCTTGGCCGCGGCCGCCATGATCGCGCTGCCGACAGCCGGGCTGCCGGTGAACAGGATGTGGTCGAGGTTCTGCGCGATCAGGTCGAGGGTGACGTCGGCGGCTCCCTCCACGACGGCGATCGCCTCAGGGTCCAGGTACTGCGGCAGCAGCTCGGCCAGCAGGGCAGACGTCCGGGGCGCGATCTCCGACGGCTTCACCACGACGCAGTTGCCCGCGGCGAGGGCAGCGACCAGCGGGGAGAGGATCAGGAACACGGGGTAGTTCCAGGCACCGATGACCATCACGACACCGAGAGGCTCGTGCTGGTACCACGCCTTGCCCGGCCGCACGTTGATCGGCGCCGGCACCCGATGCGGGCGCATCCACTTCTTCAGGTGCTTGCGGGCGTACTTGATCTCCGGCTTCACCGAGACCAGGTCGAACATGATCGACTCGAACTCGGTACGACGCAGATCGGCACCCAGCACCTCGATGAGCTCGGCGGAGCGTTCGGAGATCAGTTGGTCGAGTCCTGCGAGCTGGGCGTCGCGCCACGCGTAGGAACGGGTGCGGCCGGTCGCGAAGGTGGCCCGCAGCCGGTCGACGTGCTCGGCGTTGGTGGTCGAGGTCTCCGGGGCGAGCGTCATGCGATGGTGTCCTCTCCGAGCGGCCGGACCGCGCGCGTGTACAGGTGGTCGATCTGCCGACCGATGGCAACCAGCACCAGGACCGGGAAGACCAGGTACGGGCAGTTCAGGGCGACAAGCTTCACCATGCCGTAGTCACCCTGGCCGACGTCGGCGAACCCGTTGCGGGCAAGCGACGCGAAGTAGAACAGCGTGTTCACAGTGAGCACGACCAGACCGAGGCCGCCCAGGTAGAGGTGCGCAACCCGGGCCCGGTCGGACAGGTCGGTGCGGACCAGCCGTACGAAGGCCACCAGGACGGCGATCGCGACCACGACGGCGGAGAGCTCGAGGGCGAAGATGTACGGGTTCTCCCCGAAGTAGCGGGTGTCGGCGAGGGCGAACTGCCACCACATCCAGGTCCAGCCGGGATCGCCGTCGGCCTGCCACCACTCCAACGGCTGACCCACCAGCCAGATCAGCTCGAAGCTGAGCTGGGCCGCAGCGGTGAACGGGAGCCAGACCAGGATCAGCTCGGCGTCGCGGGTGACCCGGTCCTTGACCAGGAGCAGGACCAGAGCCGGCAGCAGCACCATCGGGATGAAGTTGAAGACGTTGGCGAGGACGTCCAGCGCCCGGGTCGGCTCAAGGGCGTCGATCCCGACGCCGACCGCGCAGAGCAGGGTGACCAGACCTTGCACCGACCCGACCGTCAGGTACAGCCGCAACCGACTCGGGGTGAAGGGTCTGGCCAGGTCGATCGGATCGGCGGACGGCACTGCGCCCAGGGTCGTTGCCACGAAACGGCCTCGTCTCTACCGGTGGTCATGGATGAGAATATCGCTTGCGCGAATCGGAAGTGCTATTTTCTCCGACCGTGAGCGTACCCCCGACCCATCCCGAGGTGAACCCGTGCGCAGGAAAAACCGCCGAGACCTGACCGACAAGGTCGTCGCGATCACCGGGGGTGCCCGCGGCATCGGCCTGGCGACCGCCCAAGGTTTCCTCGCCGCAGGGGCGAAGGTCGCGATCGGCGACGTCGACGCCGGCCTCGCGACCGAGGCCGCCGCCGAGATCGGTGCCGCCGGGTACGCCCTCGACGTCTCCGACCTGGACTCGTTCACCGCCTTCGTGAGCGCGGTGACCGCGGATCTCGGTCCGGTCGACGTGCTGGTGAACAACGCTGGGATCATGCCGATCGGCCCGCTGCCCGAGGAGCCCGAGCACGTCACCCGGAAGATCCTCGAGGTCAACCTGCTGGGCGCGATCCACGGCTGCAAGCTGGCGATGACCACGATGCTCCCCCGCGGGACCGGTCACATCATTAACGTGGCGTCCGCGGTCGGCAGGTTCGCAGCGCCGAACTCAGCGACCTACAGCGCCTCGAAGTTCGGCGTGGTCGGGCTGACCCAGGCGGTCCGCGGCGAGCTCCGCGGCACTGGCGTCGAGGCCTCGGTGATCCTGCCGGCGGCCACCAACACCGACCTGGCCTCCGGGCTGAAGGAGACCGGCGGTGTCGTCGAGCCGAGCGACGTCGCAGCCGCGATCGTCGCGGTCGCCCGCAAGCCGCGGTTCGAGACCTGGGTGCCGCGCTCCAACCAGCGTTCGTTCAAGGTGATGCAGCTGCTGCCGTACCGGGTCTTCGAGGCCGCGGCGTACCAGGCGCCCGCGACCGGCGTCTTCCTGAGCCAGGACGCCGAGGCGCGGGTGGCCTACGAGACACGGGTGCGGGGCGGCTCCACGAACTGAGAATGCTCCTCTACTTTTCTGGTTAATCCCGTTTACAGAAGTGCTCAGCAGCGATATCGTCGGGCGCATGCAGATGGACGACCTGATCCTCGTAAGCGTCGACGACCACGTGGTCGAACCGCCGGACATGTTCAAGAACCACACGCCCGCCAAGTGGCGCGACCAGATGCCGAAGAGCATCAAGGGTCCCGCCGGCAACGACGTCTGGATCTTCGAGGGCGCACAGATCCCCAACATCGGTCTGAACGCCGTCGCTGGTCGTCCGCCCGAGGACTACAACATGGACGTCACCTCCTATGACCAGATCCGGCGCGGGACCTACGACATCCACCAGCGCGTCCGGGACATGAACGTCAACGGCGTCCTCGGCTCGATGTGCTTCCCCTCGTTCCCGCAGTTCACCGGCCAGCTCTTCTCCCGCACCAACGACAAGGAGCTCGGCCTGGCCGCGCTCCGCGCCTACAACGACTGGCACATCGACGAGTGGTGCGGCAGCTACCCGGGCCGTTTCATCCCACTGGCCCTGCCTCCGATCTGGGACCCCGAGCTGATGGCTGAGGAGGTCCGCCGCATCGCAGCCAAGGGCGTGCACGCGATCACCTTCAGCGAGGACCCGACCCGACTGAAGTACCCCTCGCTGCACTCCGAGCACTGGGACCCCTTCTACAAGGCCTGCGTCGACAACGACGTGATCATCTGCCTGCACATCGGTTCGTCGTCGTACATCCCGACGTACGAGGACGCGCCCTTCGACGTCACCATCACGATGACCCCGATGAACCTCTTCGAGACCGCCGCCAACTTGATCTGGTCGCCGGTCCTGAAACGGTTCCCCACGATCCAGTTCGCGCTCTCCGAGGGCGGCATCGGCTGGCTGCCCTACTTCCTGGAGCGGATCGACTACGTCTACGAGCGACACCGCTTCTGGACGCACGCCGACTTCGGCAACGAGCGTCCCAGCGACGTGGCTCGCAAGCACTTCACGTTCTGCTTCATCGACGACAAGTACGGCGTCGAGGCCCGCGACAAGATCGGCATCGACAACATCACCTGGGAGTGCGACTACCCGCACTCCGACTCGGCCTGGCCGACGGCACCCGAGGCCGTGATGAAGCACTTCGACGACACCGTCTCGGACCTGGACATCAACAAGATGACCCACCTCAACGCCATGCGGGTCTTCAACTACGACCCCTTCAAGTACATCCCCAAGGAACAGGCAACCGTTGGGGCGCTCCGCGCCCAGGCCACCGACGTCAGCATCGCCGGCATCGTCTAGGTCGCCCGTTGCTCACCACCCAGGGGCCTGTCGGCGACATCGCGCTCGGTGCCGCCCCTGCGCTCCCCAACGATCGCTTCTCCCTCGAGGCGCTCACGGACCCCGGGCCCGACGCACCGGGCGCAACCGCGCCGTACCAACTGGAGACCCGGCGGACCCCGCGCGCAGCGGTCTGAGATGGCCCGATCCTTGTTGGTCACCGGATCCGCCGGCGGACTGGGTAGCGCCACCGCGGCCTACTTCGCTGCCCGCGGCTGGACGGTGTACGCCGCCGACCTGGTCCCCGTACATCCGGAGCCGGGGATCGTCCCCGTGACGATGGACGTCACCGACCCCGAAAGCTGCACCGCCGCCGCGACGCTCGTCGCCGGCCAGGTCCCGGGCCTGCACGCGGTGGTGAACTTCGCCGGCATCCTGGAGCTCGGTCCGATGGTCGAGATCGAGCCTGCGCGGATGCGGAGGTCGCTGGAGATCAACGTCTTCGGCACCTTCTGCGTCAACCAGGCCTTCTTCGCGCTGGTCCGTAGCGGTGGCGGCCGGATCGTCAACGTCAGCTCCGAGGCCGGCGTGAGCAAGCCCCAGCCGATCAGTGCGCCGTACTCGGTCACGAAGCACGCCGTCGAGGCCTACTCCGACGTGCTCCGCCGGGAGTTGATGTTCCTCGGGATCCCGGTGGTCGTCGTCGAGCCGGGACCGTTCCGGACCCCGATGTCCGGCTCGATCACCGACAAGCTCATGAACGCCGTCCGACCCGGCTCACCCTTCGAGCCGCTGGTGCGGAAGGTCCGGAAGGTGGGTGCGCGCAGCGAGGGGAAGGCCCAGCCTCCCGAGGTGCTGGCGGCCGCTGTCTGGGAGGCCGTCACGGCAACCCGCCCCCGGATGCGCTACCTGGTCGGCTCGCAGAACTATTCGCGGCTCTTCGACGCTCTTCCGGACCGGACCATCGACCGGATCGTCCGGCGCTTCCTGCACTGAGACGGTCGGCTGTGACTCCGAGGGTCCACCGCCGACCGGGTGAAGACACAGTCACGGACGGCAGCAGAGGTCTGGCTCGGGGGCACAGGTGGTCCCGGAATCCGGTAGACGTTAGATCTCGACGTCAGTACTGAACCTCAGGTGAACAGACCCTGCACACCATCAGGCCGGATTCCGCGGTGAGGTCGCCCGCCGCGACGATCCGGAGGTCGTCACGGGCTGCTATCAACCCGCAGTCGCGGCGGTGCACCGTCACACCGCTCTCCCCGGCGACGACCAGGTCCCCCGCCCCCGTAGAAGTCGCCGAGTGCTGACCCGAGGCCGCCACGGGGAGCACCGTGACTGCGGCGTTCATCGCGAGCACCGCGTCGGCCAGGTGCTTCATCGCCTGCTTCTGGTCGGAGGCGACCTTCGCCTGCCAGGCCCCGAAGTACAGGAACCCGCCGAGGGTCGTGAGGCAGACGCCAAGCAGCCCGCCGGAGAGCAGGTAGGGGAACTGGTCGTAGGCGTAGCGCGCGTTCGCCGCTCCCCACCAACCGAGCCCGACCGCGATCACCCCAGAAGGCATCAGGACAGCGCCGGCTGTGAACAGAGCGATCTGGAGGATCCGGAAGCGATCCTGGGTCTGCCCGGTGGGCCCGGTGGTTGTCGTCATCATCATCCTTCTCGTAGGTTCGGCACGCCGACCGAAGCGCCCAGCAGGCAGTCGTCGGCACCGAAGAACAGGACGCCGACAGCCCGGAACCCCCAGCCGACCAGGCCGGCCAGAGCAAGGGCTGCGAGCAGCAGCAGGCTCGAGGTCTGGGTAAGTCCCGGCAGCTGGAACGCCACGTTCTGCGGGACCGGGGTGACCTCAGGGGCGAGCGCACCGCCAACCGGAACCACGCCGACCGGGAGGTCGCCGACCGCGACCGGCGGCGGGAGCACCGTACCGATGTCGGGCGGGGTGAAGTCGGTACCCGGTGGGGTCTCGAACGGTGGTGCCACGAACGCCGGAGTCGCGGTCGCCCCCACCCGAACGTCTCCGACGGTGATCACCGCCTTGGTGCCAAACTTCAACAGCCCCGTCAGCAGCGGACCGACCTGGGGGATCTGCTCGAGAACCGGACCCAGCACGTCGGACAGCATCCCGAGTCCGAGCTGCTTGTCGAGCACCGAGAGGTCCAGGGTGATGGTCATCCCGCGACCGCCGAGCTTGGCGGTCGCCCCGTCAACCGCGCGGTCCTGCTTGAGGAACTCGATCCTGAGACCGAGCTGCGGGAAGTCTAGCGGCGCCTCGGGCAACGAGTTCTTGCTGCCGTCGAGGGAGACCTCGTTGCCGACCTGGATGCGCTGGCCTGCCACGGTTAGTCCGGTTATCGCCAGGTTCCCAGCTGCACTCGCCTTGACCCCGTCGGAGCTGGCCGAGAGGTCCATGTCGAATCCGTCGATGGTGATCAACCCACCGAGCAGTGACAGACCGGTGGCCCGAGCGCGGGCGTGCGAGGTGACCTTCTCCCCCAGCTCAACGGTGCTCCGACTCTTGGCCACGTCCATCGAGGCTGCGGTGGCCAGTGGCAGCGGCAGCGGCGTACCGGTGCCGACGTCGGCGGCGCTGACAGCGGCGACGGTCGTGGTCTCGTCGGCCGATGTCGACATCCCCGAACCCGGGACGACCTCGGCTGCGTTGATAGCCGGTGCCGAGTCCGAGGCCGGGTACTTCGAGTTCACCTTGACCGGGTAGTCCAGGGCCTCGTTGCCGAACAGGGTGCCGAGGCCGTCGCCGAGGGTGTCGCCGGGCCAGAGGTAGCTGGCGAGCGCGCGGGAGGTCGGGCCGGTCGAGGAAGTCGCCCGGGCGTACCCGATGCTCAGGTCGAGCTGCGGCTCGGCCGGGATCGGCAGCGCCGGCTCGAAGATGCCGACCCGGACCAGCGCGGACTCGGCCGAAGCCGTGAAACCGCCGAACGGGTTCTCCGCGGCCACGGCAGCAGTCGGCGAGACCACGGGGGTCACCAGGCCGAGCAGGATCGCCGCCGCGAGCAACCGCAAGGTGCGGGGGACCCGGGTCACGCGGCACCTCCGAAGTAGAGTTCGTCGAGACGCGGCTCGATCTCAGTCGGCTCGCCGCTGTCGACGATCCGCCCGCCCTGCATCACCACGACGTAGTCGGCAACCCGCAACGCGCTAGCGGCGAACTGCTCGACCACGACCACGGAGACACCGGTGGCGGCGATCTCCGCGACCGAGTCGTAGAGCGACTCGACGATGAGCGGTGCCAGCCCCATCGATAGCTCGTCGAGCAACAGCAGCGCCGGGTCGGAGGCGAGCGACCGTGCCAGCGACAGCATCTGCTGCTGACCGCCGGACATGCTCCCCGCCAACTGGTCCTTGCGTTCCCAGAGGATCGGAAAACGCGCGTACGACTCGTCCAGGATCCTGTCGACCTTCGTACCGGAGAAGCTCGCCAGTCGCAGGTTCTCGTCGACGGTGAGGTTGGGGAAGACCCCGCGTCCCTCGGGGACCATGCAGACCCCGGCCTTGGTCAGCCGAGCCGGACTCGGACGCCCGATGTGCTGGCCGTTGAGATGGAGGTGGCCCCCGCTCGGCGGGAGCAGACCGCTGATCACCCGGAGCAGAGTGCTCTTGCCGGCTCCGTTAGGACCGAGCAACGCGATCACGGCGCCGCGCGGAACCGTCAGGTTGACCCCGCGCAGCACCTCGATCCTGCCGTAGCCGGCGTGCAAGTCGATCAGCTCGAGGATGGACTGGTTCACCGGGACTCCACTTCCTCTGCCGATTCTGCGGCTGCATCCGGGGTCCCCAGGTACGCCGCCTGCACAGTCTTGTTCGCGCGGATCTCAGCGGGCGTTCCCTCAGCGATGACCCGACCGAAGTCCAGCACGTAGATGTGCTCGCAGACCGCGAAAACCAGGTTCATGTCGTGCTCGACCATGACGATCGCGGTTCCGGCAGCAGCGATCTGCTGGAGCAGGGCTCCGAACTGCTCGGTCTCGGACTCGTCGAGACCCGAGGACGGTTCGTCGAGGAGGAGCAGCTCCGGCTCGATCGCCAGGGCCCGGGCCAGCTCGACCAAACGGGCCACACCCGTCGGGACGAGGTCAGCGCGGACGTCGACGTACTCGGTCAGGCCGACGGTCGCGATGATCTCGTCGACGACCGGGTCGTGGCGGGTGCGCCACCACGCGCGCGGGCCGGCGTGGATCTCGCGTGCCGCCATCACGTTCTCCCGGACCGTCAGCGACCCGAATGCTTCCAGCCGTTGGAACGTGCGAGCCATCCCCATCTTGGCGCGCCGGTCCGGCGTCACTGTCGTGACCCGGCGCCCCTGGTAACGGACGTCGCCGCTGGTCGGCGGCTGGAGCCCGGTGATGACGTTGAACGTGGTGGTCTTGCCCGCGCCGTTGGGACCGATCAGACCGGTGATCCGGCCGGCCTCGGCTGCGAAGCTCGCGTTGTCGACGGCGGTGATCCCACCGAACTTCACCACCGCGTCCTGGACCTCAAGGAGCGCCACGGCCGACTCCCGTCTCCGCGAGCTCGGGCTCGATTGCGTCACGGTCACCCGGTGACTCCGCGGCGTTCGCGGCCAGGGGGTCCCAGCTTCCGACCCGGTCCCGCACGCGGCCGGTCACGGTCCGCACTGCCTGGTAGAACAGGTTCACCAGCCCGTTCGGGTCCCGAGCCAACAGGATCGCGCCGACCGCGAGCACGATGAAGATCATCCCCTGAGGGCTACCGGTCGTGGTCAGGGTCAACATCAGCAGGAAGCCCCCGAGCAGGGCCCCGGAGATGGTGGTAACGCCAGCGACAACCGCGACTAGGACTGTCGGCAGGCTCGCGATGGTGGCGAAGGACTGCGGCGCCGCGATCTCCTGGAGACCGGCCATCAGCGCCCCGGCCAGACCCGCGATCCCCGCCGATGCACTGAACAAGGCGACCCGGAACCAGCGCTGGTTCAGGCCCAGGGTGCCGCACGCCTGCGGGCTGTCGCGCAGCGCGATCAGCAGCCGCCCGACCGGTCCGCGACGCAGCGTCAGGACACCCAGCCCGAGGAGGAGGAAGACACCGAGCATGAAGAGCACGTAGCTGCGGTCGTCGCCGAAGTCACCTCCGAGCAGGCCCATCCGCTGCACCGGGATCGACCCGTTGGCGCCGAACATGAAGTTCGCGCTGAAGACGAGCTTGTCCATCAGCTGGCCGAACGCCAGGGTTGCCAGCGCCAGGTACAAGCCAGTCAGCCGCAGCACGGTGAGTGCGACCAGGGCTCCCGCCAGCGCGGCGAACAGCGCGGCCAGCAGGACGGCGAGCGGCGAGGTGGTCTCCGCCTTCGCGACCGTCGCTGCGCCGATCCCGACGAAGCTGAACTGCGCCAGGGAGAGGTACCCGCCGTATCCGGTGAGCAGCACCATCGAGAGCATCACGATCGCGAACGCGACCGCCAGCCCGAACTTCTGGACTGCGTTTTCTCCCAGGCTGAGCACGACCACGACGCCGACCGCAAAGGTCGCCACCGCTGCGGCATTGCTCTGCACCGAACCCGGCACCCGGGCAGCGAGGATGCCCTTGACCTGGCCGACACGGAGCCGCACCTGCGGCGCGAAGACCAGGATCGAGAAGAGCAGAAAGGTGGGCAGTGCCGACTGGATGCCGACCAGCGTGGTCGCGTCGATGGTGACGCCGATCGCGTCACCGAAGTCGGCGAGGTAGTTCTGGATGTAGGAGCTGCCGAGTCCGAGCCCGATCGCACCGGCAAAGGTCAGCGGGAGACTCTTGAGCTGGCCGAGCATCGCGGCCGCGAACGCCGCCACGACCAGGAACGTCAAGCTGTAGTAGTCCAGCCCGGTGTACGCCGCGAGCAGGACACCGCCGAGGCCGGCCAGCATCGATCCGAGCGCCCAGCTGAGCATCGAGATCCGGTTCGCCTCCGCGCCGAAGAGCTCGAGCAGCTCGGTGTTGTCCACCGCGGCCCGCATGGCCGTGCCGAGCAGGGTCCGGTTGAGCAGGAACCAGAGCGCACCCGCCACGACCGCAGAGAGCGCGATCGTGATCAGGTAGTGGTAGCCGACCGAGACCCCGAGCAGGTTGACCGAGGAGAAACCGAAGAAGTAGTCGACCGTGCGGTTCTCCGAGGACGGCCAGAACTGGGTGGCGAGGCCGACCATCGCCATGAAGAGCGCCACCGTCACGACCAGGCTGACACTGACCGGCGCGTCGCCCAGACCCTTCATCACCCGCGACAGAAGCACCCCGAAGACCGGGGCGATCACGAAGACCACGAGCACCACGGACAGCCAGGTGGGAAGACCTACCTCGACCCGCAGCTGCCAGTAGAGGAACGCCATCACCATGCTGATCGCGCCGTGCGCGATGTTGAAGACCCGAGTGGTGCTGTAGGTCAGCACCAGTCCCGAGGCGGCGATCGCGTAGGCCGACCCGATGTACAGGCCGAAGACCGTGGTCGCGACGAAGAGTTCCATGGATCCTGCCCTAGGCCAACGGGCCGCAGGTGTACGGGTACGGCGTGATCCTGACGAACTTGCCGCTCTTGACCTGGACGACGGTGGCGCACGGCGCGGTGCTGCCACCGCCCGGATCGGTGGGAGTGATCACTCCATTGCCGTCGTACTTGCGGACCTTGCGCAGTGCTGCCAGCAGCGACGGCCGGGAGAGCTTGCCGCCGAGCTCCAACGCTGTCTGGACGAACAGCCGACCGGCGGCCCAGGCCTGCATGGCGGTGATGTTGACCGGGTCGCCGCCGGTGCGTTGGATCCAGGCCTGCATCAGCTGGAGCTCGGGGATCCGCGCGGCCTCCTCGACCATCGCGGTCTGGGTGAACGCGTAGGCGCCGTCCATGATCTGGGCGTTGCTGCCCTGGATGTACTTGGGGCCGTAGAACGAGCCGTCCGCCATGAACACCGGGTTGTAGTCGGCCTGCTTGAAGGCCGAGCGGAGCTTGACGGTGAAGTCAGCGAGGTTCGTCTGGACGAACTTGATGCCGGCTGCCTTGAGCTGGTTGGCGTAGGCGTTCCAGTTGGGAACGCCCGCGATGTCGACGACGATCGTCTCTTTCCAGTTGTAGCCCAGCTTCTGGGTGGTGCCCTTGATGATCGCGTTGGCGATCGTCCCCGAGGCCCCCGCGTTGAGGTAGACGAAGGCGGAGTTTCCGATCGTCCCGGCGCCGAACTTCTGCTTGGCCCAGACCCAGGGCTGCAGGAAGATGTGGTCGGTGTCGATCGGGGAGACCTGGACCGTGGTGGACGCTTTCTGCCGACTGCGCTCGACGGCGGAGGCGCGCAGGTCCGGCTGGCCGCAGGCCCGGGTGACCTCGGCGCCGCCGCTGTCGAAGGCACTGAACGAGCCGACCAACGCGAAGGCCGCCGAGCACGCCGACTTCGAGGAGTCGTTGCTGCCGGTGGCGGACAACCCCGAGTCGTAGGTCTGGAGCTTGAGCTTGCGACCGCAGATCGATGAGGTCGAGTTGAAGTAGGCGACGTAGGCGTTCATCGCGTCGTGCGCGGACTTGAAGGTGTCGGCCACCGCGCCGCTGCGGTCCGCGATGGTGCCGATGGTGATCGTGCTGTCGGTGATCCCGGTGCCGTTCTTGAACCCGGCGCAGCTGGCGGCCTTGACCCCGGGGGCCGCGGCCGCGCCACCACCGGCAGCACTCCCGGCACCGCTGCCGGCGCTGGACGAACCCCCCGTGGGCTGGCCCGCGGCCTGGGTCGCGACCGCGCCCGGCTCCCCGGGGGCAGCCCCGTCGACCGGGACCCCTACCGACCCGTCCGGGCTCACGGCACCGGTGCCCGCACCGCCGGCGACGACCTGACCGCCGACGCCCACGAAATCCTCGGGTTCGACCAGCGAGCCGCCGCACGCGCTGACCGCGAAGGCGAGTCCGACGATCGCCAGGCGCCGTGCTGTGGATGCGGGCACAAGGGCCACGTCGATCCCCCTTCGTTCTCGCCCGATGAAGGGTCGAATGTCACTTCTTGCGTACCTAGAAGAACGTAACTCAGGTCACAGAGTTACGCAATCAAAATTTGCAACCGATCTTGAGCACTAGAAGAGAATCCAATTCTCACACGTCCAGGTGTTCGAAGATCGCCGTGATTCCCTGACCACCGCCGATACAGAGGGTCTCCAGGCCGTAGCGGGCAGCGCGCCGCTCGAGCTCGTGCGCCAGGGTCGCCAGGATCCGCACCCCGGTCGCGCCGACCGGGTGGCCGAGCGAGATCCCGGAACCGTTGACGTTCAAACGAGCGAAGTCGTCGGCCCCCCACAGCCCTTGCCGGGCCCATTCGGCGGTGCAGGCCAGCACCTGCGCGGCGAACGCCTCGTTGAGCTCGACCAGATCCATGTCCGCCATCGTCAGCCCGGCCCGCTCCAGGGCGAGATTCGTCGACGGCACCGGCCCGATTCCCATCGTCTTCGGCGGGACACCGGCCACCGCCGAGGAGACCAGCCGCAACAGCGGTCGCAGTCCCAACCGGTCCGCGTTCTCGCGGGTCGTGACCAGACACGCGGCAGCACCGTCGTTCTGGCCGCTGGCATTGCCCGCGGTGACCGTCGCCTGGTCGTCCTGGCGCAACATCACCGGGGTCAGCCGGGCCAGCGACTCCGCCGTGGTTCCGGGTCGGGGGTGCTCGTCGGTGCTCACCACACCGTCTCGTACCGACACGCGCACGATCTCGTCCGCGAACAGGCCCGCCTGCTGCGCCGCGACCGCCTTCGCGTGCGACTCCGCCGCGAAGCGGTCCTGCACCTCCCGCGCGATGCCGTACTCCCGGCGCAGGTTCTCCGCCGTCTCCAGCATGCCGCCGGGGACCGGGTACCGCTCGCCTCCGGCGGTGACCCGACCGCGCGCGAGCCCGTCCACGAACGGCACGTCCCCGCCTCGGGCACCCCAGCGCAACGACGTGGAGTAGTAGGGAACGTTGCTCATGCTCTCGGCGCCGCCCGCGATCACGTACTCGGCCTGGCCCGAGGAGACCATCCCCGCGGCGTACAGGACCGCCTGGAGCCCCGATCCGCAGCGCCGGTCGATCTGGATCCCGGGAACGGTCACCGGGAACCCGGCGTCGAGCGCCGCGACCCGGCCGATCGCCGGAGCCTCGCTGGACGGGTAGCAATGACCGAGGACGACGTCGCCGATCCGCTCCGGGTCCAGTCCGGTCCGCTCGACCAGCGCCGCGAGCACCGTCGCGGCCAGGGTCGGGGCAGAGACGTCCTTGAAGACGCCGCCGTACCGACCGACGGCGGTCCGCAGCGGTGAACAGATCACAACGTCGGGCACGGAGGTCACACTCCCTCTTGCTGGGGAGCCAGGGTCAGACCCAGCTCGTCGATGATCGCGGCCGTGTGCTCCCCGACCGCGGGGATGGGGCCGTAGGGCAGTTGCCACGCCGGGCAGGACGGGACCGCGGCCAACGACGGCACGGCGCCGACCGGGGACCCGACGTCGACCCAGCGACGGCGCTCGGACAGCTGCGGGTGGGCGAGCACCTCAGCGATCCCGTTGAGGGTGGCGCAGCCGATCCGGGCAGCGTCAGCCCGACGCAGCACGTCGGCGAGGTCGCGGTCAGCCGTCCAGCCGGCGATCACCGCGTCGAGCCGCGGCCGGGTCGCGCAGCGCTGCTCGTTGGTCGCGTACGCCGGGTCGTCGGCCAGATCGGGGCGCTCGAGCAGCTCGCGCGCCAACCGCTGCCACTCGGCGTCGTTGGTGGTGCCGAGCACCACGGTGGCCCCGTCCCTCGTCGGGTAGGCGCCGTACGGCGACACCATCGGCGAGCTCATCCCGTTCGGCTCGCGCTCAGTGCCGGTGTGCGCCGTGTAGTTGACCGCCCAGCCGACCAGGTCGGCGACGACGTCGAACATGCCGATCTCGATGGCAGCGCCGCGTCCCGTCCGGTGCCGGTCGTGTAAGGCGGCCAGGACCGCGATGGCGACGTGCAGCCCGGTCCCGGTGTCGGCGATCGGGATCCCCGGCTTGGCCGGACGACCGGGCTCACCGGTGATCGCACACGAGCCGGCCTCGGCCTGGACGAGCAGGTCGTAGGCACGCCGGTGCGCGAGCGGTCCGCCGGTGCCGTAGCCGGAGATGTCGACGGCCACTGCTCGCGGATTCGTAGCGACCACGCTGGCCGCGTCGATCCCGAGCCGTGCGGCCGCGCCGGGGGCGAAGTTCTGCACCACCACGTCGGCCAGCCCGATCAGCCGGGCGACCACCTCGGGCGCTTCGGCCGACTTCATGTCGAGGGCGAGCGATTCCTTGTTCCGGTTGAGCCAGGTGAAGTGCGCCGCCAGACCGCGCACGGCGTCGTCGTACGAGCGGGTGAAGTCGCCGTCGCCGGGGACCTCGACCTTGATCACCCGGGCGCCTAGGTCGGCGAGGAGCCGGGTCCCGTACGGCGCCGAGACGGCCTGCTCGAACGCCACCACGACCAGTCCGGCCAGGGGTGCTCCACCGTTGCTCGTCACCGGATCAGGCTACTGAGGTATGTTCGGGGTGACAACCTCGTTCTCATTTTTATCGAAGGATGTTTCCATGGCTCTCCCTCAGCACCCCGAGCGTCGCGTCGCCGTCGTCAGCGGCGCCTCGGCCGGCATCGGCGCCGCCGTCGCCCTCGCGCTCGCCGGTCAGGGCCACCCGGTCGCGCTCGGCGCCCGCCGCCAGGACCGCTGCGAGGAGCTCGCCGCGCGCATCCGTGAGAACGGCGGCGAAGCCGTAGCGCTGACCCTGGACGTCGGCGACGACACGAGCGTGCAGGCCTTCGCCCGGGGGGTGCGCGACCGACTCGGCGAGCCCGAGATCGTCATCTCCAACGCGGGTGGGGTCGTGATCGCCAACGCCGCCAGCGCGACCACCGACCAGCTCGCCCACGACCTGAACGTCAACGTCCTCGGCGCGCACCGACTGGTCTCAGCGTTCGTCCCCGGGATGGTCGAGCGCCGCCGCGGCGACATCGTCTTCGTCTCCTCCGACGCTGTGCACACCCCACGGCCCGGAGTAGCCGGGTACGTCGCCGGCAAAGGCGGGCTCGAGGGCCTGGCCGTCTCGCTGCGCTGCGAGCTCGAGGGCACCGGAGTCCGGGCATCCCTGGTCCGCCCCGGCCCGACTGTCACCGAGATCGCTGCCTCCTGGGACGCCGAGGAGTTCTCCGCGCTCTACTCCTCCTGGGAGAAGTGGGGAGTGCAGCGGCACGGCGGGCTGCTCTCACCGGCGCAGGTCGCGCTCGCGGTCGTCACCGTCGCGACCGTCCCCCGCGGTATGCACCTCACCGTGCTCGACGTACAGCCGGAAGCACCGGTCGACTGAGGTCAACCGTCGACGGCCGACCCGATCACCTCGCGAGCGATGATCACCTGCTGGATCTGGCTGGTGCCCTCGTAGATGCGGAAGAGCCGGGCGTCCCGGTAGAACCGTTCGACGGTCGTCTCCCGCATGTAGCCGGCGCCGCCATGGATCTGCACCGCCCGGTCGGCCACGCGGCCGACCATCTCGCGGGCGAAGTACTTCGCGGTCGCCGGACCGGTCCGGAGGTCAGATCCGTCGTCGAAGCGCCGGGCCACGTCGAGGACCAGCGCCCTGCCGGCGTACAGGTCGGTGACCGAGTCGGCGACCAGGCCCTGCACCAGCTGGAAGGACGCGATCGCCTTCCCGCCCTGCTCCCGGGTCCGGGTGTAGGCGACCGACTCGTCGACCAGGCGCTCCGCCATCCCGACGCAGAGCGCGGCGATGTGGATCCGACCGTGGGACAGGCATCGCATCGCGATCGAGTAGCCCCGGCCGACGCCGGCCTCGCCGCCGATCACGTTCTCCGGACCGACCCGGACGGAGTCGAGGACGACGTCCGCGGTCCAGGCACCGAACTGACCCATCTTGTGGTCGCGCGGTCCGACGCTGAGGCCCGGGGTGTCCCGCGGCACCAGGAAGGCCGTGATCCCGCGCGCCCCCTTCTCCGCCGGGTCGGAGCGGGCGAAGACCATGAAGACGTCGGCCGTCGGGGCGTTGGTGATGAAGCGCTTGGTGCCGTTGATGACCCAGCCGTCGCCGTCGGGACGGGCGGTGGTCGCGAGCCCCGCCGGGCTCGACCCGGCGTCGGGCTCGGTGAGCGCGAACGACGCGACGACCTCGCCGGAGGCGAGCCGCGGGAGCCAGGAGTGCTTCTGCTCCTCGGTACCGCCCTCGAGCAGGACGTGCCCGGCGATGCCGTTGTTGGTGCCGAACATGGAGCGGAGCGCCGGGGTGGTGTAGCCGAGCTCGAAGACCAGCTGCGCCTCTTCGGCCATGCCGAGGCCGAGGCCGCCGTACTCCTCGGGGATGGCGAAGCCGTACAGCCCCATCTCCTTGGCGGCCGCCCGGATCTCGTCGGGGACCTCGTCGTGGGCGTCGATCCCGGCCTCTTGCGGGACCACCCGGTCACGCACGAAGGACCGCACCGTCTTCAGCACCTGCTCGAGCTCTGCGACGTCCACCCGCGACTCCTGACCTTCTGTGAGAATGGCATTTCCATATACGAAGATTTCGACTAACGTTACACGAACAAGACCGGCCGCAGAACGGACAGGGAGAGGGCTTCAGATGGATCTGGCGCTCCGCAGCGAGGACGAGGAGCTGGTCGACGCCTTCGACGCGTTGCTGACCAAGAAGTCTTCCCCCGCGCTCGTGCGCGCAGCCGAGCACCTTGGTTTCGACCCTGACCTGTGGACGACGCTCGTGGCTGCAGGTGTGCCCTCGATGGCAGCGGGCGAAGACGCGGCCGACCTCCGCCAGCTCGTCCTGATGGCCGAGCTTGCCGGGAGGCACCTGGTCAGCGCTCCGGTGATCGAGGCCCTGGTGACCACCCGGCTGCTGGCGCACTGCGCCGCGGCCGGATCGACGAATGCGGTCGAGATCGCCGCCCGGGCCGAGGCCGGCGCCGTGGTCACCCTCGTGCTGCACCCGACGACCTCGTCCCCGGCGGTCCTCGTACCGGCGGGGGCTGTCGCCGACGTCGTGGTCGCGTACGACGGCGAGCGCGTGGTCGCCACCATCGCTCCACCCCCGGTCACGGCCACCGCTAACGTCGGCGGGCTGTCGTTGGCGGACCGCGACCTGCGCACCGGCGAGATGGTCACGCTGGCGACCGGGCCCGCAGCGAGCGCGATCTTCGCCGCTGCCCAGCGCGACTGGCAGCTCCTCACCGCTGCCCAGCTCGTCGGCGTCGCTGCCCGCAGCCTGGAGATCGGCGTCGACTACGTGAAGACCCGCGAGATCTTCGGCCAACCGGTCGGCGCCTTCCAGACCGTCGCGCACCGGCTCGCCGACCACGCTGCGGTGGTCGACGGCGCCCGGCTCCTGGTCCAGCAGGCGGCGTGGTCCGCCGACACCCACCGGACCGAGGGCGTCGCCCACACGAAGATGGCGTTCTGCTTCGCCGCCGACCAGGCGCTCGCGGTCGTCAGCGACGCCCTGCACTACCACGGCGGGTACGGCTTCAGCCTCGAGTACGACATCCAGCTCTACTACCGGCGTGCCCGCGCCTACCCCCTCGTCTGGGGTTCGGTGCGGCGGGAGTACCAAGCCCTGGCCAACGCGCTCTACGCCGGGACCGGCACCGCTCCGGTCGCGCCGCTGAACGTACGGTCCGACGGCCTCACCTTCGACCTGGGCGAGGAGGCGGAGGCGTTCCGGGCCGAGGTCGCCGCGTTCCTCGACGAGCACGTCACCCCCGAGGTGCACCACCGGGTCCTGGAGACGGGGACCTACCACGACTGGGAGCTGCACCGCGCACTCGGCGCGAAGGGCTGGATCGCTGCCTCGTGGCCGGCCGAGTACGGCGGCCAGGCCCGCAACCCGCTCGAGCTGATGGCGATGCGCGAGGAGATGAAGAAGCGGCACGCCCCGGTGGACGGGCTCGGCACGACCATGCTGGTCGCCCGCGCGGTCCGCGAGTTCGGCTGCGACGAGCTCCGCAACGACATCGTCCCGCGCGCCATCTCCGGCGAGATCCTGCTCTGCCTCGGGTACAGCGAACCCCAGGGCGGCTCGGACGTGGCGAACGCCCGGACCCGGGCCGTCCGCGAGGGCGACGAGTGGGTGATCAACGGACAGAAGGTCTTCACCACGCTGGCCGAGACCGCCGACTACGTCTTCCTGCTCTGCCGCACGAACACGGAGGTGCCGAAGCACCAGGGCCTGACGCTGTTCCTCGTCCCGATGAGCGCTCAGGGCGTCGGGGTCGACGAGATCAGGACGCTCGGTGGCGAACGCACCAACCAGACGTTCTACTCCGACGTGCGGGTCCCGGACACCCACCGGGTCGGGGAGGTCGACGGCGGGTGGGAAGTCCTGCTCGCAGCCCTCGCCTACGAGCGCAGCGGGGCAGGCGAGGACGCTCGCACCTACCACCGGCTGGTCGAGGCCGCTACGGCGGCCGACCTGCTCGGCGACCCCGTCGTCCGGGACGCAGCCGCCCGGCTGGCCATCGACACCGAGGTCTCCAAGCTGCTCGGCCGCCGGAGCTGCTGGATCGAGACCACCGGGCGGATCCCCTTCGTGGAGGGCTCGATGTACAAGCTCTTCTGGGCCGAGTACCGGCTGCGTCACTCCGCGACGCTCCTCGACGTGCTCGGCACCGAGGCGCTCCGCGAGGAGACCGACCCGCTCGCACCCGGCGGCGGTGACCTCGTCCAGGAATTCCGGCACGCGCCGATCCTCTCCATCTACGGCGGGGCCAGCGAGGTCCAGCGCCGCATCCTCGCCGAACGGCACCTCGGCCTCCCCCGGTCGACCTAGAAGAAGGAAGCCCCGTGAGCCACGAACAGACCGAGGAGAGCACCGTCCTGCTCGACCGCGACAAGGAGAACGGCATCGGCCGGATCACCTTGAACCGGCCCGGGCGGCGCAACTCCTACGACCCCGCGATGCGACGCCAGATCGCGGCGTACCTCGACGAGCTCGCCGAGGACGACGACGTCAAGGTCGTTCACCTCCGCGGCGTCGAGGGCGTCTTCAGCACCGGCGCCGACATGGGCAACGCCTATGCCTGGTACGGCGACGGCGCGGACGAGCGCAGCAAGCGCCGTCCGAGCCAGCGGCGCCGGCTCACCGTCGACCGGGAGACGTTCGAGTTCTACCACCGCTACCAGGCCTACCCGAAGGTGACCGTCGCCCAGATCGAGGGGTACGCCCTCGGCGGGGCCTTCGAGCTGGCGCTGATGTCGGACATCTCGGTGATCGGTCGAGGTACCAAGGTGGGGATGCCGGCGACCCGCTTCCTCGGTCCGGCGCTCGGTAACGTGCACCTGTTCTTCCACCGGCTCGGCCCGGTGCTCGCCAAGCGGTTGCTGCTCACCGGGGACAGCCTCACCGCCGCCGAGCTGGAGAGCCACCACGTCTTCACCGAGACCGTCGCGGACCACGAGGTCGCCGACCGCGCCGACTGGTGGGCCCGGAAGGCCTCCCGGATGCCGGGCGACGGGATCGCGATCGCCAAGGAGGCGTTCGCTCTGATCGAGCAGCTGCAGGGGTTCTCCGGCGAGGAGATCGTCAGCCCGCTCGTCCACGCCTACGGCACGAACCTGCAGTTCCAGCCGGGCGAGTTCAACTTCGTCAAGACCCGCGCCGAGCACGGCAACAAGCGCGCCTTCGAGCTGCGCGACGAGCACTTCGACGTGACCTACCCGCTGCCCACCGACGAGAAGTACTGAGGAGATACCCCATGCCGATGGACCTCTACGGCAAGCCGTTCCTGCCGTTCGACGCCGACAACCACTACTACGAGACCCTCGACACCTTCACCCGCCACCTGGACAAGAAGTTCCGGCGCCGCGGCGTGCAGATCGTCCAGGCGGGCGACCGACCGATGGTGCTGATGGGCGAGAAGGTCAGCCGGTTCATCCCGAACCCGACCTTTGACCCGGTGCTCCGGCCCGGCTCCCTCGACCCGTACTTCCGCGGCGAGATCCCCGAGGGCGTCGACCCGGACGAGCTCCGCGTGGTCGAGCCGATCCAGGAGGCGTCGCGAGACCGGGACAGCCGGCTCAAGGAGATGGACGCCCAGGGCCTGGCCGCGATCCTGCTCTTCCCGACCATGGGCTGCGGCGTCGAGCAGGCGTTGCGCGGGGACGTCCCGGCCACGATGGCGAGCCTGAAGGCGTTCAACCGCTGGCTCGAGGACGACTGGGGCTTCAACTTCGAGAACCGGATCTACGGCGCGCCGATGATCTCGTTCGCCGACGTCGACGAGGCCGTGAAGGAGGTCGACTACGCCCTCGAGCGCGGCGCTCGCGTCGTCTGCGTCCGACCGGCTCCCGTCCCCGGCACGGACGGCACCCCGGCCCGCTCGCTCGGCGACCCGGCCCACGACCCGATCTGGGCCCGCCTCGCCGAGGCCGGTGTCCCGGTGGCGTTCCACCTCTCCGACTCGGGCTACACAGCGGTCTCCGCGCTCTGGGGCGGACCGGCCGACTTCGACCCGTTCCACATCGATCCGTTCACCAAGCTGGTGATCAGCGACCGGGCGATCCACGACACCATCGGCTCATTGATCGTGCACGGCGTCTTCAACCGGCACCCCCAGCTCAAGATCGCCAGCATCGAGAATGGCGCCCAGTGGGTACCACTGCTCAAAAAGCGCTTGAAGAAGCTCGCCAACCAGCAGCCGAAGCACTTCACCTACGACCCGGTCGCGCAGCTCCTGGAGCACGTCTGGGTGGCGCCGTACTTCGAGGACGACGCCCGCGAGCTGGCCGACCACATCGGCGAGGACAAGGTCCTGTTCGGCTCGGACTGGCCGCACGGCGAGGGCCTGGAGGAGCCGACCGACTACACCAAGGAGCTCGGCGGCTTCGACGACGCCGGCGTCGCCAAGGTGATGCGCGACAACGTCCTGGACCTGCTGGGGATGACCGTGGCGGACATTCCGTCGTGACCGAGGCCTCCCTGCGCTACGAGCCGGGGCGGGTGGCCCGGATCATCTTCGACGCCCCGGCGAAGAAGAACGCCATCAACGCCCCCGGCTGGGACGTCCTGGCCGCGGCGTTGATCGACTTCGCGCAGGACGACGCGGCCCGGGTGCTGGTCCTCACCGGGGCGGGCGAGGAGTTCTGCTCCGGAGCCGACCTCTCCGGCGGAATCACCGGGTCCCCGGAATCGGTGGCCGCGAAGATGCGTGAGGTCAACGACATCATCGCCCGGCTGCACTCGCTTCCCAAGCCGACGCTGGCCGTCGTCCCGGGGGTCGCGGCGGGCGTGGGACTCAGCCTGGCGATCTGCTGCGACCTGGTGCTCGCCTCCGAGCGCGCCCGCTTCGGGGCGGTCTGGTCCCGGGTCGGACTCACTCCCGACGGCGGGGCCGGTTGGCTCCTCCCCCGTCTGGTCGGGGCGGCCCGGGCCAAGGAGTTGGTCCTGACCGGGGCGGTGATCGGCGCCGCCGAGGCGGACCGGATCGGCTTGGTGAACCGGGTAGTGGCGAGCGACGACCTGGCCGCGGTAGCCGACGAGACTGCCGAGCAGCTGGCGGTGTGCCCACCCGTGGCCGCCGCCGCCGCGCTCGCGCTACTCGACGACGCCTGGACCCGTTCGTTCGCGGAGAACCTTGACGCCGAGGTCGACGCCCAGCAAGCCGCCGTAGCCGCCCGACCCCGCCCCCAGGCCGTCGAGCCCGTCGAGACGTCTGAACACAGGAGCCACGTGTGACCGAGGACCTGATCGCCAACACCTTCAGCACCGCCCTCCGTACCGAATTCGGACGCTCCCTGATCGCGCCCGGCGGGATGTTCGAGGTCGCGGTCGAGGACGTCCGCGGTGAGCCGATGGCCGTCTTCACCAAGCGCGCGACCTCGGTGCTCGACCTGCTGGAGACCGCGACGAGCGCCTTCGGCCACCACGAGTACCTCGTCGACGAGGAGCACCGGCTCAGCTACGACGACCACCGCTCGGCGGTGGCACACCTGGCGCACCTGCTCGTCGACGAGCACGGCGTCCGCCCCGGCGACCGGGTCGGCATCAACGCTGCGAACTCGCCGCTCTGGGTGATCGGTTTCTGGGCAGCGCTGGCCGCCGGCGGAGTCCCCACCCTGATGAACAGCTTCTGGAGCGACCCCGAGCTCCTGATCGGGGCCGGCCTCGCCGGACCGCGGGTGGTGCTCGCCGACGGGCGCCGGGCGGAGGCGCTCGCCCGGGTCGTGCCCGAGGTACCGGTGCTGGCGCTGAACGAGGACCTGCTCGCACGGCTGACCGCGACCCCGGCCGAGATGCCGGCGATCCCCCGACCGGACGAGGACGACGTCGCCGTCCTGATGTTCACCAGCGGCACCACCGGCCGCCCGAAGGCCGTCGCGCACAGCCACCGTGCGGTGATCGGCACGATCCAGTGCAACCGCTTCAACACCCTGGTCCGGATGGGCGCACTGCCGACGGCACCGCCCCCGCCGCCGCGAGTTCTGATCTCTCCGCCGCTCTTCCACCTGTCCGCCCTGTACGGCGCGGTGCTGATGTTCCTCTCTTCCGGCGGCGGTCTCGTCTTCCGGCAGGGTCGCTTCTCCGAGGAGCGCACCCTGGCCGCGATCCAGGACGAGAAGGTGACCGTCTGGCTCTCCGTCGGGAGCGCCGCGCCCCGGGTCGCCGCACATCCCGGCCGTGACACCTACGACCTCTCCAGCCTGCAGTCGGTCGTGGTCGGCGGAGCTCCGCTGAGCCCGGCGTTGAAGCACGCCCTGGTGGCGGCGTTCCCGTCGGCGGCGAGCGCCGGCGGCCTGCGGATGGGCTACACGAGCAGCGAGGGCGGCAGCATCGTCGCCAGCATCGGTGGGCCCGACTTCGCGGCGCATCCCGAGTCGACCGGACCGATCCAGGACTGCATCCAGGTCGCGATCCGCGATGACGAGGGTGCCGATCTCCCGCTCGGCGCCGAGGGCAACATCTGGGTCCGCAGCCCGTACACGATGCTCGAGTACTGGGGTGATCCCGACGCCACGGCCGCGGTGTACGGCGAGCACCGCTGGCTCTCGATGGGCGACGTCGGCCGGATCGCCGGCGGGCTGCTGATCGTGAACTCCCGGGCCCGCGACCTGATCTTCGTCTCCGCCGAGAACGTCTACCCCTCCGAGGTGGAGAACCGGCTCGAGGAGCACCCGGCCGTGGTCGAGTCCTGCGTCGCCGGCGTCGACGACCCGGTCACCGGTCAGGCGGTGAAGGCATTCGTGGTCCTCGACCCGGCCTCGGCGGTGACCGAGGCGGACCTCGCCGAGCACTGCCGCGCCGGGCTGCCGCCCTACAAGGTGCCGACCTCGTGGGACCTGCGCACCGAGCGCCTTCCGCGGAACCCCGCGGGAAAGATCCTCCGGAACGTTCTCGTCGACGAAGGGGGGCCCGCGTGATCACCGACTGCCTGATCAACGTCGACTTCGGCGACCGCTCGCATCCAGACTGGATGGACAGGGTCAAGGACGAGTACTTCCACGGGGGCGACGACTTCCTGGCCAGCTCCGAGCTCAACGCGCTGCTCGAGGAGATGGACGCGCACGGCGTAGGCCGCGCGATCATCTGGACCTCGCTCGCCGAACCGTCCGCCCGCGCCCTGGCGTACGTCGAGGGACACCCGGACCGGTTCGCCCTCGGCGTCGGACGGCTGGATCTACTCACTCCGATGAAGACCCTGGCCGCGCTGGACGCGTTCCGCCGCAATCACCCGGTCGCCTACGCCCAGGTCGGTCCGGCCTTCTGGGGCGACGGGCAGTACCCACCCAGCGACGCCGTCTACTACCCGCTCTACACGAAGTGCGCCGAGTGGGAGTTGCCGCTCGCGCTGGCCACCGGCCTTCCCGGGCCGCCCATCGCCGGCGAGGCTCAGAACCCGATCCACCTGGACCGGGTCTGCCAGCGCTTCCCGGAGCTGAAGCTCGTCATGCACCACGGCGCCGATCCGTGGTGGGACCTCGCGATCCGGCTGATGATCAAGTACCCCAACCTGCGGCTGATGACGTCGGCCTGGGCTCCGAAGCGACTGCCCGAGGAACTGCTGCACTTCATGCGTACCCGCGGCCAGGACCGGGTCCTGTTCGCCTCGGACTCCCCGGTGCTGACGATCAGCCGGTGCGTCCAGGAGGCGAAAATGCTCGACCTGCCCGACGACGTCCGGCAGGCCTGGCTCGGTGGCAACGCCGACTCCTTCCTCGGCTGGCCGTCGTGACCGAGCACTGGGGGCTTCGCGAGATCCCCGCCGCGCTGCGCGAGCGCTACCTCGCCGAGGGCCTGTGGGACGACCGGAGCCTCGGCCAGATCCTGGCAACCGGGTTGGCCGCGCACCCGGGGCAGTCCCTCAACGTGCACTCCCGGCTGCGTCCGTCTCGCAACACCTACGCCGAGGTCGAGACCGAGGCGCGCCGGTTCGCCGCCGGGCTCGCCGCCCGGGGCATCGGTCCGGGTGACGTAGTCGCCTGCCAGCTCCCGAACTGGCGCGAGGCGGTCGCGGTCGTCTGGGGCGCGACGTTCCTCGGTGCGGTGATCGTGCCGATAGTGCACTACTACGGGCGTCGCGAGGTCGACTACATCCTCGAGCGCACCGAAGTCGACGCGTTCGTCGTCGCGGCTCGGTTCGGCCGGCTGGAGTTCCTGGCCGACGCCGCAGAACGGCCTGCTCTGAAGGCCGTCGGCGTCCTGGCCGTCGTTGGCGGCACCGACGCCGACCTCCCGGAGGGGGCGTTCCACTACGACGACCTGCTCGCAGCGACGCCGTACGAGGGTGTGGCCGAGGTGGACCCGGACTCTCCCGCCCTGGTCGCCTACACCTCCGGCACCACGGCCGATCCCAAAGGGGTCGTGCACTCCCACCGGACCCTCGGCGCCGAGATCCGGCAGGCGTCCACGCTCGTGTCGACAACGACCGGCAAGCTCACCCCCTCCCCCATCGGCCACTTCGGCGGAATGCTCACCGGTGCGTTCGTCCCGGTGACCCAGGGCGTGGCGGTCAACTGGCTCGACGCCTGGGACCCGGACTTCGTCCTCGAGTTGATGCTCCGCGAGAACGTGACCGCTGGCTCGGGCGCGACCTTCTTCCTGACCAGCCTGCTCGACCACCCCGGCCTCACCCAGGCACACCTGGACCTAATGAAGAACATCAGCCTGGGCGGTGCCGCGGTCCCGGAGGCGGTCGCCCGCCGGGCCACCGACCGCGGCATCGTGCTGACCCGCAATTACGGCTCCAGCGAGCACCCCACGATCACCGGGTCCCGGCACGTCGACCCCGAGCTGGGCCGGATCACCACCGACGGCCGGCCGCTGGCCGGGGTGGAGATCCGGATCGTCGACGACGAGGGGCGCGACGTACCGGTCGGCACCGCGGGCGAGATCCTCAGCCGCGGACCGGACTGCTTCATCGGCTACACCGACCCGGCCCTGACCCCCGTGGCCGTCGACCGGGACGGCTGGTACGCGACGGAGGACATCGGAGTCCTGGACGCCGACGGATTCCTGACCATCACAGACCGCAAGAAGGACGTGATCATCCGCGGCGGCGAGAACATCAGCGCCGCGGAGGTCGAACAGGTCCTGCTCGCCGGCGTGCCCGAGCTCGCCGAGGTAGCTGTCGTCGGCGCCCCGGACCCGCGGTTCGGCGAGCAGCCCTGCGCCTTCGCCCGGCTCCGGGATCCTGCCGGGACGGTGACCCTCGAGGAACTCCGCGAGGCCGCGGCGGCCGCAGGGCTCGGTCGGCAGAAATGGCCCGAGGGCCTGCACCTGGTAACCGAATTCCCCCGGACTCCGTCCGGGAAGATCAAGAAGCGCGAGCTCCGGGACCGTCTGCTCTGAGCTTTCCCGCCTCAGCGGCGGTTCGCGCGGAACCAGCGCACCCCGGCGCGGATCGACTCCTCCGTCGGCGCCGGATGCCAACCGAGCTCGCGGGTGGCCTTGCCGTGGTCGAGCGCGGACTGGCTGTGCATCAGCCGCACGCTGGTCGAGGTGATCACCGAGTCCGTGCGCAGCAGCGCCGAGACCGCCCCTCCGAGCACCCCCAGAACCCGCATCACCGGCAGCGAGAGGCCGACCCTGGGCGGAGCAACCCCGCCCTCGTCGGCCGCGATCGCGAACAGGTCCTGGATGGTCAGGTAGCGCTCCGAGACGATGTAGCGCTCCCCGACCCGGCCGTTCTCCTCGGCGAGCAGGAAGGCGCGCGCCGCGTCCTCGATCCCGACGACCTCCATCGAGGCCCCCTTGACGTAGCCGACCATCTTGCCGGCGGACGCCATCGCGACGAGCTTCCCGTGCGGCGTGGGCGCGTGGTCGCGCGGCCCGTACGTCGTACCGACGTTGAGTACGACGGCGGGCAGGCCCCGGTCACGAGCAGCCGCGAGGACGAGAGCTTCGGCCTGGACCCGGGTCTCGATGTAGGGCCCACCCAGGTGCGTCCAGGTGTGCAGGGTCTCCTCGTCCGCAGTGCCGTCCGCGGCGATCCCGATCGTGCCCACGGTGCTGCAGAAGACGAACCTCGGGACGCCCACCTCGACCGCGATGTCGAGGACCCCGCGGAGCGCCTCGACGTTGGTGGCGTACAGCGGAGCCGGGTCGCGCAGCCAGGCGCGCGTGTCGACGATGCAGTAGAAGACGGTGTCCACACCGGTCATGGCGTCCCGCAGTGCGGCCCGGTCGCCGAGGTCGCCGAAGCGGGGCTCGAC
>JBFJNH010000024.1:0-43876 GCA_041618295.1 Marmoricola sp.
CCCACGACGCTCGCGCGGTCCAACGACCGGGCTCGCCCCGGCACCCCGGCCGGTCTGTTCCGGGCCTTCTGGCGCTGGCACTTCTACGCCAGCTTCCTGGTCGTCCCGGTCCTCGCCGTGCTCGCCGCGACCGGGCTCGTCTACCTGTTCCGGTTCGAGATCGAGCCACTGCTGCACCGCGACGTGATGGCCGTCGAGCAACCGGACGGCGCTGCCACGCCGTACACGCTCGCCACCCAGCTGGCCGCCGTGGAAACCGAGTACCCCGGCGCCGCGATCTCCCTCGTCCGCGAAGGCCGCGGACCCGAGCGCGCCACCGCGTTCGCGATCGAGCGCACCGACGGGAGCACCACTGACGTCTTCGTCGACCCGTGGCGCGCCGAGGTGCTCGGCACCGTGAACCCGGACACGACCCTGAGCGGGTACGCGATCCGCCTGCACGCCGACCTGATGTCCGGCCGCTGGGGCGAGCACCTGGTCGAGCTCGCCGCCTGCTGGTCCATCGTGATGGCGATCACCGGCTACTACCTGTTCCTGGCAGGTCGACGTGCCCGGGCCCGGAGGCGGGCGGCCCGGGCTCCCGGGGCGACCCTGCGCCACCGGCACGCGCTGATCGGCGCGGTCGCCGGCGTCGGGCTGCTGATGATGGTGGTCTCGGGCCTGCCGTGGACGGGGATCTGGGGCGAGCAGGTGCAGAAGCTGGCCACCGACCAGGGGACCTCGCTGTGGTCCCTGGACCCCGGCGGTTCCTCGCACCAGGGTTCGACCCTGGACGAGTCGCTGCCGCACAGCCACGTCAGCTCGGTGCCCTGGGCGCAGGGCAAGGCGGTCGTCCCTGAATCGGAGACCAGCGCCGAGGCCGGTGCGGAGCGGGTCCGGGTGGCGAACCTGGACACCGCGGTCGTCGTCGCGGAGCGCGCGGGTCTGCGACGTCCGTTCAGCGTGGTCCTGCCGGCGGACGCGAGCAGCACCTACTCGGTGATGGGGGACGCCTTCGGGGATCCGAGCCGGGAGCGGACCGTCCACGTGGACCAGTTCTCCGGCTCGGTCCGCGGCGACTACGGCTTCGCGGACTACCCGCTGGCCGCCAAGGTGGTTGCCCAGGGCATCGGCCTGCACGAAGGGCGCAGCCTCGGTCCGGTCAGCTTTGCCGGAGCGGCCGCGTTCTGCCTCGCCGTCCTGGTGCTGTGCGTGACCGGTCCGGTGATGTGGTGGCGTCGCCGACCCTCCGGCTCCACCTCGCTCGGGGCTCCGCGCGGCCGGCTGCCGTTGCGGCAGTCGCGGTGGCTGCTCGCGGCGGTGGTCCTGCTCGCCGTGCTGCTCCCCGTCTTCGGGATCAGCCTGGTCGCGGTCCTGGCGCTCGACCACCTGGTCGTCCGGCGCATCAGGTGGGTCGGCGACCGGCTCGACTCGGTCTGAGCACGACGGTGGGCACGACGCGCCGGCGGCAGCCTCAGCGCTGCCGTCGGCGTTGCTTGTCGACGAACCGAACCGAGGCCTTCCGGGTGAACCCCGGGGCGAACCGCTGCAGCCGGTAGGCGATCCGGGCCTGGACCGGCTCCACGACCAGCGCCTCGCCGGCGGCGACCGCGGCGAGGACCCTGGTAGCGAGGAACACCGGGTCGACCGGCTTGCGGATCCCCTGTCCCTTGAGGAAGTAGTCCCGGCCGCGGATGCGACCGAACGCCCCTTTGTCCAGGAGCGGCGTCTCGACGGCTGCCGGGCAGATCGCCGTCACCCCGACGCCGTACGCAGCCGCCTCGGAGCGGAGCGCGAGCGAGAGACCGACAACCGCGTGCTTGGTCATCACGTACGACGTCAGCAGTCCGGCCGCCATCAGGCCACCCATCGAGGCGGTGTTCACGATGGCCCCGCCGCCCTGGGCGATCATCACCGGGTACGCGGCCGCGACACCGTGCACGACACCGCGGATGTTGACGTCGATGATCGTGTCCCACTGGTTCAGCGTCAGGTCCTGGGTCTCCCCGATGAGGCTGATCCCGGCGTTGTTGAACATCAGGTCCAGCCGCCCGTACTCGGCGACGACCTCGTCGACCAGCGCCTGGACCGCGGCGGCATCGACCACGTCGAGTGCGACGGCGCGCGCCGTTCCGGGGCCGGCCAGGGCGGCGGCGACCTTCTCCGCCGCGGCCCCGTCGAGGTCGGCCAGGACGACCGTGGCACCGGCGGACACCAGGGCGGCGCCCAGGGCGGCGCCGATCCCGGATCCGCCGCCGGTCACGATCGCGGTGCTGCCGGCGTACGCACCCGGAGGCGCCTGCATCGGCCGGCTCATCCGAACGCCTTCATCACCAGGCCGTGCAGGTCCGGGTAGCGCTGCAGGTGCGCGCCCCCGTTGATGTCGATGTTCTCGCCGGTGATCCAGCCCGCCTCGTCGGAGAGCAGGAACCTCAGCAGCGCGGCGATCTCCTCGGGTTCGCCGCTGCGGCCCAACGGGGTGTTCTCCAGGTAGCTGTCCCGGACCCCGGGGATGTCCATCGCGGGGGCCGTCAGCGGGGTCACGACGAGGCCCGGCGAGACCGCGTTGACCCGGACCTTGCGTGCCGCCATCTCCAGGGCGGCCACCTGGGTGAGCATCACCAGGCCCGCCTTGGCCGAGCAGTACGCGACCATCCCGGTACCGGGTTGCCGGGCGTTGAGCGAGGAGAGCGAGATCAACGAGCCGCCCTCGGCGACCCGGGAGCCGGCGTGCTTGAGGACCAGGAACGCACCGGTCAGGCAAACGTCGACGACCCGGCGGAACTCGGCCGCGTCGTGGTCGACGACCAGGCTGAGGGTGGAGACCCCGGCGCAGTTCACCACGCCGTGGAACGTCCCGGCACCCTCGAAGAGCGCGATCACCGACTCCTCGTCGGCGACGTCGACCGCGGCGGCGCGGTGCCCGTCGCCGAGCTCCGCGGCGCGGGCCGCGGCCGCAGCGCCATCGATGTCGGCGACCAGGACCCGGTCACCCTGCGCCGCCACCGCCCGGGCGGTCGCCCAGCCGATGCCCGAGGCACCTCCGACGATCACGATGGAACGAGGGGATCCGGTGCTCATGCGCTCTCCTGACAGACGTCTAGTTTGATTGACACGTGTCAAACCTAGCGAATACTGTGGCCCGCGTCACCCCCTGATTTCTGATCACCCCCCACCCCCCGACCCACCGGAGGCCCTGTGTCGCCCTCGAGCAGCACCCCGTCCCGACCGACCGTCGCGATCATCGGCGCCGGGATCAGCGGCCTGACCACCGGCAAGATGCTCAGCGACTACGGGGTCCCCTACACCTGCTTCGAGTCCTCGGACCGAATCGGCGGCAACTGGGCCTTCGGCAACCCGAACGGGCACAGCAGCGCCTACCGCTCGCTGCACATCGACACCTCCAAGGAACGGCTCTCGTTCCGGGACTTCCCGATGCCGGACCACTACCCGGACTTCCCGCACCACACCCAGATCAAGGACTACCTGGAGTCGTACGCCGAGGCGTTCGACCTGAAGCGCGCCATCGAGTTCCGCAACGGGGTCGAGCACGCCCGGCGCCTGGTGGGCGGAGGTTGGGAGATCCTCGACCAGGCCGGCACCACCCGCACCTTCGACCACCTCGTGGTCGCCAACGGCCACCACTGGGACCCCCGGTTCGCCGACTTCCCCGGCGAGTTCACCGGCGTCTCGATCCACTCCCACCACTACATCGACCCGAAGGACCCGCTGGACTTCTTCGGCCAGCGGATCCTCGTCGTCGGCCTGGGCAACAGCGCCGCCGACATCGCCGTCGAGCTCTCCAGCAAGTCGCTGCAGACCAAGGTCACCCTGTCGACCCGTTCCGGCGCCTGGATCGTGCCGAAGTACGTCTACGGCAAGCCCGCCGACACCATGTACCGCACCACGCCGTACCTGCCGCTGTCCTGGCAGCGCAAGGTGATGCAGCTGGCCCAGCCGATGAACGGCTCCAACGGCGCGCTCTACGGCCTCATCGAGCCGAACCACAAGTTCTTCGAAGCGCACCCGACGCAGTCGGTCGAGCTGCCGCTCCGGCTCGGCTCCGGGGACGTGATCCCGAAGCCGAACATCAGCCTGCTCGACGGCAGCACCGTGCACTTCGAGGACGGCACCAGCGACGAGTTCGACGTGATCGTCTACGCCACCGGGTACAACATCACCTTCCCGTTCTTCGACCGCGACTTCCTCAGTGCGCCGGACAACCACCTCCCGCTCTACAAGCGGATGTACAAGCCCGGGCTGGAGGACCTGTCCTTCGTCGGGTTCGCGCAGTCGACGCCCACCCTGTTCCCCTTCGTCGAGTGCCAGGCCCGCCTGGTCGCCGCACACCTGGTCGGCGAGTACGCACTGCCGAGCGTCGCCGAGATGGAGCGGACCATCGCCGCCGACGAGGAGAAGTACGTCGGGCACGTCCTCAAGACCGCCCGGCACACCCAGCAGGTCGACTACTTCATCTACGAGCACGACCTGCGCGCGAAGGAGATCCCGGCCGGCCGCAAGCGCGCCCGGGACCGGCAGCAGCGAGCACTGGCCGTCCGATGATCGAGACCGGGACTACGTCCGGTGGCACCTCCGGGGGCAACGCCTGGAACCGCCTGGTCGACCGCCGGACCGCAGGGCGCGGTGACGCCCGCCGGGACGCGCTGCTCGCGGCGTTCGACGAGCTGCTCCGCGAGAAGACGCTGGAGGAGGTCAACATCGCGGAGATCTCGAACCGCGCCGGGGTCACCCGCTCGGCGTTCTACTTCTACTTCGAGAGCAAGGCCATCGCGGTGCTCGCCCTGATGCAGGGCCTGTACGACGCGGCGGCCGAGGCGAACGAGCTGCTGATGAACGCCGACGGCGACACCGAGACCCGGGTTCGCGCCGCGATCACGCTGCTCTTCGACTCCGTCGACCAGACCCCGCACACCTACCGGGCACTGCTCGAGGCACGCGCGTCGAGCGCCGTCGTCCGGCAGATGTGGGACGCCGGGCGGTCCGACTTCGCCGGCATCATCGGCCGCATGATCGAGACCGAGCGCGCTGCTGGTCGAGCCGTCGACGGACCCGATGCCGCCGCCCTGGCAGCAGTTCTCCTCGACCTCAACGACCACGCCCTCGAACGGCACTCGCTGGGTTCCGGCCCCCCGCGCGAGGCACACGTCGACGCCATCGCCTACCTCTGGCTCAGCTCCATCTACGGCCTGCCCTACGTCCCCGGGAGCACCCCATGAACCGCACCACGCTGACCTTCGACTCCGCCGGGACCGCCTGCGAGGCCTGGCACTACGAGGCCGCCCACGACGGCCTCGCCACCAGCTCCGGCCGACCCGTGCTGGTGATGGCCCACGGGCTGGCCGGCACCAAGGACTCCGGGCTCGAGCCGTTCGCCCGGGCGTTCGCGGCAGCGGGCCTGGACGTGCTGGCCTTCGACTACCGCGGCTTCGGCACCAGTGCCGGAACGCCACGCCAGGTGGTCTCGCTCGACGCCCAGCTCGAGGACTACCGGGCCGCGATGCGGGCCGCCGCTGCGCTGCCGGGCGTCGACCGTGACCGGATCGTGCTCTGGGGGGTCTCGCTCGCCGGGGGCCACGTCCTGCGCGCCGCCGCCGACCGGAACGACGTGGCGGCGGTCGTCTCGCTGATCCCGATGGTGGACGGCATCGCCGCGGCCCGGCACGCCCTGGCCACCCACAGCCCCCGCGAGATGCTGAAGGCCACGGCGCGCGGCATCCGCGGTCGGGTCGCGGCACGCGTCGGCGGTCAGCCGGTGATGATGCCCGTGGTCGCAAGGCCGGGCGAGGTCGGTGCCTTCACCCTCCCGGGAGCGATGGAGGACTACCTCGCCCTCGCCGGGCCGACTTGGCGCAACGAGCTGAACGTCGACGTCGGCATGGAGCTCGGCAGCCGGAAGCCGCAGGCCGCAGCGGCGCGGATCACCGCACCGCTGCTGGTGCAGATCGCCGACTTCGACCAGAGCGCTCCGCCGCAGGCAGCGGCCAAGGCGGCGTTCAAGGGGAAGGCCGAAGTACGCCACTACCCCTGCGACCACTTCGACGTCTTCGCCGGCAAGGCCTGGCACGAGCCCGCCGTCGCGCACGCGGTGACGTTCCTGACCCGGCACCTGGACCCCCGCCGCACCTGATCCGGCCCCTGTTAGGGTCGCCGGATGCCGAAGATCTCGGGCTCGGTCGCCCCGGACGTCCCCGCTCCGCGATCCCGGCTCTCGATCGACATCTCCAAGAAGTTCCGCCCGGAGATCGAGGGCGTGAGGTTCGTCGCCGCCCTGCTGGTGGCGTCGTACCACATCTGGTCGGGCCGGGTCTCCGGCGGCGTCGACGTCTTCTTCGTGATGTCCGGGTTCCTGATCACCACCACCCTGATCGGCCAGCTGAACAGGCACGGCCGGATCACCCCGACGGCGTACCTGACCCGGCTCGCCTTCCGGCTGCTTCCTGCGGCCCTGACCGTGCTGGGCACGGTGCTCGTCGCCTCCTGGCTCTTCCTGCCCGAGGTGCTCTGGGAGCGGATCGGGAACGAGGTCCGCGCCTCGGCGCTCTACGCCGAGAACTGGTACCTGGCCGCGACGTCGACCGACTACCTCGGCCAGTTCGAGGAGAAGACCCCCGTCCAGCACTTCTGGGCGCTCTCGCTGCAGGGCCAGTTCTACGTGGCATGGTTGCTGCTCTTCCTCCTCCTCGCGGCGCTGGTCAAGCGGCGGCCCGAGCACGCGGTGCGGATCATCGCCGGAGGTCTGGGCCTGGTCCTGGTCAGCTCCCTGGCGTTCTCGGTCTGGTACACCGAGGTCAACCAGCCTGTCGCGTACTTCTCCACCCCGGCGCGAGGCTGGGAGTTCGCCCTCGGCGGTCTGGCCGCGCTCGCGCTCCGTCGTCCCCCGACGTCGCGCTCGCGGCTGCGCTGGTCACTGGGCTGGATCGGCCTGGCGGTGCTGCTGAGCACCGGGCTGGTCCTCCAGGTCTCCACCGTCTTCCCCGGGTACGCCGCGCTGGTACCGACCACGGCGGCCCTGATGATCCTGGTCTCGGCCGACAACGGGGTCCGCGGCGGAGCCGACGCGCTGCTGGGCTCCCGGCCGCTGGTCTTCCTCGGCGGCATCTCCTACGGCCTCTACCTCTGGCACTTCCCGTTGCTGGTCTTCTTCCGGCACCTGCGGGTCACCGAGTCCAACACCATCCCCAGCGGCACCGCGATCATCGTGACCTCGATCCTGTTGGCCTGGCTCACCCAGCGGTTCATCGAGAAGCCGCTGGTCACGTTCAGCCAGCGCGCTCCGGAGACCAGCCGGCGTGCCCGCACGGGCCTGCTCGTGCTGCTGGTCGCCGTCGTCGGGGTGGCTTCAGCGCTCTCCGTCGACCGGACCGACCCGACGTCGGTGGCCGAGACGGAGCGACTGGCCCAGACACTGCGCTCCTCGGCGTACGACCTCGAACCGTGCACGGGAGCCCTGGCCCGCGCCCCCGGAGCCGTCGAGACGTGCGCCCAGCGGAAGGTCACCCGGCTCCGACCCGCGGTGGGGCTCGTCGAGGAGACCCAGGAGCCACTCGGCTGCGACCGGATCCATGCCGACGGCTACCTCAAGGTCTGCGACGGGGGCGCCCCGGCCGCGACAGCCCGTGCCACCGCGATCCTGATCGGCGACAGCCACTCGGTGACGATACGACCGGCCCTCGACCTGGTCGCCCGGCACAACGGCTGGCGGCTGCTGTTCGCCTACAGCCCGGGCTGCCAGACCTCGGCCGTCCCGAAGGCGAGCGACACCCGCGAACGGTGCGCGGAGTGGATGAACCTGCTGACCAGGTACATCCAGGACCACGGCGACGAGATCGACGTGGCGTTCTCCATGCAGGCAGCCCACGCAGACCTGGTCGGCATCCCGCCGGACTCCCCGGACGAGGTCAGCGCCGCGGCGTACCGCAGACAGTGGGACCGGTACGCCGGGGCACTGGAGCAGCTGGTGGTCATCCGGGACACCCCGAGGCTCTCGGACACGTTGCTGAGCTGCATCGCCCGGTTCGAGGTCGACGAGGCCGCGGAGGGGTGCTCGCGACGACGCTCGACCGCGCTCAAGACCGACTACGCCGCGCTGGCGGCGAGCACCGACGACGACCCGCTCACCCGGACGGTCGACCTCAGCGACGTCTTCTGCGACGCGGAGCGCTGCTACCCGATCATCGGCGACTTCATCGCCTACCGCGACGCGGTGCACCTGCACACGGTGTTCGCGCCGACGCTGACCCCGTTGCTCGACGAGGCGATCAGCAAGGCGGTCACACCGGACGTCCGGGACCTGCTCTTCGCCCCCCGTTGAGGACCGCTGCGAACGGCCCGGATCTCGGGCGGTGACGCACCGGCAGGTCCTTGACCTCATACCGAGAGAATGAGAGAGTTCTCGAACTTTCTCTCAGGAGGTCGGATGACCACGGAGACCCTGATCGACAGCAGCATCCTCGACGACCGGGACCCCGTCCTCGACGCGGCTCTCGCCGCGTTCCTGGACTTCGGCATCCGCCGTACCAGCATGGGCGAGATCGCCCGCCGCGCCGGGATCAGCCCGGCCACCCTCTACCGCCGGTACGCACAGAAGTCCGACGTGGTCATGGGGGTCGGGATGCGCGAGGCCCAACGCCTGCTCAGCTACCTGGAACGGCACATCGACGTCACCGCTCCCCCGCTCCAGCAGCTGACGGCCCTGTACGTCGCGGTCTCCGACCAGCTCCGGACCAACGATCTGCTGCACCGGGTCCTGGCGACCGAGCCGGAGAGCATCCTGCCGAAGCTCACCGTCGACGCCGACCCGATCCTCCAGATCGGACGCGACTACCTCTCGGCCTTCCTGGTCCGCCTCCAGGACGAGGGACACCTGCCGCCGTACGACGTCGCCCCGGTCGCCGACTGCCTCGCCCGCCTCGCCCAGTCCGAGGTCCTCACCCCCGCCACTGAACCGCCGGCGGAAGCACAGACCCGGGACTTCGTCCGCAACCACCTCGCCCCGTTCATCCGCCTCTCCACCGACCCAGGGACGACCCGATGACCAGCACCCTCCCCCAGCAGACGCAGACCCGACCCGCACGCTGCGCCGAGCCCGGCGGGCTGCTCTGGGACGACGTCGGGTTGATCACCTTCTCGCTGACCAGCGGCAGCGCGTTCCTGCTCCAGACGATGGAGCCGTCCATCGCGGCTGTCGTGGACAAGCACTCCACCTTTCGCACCGACCCGATCGGCCGCGGGCTGCGCAGCCTCGCTTCGGTGATGATGTGGGTCTACGCGGACGAGGAGTCGTTGCTCGAGGTGGAGCGCCTCCGCGAGATGCACGCCACCCTCGACGCCGTCGACGCGCACGGGGTCCGGCACACCGCCCTCTCCTCCGGCCCCTGGGCCTGGGTCCTGCTGACCGGAGTGCACGCGTACACCGAAGGGACCAAGTACTTCGGTGGCGGCCCCGCGCCGGCCGACCAGGTGGAACGCATGTACGAGGAGATGAAGCAGCTCATGCGCGGGTTCAAGGTCGCCGAGAAGGAGATCCCGCCGACGTACGCCGAGTTCGTGACCTTCTTCGACACCAAGATCGACGAGCAGCTCGGTGAGACGGTCGTCGCTCGCGACTTCCTCCTCGGCGTGCGGCATCCCGGGCCGCCGTTGGGGACGCCGGCGCCCCTGAAACCGCTCTGGCGGCTGCTGACGAACCCGCTCGGCTACCTCCAGCACCTCGCCACCGTCGGCACCCTCCCGCCGTCGGCCCGCACCAAGCTCGGCGTCAGGTGGACCCGCTGGCAGGAGCTCCAGCTGCGCGCCTTCGGCAAGCTCGTCGGGGCCCTGGTCCCGTTGCTGCCCGAACGGCTGCGCTACTTCCCGATCGCGTACGAAGCCCGCCGCCTCGAGCGCGACCGCCAGCGGTTGCGGAAGGTCATCGACCTGCGGCCGCTCTGATAGTCGCTGGCTACCCGCGCAGCTCGGCGTACCCGGGCTTGATCACGGTGTTGATGATCGCCAACCGCTGCTCGAACCCGAGGAACGCCGACTTCATCGCGTTCACCGTCACCCACTGAAGGTCGTCCAGGTCCCACCCGAAGGCCTCGACCAGCGCCCCCATCTCGTGACTCATCGACGTCCCGCTCATCAGCCGGTTGTCGGTGTTGACGGTCACCCGGAAGCGGAGCCGGGTCAGCAGACCGATCGGGTGCTCGGCGATCGAGGCGGCGGCGCCGGTCTGGATGTTGGAGTGCGGGCAGAGCTCCAGCGGGATCCGCTTGTCGCGCACGTACGCCGCCAACCGGCCCAGGGTGGCGGTGCCGTCGGGAGCCACGGTGATGTCGTCGACGATCCGGACGCCGTGGCCGAGACGGTCGGCGCCGCACCACTGGATCGCCTCCCAGATCGACGGCAGCCCGAACGCCTCCCCGGCGTGGATGGTGAAGTGCGCGTTCTCGCGCTGCAGGTACTCGAACGCGTCCAGGTGCCGGGTCGGCGGGTAGCCCGCCTCGGCACCGGCGATGTCGAAACCGACCACCCCCCGGTCGCGGAAGGCCACCGCGAGCTCGGCGATTTCGCGGGACCGCGCCTGGTGCCGCATCGCGGTGAGCAGCTGACGGACCACGATGGGCTGCCGACCCGCGGCCCCGGCCTGGGCCACCCCCTCCTCGAAGCCCTCCCGGACCGCCTCCACGACGTCCTCGAGCGTCAGCCCGCCGGCCAGGTGCTGTTCCGGCGCGTACCGGATCTCGGCGTACACGACGCCGTCCGCAGCCAGGTCCTCGACGCACTCGCGCGCCACCCGACGCAGGCTGGCGGCGCTCTGCATCACCGCGACCGTGTGGTCGAACGTCTCCAAGTAGCGCTCCAACGAACCCGAGTCCGCGGCCTCCAGGAACCAGCGCCCGAGGGACTCCGGGTCCGTGGCAGGCAGCTGGTGGCCGATCTCCGCGGCCAGGTCGAGGATCGTCGCGGGCCGCAGCCCGCCGTCGAGGTGATCATGGAGCAAGACCTTCGGGGCGCGCCGGATCTGCTCAGCGGTAAGTTCTGCCATGCCTCATCCAAGCACTAGCCGGGGGGATACACCCATGCGCACCTTCAGCACCTTCGACGAACTCGAGGCCGCGGCCGGGACCGAGATCGGGACCACGGAGTGGATCGAGATCACCCAGAAGCGGGTCAACGAGTTCGCGGACGCCACCGGGGACCACCAGTGGATCCACGTCGACGTCGAGCGCGCGAAGGAGGGTCCGTTCGGCGGCACCATCGCGCACGGCTACCTGACCCTGTCGCTGGTGCCGTGGCTCGGGTCGATGCTCTTCCACTTGGACACCCCGGGCGCCAAGCTCAACTACGGCATCAACAAGGTGCGCTTCCCGAACCCGGTTCCGGTCGGATCGCGGATCCGTTCCACGGTGACGATCAAGGAGGTCACCGACCTCCCGGCCGGCAAGCAGCTGACCGTCGGCCACCTGATCGAGATCGAGGGCCAGTCCAAGCCGGCCTGCGTCGCGGAGACCGTGGTCCTGCTGCTCCCGTGACGTCAACGGATCTGGTCGATCACGAGCGGGGACGGCGTGAAGGCGACGTCCCCGCCGCCGTCCGCTGGCGACACGTCGTAGCCGCCTTCCAGCGACTCCAGGGCCCGGCCGAAGCGTTCGGGCTCGTCGGTGTGCAACGTCAGCAGCGGCTGCCCCTCGGTGACCGGGTCGCCGGGCCGGGCGTGCCAGACCACGCCGGCACCCGCCTGCACAGCATCACCGAGGGCCGCCCGACCTGCCCCGAGGCGCCAGGCCGCCATCCCGACCGCCATCGCGTCCAGCCGGGTCAGTATCCCGCTGCTGGGGGCCGCGACGACGTGGGTCTCCCGTGCCACCGGCAACGGCGCGGTCGGGTCGCCGCCCTGGGCGGAGATCATCGCGTTCCAGGTGTCCATCGCGGCCCCGGAGGCGAGCACCTCCGCCGGGTCGACGTCGTCGCGTCCTGCCCCGGCGAGCATCTCCGCGGCCAAGGCCAAGGTCAGCTCGACGACGTCGGCAGGACCACCGCCAGCGAGCACCTCGACCGACTCCCGGACCTCCAGCGCGTTCCCCGCGGTCAGCCCGAGCGGCGTTGACATGTCGGTCAGCAACGCGACCGTCCGCACCCCGGCCGCGGTACCGAGCGCCACCATCGTGCGGGCGAGCTCGGTGGCCCGGTCGAGGTCCTTCATGAACGCGCCGGTCCCGACCTTGACGTCGAGGACCAGGGAGCCCGTTCCCTCGGCGATCTTCTTGCTCATGATCGAGGAGGCGATCAGCGGGATCGCCTCGACGGTCCCGGTGACGTCGCGCAGGGCGTAGAGCTTCTTGTCCGCCGGGGCCAACCCGGACCCGGCCGCGCAGATCACCGCGCCGACCGACTCCAGCTGGGCCAGCATCTCCTCGTTCGACAACGCCGCCCGCCACCCGGGGATCGCCTCGAGCTTGTCGAGGGTTCCGCCGGTGTGGCCCAGGCCGCGACCCGAGAGCTGCGGAACCGCCACCCCGCAGGCCGCCACCAGCGGCGCCAGCGGGAGGGTGATCTTGTCGCCGACACCACCGGTCGAGTGCTTGTCCGAGGTCGGTCGCGACAGGCCGGAGAAGTCCATCCGCTCGCCCGAGGCGATCATCGCCTCGGTCCAGCGGGAGATCTCCCGCGGCACCATGCCGTTCAGCAGGATCGCCATCGCGAGCGCCGACATCTGCTCGTCCCGGACCGTCCCGCGGGTGTACGCATCGATGACCCAGTCGATCTGGGAGTCGGTGAGCTCGTGACCGTCGCGCTTGGCGGTGATCACCTCGACGGCGTCGTGGGTGTTCATGGGAGATCCTCTCTCGTCACGAGGTTTCGAGACGGTCGCAGCGCGACCTCCTCAACCACCCTGATTCACGCGGACGCGGTGGTAGCCACGGAGCACGAACGTCCCGCGGCTCTGCGGAGCGCCAGCCAGCACCAGGTGCGGAAACACCGCGACCAGGTGCGCCAGCGACTCGCTCAGCTCCATCCGGGCCAACGGCGCACCCAGGCAGAAGTGCACGCCGACGCCGAACGCGACGTGCGGGTTGACCTCACGGTCGGGCCGGAACTCGTCCGGCGCCTCGAACACCGCCGGGTCGCGGTTGGCAGAGCCGAGCAGCACCGCCACCTTCTGGCCGGGCTCGACGACCACCGAACGCCCCGCCGGACCGATCTCGACCGGCTCGGTGGCGGTGCGCTCGAAGAGCTGGAGCGCGGAGTCGAACCGGAGCATCTCCTCGACGGTGCGGGCCACCTCGGCGGCCGGGCGGAGGCCGCGTTCCAGCATCGCGACCAGACCGTTCCCGAACACGTTCACCGAGGCTTCGTGGCCGGCGTTCAGCAGCAGCACCACCGCTGCGACCACCTCGTCCTCGCTCAGCTCGGTGGCGACCAGGTCGGTGATCAGGTCGTCGGCCGGGTTCAGCCGTCGGGCCGCCGCCAGGTCACGGACCAGTGCAGCGAAGTCGGTGGCGGCCGCGACCGCTGCGTCGACGACCTCCGGCGACGGCGACGGCTCGTACATCCGCACGATCGCCTGGGACCAGTCGCGCAGCTCGTGCACGTACGACGCCGGCACCCCGAGCAGCTCGGCGATCACCAGCACCGGCAACGGCTCGGCGTACTCGGCGATCACGTCGAACCCGGACGGGTCCACCTCCGCGAGCAGCTGGGCGGCGAGCTCCCGGACCCGCGGACGCAGCCGCTCGATGTGACCGCGCCCGAACGCCGCCGCCACCGGGCGGCGCAGCCGGGTGTGCTCGGGTGGCTCGTTCTCCATCATCTGGTTGCGGTGCAGGAGGTTGAAAGGGGCCAGGTACGCCGCCGGCTCCTTGTCGGTCCAGAGACGACCCAGCCGTCGGTCGCGCTGGACCGCGCTCACGCTGGCGTGGTCGAAGACCAGGTACAGCCCGAGGCCCTCGTGCCAGGCCACCGGGTTCGCCGCCCGCTCGGCGGCGAAGTGCGGGTACGGGTCGGCGACGAGGTCCGGGGAGCTCAGGTCAACCGAGGTCGTCGGCACCGAACGCATCCGGCAGCACCTCATCCATCCGCTTCACCCCGTGGGCGGTGAGCACCTCCAGGTCGGGGCCACCGTGCTCCCAGAGCAGCTGCCGGCAGCGCCCGCACGGCATCAGCACGTCGCCGGCGCCGTTGACGCAGACGAAGTGGGTCAGCCGACCTCCGCCGCTGAGCACCAGCTGCGAGATCAGCCCGCACTCGGCGCAGAGCGCCACGCCGTACGCGGCGTTCTCGACGTTGCAGCCGGTGACGAACCGGCCGTCGGTCACCCGCGCCGCCGCGCCGACCGGGAACTTCGAGTACGGCGCGTAGGCGCTCTTCATCGCATCCTGGGCTGCTGCGACCAGGACGTCCCAGTCGAAGTTCACCGCTAACCCGCCTGTCCGCGGCGATAGCGGACGCCGTCCGCCTTCGGCATCCGGAGCCGTTGCGAGGCCAGCGCCAGGACCAGCAGCGTGGTCACGAACGGCGTCATCCCGGTGAAGTCGTCGGGGATCACGTCGGTGGACAGGTACAGCGCCACCAGGCCCGCTCCGATCAGCAGGCTGATCGCGGCCTGGCCGCGTTGGCCGCGGTAGAGCAGCAACCCGGTGAGCAGGATGAGGACCACGCCGATGAGCAGGACCAGGGCGTGCACGGATTCACCGCCGCTGCGCAGCCGGAGGGCGTCGGTGAAGCCGAAGAGCCCGGAGCCCAGCAGCAGGCCGCCCGGCCTCCAGTTGCCGAAGATCATCGCCGCGAGGCCGATGTAGCCGCGCCCGCCGGTCTGCCCGTCCCGGTAGACGCTGGCGTCCTCGACCAGGAAGGCGCCACCGATACCGGCACAGGCCCCGGAGATGATCACCGCGATGTACTTGTACTTGTACACGTTGACGCCGAGCGTCTCCGCCGCCGTCGGGCTCTCGCCGCAAGCGCGGACCCGGAGCCCGAACGAGGTCCGCCAGAGCACCCACCAGGTGATCACGAAGAGCGACAGGCCCAGCAACGTCAGCAACGAGAGCCGGGTGGTGAGGCCGCCGACGAGAGCCGCGGTGTCGGAGATGAAGAACCAGTGCTTGTCCTCGATCTCCTTGGCGAAGTCGGCCAGTCCGGGGATGTCGAAGGTCGGCAACGGTTCCACCGGAGGTGACTGGGTCGGCCCACCACCCGGCTTCCCGGTGAAGGCGATGTCAGCCAGGTACTGGGCGGCACCGAGCGCGATCACGTTGATCGCGACACCGGAGACGATGTGGTCGACCCCGAAGCCCACGGTGGCGATCGCGTGCAGCAGACCGGCCAGGGCACCGAAGACCAGGGCGAAGAAGACGCCCGCCCACATGCCCCACTGCCAGCCGGCGTACCCGGCCCCGAAGGTCCCCATGATCAGCATTCCCTCGAGGCCGATGTTGACCACGCCGGCGCGTTCGGCCCAGAGGCCGCCGAGGCCGGCGAGGGCGATCGGCATCGCGGCTCGGATCGCCGCGCGCAGCGTGCCGGAGGAGGCGACGTCGTCGGCGCCGGTGACCACCCTCAGGGTGGCCAGCAGCAGGATCAGTCCGGCCACGCCGAGCAGGACCCACGGCAGCGTGATCTTGCGGGAGCGAGCGGACGGGGTGGGCGCCGACACCGGCGCCGAGGCTGTGGGCGCTGCCACCTCAGCTCACCCCCTCGGACGTCCCGGCGAGGACTTTTCCTTCGGCCAGCTGCTGGGCGACCTTGCGCTGCTCGGCAGCGTTGTTGATCCGGCGGACCACCTCGTAGGCGATCACCACCGAGAGCACGATGACGCCCTGGATGATGTTCACGATCTCGTCGGAGACCCCTGCCCTGATCTGGAGCGGGTTGGCCTGCTCGTTGAGGAAGGCGAAGAGCAGCGCGCCGAACGCGATCCCGATGGGGTGGTTGCGCCCGAGCAGCGCAACGGCGATGCCGGCGAAACCCAGGCCCGGCTGGAAGGTGACGCCGTAGGAGTAGGAGTCGCCGAAGAGCAGCGGCATCCCGATCAGACCGGCGATCGCCCCGGAGAGGAGCATCGCGTAGACGGTCATCCGCTTGACGCTGATTCCGGCGGCCACCGCGGCGGTCTCCGACTGGCCGGTTGCCCGGAGGCTGAACCCGAACCGGGTCTTGCCCAGCAGCAGCCAGTAGGCGACGCCGGCCAGGACGGCCAGCAGGGACATCGTGTAGACGGTGTTCGAGGCACCGGGGATGAGCGCGAAGCCCTCCAACCGGCTGCTCTCCGGGATCGGCGTCGTGCTGATGTTGTTGGAGTCGCTGACCGCGACCTTGCGGAGCATGAAGGCCACCAGCGCGGTCGCGATGGCGTTCAGCATGATCGTCGAGATGACCTCGCTGACGCCGCGGGTTACCCGCAGCAGACCGGCCAGCCCGGCCCACATCGCGCCGACCAGCATCGCCACCAGCAGCGCGAGCAGGACGTTCAGGAAGCCGGGCAACCAAGCCTCGCCGGCCACCCAGGCAGCGACGAAAGCAGCGATCCGGTACTGGCCGTCGACGCCGATGTTGAACAGGTTCATCCGGAAGCCGACCGCAGCGGCCAGCGCCGAGAGGTAGAGCACCGAGGCCGAGTTGATGATGTTGGTCAGGTTGCGCGGCTTCGGTTCGCTGAAGATCGTCTCCCAGACCTTCAGCACCGGGTCGCCCGCAGCGAGCATGATGATGCTGGTGACCAGGATCGCGAAGACCACGGCGAGCAGGGGTGCCGCGGCTGAGAGCCCGACGCGGCGCAGGTCCATCTTCACGACAGGACCTCCGCCCCGGTCATGGCCGCGCCGAGCTGCTGCGGCGTCGTCGTCTGCGGGTCGATCTGAGCGACCAGACGGCCGCGGAGCATCACCGAGATGGTGTCGGAGAGCCCGATCAGCTCGTCCAGGTCGGCAGAGATCAGCAGCACCGCGAGACCCTGGCGGCGGGCCGCCTTGATGTGGTTCCAGATCGCGGCCTGGGCACCCACGTCGACGCCGCGGGTCGGGTGCGAGGCGATCAGCACGCTCGGCTCGTTGCTCATCTCCCGACCGACGATCAGCTTCTGCTGGTTGCCGCCCGAGAGCGCCCGCGCAGTGGTGTCGATCGAGGGGGTCCGTACGTCGTACTCGGTCACGATCCGCTCGGTGTCGGCACGGGCGCCGCGCCGGTCGATGAACGGCCCGGCGATGTTCGGCTCCCGGTTCTGGTGGCCGAGGATCCGGTTCTCCCAGAGCGGGGAGTCCAGCAGCAGCCCGTGCCGCTGGCGGTCACCGGGGATGTAGCCGATGCCCGCCTCACGACGCGCGGCGGTCGGCCAGTCGCCGATCTCACGGACGTCGAGCTTGATCGAACCCGAAGCGTGCAGCATGCCCATGATCGACTCGACCAGCTCCTCCTGGCCGTTGCCCTCGACCCCCGCGATCCCGAGCACCTCGCCGCCGTGGATGGTGAAGGAGACGTCGGTCAGCAGGTCGCGCCCGCCGAACGGGTCCGGCAGGCTGAGGTGCTCGACGGTGAGCATCGGGGTGTCGGTGACGGTCGACTCCTCGGTGCTCGGGGACGGCAGCTCGGAGCCGACCATCAGCTCCGCGAGCTGCCGGGCGGTGGTCTGCTTCGGGTCGACGGTGGCGATGGTGGTCCCGCGACGCATCACGGTGACGTCGTCGGCGACCGAGAGCACCTCGTCGAGCTTGTGCGAGATGAACAGCACGGTGATGCCGTCGGCCTTGAGGTCGCGGAGGTTGTCGAACAGCTCGTCGACCTCGTGCGGCACCAGCACCGCGGTCGGCTCGTCGAGGACGATCGTGCGCGCCCCGCGGAAGAGGACCTTGAGGATCTCGACCCGCTGCCGGTCGCCGACCCCGAGGTGCTCGACCAACCGGTCCGGGTCGATCTCGAAGCCGTAGGTCGTTGCGAGCTCGCTGATCTTGGCGCGGGCACCGTCGCTGTTGCCGTGCAGCTTCTCCGCACCGAGGATGACGTTCTCCAGCACGGTGAGGTTGTCGGCCAGCATGAAGTGCTGGAAGACCATCCCGATCCCGGCGGCGATGGCATCCGAGGGAGAGCTGAAGCTCAGCTCCTTGCCGTCGACCCGGATGGTCCCCGAGTCGGGCTTCTGGACGCCGTACAGGATCTTCATCAGGGTGGACTTGCCGGCGCCGTTCTCGCCGACGAGCGCGTGCACGGTGCCGCGTCGGACGACGAGGTTGACCTCGTCGTTCGCGATCACGCCGGGGAAACGCTTGCCGATCCCGGTGAGCTGGACCGCGATGTCACCCTCACGGTCCCGGGTTGCTCCTGCGTCGATGGCTGGCCCTCCTGAGAGACAGTTCCAAGGCGGTGAACCCGGGGCGGAATCGCTCGCGCGTCCGCCCCGGGCTCACCCTAGTCCTGCTGCCTGAGGCAACTACCTCACTTCTGCGGAACCGTGATCTCCCCGGAGATGATCTTCGCCTTCAGCTCGTCGAGCTGAGCAGCGATGTCATCGACCTGACCACCGGTCTTGGAGTAGTCCACGCCACCGGCCTCGAGGTCGAACCGGACGACACCGGTCTGCGGGTCGCCGTCCACGAAACTCTTGATGTAGTCGTAGACCGCGACATCGACCTTCTTCAGCATCGAGGTCAGCACGACCGGACGCAGGGCCTCCGGCAGGGTGTTGTACTGGTCGGAGTCCACGCCGATGCCGAGGCCGTCAGCGGCGGCGGCGGCCTGGAAGACACCGAGCCCGGAGCCACCAGCAGCGTGGTAGACGACGTCCGCACCGTTGTCGAACATGCCCTCAGCAGCGGTCTTGCCCTTCGCGGGGTCACCGAAGCCGGAGAAGTCCGGCGGCTGGGTCAGGTACGTCGACTGGATCTCGATGTCGGGGTTGATCGCCTTCGCACCGGCCTTGAAGCCAGCCTCGAACTTCACGATCAGCGGCACGTTGACGCCACCGATGAAGCCGATGTTGTCCTTCTTGGACTTCAGTGCCGCAGCAGCGCCGACCAGGAACGAACCCTGCTCCTCGCTGAAGACCAGGTTGGTGATGTTCTCACCGAGCGAGCTCTCGTCGTCGATCAGTCCGAACTTGGTGTCCGGGAAGTCGGGGGCGACCTTCGCGATCGAGGCCGCGTAGGCGAAGCCCACCGCGATCACCGGGTTGTACCCGGCCTCGGCCATCTGGATCAGCCGCTCCTCACGAGCCGACTCGGGCTCTCCGTCGGACGCCTCGGACTCCTGGGAGAGGACGCCGAACTCGTTCTTGGCCTTGTCCAGACCGGCAGCAGCGGCGTCGTTGAAGGACTGGTCACCACGTCCGCCCACGTCGTAGGCGAGACCGACCTTGACCTCGGAACCGCTGTTGGTGTCGTTGTCGGTGTCGTCGTCGCTCGATCCACAGCCAGCCAGCGCCAATGACGCGACTACTGCGACGACAGCGATCTTGCTGATGCGGCGCAAGATGCCCTCCTCGGGGGATTGGGCCGCACCGCTCGGCGCGGCGCGGACTGCTCGTCACCTTATGTGCGCGCCCCGACCGCGGATAGGACGAACCAGGTCAACCGCCTGGTTTGTTATCGGTTAGTGACCAACCGAGGGCCGAAGGTCCCGGCGCCGGGTCAGAGCGCGGCGAGAGCGCGGAGCGCAGTCGCGCCGAGCACGCCGGCGCCGATCGCCACCGCCCGCTCGTCGATGCGCAGGTCACCCTGGTGCAGGTCGTAGGTCGTGCCGCCCGGCGTCCGGGTGCCCAGCCGGGCCATCGCGCCGGTTACGCGCTCGAGGTACCACGCGAAATCCTCGCCACCGAGGCTCTGGCTGGTCGAGACCAGTCCGTCCTCGCCGAGCACGTCGACGACTGCCTTGCCCATCTCCGCGGTCGCCCGGTGGTCGTTGACCACCGGCGGCACCCCGCGCACGTAGGTGATCTGGGCCGCGACCCCGTACGGTTCGACGATCTGGGCGACCGTCTCCCGGACGAGCGCCTCGGCGTCGGCCCAGGCGACGGCGTCGAGCATCCGGACGGTCCCCGCGGCCCGTCCGACCGAGGGGATCACGTTCATCGCCGAACCCGCCTGGACGACGCCCCAGACGACGCTGACCCCCGCCCGGGGATCGAGCCGACGGGAGAGGACCGCCGGGAGCTCGGTGACCAGCTTGCCCAGCGCGAAGGTCAGGTCCTCGGTCAGGTGCGGCCGCGACGTGTGCCCGCCCTTGCCGGTGAGGACCACCTCCAAGGAATCGGCGGCCCCGGTCAGCGGACCCTCGCGCAGACCGATCCGACCCACGTCCAGGCCGGGGTCGCAGTGCAGCATGAAGATCCGGCGGACGTCGTCGAGGACGCCGGCGCCGAGGCACATCAGCGCCCCCCCGGGCATGATCTCCTCGGCTGGCTGGAAGATCAGCCGGATCCGCCCGGGCAGCTCGTCCCCGAGCTCGGCCAGGGCCAGCCCGGCGCCGATCAGCGCGCTGGTGTGGACGTCGTGGCCGCAGGCGTGTGCAACCCCGTCGACGGTGCTCCGCCAGGGCTCGTCCCCGAGGTCCGGGACCGGGAGGGCGTCCAGGTCCGCCCGGAGAGCGATCAGCGGACCACTGCCGGTGCCGAGGTCGGCGTACAACCCGTTGCGGGGGAACAGGGTGACAGCGAGCCCGGCCTCGTCGAGCCGCTTGGCGATCAGCGCCGTGGTGCGCTCCTCGTGCCACGACAGCTCGGGGTGCGCGTGCACGTCCCGGCGGATCTCGACGAGCTCGTCGTTCAGGCGCGCCACACCCGCGAGGAACCGGGCGGTCAGGTCGGAGGTCGGCAGCACAAGCACTGAGACTACTGGGCGTCTCCGGGGGCGTCGCCCGCGTCCTGGTCGAAGGCGGCGATCAGACGGTCCGCGGCGGCCGGTGCGGTCAACCGCCCGGCGAGGACCTCCTCGCTGACCTCCTGGCGGATCGACGCCACCCCCGGCGACCGACGCAGCCGCTCGGCCAGCTCGTCGCGGACGAGCGCCCAGGTGAACTCGAGCTGCTGCTCGGCGCGCTTCGCGGCGAGCCCGTCGGTGCCGAGGTGCGCGCGGTGCTCGAGGATCCGCTGCCACACGGTGTCGACGTCACGGCCCTGCAGCCCCGAACAGGTCAGCACCGGTGGGATCCACGCGTCGCCGCCGGCGTACACCAGGCGGAGCGCTCCGGCGAGCTCGCGCGCGGCCGACGTCGCCTCGGTCTCCCGGTCACCGTCGGCCTTGTTGACCGCGATCACGTCCGCGATCTCCAGGATCCCCTTCTTGATGCCCTGGAGCTGGTCGCCGGTCCGGGCCAGGGTCAGGAACAAGAACGTGTCGACCATCCCGGCGACGGTGACCTCGGACTGCCCGACACCGACGGTCTCGACCAGGACGACGTCGTACCCGGCCGCCTCGAGGACCAGCATCGCCTGGGTGGTCGCCCGGGCCACCCCGCCCAGCGTTCCCGCCGACGGCGAGGGTCGGATGTAGGAATTCGGATCGGCCGAGAGCCGGGCCATCCGGGTCTTGTCGCCGAGGACGGACCCCCCGGTACGGACGCTCGACGGGTCGATCGCCAGCACGGCGACCTTGAGTCCCTGGCCGGTCAGGTAGGTGCCGAAGGCCTCGATGAACGTGGACTTGCCGACGCCGGGCACCCCCGAGACCCCGATCCGGACCGCCCCGCCGGCGTGCGGTGCCAGCTCGGCCAGCAGCTCGCGGGCCTCCGCCCGGTGGTCGGCACGGGTCGACTCGACCAGCGTGATGGCACGCGAGACCGCGGTGCGCCGTCCTGCCAGCACACCGGCGGACAACTCGCTGGTCACGCTCACCCTCCTGGCGTGCAGGTCTTCGAGCCCTGCATGCAGGCCTTGACCTCCTTCGCGAGCCACGGGCCGAGGCTGCGCGAGTAGGTGCCGCTGAGGTGCGAGCCGTCGAAGTACACCGAGACGCCGCCGACGGCCGAGTAGCACCGGGCGTCGTCGCAGAACCGGCTCTCGGTCGGGATCACCGACAGGTCGGGAACCAACGCCCGCACTCTCTCGGTGACCTGCTTGGCGATCAACGCCTCGGAGACCGGGTTCGAGCACTGGCCGTTCAGCTCCAGGCACTCCGGACCGTCCCGACGGGTGTAGACACCGGCGGTGAGCGGTACGTCGCCGAGCCAGATCACCTGCGCCCCGCTCGCCCGGATCCGCTCGATCGCGCCGACGAACCCGTCCAGGCTGCGTTGACCGTCCGCGAACCCGGCACGCAGGTCAGCCATCACGACCACGTCGGCCTGCGGAACCAGGGTGTCGAGCACCCACTGGTTGCGCTCCAGGCAACCCTTCGACTCCTCGATGGACGCCGGCCGCAGCTTGTTGACCGGCGGTGCCTCGGTCGATGCCGTGCACCCGGCCCGCGAGGCCACGATCACCTTCATGTCGAGCGACTTGCCGACGACGTCGATCGCGTCGCTCCACGCGGACGCGTGGGAGTTGCCCCACAACAGCAGCGTCCGGTCCCCGTCGGGATCGCCGTAGCGGCAGATCACGTCGTTGAACGGACCGAGGGCGTCGGAGCAGCGGGGCTTGCGCGAGGCGATCGGCAGGTCATTGGACCCCGCCAGGGCGGCGGTCTCGGTCACCTTCGCGAACGGGTCGGCGCACGCGTTCTCCAGGGCGGCCGCACCGAAGCAGTCGCCGCCGGACTTCACCTCGGCCTTGAACTGGGCGGCTGCGGTCCGGACCCGGGCGTCGCCCACGGCCTCGAACTTCGTCGCGCCGGCGACGATGATCGCGATCGCCACCGCACCCAGGACCCAGCTGCGCGACGGCAACCGCAGCAGCCAGCCGGTCCGGAAGGGCTGCTCGATGAACCGGTAGCTGAGCTCGGAGAGCACCAGCGTGAGCACCAGCAGCACCAGGGTGTCGAGAACGGTCAGGTCCCGGTCGAGCGCTACCGGTGCCAGGACGACCAGCGGCCAGTGCCAGAGGTAGACCGAGTAGGAGATGTCGCCCAACCGCTGGATCGGGCGGGGCGAGGCGAGAGCGTCGAAGGACCGGGGGCCCGTGCGTCCGCCGAGCAGCACCAGGCAGGTCCCGACCGTCGGCAGCAGCGCTGCGAAGCCCGGGTAGGCGGTGTCGGTGCTGATGAACGCGAAGCCGGCGGCGATCACCGCCAGCCCGATCCACGGCAGCACCCGGAGCCCGCGCACGGCGGCGAGGGCGACCAGGCCGCCGGCGGCGAGCTGCCAGATCCGGGCCGGGGTGACGAAGTACGCCGCGGCGGGGTCGCTGGCGGTGACCTCGAAGGAGTACCAGAGGCTGCCGAGGAGGACGACGACCATCACCAGGGCGACCAGCCCGCGACGCCCGAGCCGTCGACCTGCGAGCGTGGCCAGGAGCAGCAGTACCGGCCAGCCGAGGTAGAACTGCTCCTCCACCGAGAGCGACCAGTAGTGCTGCACCGGACTGGGCGCTGCTCCTTCGGCGCCGTAGTCGATCGCCTCGCGGGCCAGCTGCCAGTTCTCGATCGACAGGGCCGAGGCGAAGACGTGCTGACCGATCCCGGCCCAGCGGGACTCCGGGAGGATGAACCAGGATGCGACCAGCACGACACCCAGCACGAGCAGCGCGGCGGGCAGGATCCGTCGGACGCGGGCGGCCCAGAACTGCGCGACGAAGGCTCCCGGCGTACTGCGGTCCAGGTCGCGCAGGATCCGGCCGGTGATCAGGAAGCCGGAGACGACGAAGAAGACGTCGACGCCGGTGAACCCGCCCGGCAGCAGCGAGGGCCAGAAGTGGAAGACCACGACGGAGGTCACCGCGATCGCGCGCAGCCCCTGGATATCGGCACGGACGCGATGACCCGACGCATCCCGGGCAACGGCCTTCTCCTGCCCCTCGGGTTCGGGTCGGGCCAGCTCAGATACCTCGGTCACCGGGAGAGTTTACGACCTGCTCGGCTGCTTTCCGGACAGGTCCGGTGCGTGGCACGACCGCGATCGGCGCAGCCCTGGCTGTCAGCCCGCACCTCGTTCGCTCGCCCGTCAGTGGCCGAGGCGGGCCGAGAGCTTCTCGAGCAGCTCCAGCGCCGACTCCGCGATCACGGTGCCCGGGGGGAACACCGCGGCGGCACCCATGTCCAGCAGCGTCGGTACGTCGTCCGGCGGGATCACGCCACCGACCACGACCATGATGTCGTCGCGGCCGAGGTCGGTGAGCGCCGCCTTCAGCGCCGGCACCAGGGTGAGGTGCCCGGCGGCGAGGGAGTTCACGCCGACCACGTGCACGTCGGCGTCGACCGCCTGCTGGGCGACCTCCTCCGGCGTGCTGAACAGCGGACCCACGTCGACGTCGAAGCCGAGGTCGGCGAAGGCGGTGACGATCACCTTCTGGCCGCGGTCGTGACCGTCCTGGCCCATCTTCGCGACCAGGATCCGGGGACGGCGCCCCTCGTCCTCGGCGAACTTCTCGGTCGCCGCCAGCACGGCGGCGACGCCCTCGTTCGAACCCGACTCGCGCTTGTACACACCGGAGATCGTACGGATCACGGCCTGGTGCCGGCCGTAGACCTTCTCCAGGGCGTCGGAGATCTCGCCGACGGTCGCCTTCGCGCGGGCGGCGTCGACAGCGAGGGCGAGCAGGTTGCCGTCCAGGGAGCTCTTCGCGGCGCCGCGCTCGGCCGACGCGGTGAGCGCGTCCAGCGCCCGCTGGACGTCCTCGGCGTTGCGCTCGGCCCGGAGCCGCTCGAGCTTGGCGAGCTGCTGCTTGTAGACCTCGGCGTTGTCGACCTTGAGCACCTCGAGCGGGTCCTCGTCGGCGAGCCGGTAGGTGTTGACGCCGATGAGCTTCTGCTGACCGGAGTCGAGGCGTGCCTGGGTACGGGCGGCCGCCTCCTCGATCCGCATCTTCGGGATGCCCTGCTCGATCGCCTTGGCCATGCCCCCGGCCTGCTCGGCTTCGAGGATGTGCGCCCAGGCCCGCGACGCCAGGTCGTGGGTGAGCTTCTCGACGTAGTACGAACCCGCCCACGGGTCGATGGTGCCGGTGGTGCCGGACTCCTGCTGCAGCAGCAGCTGCGTGTTCCGGGCGATCCGGGCCGAGAAGTCGGTCGGCAGTGCGATGGCCTCGTCGAGGGCGTTGGTGTGCAGCGACTGGGTGTGCCCCTGGGACGCCGCCATCGCCTCGATGCAGGTCCGCTGGACGTTGTTGAAGACGTCCTGCGCCGTCAGCGACCAGCCCGAGGTCTGGCTGTGCGTGCGCAGGCTCAGGGACTTCGGGTTCTTCGGGTCGAAGTCCGCGACCAGGCGCGCCCAGAGCGCACGGGCGGCGCGCATCTTGGCGATCTCCATGTAGAAGTTCATCCCGATCGCCCAGAAGAAGCTCAGCCGCGGCGCGAACGCGTCGATGTCGATACCCGCGTCCAGACCTGCCCGGATGTACTCCACCCCGTCGGCCAGGGTGTAGGCGAGCTCGAGGTCGTTCGTCGCCCCGGCCTCCTGGATGTGGTAGCCGGAGATCGAGATCGAGTTGAACCGCGGCATCTTCTCGGCCGTGTACGCGAAGATGTCGGAGATGATCCGCATGCTCGGCGCCGGCGGGTAGATGTAGGTGTTGCGGACCATGAACTCCTTGAGGATGTCGTTCTGGATCGTCCCCGCGAGCTGCTCCGGCTTCACCCCCTGCTCCTCCGCCGCGACGATGTAGAGCGCCAGCACCGGCAGCACCGCGCCGTTCATCGTCATCGAGACCGACATCTGGTCCAGCGGGATGCCCTCGAAGAGCACCCGGGTGTCGTAGATCGAGTCGATCGCCACCCCGGCCATGCCGACGTCACCGACCACCCGCGGGTGGTCGGAGTCGTACCCGCGGTGGGTCGCCAGGTCGAAGGCGACCGAGAGGCCCTTCTGCCCGGCGGCCAGGTTCCGGCGGTAGAACGCGTTGGACTCCTCGGCGGTGGAGAACCCGGCGTACTGCCGGACCGTCCACGGCTGGGTGGTGTACATCGTCGGGTACGGGCCGCGCAGGAACGGGGCGAGCCCCGGGTAGGTGTCCTGGGCGTCCAGGCCGGCCAGGTGCTCCGGGCCGTAGACCGGGAGGACCGGGATCCCCTCGGGGCTGTCCCAGGGCTCGCCCACCTCGGTCGTCGAGCCTGTCGAGACGCCTGCACCTGCCAACGGGAGCCCGGCAAAACTGCTCGGAATCGTGCTCATGCCAGCTTCTCCCTCGTCCGGTTCAGGAACTCCAGGGCGTTCACGCCCATCGCGCAGGTGTCGTCCACCGCACCGGCGCCCTCACCCAGGGCCTCTGCCTTGCCCGCGAGGATCACCCACTGCGCGCCGGCGCTGCGCAGTGCGGCGACCAGGTCGCCACCCCAGGCGGCGTACGCCTTGTCGTTGCCGGTCAGGCAGACCACCGGCTGACCGCCGTCAGGCGAGCGGTAGGCCGCCAGGACGGCGTCGACGTCGTCGGCCCGGCCGGGGTTCACCACGGCGATGCCACCGGCGGCGAACAGGTTGCTGGCGAACGTGGCGCGCGCGGTGTGCGCCGCGACCGTACCCATGGTGGCCAGGAAGACCGTCCCCGCCGGGTTGTCGCGGAGCGCCTCGAACGCGTGCCCCCACGGACGGACGACGCGGGCACCCGGCGGGTAGGGGCGCCGCTCGGGCAGCACCTCCCCCAGGTTCGGGAACTCCGAGATCCCGGTCAACGGGCGCTTGCGCAGGGCGATCTGGCGCTCACGCTCGACCACGACCGCGTCGATCCGCGCCTGCACCGAACCGTCCGCGACCGCAGCGGCCGCGCCACCGGCAGCTTCGATGGTGGTGAACTCCGCCCATCCGGCGACCGCGAGGTCGTCGGTGAGCTTCTCGACAGCGAACGCTCCGCCGGCCGGGGCGGCGACCCGGGCCAGGTGCGACTCGTGGATCAGCAGCGCCGAGGTGTTCCGGGCGATCCGGCGGCTGAACGCGTCCGGAAGGCCGAGCTGGACGTCGAAGGGGAGCACGGTAACCGAGTCAGCACCACCGACACCGGCGGAGAACGAGGCGACACAGGTGCGCAGCATGTTCACCCAGGGGTCGTACTTGCTCATCATCGGGCGCGAGGTGACCACGTGCTGGCGCTGACGGCGCCCGGAACCGGGGCCGGTCTCCTCGACACCGCTGAGCTCGAGCACCCGGGCCCAGAGCCGACGGGCGGCCCGGAGCTTGGCGATGGTCGGGAACTGCTCGTCGGTCGCGGCGTACCGGAACTCGATCAGCGCCGCGGCGTCCGCGACGCTGTAGCCCGCTGCCACCAGCGAGCGCAGGTACGCCGTACCGACGGCCAGCGACCAGCCGAGCTCACCGACGTCGGACGCGCCGAGGTCGTGCACCGCGGTGCCGTCGACCACGAGAGCGAGGCAGCCGAGGTCGGTGGCGGTGTCGGCGACGGACGCGACCACCGCGTCCAGGTCGGCGGCGGCACCGCCCGATCGCACGAGGGCGCCGAGCGGGTCGGCACCCAGGTTGGTGCCGTCGGACAGCGTCGCCCCGGAGGCGTGCGCGGCGAAAGCGGCCGCCGCGGCGACCGGGTCGGAGGCCTCGAGGACGACGGGAGCCACGTCGAGCAGGACACCGTCGAGCGCCGTGGCGAGGTCCTCGACGGCGACACCGCCGTCACCGACCTGGAGCCAGAGCGAGGTGACCCCGTTGTCGAGGTCGATCTGGACGTCGGCGGCGGTCCCCTTCGCGTCCGGGTCCGGGAAGTAGCCGCGGACGTCCCACTCGCCGGCCCGGTCGGGGCGGCCGGAGGTGGTCAGGCCCTCGACGAGCTCGGGGGTCCCGAGCGGGGTGACCGGCAGCCCGTCGAGCGTGGTCCGGGTGAGCTTCGCCCACACCAGGTCGTCCGCGTCGCCCTCGGCGAGACGGCCCGACTTGCGCAGGACGCCGGCAGCGAGGTGCTCCCAGTCCGACCGGCCGTACTGGGACCCGGAATCGAGCGCAACGTCGAGCGCGACATCGGGCGCGGCAGGCTCGGCAGGCGGTGAGGTCATGGTTCGCAGAATAAAGGTCGTCCTCGGGAACGTGTCACGCGACTGCCGTGTGTGAGATGCCACAGCCCGGCGGCGGCAGCGTTCACCGGAGCCACACCCGACACACACCGGGCGTTCACGTCCGGGGCCCGGCCCCCCGCCACCCTGGGCGCATGAAGGTTCTCCTGGTCAGCGAAGCGTTCGCCCCGTCCTCGAGCCCGGCGGCCGAGACCGCGCGCCACGTCACCGACGGCCTGCTCGTCGCCGGCCACCAGGTCCTGGTGCTCACCGCCGGCCCGGGAAGCTCCAGCTACCGCGGCGCCCGGGTGGTGCGCACCCGCGCCGTCATCCCGGTGGCGTCCGCCCGACGGAGGGCCGAGGAGTACGGACCCGACCTCGTCCTGGTGCTGCGCCCCCGGACGTTGGGAGCGGCAGTGATGCGTGCCCTCGAGCCGTCCGGAGTCCCGATGGTCGTCCTCGACCCGACACCGCTGCACCCGCGGGTCGGCACGGTGCTGGCCAGCAGCGAGAGCGCCGTCCGGGTTCTCGCGGCGGCCGGAGTGCGAGCTCAGGTCTGGCGCCCCGGGATCCGGGCCGACGAGCACCACCCCGGCCTGCGGTCGACGGACCTGCACGACCGCTGGGCCAAGGCCGGGACTCCGCAGGGGCCGCTCACCGTGGTCGGGTACGTCGGACCGGTCGGGCAGCCGACCACCAAGACGGTCCGCCGACTGACACGGATCGCCGCCCTCCCGGGCGTACGGCTGGTCGTGATCGGCTCCGGCCCGGGCGTTGCCAGCCTCAAGGCGGCCGGCGCGAAGATCGTCGGGGAGACCGGCGGGCTCGAGCTCGCCCGGGCGATCGCCTCCTGCGACGTGGTCGTGCAGCCACGGAGGAAGGACACCGGACTCGCGGTCGTGCTCAAGGCGCTGGCCAGCGGAGTGCCGGTGGTCGCCTTCCGGACCGGGGCGGCCGCCGAGGTCGTCGCGGCCGGGCGAACCGGGCTGCTCGTCGACAGGACCCCGGGGCTGATCGGCGCGGTGGCCCGGCTCGCCGAGGACCCGGACCTCCGCTCCGAGCTCGCCGCAGCCGCCCGCACGTCGGTCGCCGGGCGCACCTGGACCGACGCGGTCGCCGAGCTCGTCGCCGTCCCGTCCCCGCTCCCCGCGGCGGTCTGAGCCACCGCAGCAGACCGCGACGCCGGAGGCTTCCGGGCAGGGCTGACGGCTCGGCCCGCCCGTGATCCTGGGCGGGAGACCCGCGCCTCAGACCTCGGTCCGGCCGTCGTCGTCCTTGTTCCGGATCCCGATCTTGCTGCCAAGCCAGACCAGCGGGTCGAACTTGCGGTCCGCCACTCGTTCCTTCATCGGGATGATCGCGTTGTCGGTGATCTTGATGCCTTCGGGGCAGACCTCGGTGCAGCACTTGGTGATGTTGCACATCCCGAGCCCGGCAGCGTCCTGGGCCAGCGCCCGCCGGTCGTTGGTGTCCAGCGGGTGCATGTCGAGCTCGGCGTACCGGAGGAAGAAGCGCGGACCGGCGAAGGCCTTCTTGTTCTCCTCGTGGTCCCGGACGACGTGGCAGGTGTTCTGGCACAGGAAGCACTCGATGCACTTGCGGAACTCCTGGCCGCGCTCGACGTCGACCTGAGCCATCCGGCGCTTGTTGTCCGCATCGCGCGGCGGCGGCGAGAAGCTGGGCAGCTCCTTGGCCTTCTCGTAGTTGAACGAGACGTCGGTGACCAGGTCCCGGATCACCGGGAAGGACCGCATCGGCGTGACCGTGATGGTCTCGTCCTCCTCGAAGTCGGAGAGCCGGCACATGCACATCAGCCGCGGCTTGCCGTTGACCTCGGCGCTGCACGACCCGCACTTGCCGGCCTTGCAGTTCCACCGGACCGCCAGGTCCCCGGCCTGGGTGCCCTGCACCCGGTGGATCGCGTCCAGGACGACCTCACCTTCGGAGACCTCGACCGGATAGTCCTTGATCTCGCCGCCGTCCTTGTCGCCGCGCCAGATCCGGAGCTTCAGCTGGTAGCCCATTACTTGCTCCCCTCGAAGTACTTCTTGAGCTCGTCGGGCATCACCGGCAGCGGCTTCTCGTGCAGCTCCACCCCGGTGCCGTCGGCGTTCAGGTTGACCACCAGGTTCTTGGTCCCCCACTCCGCGTTCGGACCGGGGAAGTCGTCGCGGGTGTGACCGCCCCGGGACTCCTCCCGGGCCAGTGCGGCCTTCGCGATGCTCTCGCTGACGATCAGCATGTTGCGCAGGTCCAGGGCCAGGTGCCACCCGGGGTTGTACTGGCGGTGCCCCTCCACCACCATCGTCTTCGCGCGGGTCTTGAAGGCCTCGATCTCGGCCAGCGACTGCTCCAGCTCCGCCTTGGTGCGGATGATGCCGACCAGGTCGTTCATCGACTGCTGCAGGTCGGACTGGATGGTGTACGGGTTCTCGCCACCCTCGACCTCGAACGGGGCCAGCGCACTCGTTTGGGCCGCCTTGACCTCCGCCTCGTCGATGGTGGGCCGGTTGTCGCCCAACGAGTTCGCGTAGGCCGTCGCCGCTTCGCCGGCCCGCTTGCCGAAGACCAGCAGGTCACCGAGCGAGTTGCCGCCGAGCCGGTTCGAGCCGTGCATACCGCCGGAGCACTCGCCGACGGCGTACAGGCCGGTGACCGCGCTCTCCTGGGTGTCGGCGTCGACCTCGACGCCACCCATCACGTAGTGGCAGGTCGGGCCGATCTCCATCGGTTCGACGGTGATGTCGACGTCGGCCAGCTCCTTGAACTGGTGGTACATCGAGGGCAGTCGCTTCTTGATGAACTCCGGGCTGCGCCGGGACGCGATGTCGAGGTAGATCCCGCCGTGCGGGGTCCCCCGGCCTGCCTTGATCTCGGAGTTGATCGCCCGAGCGACCTCGTCGCGGGGCAGCAGCTCGGGGGGCCTCCGGTTGTTCTTCTTGTCCTCGTACCAGGCGTCCGCCTCTTCGACGGTGTCCGCCGTCTCGGCTTTGAAGAAGTCCGGGATGTAGTCGAACATGAACCGCTTGCCCTCGGAGTTCTTCAGGATGCCGCCGTCCCCGCGCACCGACTCGGTGACCAGCAGACCCTTCACCGAGGGCGGCCAGACCATCCCGGTCGGGTGGAACTGGACGAACTCCATGTTGATCAGCGAGGCCCCCGCGCGCATCGCGAGGGCGTGCCCGTCGCCGGTGTACTCCCACGAGTTCGAGGTGACCTTGAAGGACTTGCCGATCCCGCCGGTGGCGAGGATGACGGCCGGGGAGTCGAAGACGATGAAACGGCCCGACTCGCGCCAGTAGCCGAACGCACCTGCGATCTTGCCGTCGTCCTTGAAGACGTCGGTGATCGTGCACTCCATGAAGACGTCGATGCCGAGCTGGACGGCGCGCTGCTGCAGGGTGCGGATCATCTCCAGACCGGTCCGGTCGCCGACGTGCGCGAGCCGCGCGTACTTGTGACCGCCGAAGTCGCGCTGGCTGATCAGGCCGTCCTCGGTCCGGTCGAACAGCGCCCCCCAGTCCTCGAGCTCCATCACCCGCTCGGGCGCCTCCTGGGCGTGCAGCTGCGCCATCCGCCAGTTGTTGAGCATCTTGCCGCCGCGCATGGTGTCGCGGAAGTGCACTTCCCAGTTGTCGTCGGGGTAGACGTTGCCCATCGACGCGGCGATGCCGCCCTCGGCCATCACCGTGTGCGCCTTGCCGAGCAGCGACTTGCAGACGATGGCGGTGCGGGCACCCGACTCGTGGGCCGCGATCGCCGCCCGCAGCCCGGCGCCGCCGGCGCCGATAACCACGACGTCGTAGCGGTGCCGCTCCAGGCCGCCCTCGGCGTTGCCGTCCAGGGCGTTCCCGGTCATCGGGTGCCGACCCTCCTGGCCCGCACCGGTGGTCGAGTCCGTCGAGACCTCGCTCATCAGAAGAACCTCGTCTCGGAGATGGTGCCGTTGGCCAGGAGCATCACGTACAGGTCCGCGATCGCCACCGAGAACAACGACAGCCAGGCGTACGTCGCGTGCTTCCCGTTCAGCTTCGATACCCAGGTCCACAGCCGGTAGCGGACCGGGTGCTTGGAGAAGTGCCGCAACCGGCCGCCGACGGCGTGCCGGCAGGAGTGGCAGGAGAGCGTGTAGAGCCAGATGAAGATCACGTTGACCAGCAGGATCAGCGTCCCCAGACCGACGTGCCCGCTGTCACCGTCGCCGACCGCGAAGTCCTGGAGCGAGAGGATCACGTCGTAGGTCAGGATCAGACCGACCACCACCGCGGCGTACCAGAAGTAGCGGTGCACGTTGTTCAGGATCAGCGGCAGCCGGGTCTCGCCGGTGTACTTCGCGTGCGGCTCCGCGACCGCGCAGGCAGGCGGCGAGAACCAGAAAGCCCGGTAGTAGGCCTTCCGGTAGTAGTAGCAGGTCATCCGGAACCCGAGCGGGAAGATCAGGATGATCAGTGCCGCCGACAGCGGGAACCCGTTGAACGGGGTGCCGAAGTCAGCGGCGGCACCACACTCGTCGGTGAGACAGGGCGAGTAGAACGGCGAGAGGTAGTGGCCGACGAAGTAGTTGCCGCTCTCCGGGCTGCCGCCGGTGAAGGCGCGCCAGGTGGCGTAGACGACGAACGAGGTGAACACCACGAACGTCGTCAGCGGCGAGAGCCACCACCGGTCCGTCCGCAGGGTCCTGGCCCCGATCGCAGCCCGGTCCGGGCCGCCGACCCCCGATGACATGGGCCCCGATGATGCTGGTGCCTTGGTCGACGCCATTCCTACCTCCGCGCTCGCGCTGGACTCTCGGACTGTTCTCAGGAAACGGTGACCGCGGACTGTGGTCCGGGTCACGTCGGGACCGACTATGGCCGGAAAGGGCGGCAAAGAGAAGGGGGCACGACGAGGCAGCGGCCCCAGAAGTTCCCGATCCTCCCCCAGGGTGGGATTGATCACGTGGCCGAATGTCTCGGCTCCTCACCACGAGCGGTAACGTGCCTCCGTGGCAATTCAGAATACGGAGCGGACCCTGGTCAAGGGCGCCCGAGCGACGAGCACCACCGTCTTCCTGAAGATCCTGATGGCCGCCAGCGGCCTCGTCTTCATCGGATTCGTGCTGGGGCACATGTACGGCAACCTCAAGGCGTTCTCCGGCGAGGAGAAGTTCAACGAGTACGCGCACCACCTGCGCGAGCTCGGCGAACCGATGCTGCCGTACGAGGGCTTCCTGTGGATCATGCGAGTCGGCCTGATCCTCGCGTTGGTCGTGCACGTCGCCTGCGCCGCCTCGCTGTGGCACCGCGCGAAGAAGGCCCGTCCGATCCAGTACCAGGTCAAGAAGCACACCGGCGCGATCTTCGCGAGCCGGTTGATGCGTTGGGGCGGGGTGACGCTGCTGGTCTTCCTGGTCTGGCACCTGCTGAACTTCACCATCGGCAAGGTGAACGTGAACAACCCGGGCGAGAACGAGCAGAACCCGTACCTGCTGCTCGTCGACACGTTCGACGTGTGGTGGATGACGCTGATCTACCTGGTCGCGATGGCGATGCTCGGCGCGCACCTGCACCACGGCTTCTGGAGCGCCACCCAGACCCTGGGACTCACCGGCAGCGTGCGAACCCGCGTGCTGGCCAAGCGGACCGCGTTCACCCTCGCCGTCGTCATCTCGGGCGGGTTCTCCCTCGTCCCGATCTCCGTCCTCCTCGGCATCATCGAGAAGTAAGCCCAGAGAGAAATACAGACGCCATGACCGATATGCCGGACACCACGCTCACGCCCGACCCGTCGCACGTCGCAGAGGGCCACCCGCTCAGCGACGACGCCGCCGGGTACTACACGCCCGGTTCGCCGCTGGTCGACACGAAGGCCCCGGCCGGTCCGATCGCGGACCGCTGGCAGACCCGGAAGTTCGAGGCCCGACTGGTCAACCCGGCGAACCGGCGCAAGCTCGACGTGATCATCGTCGGCACCGGCCTCGCCGGCGCCTCCGCCGCCGCGACCATGGGCGAGGCCGGCTACAACGTGAAGTCCTTCTGCTACCAGGACTCCCCGCGCCGCGCGCACTCGATCGCCGCCCAGGGCGGCATCAACGCCGCGAAGAACTACAAGGAGGACGGTGACTCCGCGCACCGACTCTTCTACGACACCGTGAAGGGCGGCGACTACCGCTCCCGGGAGTCGAACGTCTACCGCCTCGCCGAGGTCTCGGTGAACATCATCGACCAGTGCGTCGCCCAGGGCGTCCCGTTCGCCCGCGAGTACGGCGGCTTGCTCGACAACCGCTCCTTCGGCGGCGTTCAGGTCTCGCGGACGTTCTACGCCCGCGGCCAGACCGGCCAGCAGCTGCTGATCGGCGCCTACCAGGCGCTCGAGCGCCAGGTGGCCGCCGGCACGGTGCAGACCTACACCCGGCACGAGATGCTGGAGCTCATCGTCGTCGACGGCACCGCTCGGGGCATCATCGTGCGCGACATGGTCACCGGCGAGATCCAGACCCACCTCGCCGACGTGGTGGTGCTCGCCTCCGGCGGCTACGGCAACGTCTTCTACCTCTCCACCAACGCGATGGGCTGCAACGTCACCGCGGCCTGGCGGGCGCACCGCAAGGGCGCCTACATGGCGAACCCCTGCTACACGCAGATCCACCCGACCTGTATCCCCGTCTCCGGATCGCACCAGTCGAAGCTGACCCTGATGTCGGAGTCGCTGCGCAACGACGGCCGGATCTGGGTGCCGAAGAAGAAGGAGGACTGCGCCAAGGACCCGCGGTCCATCCCCGAGGAGGACCGCGACTACTTCCTGGAGCGGATCTACCCGTCCTTCGGCAACCTGGTCCCCCGCGACATCGCCTCGCGGGCGGCGAAGTACATGTGCGACGAGGGCCGCGGCGTCGGCCCCGAGGTCGACGGCGTCCGTCGTGGCGTCTACCTCGACTTCGCGGACGCGATCCAGCGGCTCGGCAAGGACGCCGTGGAGGAGAAGTACGACAACCTCCTCGACATGTACGAGCGGATCACCGGCGAGAACCCGTACGAGGTGCCGATGCGGATCTACCCCGCCGTGCACTACGTGATGGGCGGCCTCTGGGTCGACTACGACCTGCAGTCCACGATCCCGGGCCTGTTCGTGACCGGTGAGGCGAACTTCTCCGACCACGGCGCCAACCGGCTCGGCGCCTCGGCGCTGATGCAGGGTCTCGCCGACGGTTACTTCGTCCTCCCGCACACCATCCGCGACTACCTCGCGGACGGTCCGTTCGAGAAGATCGCCGAGGACCACCCGGCCGTGCTGGAGGCCCGCAAGGCCGTCGAGGACCGGATCGAGCACTTCCTGACCGTCAACGGCACCCGCAGCGTCGACTCCTACCACCGCGAGCTCGGCAACATCATGTGGGAGTACTGCGGCATGGAGCGGACCGAGGACGGCCTGAAGAAGGCCATCGACCTGATCCGCAGCCTGAAGGACGACTTCTACCGCAACGTGAAGGTGCTCGGTACCGCCGACAGCCTCAACCAGAGCCTGGAGCGGGCCGGTCGGGTGGCGGACTTCTTCGAGCTCGGCGAGCTGATGTGCATCGACGCGCTGAACCGGCGCGAGTCCTGCGGCGGCCACTTCCGCGCCGAGTCGCAGACCGAGGACGGCGAGGCGCTGCGTCACGACGACCAGTTCGCGTACGTCGCGGCCTGGGAGTACGCCGGCGACAAGCCGATCCTGCACAAGGAAGACCTGGTCTACACGGCCATCGAGATGAAGCAGCGGAGCTACAAGTGAACCTGACACTCAAGATCTGGCGCCAGCCCGACGCAGCGACCCCGGGCTCGATGCACACCTACCAGGTGACCGACGTCTCCGCGGACATGTCCTTCCTGGAGATGCTCGACGTCCTCAACGAGCAGCTCAACGCCCAGGGCGAGGACCCGATCGCGTTCGACTCCGACTGCCGCGAGGGCATCTGCGGCATGTGCGGCCTGATGATCAACGGCGAGGCGCACGGGCCGGTCACCACCACCACCTGCCAGCTGCACATGCGCACCTTCAGCGACGGCGAGACGATCACCATCGAGCCGTGGCGCTCGGAGGCGTTCACCGTCCTCAAGGACCTGGTCGTCGACCGCAGTGCCTTCGACCGGATCATCCAGGCAGGCGGCTACATCTCGGTCAACACCGGCTCCGCACCCGAGGCGCACTCGGTGCCGGTCCCCCGGGACGACGCGATGCGTGCGTTCAACGTGGCCACCTGCATCGGCTGCGGCGCCTGCGTCGCGGCCTGCCCGAACGGCTCGGCCTCGCTCTTCATGGGCGCCAAGATCACCCACCTCGGCGAGCTCCCGCAGGGACAGCCCGAGCGGGACTCGCGCGTGGTGGGCATGGTGGCCCAGCACGACCACGAGGGCTTCGGCGGCTGCACGAACATCGGCGAGTGCGCAGCAGCGTGCCCCAAGGAGATCCCGTTGGACGTGATCTCGCAGCTGAACAAGGATCTGCGTACCGCGATGAAGCACGGTCACTGAGCGTAAAATCTAGGTTATTTCATACCAAGACTGGTCAAATCGGACATTTAGGGCGTATCGTCTTCTCCCATGAGGGAGAACACGAACTATGCACGGAGTATCCGACTCATCGGCGCCGCACTGTTTTCTGCGCTGATCTTCAGCGTCGTCACCACGACGACCCCGGCCGACGCGCTGACCCCAGGCGCTCGCGTCACGGCCCGCTGGTCCAAGGCCATCGACACCACCAGCAAGGCGGCGGTGAACGCGGCCTACTGGCAGAGGTACGCACCCAAGCAGACGCTCTCGATCGACTGGCTGCTCGGCAGCATCACCGGCTGTCTCGCCGGAACCACGTCGACGACCACCAACGCGGCCACCCTGAGCTCGCTGAACTACGTCCGCTCGCTCGCCGGGCTGGCACCGGTCACCTTCTCCACGTCCATGAACTCCGCCGCCCAGAAGGCGGCGCTCATCATGGACGCCAACGACAAGCTGAGCCACTACCCGTCCAAGAGCTGGAAGTGCTGGTCCTCCACCGGCGCGGCCACCGCCGCGAAGTCCAACCTGGCCCTCTCCTACCCGTCGATCCAGGCAGGCCGGATCGTGGACCTCTACATGGACGACCCGGGCGCCAGCAACACCGCCGTCGGGCACCGTCGGTGGCTGCTGAACCCCTTCACCACCACGATGGGCAGCGGGAGCACGCCGACCGCGAACGCCATCCAGGTCGTCGGACCCACCAACGCCTGGCGGCCGAACCCGAGGTGGGTCGGCTGGCCGAGCGAGGGCTACTTCCCGAACACGTTGGAGCCGAACGGCCGCTGGTCGCTCTCCTCGGGCTACAAGGGCGTGAACTTCAAGTACGCCCGCGTCATGGTCTACAAGAGCAACGGCACCAAGATCTCCGGCATCTACCGGTACACCCCGCACGGCGGCTACGCGCAGCCGACCCTGGTCTGGAAGATGCCGTCCGTGTTCCCGAAGTCGGCGACCTACACGGTGGTCGTCGTCGGGATCAAGAAGGCCGGGTACTCCGGCTCCCTGAAGGCGAAGTACAAGGTCCGGCTCTTCACCCCGACCCAGTAGCCAGCTGGGGGGCGGGATCCTCCCTCGTTCCTGCCCCCCAGCTTCTGGCCCTGAGCAGTCCGGTGAGCAAGCGCCTGTCAGCCACCCGGTCAGCTACCCGGGGAACCGCCGAGCGTGAATGCCCGGTCCGGCCGCCAGCCGTGGTCCGGGTCGTGGACGTAGAGCCAGAACTCGGTCACCGCGAACGAAGCCTCGTAACCGGCGAGCTCGGTGAACGCCCGGTCGAGGAGCTCCTCGTCGAGGTGGTGCGCCACCGTCACGTGCGGGTGGTACGGGAACTCGACGTCGACGGCCAACGGGCCCGAGCGGGTCGACGACGCCAGCTCCTGACAACCGGCGATCCCGTCGATCACTCCGACGAACACCACCGGCGAGGTGGGACGGAAGGTCCCGGTCCCGTGCAACCGGACCCCGAAGGGGGCCAGGCCTGCGGCGACCGAGGCCAGGTGGTCGACGATCGCCGGCAGCTCCTCGTCGCGGACCGCGGTCGGGGGGACCAACGTGATGTGCGTGGGGATGTGCTTGGCGCTCGCATCACCGAGGTCCACCCGGAAGTCCTGCAGCGCAGCGCCCTCGGGATCGGGGACCGCGATCGAGACGCCGATAGTGGGCACGTCGCGCCTCAGCCCCGGAGGAAGCCGACGCGGTCGTACACGTCGCCAAGGGTCCGGGACGCGACCTCGCGGGCCCTCTCGGCGCCGCGGGCCAGCACCGCGTCCAGCTCGGCGCGGTCGGCGAGAAGCTCGTGGGTCCGGTCCCGGAACGGGGTCACGAACTCGACGACGACCTCCGCCAGGTCACCCTTGAAGTCGCCGTAGCCGCGGCCGTCGTACTCGGCGACGATGGAGTCGACGCCCCGGCCGGTCAACGCGGAGAAGATGGTCAGCAGGTTCGACACACCGGGCTTCGCCTCCTCGTCGAAGCGGACCACGGTGTCGGAGTCGGTCACCGCGGAACGGATCTTCTTCGCCGAGACGGCCGGCTCGTCGAGCAGGTCGATGATGCCGCCGGGGGCCGACCCCGACTTGGACATCTTGCTGGTCGGCTGCTGGAGGTCGAGGATCTTCGCCGTCTCCTTGAGGATGTACGGCTCCGGGAGCCGGAAGGTCTTCTTGTAGCGGTGGTTGAACCGCTGCGCCAGGTCCCGGGTCAGCTCGAGGTGCTGGCGCTGGTCCTCCCCCACCGGCACGTACTGCGGCCGGTAGAGCAGGATGTCCGCAGCCTGCAGGATCGGGTAGGTGAACAGGCCCACCGAAGCCGCACCCTCGCCACCCTTGGCGGACTTGTCCTTGAACTGGGTCATCCGCCGGGCCTCGCCGACGCTGGTGAGGCTGTTCAGCACCCAGGCCAGCTCGACGTGCTCGCGGACCTGGGACTGCACGAAGATCGCCGACCGCTCCGGGTCGATCCCGGCCGCGACGAGCTGTGCTGCCGAGACGAGGGTCCGCTCGCGGAGCTTCTTCGGGTCGTGCTCGACGGTGATGGCATGCAGGTCGGCGATGAAGAAGAACGGCTCGAACTCGTCCTGGAGGTTCACCCACTGCCGCAGCGCCCCGAGGTAGTTGCCGAAGTGGAACGAGTCCGCGGTCGGCTGGATCCCGGAGAGGACGCGGGGAAGGGGCTGATCGGCCATGGGGGCATTCTTCCAGTAGTCCGGCGCGACCCTACGCCGGGTCGGACGACGGTGTGGGGTACAGGGCGGCCGCACTGAACCTCATCGGCTCGCCGACGTTGAGCGCCCGGTCGAGGGCACTCTCGCGCTCCGCGAAGACCAGCGCCTCGAGGGCGTCGGGGAACGGGCCGGAGTAGCTCACCGCACCCGTCGTCGCGTCCCGGCAGATCACGATGTGCGGCAGGTCCAGCTCGGCGACGGCCGCCCTGCCGATGGCGCGGGCGAGGATCTCGCGGACGATCTCGAACCGGAGGTCGTCACCCCCCGACCCACCGTTCTCCGCGTGCTGCATCGCAGCCCCCTGTCGCCGTCGTGTCGCTGTCTCGACCTCGTCACCACTCAGGACCCCGGGCCGGCGCGTTCATCACGCGATTTCGTTTGCCCGTCACGGACGGACCCGGCAGGGTGCTGTCCATGCTGGTCGCACCCGTACTCACCGACGGAACCGTCACCTTGCGTGCCCACCGCGACGAGGATCTCGAGGCGATCCTCGAGCAGAGCAACGACCCGCTGAGCCGTACCTGGACCCGGGTCCCGGTCCCGTACACCCGCGAGGACGCCCGCCGCTTCGTCCGCGAGGCGATGCCCGGCGGCTGGGCCACCGACGAGGAGTGGGGCTTCGCCCTCGAGGCGTACGACGGCGCCGCGTCGCGGTTCGCCGGGACCGTCAGCCTGCGCAACCAGGGCGAGGGCCGCGCGGAGATCGCCTACGGGGCGCACCCGTGGGCCCGTGGGCGCGGGATCGTCGAGGCCGGACTCCGGCTGCTCCTCGACTGGGGCTTCGCCGAGCGCGACCTCGACACGGTCATCTGGTGGGCCCAGGAGGGCAACTGGGCCTCCCGCAAGGTGGCCTGGCGGCTCGGCTTCTCCTGTGACGGCGTCGTCCGCCGCTGGCAGGGGCACCGCGGCGAGCTGGTCGACGCCTGGGTGGGCACCCTGCACCGCGGCGAGGAGCGAGCACCGCGCAACGCCTGGTTGGAGGTTCCCCGGATCCACGGCCAGCACATCGTGCTCCGCCGCCACCGCGACGACGACGCCGTGCGGGTTCTCGAGGCCTGCAGCGATGAGCGGACGGCGTACTGGCTCGGCCTGATGCCGGTCCCCTACACGCTCGGCAATGCCGAAGCGTTCCTGCGTACCCGGTCCGACCCGATGGCCCGGGGCGTTGCCGTGCACTGGATGGTGGCCGATCCCACCACCGACCTCGCCCTCGGAACCGTCTCGCTGATGGACCTCGGCGGCCACGCCGGGGCCGAGGTCGGTTACTGGGCCCACCCCGACGCGCGCGGCCGCGGGGTGATGACCGAGGCAGTTCGGCTGGCCGTCCGACATGCCTTCATCGACGTCGTCGACGGCGGTCTGGGACTCGACAAGGTCCGGCTGGTCTCGGCGGTGGACAACAGCGCCTCCCGACGGATCGCGGCGGCGGTCGGGTTCCGCGAGGTCGGCACCGAGCGGCGCGGGACGCTCTGCCGCGACGGTCGGCACGACGCGGTGGTCTACGACCTGCTGCCGGCCGACCTCACCTGAGTCCCCGGGACGGCAGAACGCCCTGGGGAGAACCCAGGGCGTTCTGATCGCGGTCGGACCTCAGAGCGAGGCGAGCGCCTCGTTGAGGGTGCGGGAGGGACGCATCACCGCGCTGGCCTTGTCGGCGTCCGGACGGTAGTACCCGCCGATGTCCGCCGGCGACCCCTGGACGGCGAGGAGCTCGTCGACGATGACCTGCTCGTTCTCCCGCAGCCGGGTGGCGAGCGCGGAGAACGCGGCCGCCAGATTGGCGTCCTCGGTCTGGGCGGCCAGCTCCTCGGCCCAGTAGAGCCCCAGGTAGAAGTGGCTGCCGCGGTTGTCGATCGTGCCGAGCCGTCGGCCGGGGGAACGGTCCTCGTTGAGGAAGGTCCCGGTGGCCCGGTCGAGGGTGTCGGCGAGGATCTGCGCCCGGGCGTTGCCGGTCGTGGACGCCAGGTGCTCGAAGCTGGCGGCAAGGGCGAAGAACTCGCCGAGGCTGTCCCAGCGCAGGTAGTTCTCCTTGACGAGCTGCTGGACGTGCTTCGGGGCGGAGCCACCGGCACCGGTCTCGAAGAGCCCGCCACCGTTCATCAGCGGCACCACCGACAGCATCTTCGCCGACGTACCGAGCTCGAGGATCGGGAACAGGTCGGTGTTGTAGTCGCGCAGCACGTTGCCGGTCACCGAGATGGTGTCCTCGCCCTTGCGGATCCGGTCGACGGAGACCTGGGTGGCCGCGGCCGGAGCCAGGATCGAGATGTCCAGGCCCGCCGTGTCGTGCTCGGCCAGGTAGGTGGTCACCTTGGCGATCAGGTTGGCGTCGTGGGCCCGGTTCTCGTCGAGCCAGAAGATCGCCGGCGAGCCGGTCGCCCGGGCACGGGTGACGGCGAGCTTGACCCAGTCGCGGATCGGGGCGTCCTTGGTCTGGCAGGCGCGCCAGATATCACCGGCGGAGACCTGGTGCTCGATCAGCGCCTCGCCGGCGGCGTTGACCACCCGGACGGTGCCGGCCGCGGCGATCTCGAAGGTCTTGTCGTGGGAGCCGTACTCCTCGGCCGCCTGGGCCATCAGGCCGACGTTCGGCACCGAGCCCATCGTCGCCGGGTCGTAGGCCCCGTTGGCCCGGCAGTCCTCGATCACGGTCTGGTAGACGCCGGCGTAGCAGGAGTCCGGGATCACCGCCAGGGTGTCGGCCTCGTTGCCGTCCGGGCCCCACATGTGGCCGGAGGTGCGGATCATCGCCGGCATGGAGGCGTCGATGATCACGTCGCTGGGGACGTGCAGGTTCGTGATGCCCTTGTCGGAGTCGACCATCGCCAGCGCGGGACCGTCGGCGTACGCCTGGGCGATCGCAGCCTCGATGGCGTCCTGCTCGGGCAGGCCCTTGATCTTCTCCAGCAGGCTGTTCAGGCCGTCGTTGGCGGAGATCCCGGCGGCTGCGAGGACCTCACCGAACTCGGCGAAGACGGCGGGGAAGAACGCCTTGACGACGTGGCCGAAGATGATCGGGTCGGAGACCTTCATCATGGTCGCCTTGAGGTGCGCCGAGAACAGCACGCCCTCCTCCTTGGCCCGCGCCACCTGGGCGGCCAGGAAGGTGTCCAGCGCCGCTGCGTCGAGGTAGGTGCCGTCGACGACCTCACCGGCGAGGACCGGCAGGGACTCCTTCAGCACCGTCACGGAACCGTCCTCGGCGACGTGCTCGATACGCAGCGTGTCGGCGGCCTCGAGCACGACCGACTTCTCGTTGGAGTAGAAGTCGTCCTTGCCCATCGTGGCGACGTTGGTCTTCGAGTCCGCGCTCCAGGCACCCATCGAGTGCGGGTGGGTCCGGGCGTAGTTCTTCACCGACAGCGGCGCACGCCGGTCGGAGTTGCCCTCGCGCAGGACCGGGTTGACCGCACTGCCCTTGACCTTGTCGTACCTCGCGCGGGTCGCCCGCTCGTCGTCGGTCTGCGGGTCCTCGGGGTAGTCGGGGATGTCGAAGCCCTGGGACTGGAGCTCGGCGATCGCGGCCTGCAGCTGCGGCACCGAAGCCGAGATGTTCGGGAGCTTGATGATGTTGGCCCCGGGGGTCTTGGCCAGCGCCCCGAGCTCGGCCAGCGCGTCGTCGGCCAGGCCGAACTGCGCCAGGATGCGGGCGGCGACGGAGATGTCGCGCGTCTCCACGGCGACCCCCGCGGTACCCGCGTAGGCGGAGATGATCGGGAGGAACGAGTACGTCGCCAGCAGGGGCGCCTCGTCGGTGTACGTGTAGATGATCGAGGCGGTCTCGGCGGCAGTTGAGTCGGTCACGACCAGCAAGATATCCCACCGTCCACATCCCACTTCTCAGCGGTTCACCGTCTTAGCCTGGTGGGGAGACTGCCGGTTCCCTCTCACTCCTAGGAGACGTCATGTCCGACACCGCCACCACAACAACCCCTGCCACAACCCCTGCGATGAGCTCGAGGCTCGGGGCCGAGGTGCTCGGCACCTTCTGGCTCGTGTTCGGAGGTTGCGGCACCGTGATCTTCGCCGGCTCGGTCGACCGGGTCGCCGTCGCGCTCGCCTTCGGCCTCACCGTGGTCACCGGCGCCTACGCCTTCGCGCACATCTCCGGCGCCCACTTCAACCCCGCCGTCACGGTCGGTCTGGCCATGGCGAAGCGCTTCGACTGGAAGGACGTCCCGGCGTACGTCGTGGCCCAGGTCGTCGGCGGCACCATCGCCGGCGCGGTCCTGCTGGTGATCGCCAACGGCGTCGACGGCTTCGAGTCCGACGGCGGCATGGCCACCAACGCCTACGGCGACGGCGGGTACTCCCTCGGCACCGTGTTCCTGGCCGAGGTGGTGCTCACCGCTGTCTTCCTCTACGTGATCCTCGGGGCGACGGCCAAGCGTGCGGCGGCCGGTTTCGCCGGTCTCGCGATCGGACTCTGCCTGACCCTGATCCACCTGATCGCGATCCCGATCGACGGCACCTCGGTCAACCCCGCCCGCTCCCTGGGCGTGGCCTGGTTCGGCGGCAGCGACGCGATGGCCGACGTCTGGCTCTTCCTGGTGGCACCCGTGGTCGGCGCCGTGATCGCCGGCGTCAGTCACGCACTGATCGTCGGCGAGGACGACTAAGCCGGCCGTCGAGCTTGTCGAGGCGCTCACCAGGTCTCGACA
>JBFJNH010000025.1:0-41915 GCA_041618295.1 Marmoricola sp.
CCAGCCGGACGTCGTCCAGCGGTCGCGGCGGTACCGCGTCCTGGCAGGCGGCGACCCAGACGGCGAGGTCGCCGAGCCGGCCGAGCGCCCCCGGTGGGGTCGCGAGGGCGCCGAGCCGGTCGGCGGCGAGGTCGCGGGCGGTCGGAGAGGGAGCGTTGATCGGGGTCATCTCAGGTCCTGTCGTCGGAGAGGTGGTCGAGGGCGGTCAGCAGGCGGGTGGTCAGCTCGGGCGGCCGGACGGCGATCCGGACCCAGTCGGGCCCCAGACCGGGGAAGGTGTCGGCGCGGCGGACGGCGATGCCGCGCGACCGGAGCGCCGCCCGGGTCCGGTCGCCGACCCGGGCCAGGACGAACGGGGCGGTCGACGGGACGTGCACGACCCCGCGCGCGGTCAGACCCCGTTCGAGGTCCTCGCGCCACCGGGCCAGGTCCGCCGTCCGGGCCCTGGCGTCCGCGGCCGCGGCGGTCCCGGTGCAGGCCACGACGGCGGCGCTCGCGGGGGTCGAGACCGACCACGGTGGTTGCAGCAGCGCGAGCTCGCGCACCAGGTCCGCGTCGCCGACGACGTACCCGGCCCGGATGCCGGGGATCGCCCAGTGCTTGGTGAGGCTGCGCACGACCAGGACCCCGTCCAGGGCCTCGGCCGCCAGCGACTCGCGCTCGCCCGGGACGGCGTCCATGAACGCCTCGTCGACCAGCACGACGCGTCCGTCGCGGCGCAACGACCGGAGCAGAGCCGCGGGGTGCAGCACCCCGGTCGGGTTGGTGGGGTTGCCGATCACCACCAGGTCGGCGGTCGCGGGAACGTCAGCGGCGTCGAGCCGGAACCCGTCCTCGGCCCGGCAGTGCACCGCGGTCACCGTGTGCCCGGCGGCCGAGAGTGCGGCGTGGGGCTCGGTGAACTGGGGGTGCACGACGACCGGGTGGTGCCAGCGGCGCAGCCGGGCCACCAGGGTGAACGCCTCGGCGGCACCGGCGGTGAGCAGGACGTCCTCGACCGGACGCCGGTGGTGGGCGGCGACCGTCTGCCGGGCAGCCGTCACGTCGGGGTAGGCCGTCGACCCGTCGACGGCCTGGTGCAGGGCCCGGTCCAACCAGGCCGGCCGCGGCCCGGGGTGGACGTTGACCGCGAAGTCCAGCAACCCGGCCCCGGTCTCCCGGTCGCCGTGGTGGCGCAGCGGATCGGCGACGGGCTCGTCGGTGCGGGTACCGACCGGCGTCGGCGGTGCGGGTACGGCTCGGTGCGGGGCGGCTGCGTGCACGGCCCCGGCGAAACGCCGGGCGAGGTCCGGGTGACCGGCCCAGTGCACGTGCAGGTACGACGCGTGCAGGGTCGGTGACGCGAACCCGGTCGGCTCTCCGTCGATCGTCCAGGCCGGGGCCGCTCCGGTGACCGGGGTCGTCCGGGTCCGGTGGAACTCGTGCCCGGTGACTACGTCGCCGGACCGGGTCAGCAGCGAGTCGGCGGGGGCGGTCGCCTCCGGGTAGCGCAGCACCAGCCGGTCCGCCATCGCGGCGCGGGCAGCGACCGCGCCCGTCATCGCGACCCCGTCCAGCGATTCCGCGAGGTAGAGCAGGCCGGCGCACTCGGCCACCGTCGGCACGCCGGCGGCCACCGCGGCCCGGAGGTCGGCGAGGAGGTCGTGGTTCGCGCCGAGGTCGGCGGCGTACATCTCGGGGAAGCCGCCCCCGAGGTAGATCCCGCGCGTGCCCTCCGGCAACCGCGGGGAGCTGAGCGGGTCGAAGACGACGACGTCGCACCCGGCCGCGCGGAGCAGCTCGTCGGTCTCGGTGTACCGGAAGGTGAAGGCGCGACCGCCGGCCACGGCGACCACCGGACGCCCCGTCCCGGGAGGCCCGACCAGCGAGCACGGGTCCCAGGCAGCGGCGTCGAGAGGGGGAGCGCTCCGCGCGACCGCGAGCAGCCCGTCGAGGTCCAGGTGCTCGGCGACCCGGGCGCCGAGGTCGGCCAGGAGCCCGCTCGCGGAGTCCCGCTCCGCCGCCGGCACCAGGCCCAGGTGTCGCGACGGCGTCATCAGCCGGTCGTCGTGCGGCAGCGTGCCCAGCACCGGTACGCCGGCCCGCTCCACGGCCCGGACGATCTCCGCGGTGTTGCGTTCCGACCCGGTCCGGTTCAGCAGCACCCCGGCGACGGTGACCGCCGGGTCGAAGGCGACCATGCCGGCCACGACCGCCCCGGCCGACCGGGACAGCCGGGCGACGTCGAGGACCAGCACGACCGGGGACCGGGTCAGGGTCGCGACGTGCGCGGTGGAGGCGAACCCGTCGGTGCCGAGCCGGCCGTCGTAGAGCCCCATCACGCCCTCGACCACGGCGACGTCGGCCGGTACCGGGGTGCGGGCCCCGTGCAGCAGCAGCGGCACCACCAGGTCCGCGCCGACCAGGTGCGGGTCGAGGTTGCGGCCGGGTCGTCCGGTGGCGAGCGCGTGGTAGCCCGGGTCGATGTAGTCGGGTCCGACCTTGTGCCCGCTGACCTCGAGTCCGCGCGCCCGCAGGGCGGCCATCAGCCCGGTCGCGACGGTGGTCTTGCCCTGCCCGGTCGACGGTGCGGCGATGACCAGCCGCGGCAGGCTCACCACTCGATGCCCTTCTGGCCCTTCTGGCCGACGTCCATCGGGTGCTTGACCTTGGTCATCTCGGTGACCAGGTCCGCGATCGCCACCAGGTCCGGGTGCGCGCGGCGCCCGGTGACCACGACGTGCTGGAACCCGGGACGGCCGGCCAGCGTCTCGACCACGTCCTCGACGTCCAGCCAGCCCCAGATCAGCGGGTAGGTGAACTCGTCGAGGATCAGCAGGTCGTGCTCCTCGGCGGCCAGTCGGCGCTTGATCTCGGCCCAGCCCTCGACCGCCGCGGCCTGGTGGTCCTCGGCGTCGCCCTGCTTGCGGGTCCAGGACCAGCCGGAGCCCATCTTGTTCCAGGCGACCGGGCCGCCCTCGCCGGTCTCCTCGTGGAGCCGGCCGAGACGTTCCAGGACGGTCTGCTCGCCGATCCGCCACTTCGCCGACTTCACGAACTGGAAGACCCCGATGTTCCACCCCTGGTTCCAGCCTCGCAGCGCGAGCCCGAACGCCGCGGTCGACTTCCCCTTGCCGTCACCGGTGTGCACCGCGAGCAGCGGGCGGTTCCGGCGCTGCCGGGTGCTGAGCCCGTCGTCGGGCACGGTCAGCGGCTGTCCCTGCGGCATCAGGCGGCCCCTGCCGCAGCGGAGGGGCGGGTCAGCGCCCGGCTCCGGACCGCGTCGGTCAGCGCGGTCGCGCTGACCTCCTCGACGCGGAGGTACTCGGCACGGAGCAGTACCGCGAGGTCGCGGGCCAGGCCCAGCCGGAGCGGGCCGTCCTCGCCGTCCACGACGACCGTGGCGACGCCGAGGCCGGCGACGTGCTCGGCCGCCCGGCGCGACCGGGCGACCGCGTCGGCCCCCGACGTCGCCCGGCCGTCGGTGACCAGGACGAGCAGCGGACGCAGTCGCGGGTCGCGAAGCCGCTCCCGGGTCAGCACCCGCGCCGCTTCGGTGAGGCCCTCGGCGAGCGGGGTCCGTCCCCCGGCGGGCAACGTGTCCAACCGGGTGGCGGCGATGTCGACGGAGTGCGTCGGCGGCAGCGCGGTCTCCGCCCCCGACCCGCGGAACGTCACCAGACCGACCTTGTCGCGGCGGCGGTACGCGTCGAGCAGGAGGGAGAGGATCGCGGTCTTCACCTGGGTCATCCGCTTGCGAGCCGCCATCGAGCCGGAGGCGTCGACGCAGAAGAGCACCAGGTTCGCCTCCCGGCCCTCTCGTACGGCGACGCGCAGGTCCTCGTTGCGCAGCCGCACGGGACCGCCGGTACGGCCGCGGGCGGGCTGCTGGCCGGCGGCCGCGAGCAGCGTCTCGATCAGGTGCAGCGACCCGGTCGGACCGTTGGGCCGTCGGGCGCCGACCCGGCGTCCGGTGGCGGCGATGGCCCGGCTCCGGCGGCCGGCGTCGCCCTCGCCGAGACCGGTGACGGTGAGGAGCTTCGGCTGGTACGCCGTGGTGGCGGTCGCCACGGTCTCGGACCCCGCTGACCGCGGAGGGCGCTCCGTGCCCGTCTCGAGATCGTCCTCGCCGGCTGCGCCGGTGTCACTGGGTCTCGAGACCGGCGCTTGCGCGCCGTCCTCAACCACCTGGCCGTCGTCCGGGCCGCTCTCCGGGCCGTTCTCTGGGCCTTCGTCTGGGCTGCCCTCGGGCGGTTCCGGGGGCAGTTCGCCGTCGCCGAGGAGGTGGTCGAGCAGGTCCTCGTCGAGGCCGAGCGGGTCGAACGGGTTCCGCCGGCGGCGGTGCGGCAGCGCCAGCAGGGCGGCCCGGCGGATGTCGGCCCGGGTGACCTCGTCACGTCCCGCCCAGGCGGCGTGGGCGACGGCGGTGCGCGCCAGCACGATGTCGGCCCGGAGGCCGTCGACCTCGAAGCCCGCGCACACCTCGGCGATCGTGAGCAGCGCGGCCTCGGTCAGCGCGACCTTGCCGATCCGGCGGCGCGCGTCCTGGACCCGTTCGGTCAGTGCGGCGTCGGCGGCGGCGTACCGCTCGGTGAACGCCGCCGGGTCGGCGTCGTACGCGATCCGCCGGCGGACGACCTCGGCCCGGAGCCGGGGGTCGCGCGGTGCGGCCACCTCGACGCTGAGGCCGAATCGGTCCAGCAGCTGCGGCCGGAGCTCGCCCTCCTCCGGGTTCATCGTGCCGATCAGCACGAACCGGGCCGCGTGCTCGACCGAGACCCCGTCGCGCTCGACGGTGACGTGCCCCATCGCGGCGGCGTCCAGGAGCAGGTCGACCAGGTGGTCGTGGAGCAGGTTGACCTCGTCGACGTACAGGATGCCGCGGTGCGCACGGCCGAGGAGGCCCGGCTCGTACTCGACCTTCCCGTGCGCGAGCGCCCGTTCGAGGTGCAGCGACCCCAGGACCCGGTTCTCGGTGGCGCCCACCGGGAGCTCGACCAGCCGCACCGGCCGGGTCAGCACCTCGGCGTCGGGGCCGAACGGGCCGTCGGGGGAGACCGCTGCCGGGTCGGCCGGGTCGACGGAGAACCGGTCGCCGACCCAGGTGTCGACCGGGGGCAGCACCGCGGCCAGCGCGCGGACGGCGGTGGACTTGGCGGTGCCCTTCTCGCCGCGAATCAGGACGCCGCCGATCTCGGGCGCGATCGTGGTGAGCACCAGGGAGAGGCCCATGTCGTCCAGCGCGTCGGTCTCGCAGCCGAGGACGGCAGAAAAGGGGTACTGCTGTGGCATCTGAGGCTCCCGCTCGTTTCGCCGTGGTGCCCGGAGACGTGTCCGGATCGGTCGAGCGCGAGGCCGGTCTTCGGACTTGTCAGGTCCCTCCGTCTCGGAGGGCCTGAATCACCGCAGCGGGCCTGTGCCGGAATCTCACCGGCTTCCCAGATTCTCCCCGCCGACCGTCCCCACCGTTTCCGATGGCTGGGTAGTTGGGGCACCTCGTGCTGGTGATCACGATAGCGTCGCGTCCCGTGTCCGCTACCCCGCGCCCCTCGTCCACCCCGTCGGCGACCCCGTCGGTGATCGTGGTCGGGATCGGTGCGGACGGTTGGGCGGGCCTGGCGGACCAGGTCAAGGAGGTCGTCCTGGGGGCGGGCACCGTGATCGGCGGCAGCCGGCACCTGGACCTGCTCCCCGACGTACCGGACCAGGAGCGGCGCTCCTGGCCCTCGCCGCTGCGTCCCGGCCTGCACGACCTGCTCGGCTCGCTGACCCGCGGCCCCGTGGTGGCCCTGGCCTCCGGCGACCCGCTCGTCTCCGGGATCGGGTCGACGTTGGTCGAGCTGCTCGGCGCCGACCGGGTCGTGCTGCTGCCGGCCGTCTCCTCGATCGCGCTGGCCCGGGCCGAGCTCGGTTGGCCTGCGGAGTCGTGCGCGGTCGTCCGCGTCGACGGCCGCGAGGTCGCGGCGGTCGCCCGGGAGCTCGCGCCCGGGCGGCGGGTCCTGGTGCTCTCCGCCGACGAGACCACTCCGGACGCCGTGGCAGCGCTCCTGGTCGTGGCCGGGTACGGCGCCAGCCGGATGACGGTGCTCGGCAACCTCGGGTCCGCCGACGCCACCCGCCTCGAGGGGACCGCGGAGTCCTGGTCCGCTGCCTCACCCCGGTTGCACGTCCTCGCCCTCGAGCTCGACGGCCCGCACGTGGGCGGGTGGACCGCGGGGCTCCCCGACAGCGCCTTCGAGCACGACGGCCAGCTCACCAAACGCGACTTGCGTGCCGCAGCGCTGGCGCGGTTGGCGCCCACCCCCGGAGCGCACCTGTGGGACGTGGGAGCCGGGGCCGGCTCGATCGGGATCGAGTGGCTCCGGGCGCACCCGACCTGCACCGCGACCGCCGTCGAGGCCGACCCGGAACGGGCCGACCGGATCGTGCGGAACGCCCACGCCCTCGGCGTCCCCGGGTTGGAGGTCGTCCCGGGCCGCGCACCCGCGGCGCTGGTCGGACTGAGTACGCCCGACGCGATCTTCGTCGGTGGCGGCGCGACCCGGGACGGGGTCCTCGACCGCTGTCTGGCCGCCCTCGGTCCGGGTGGTCGACTGGTCGTCCACGGGGTCACCGTGGAGACCGAGCAGCTGCTCGCCACCCGCTACCAGCAGCACGGCGGCGAGCTGACCCGGATCTCGGTGGAGACCGCAGCCGCGATCGGCGGCTTCACCGGCTGGACCCCGGCGCGGACGGTCACCCAGTGGGCCTACGCGGTGCCGCCGACCGCGCCGGCGCGGTCCCGGGACGCGGAGTAGAGGTAGGACTCCTGCACCTGTTCCGGGTCCAGGGCCCGGCCCACCAGGACCACCGCAGCCTGCTTCAGCCCGGCGCGTTCGACCGACGCCGCGATCGTCGCGACCGTTCCGCGCAGCACCAGCTCCTCGGGTTGGCTGGCCCGGTGCACCACCGCGACGGGACAGTCAGGTCCGTACTCGTGCTCGAGCTCGGCCATCAGCGTCCGCACCCGGGTGATCGCCAGGTGCAGGACCAGGGTCGCGCCGGTCGCGGCGAACGCCGCCAACGACTCTCCCGGGGGCATCGCCGTCGACCGTGCCCGGGTCCGGGTCAGCACGACCGACTGCGCGACCAGCGGGACGGTCAGCTCCCGCCCGAGCAGCGCGGCAGCGGCGGCGTACGCCGGCACCCCTGGGGTGACGTCCCACGGCACCCCGGCCGCGTCCAGCCGACGGGACTGCTCGGCCAGGGCCGAGTAGAGCGACAGATCGCCGGAGGCCAGCCGGACCACGTCGTGGCCGGCGACGTGGGCGGCGACCAACCGCGCGGTGATCTGGTCGAGGTCGAGGCCCTGGGTGTCGACGAGCTCGGCGCCGGGGCTGACGTGCGCCAGCACCTCGGGATCGAGGTAGGTGCCGGGGTAGAGCACCACGTCGGCGGCACCCAGCAACCGGACGGCCCGGACGGTGAGCAGGTCGGCGGCCCCGGGGCCGGCGCCGACGAAGTGGACCGTCACCGGTCAGCCCGCCCGGGCTCGTCGACGAACCGCGGCGTCCACACCCCCGCCGGACCGACGCGGGTGCTCTCGGCGCCGACGATCAGCAGGCACTTCATGTCGATGCTCGACGGATCGAGCTCGGCCAGCGTGGTCACGGTGATCGACTCCTCGGCCCGGCCGACGTCGCGGCCGACGATCACGACGGTGTCCGGCTTGCGGTGCTCCAGCAGGACGTCCTGCGCGGCGGCCACCTGCGTCGTCCGAGTCCGCGACGCCGGGTTGTAGATCGCGAGCACCAGGTCGGCCTCGGCGATCGCGCGCAGCCGCCGCTCCACGGTCGACCACGGCTTGAGCCGGTCGGAGAGCGAGACCACGGCGAAGTCCGCGCCGATCGGGGCCCCGGCCCGTGCCGCCACGGCTTGGACGGCGCTCACGCCCGGCAGGACGGTGATCGCGACCTCGGCGTACACCGGGTCCTCGGCGGCCTCGAAGACCGCGGCTGCCATTCCGAAGACCCCGGCGTCGCCGCCGGAGACGACGGCGACCTTCTCCCCGGCCCGCGCCAGGTCCAGGGCGACCCGGGCCCGGTCCACCTCGACGGTGTTGCCGGAGGCGTGCCGGACCAGGCCGACGCGTTGCGGCACCCGGGCGACGTACGGGCCGTAGCCGACGACGTGGTCGACCTCGGCCAGGACGGTGGCGACCTCGGGGGTCAGCCAACCCTCCGGTCCGGGACCGAGGCCCACCACGTACAGCTCGCGGGTGCCGGCCGCCGTCGGCTCGACCCGCTCCTCGGTGGGCGCGGCCAGCGACCGCAACCGGGCCGACGACAGCGGCCGCGCGGCGTCGCCGGGCACCACGATCAGGGAGAAGTACGGCACCGTGGTCGGGTCGACGTCGACGACGGGGATCCAGCGCTGCTCCGGCTGCGAGGCCCGTTCGACGTAGAGGGCGCCCTCCAGTCGACCGGCCTGTGCCAGGGCGTTGCGTACGGCGGGGAACGTCCTCCCCAGCTTCATGATCACCGCGGCGTCGGTGTCGGCCAGCCGGCGTGCCAGCTCGGGTTCGGGCAGGGTTCCGGGGAGCACGGTGAGGACGTCGGTCTGCCGGACCAGGGCCGCCGGCACGGCCGCGGTCGCCGCCGCGAAGGCCGGCACCCCCGGGACCACGTCGACCTCGAACCGGTCCCGGAACCGGTCCAGCAGGTACATCGACGAGCCGTAGAACAACGGGTCGCCCTCGGCCAGCAGTACGACGTCCCGACCCGCCTCCAGATGGGCGGCGAGGCGTCGTTCGCAGTCGTCGTAGAAGTCGGCCAGTGCGCCGACGTACCCGCCGGGGTGGTCGGTGGTCCCGGTGGTGACCGGGTAGCGGAGCTCCTCCTCGATCGCCCGGGTCGGGATCAGGTCGGCAGCGATCCGGCGGGCGTGGGAGGAGGCGCGCACGCCGGCGTGGAAGGCGACGACAGGAGCCGACCGGATCAGCCGCTCGGCCTTCCGGGTGATCAGCTCGGGGTCGCCGGGTCCGATCCCGACGACCTGGAACCGGCCGTTCACTCCGCCTCCTGGGCCAGCGCGTTGAGGGCTGAGGACGTCATCGCCGAGCCGCCGCGCCGTCCCGTGACGGTGACGTAGGGCAGGTCGATGCCGTGCTCGGCTCGCAGGTCGATGAGCGCCTGCTTCGACTCGGCTGCGCCGATGAACCCCACCGGGCAACCGACCACGGCGGCCGGGCGCGGTCCGCCGGCGAGCACCAACTCCAGCAGGTGGAACAACGCTGTCGGTGCGTTGCCGATCGCCACCACGGCGTCCTCGAGCAGCGGCTCCCACAAGGAGACCGCCGCCGCGGTCCGGGTGGTCCCCCAGGTCGCCGCGAGACCCGGGGTGCGCGGGTCGTTGAGGAAGCACAGCACGTCGTTCTCCTGCGGCAACCGGCTGCGGGTCACCCCGGTGGCAACCATCGTCGCGTCGCAGAGGATCGGGCGGCCGGCCTCCAGCGCCGCCCGCGCCGCCGCGACCAGCCGGGGGTGGACGACGAGGTCGCGGGCCAGGTCGACCTGCCCGCTGCCGTGGATCATCCGGACCGCGAGCTTCTCGGCGTCCGCGGGCACTCCGCTGAGGTCGGCTTCGCGCCGGATCGTCGCGAAGGAGTCGAGGTAGATCGCCGACCCGTCGTCGACGTACGGATAGGCGCGGGGCGGCCGTCGCAGGTCGGATGTCGCGTTGGTCATCGTGCCTCCTGGGGGACGAGGACGCCGTTCCACGGCGTGACGATCAGGTGGTCGGACCGCACGGCCAGCGCGTCGGCGGTATCGCGGTCGAGGCCGGTCGCTGCGACCGGGACGTGCTCGCCGCCGGCCACCGGCCCGAACGCGAGCGGGCCGATCGGGTCCGGCAGCCGGGCGTCGGGCCGTTCGGGCCGAACCAACCGGGAGGGCAGTTCCACCACGTGCCAGGGCGCCTCCGCGCCGGTGCCGCGGCGTACGACGAACGCGTGGGCCAGGGCCGCGATCGCCGCGGCGGCGTCGCGCAACGCGACCACCGGGCCCCAGTCCGCACCGACCCGGAGCTGGGCCGTCGACCTGTCGAGCGCGACCAGTCCGAGGTCGCCCGGCCGGGCGACCAGGTCGCCGCGGCCGTCGTCGAGGACGAACAGGAAACGGCCGGGAAGGTCGGCCAGCGCCGGGTCCGCGCAGAGCCGACGGTCGAGCTCGGCGGCCACCGGGCGCAGGTCGGCCCGGCCGCCGGCGTGCCCGGTCTGCGGTGAGACCAGGACGTTCCGGACCAGTTCGTGGCTCCGGGTCGGGAGCAGTCCGGTCGCCTCGAGGGCGCTCAGGGCACCAGGGTCCAGCGCGCCGTCGCAACCGGGGAAACCCCGGACCTGGAGGTTGGCCCGCGTGGTCAGGTGGACGTGGCCGTCGCCGTACTGCTCGGCCACCGCGACCAGGCGGAGCAGAGCGCGCGCAGGGAGGTTCCCGCCGACCAGTCGGAGCCGGACCAGGAGCCCGTCCTCGGCGGGCCACGGGCGCAACGCCCCGGGGCACAGATCGCTGCGGTGGCGGACCGATCGCACCTTGTACTACCTCACTGGCCAGGACTCTTTGCGCGGAGTCACGTACGACCTGACGGCTGCTGCCGCTAGGGCCAGCAGGTCTTCGGACTCGGGATCGACCGGGACGGAACACCTTCCCGGAGCAGGGCTCCAGTGGCTGCGGTCGCCCGCATGCTCCGCCCGTCACCCTCACCGCTGCGCGTCAGTCCCGGATTCTCACCGGGTTCCCTGACCCCACGTGTGGAGTACGACTGGCACCAGGAGGGTACCCCGACGCCCTTCCGCCGGATCAGCGGACGTTGCCGAGGACCCGGCTGACCTCGATGCGCAGCGCCACTCGGTGCGGGTTCTCCCGCGGCACCTTGTAGCGCGCGGCGTACCGACGCTCCGCCTCGGCCACCGCGTCCGGGCCGACCAGGACGACTGCGGTGCCCTCCAGCGTCGACCAGTACCGGCCGTCGACGCAGCAGACCGCGATCGGTGCCCCGGCGCTACCGGCGCGCGCCAGGTTGCGCGCCTTCACCGAGTCGCCGGCGGTGATCGCCCACGCCCGGTCGGTCTCCGGATCGATCGCCACCCCCATCGGGACCACGTGCGGGGTCCCGTCGGGCCGCAACGTCGTGACGGTGCAGAGCCGCCGTTCGGTCCAGAAGTCGAGGAAGGCGTCGGTGGCCGGGAGGATCATCTGCCTATTGTCGCTGCGTCCCGGCAGGCCCGACGACCGGTGGCGCCGCGCTGGCCAGCACCAGGTCCAGCAGCCGCACCGCGCCGGCCTTGTCGAGGGGGTTGTTCTGGTTGCCGCACTTCGGCGACTGCACGCAGGACGGACAGCCCTCGGTACAGGCGCACGACGCGATCGCTTCCCGGGTCGCCTCGAGCCACTCCGCGGCCGTCGCGAACCCGCGCTCGGCGAAGCCCGCTCCGCCCGGGTGGCCGTCGTAGACGAAGACGGTGAGCTGGCCGGTGTCGGCGTGCCGGGCGGTCGAGACGCCGCCGATGTCCCACCGGTCGCAGGTGGCGAAGAGCGGTAGCAGGCCGATCGCGGCGTGCTCGGCGGCGTGGGCCGACCCGGGCAGGTCCTCGGGGTCGATGCCGCAGTCCTCCACGACGTGGTCCGGGACGGTCCACCAGACCGACGCGGTCTCCAGCGTCCGTTCCGGCAGGTCCAGCAGCTCCTCGCCGAGGACGTCGCCGGCGGGAACCCGACGCCGGAGGAACGAGACCACCTGGTGGGTCACCCGCACCGTACCGAAGCTCAGCCGGACCGGGCCCCAGGTCTCGTGCTGCTGCTCCCGGACGATCGCGATGTCGGTGACCTCCCGGGCCGAGGTGGAGTAGTCGACCTCGGCAGCGGTCACCGTCGCCACCGACGCCTCCAGGTCGAGGTCGAGCACCAGGTAGCTCTCGCCCTGGTGCAGGTAGACGGCGCCGGCGTGCGCCTGCGCGTGCGACGACCCGGCGTCGACGGTGCCGAGCACCCGCCCGGTGCCGTCCTCGACGAGCCGGACCGGGCTGCCGCCCGAGGACCGGATGTCGGCCAGGTCGCTGGCCCGGCGCCGGTCGGTCCAGTACCAGCCGTGGTGGCGTCTGCGGAGGAGGCCTGCGTGGGTCAACGCGTCGACGGCGTCGCGGGCCGTCGGGCCGAAGATCTCCAACCCCTGTTCGGTCAGCGGCAGCTCTGCCGCCGCGGCGCACAGGTGCGGGCCGAGAACGTAGGGGTTGTCCGGGTCGAACACCGAGGCCTCGACCGGCCGCCCGAGCAGGTGCTCGGGGTGGTTGACCAGGTAGGTGTCGAGCGGGTCGTCGCGGGCCACGAAGACGCCGAGCGCGTCGCCGCCGTCCCGGCCGGCCCGGCCCACCTGCTGCCACAGCGCTGCCCGGGTCCCGGGAAAGCCGCCGAGCAGGACGGCGTCCAGGCCGGAGATGTCGATGCCGAGCTCGAGGGCGTTGGTCGCCGCCAGCCCGAGCAGCTCGCCGGAGCGCAACGCCTGCTCCAGGGCGCGTCGTTCCTCGGGCAGGTACCCACCCCGGTACGCCGCGACCCGGTCGGCCAGGGCGGCGTCGACCTCGGCGAGCAACCGGCGGGTGCTCAGCGCCACCGTCTCGGCGCCGCGGCGGCTCCGCACGAACGCGAGCGTCGGGACCTGCTCGACCACCAGGTCGGTGAGCAGGTCGGCGAGCTCGGCGGTGACCGAGCGGCGTACCGGTGCGCCGTGCTCCCCGCCGTACGAGACGAACGGGGGTTCCCAGAGAGCCAGGGCCACCTGACCGCGGGGCGAGGCGTCGTCGGTCACCGCCTGGACGGGCAGCCCGGTCAGCCGCGCTGCCGCTACCTCGGGCTCGGCGACGGTGGCCGAGGCGAGCACGAAGGTGGGGGAGGCGCCGTACTGGGCAGCGACCCGCCGGAGCCGTCGGACGATCTGCGCGACGTGGGCCCCGAAGACACCCCGGTAGTGGTGGCACTCGTCGATCACCACGAAGTCCAGAGCGGCGAAGAACCGGGACCAGCGCTCGTGCCCGGGGAGCAGGGAGTGGTGCAGCATGTCCGGGTTCGTCAGCACGTACTCCGCGTGGTCCCGGGTCCACTCGCGTTCCTCCGGGCTGGAGTCGCCGTCGTGGGCAGCGACGCGCAGGCCCTCGATGCGCAGGCCGCGCAGGCTGTTCAGCTGGTCCTGGGCCAGCGCCTTGGTGGGCGCCAGGTACAGCGTGGTCGAGCCGCGCTGGCCCCGGGGTCCGCGTTTCTCGGTGATCGCGGTCAGCGCGGGCGCCAGGTAGCCCAGGGACTTGCCCGAGGCGGTCCCGGTCGAGAGCACCGTGTGCACCCCTGACCGGACGAGGTCGGCGGCCTGGACCTGGTGCTGCCACGGCTCCCGGACGCCGGTGCGCTGCCAGGCAGCGGCGACCTCCGGGCTGATCCAGGCCGGCCAGGGGGCGGTCCGGGCGACCCGTGCAGGGAGCACCTCCAGGTGGGTCAGCCGCTCGGCCCGGCCCGGTGCCGCGACCAGGCGCTCGACGAGGCCTTCCAGGCGGCTGCTGCTCACCTGGCCGAGTCTCCCAGGAAGGCCCGACACCGGTGCCCGGGCCCCGTCGAACCCTGGGCCCGACGTGGTTGAATGACGGCGACCGTACCCAGCCGGCTCGGGGCTGGGTCGCTGCGGAGCCGTGTGGGAGAGATCGTGGACCTGACGCTGACGACTCGTGAGGTGGGCGAGCGCACGGTGGTGGCCGTCGGCGGTGAGGTCGACGTCTACACCGCGCCGAAGCTGCGCGACAAGATCACCGAGCTGGTCGGCAGCGGTCGGCACGTCCTGGTGATCGACCTGGAGAAGGTCGACTTCCTCGACTCCACCGGACTCGGTGTCCTGGTCGGCGGCCTTAAGAAGGTCCGCGCCCAGGAGGGCACGATGACCTTGGTCTGCAGCCAGGACCGGTTGCTGAAGATCTTCCGGATCACCGGTCTCGCGAAGGTCTTCACGATCTACGACTCCGAAGCGGCCGCGCTCGCCGACGACACCCCGCGCTGAGGCATAAAACGGGCATCTCGCCCAGCCGCTCGACGCCTGCGCGAACTCGGGGAGTGATCTGGCTCACCCCTGCGTCGTGACGCCCCTCACACCTGCGTATAGTCCGCGACGTTTGACGGGCAGTCCTTCAGACGTCGCAGCACATCGAGGAGATTCAATGACCGGGCTCGTGTCCGACATCACCCCCGAACTGACCGACGGCAACCTCGTACTCGTCCTGATCATCGCCGTGATCGCCCTGGCGGCGCTCGGCATGGCAGCGATGTTCCGTAACGAGGTGCTGGCCGCCGGCCAGGGCACCGAGAACATGAAGACCATCGCCAAGGCGGTGCAGGAAGGCGCCAGCGCCTACCTCGCCCGGCAGTTCCGGACGCTCGGCATCTTCGCCGCGGTCGCGTTCGTCGCGCTGCTGGCCCTGCCGGCCGACGATTCCGCCGTACGCATCGGTCGCTCGCTCTTCTTCCTGGTGGGTGCCGGGTTCTCGGCAGCCGTCGGCTACCTGGGCATGTCCCTGGCGGTGCAGTCCAACCTGCGCGTCGCCGCGGCGGCCAACGAGGTGGGTCGCGACCCGGCCATGAAGATCGGGTTCCGGACCGGTGCCATGGTCGGCATGCTGACCGTCGGCCTGGGCCTGCTCGGCGCCAGCGTCGTCGTCCTGCTCTACAAGGACGAGGCCCCGCACGTGCTCGAGGGCTTCGGCTTCGGTGCGGCGCTGCTCGCGATGTTCATGCGTGTCGGCGGCGGCATCTTCACCAAGGCGGCCGACGTCGGCGCCGACCTGGTGGGCAAGGTCGAGAACAACATCCCCGAGGACGACCCGCGCAACGCCGCCACCATCGCGGACAACGTGGGCGACAACGTCGGTGACTGCGCCGGCATGGCGGCCGACCTCTTCGAGTCGTACGCCGTCACCCTGGTGGCCGCGCTGATCCTCGGCTCGCAGGCCTTCGGCAACGAGGGCCTGGTCTACCCGCTGCTGATCCCGGCGATCGGGGCGCTCACCGCGGTGCTCGGTGTGTACCTGTGCAAGCCGCGTCCGAGCGAGAACGGTCTGGTCACCATCAACCGGGCGTTCTACATCTCCGCCGCCGTCGGTGCGGTCGCCTCGGTGGTGGCCTCGTTCGCCTACCTGCCGGGCTCCTTCTCCGAGTTCCAGAACGTCACCGGCCTGGACATGGCCGGCGCCGAGGGCGACCCGCGGGTGATCGCCTCGGTCGCCGTGGTCATCGGCATCGTGATGGCCGCCGGCATCCTGGCGCTCACCGGTTACTACACCGGCACCGAGTACAAGCCGGTCAAGGACGTCGGCAAGACCTCGCTGACCGGTGCCGCGACCGTCATCCTGGCGGGCCTCTCGGTCGGGTTCGAGTCGGCGGTCTACACGACGCTGGTCATCGGCGCCGCGGTCTTCGGGGCGTTCCTGCTCGGCGGTGCCACGGTCACCATCTCGCTGTTCGCGGTGGCCCTGGCCGGGTGCGGTCTGCTCACCACCGTCGGCGTCATCGTCGCGATGGACACCTTCGGTCCGGTCTCCGACAACGCCCAGGGCATCGCCGAGATGTCCGGGGACGTCAGCGAGGAGGGGGCGCAGATCCTCACCGAGCTGGACGCGGTCGGCAACACCACCAAGGCGATCACCAAGGGCATCGCGATCGCGACCGCCGTGCTCGCCGCGACGGCGCTGTTCGGCTCGTACTCGACCTCCGTGATCGAGGCGGTCCGGGATGCGGGCGAGCTCACCGCGGACGACCTGTCCTCGCTGAACTTCTTCGTCTACAACCCGGGCGTCCTCGTCGGGGTCCTGCTCGGCTCGGCCGTGGTGTTCCTGTTCTCGGGTCTGGCGATCAACGCCGTCGCCCGGGCTGCGGGCGCGGTCGTCTACGAGGTCCGTCGCCAGTTCCGCGAGATCGCCGGGATCATGCAGTACCCGGACCCGAACAACCCCGGCGTCGGTCGGCCGGAGTACGGCAAGGTCGTCGACATCGTCACCAAGGACTCGCTCCGCGAGCTCGTCACGCCCGGTCTGCTGGCGGTCCTCGCTCCGGTCGCGGTGGGCTTCGGCCTCGGCGTCGCGGCGCTGGCCGGCTTCCTGGCCGGTGCGATCGGTACCGGCACCCTGATGGCCGTCTTCCTGGCCAACGCGGGTGGCGCCTGGGACAACGCCAAGAAGCTCGTCGAGGACGGACACCACGGGGGCAAGGGCTCCGAGGCCCACGCCGCCACCGTCATCGGTGACACCGTCGGTGACCCGTTCAAGGACACCGCCGGTCCGGCGATCAACCCGCTGATCAAGGTGATGAACCTGGTCTCGCTGCTGATCGCCAGTGCGGTCGTCTCGCTGAGCGTGGGCGAGGACCAGAACGACCCGGTCCGGATAGCGATCGCGGTCGCTGCGGTCGCGGTCATCGCGGTGGCGCTGTACGTCTCCAAGCAACGGGCAGTCAACATCGGTGACGACGGCGACGACTCCGGATCGTCGGCGCTGGCGCCGCACGTCTCCGCCTGATCGATCCCCCTGTCGACGGGTCCGGCCACTGGCCGGACCCGTCGCTCGTTGTCCACCGTTGAGTTGGGACTCGACTAGCCTGCGGCGGTGACCTCCGATCTCGCCGCCCGGCTCCGGGACGCGCTCGCCGCGGCCGACTACACCTACGCCGCGGTGTCCGCGCTGATCGGGGAGACCGCGCAGGCCGCCCTGGGCCGCAACGAGACCACGCCCGGGCTGCGGGCGACCACCGGCGGCAGCGCGCTGGAGACCCTCACCCGGATCTGGCTGCTCCAGGCCACCGTCCCGGCCGAGCAGGCCGAGGCCGCGCTGCCCGGGCTGGTCGACGAGCTCTGCGCCGAAGGCATCCTGGAGCGCTCGTTCAGCGAGGTCGCCGCCCGCGTCGACCTCCGTCCGTACGGCGTCGACAGCGCCCCCGGCGACACCCCCGGCAACCTCTGGGTGGCCAGCGACCTCACCCCCGGGCTGGACGGCGGCCCGCAGCGGGTCGGGCCCGACCACGTGCTCGGGATCAGCCCGGCAGCGACCTCGCTCGCCGAGCTCACCGTCCGTACCCCGGTGGGGAGCGCGCTCGACCTCGGCACCGGGTGCGGCGTCCAGTCCCTGCACCTCGCTGAGCACGTCGAGCGCGTGGTTGCGACCGACGTGAACACGCGCGCACTCTGGCTCACCGGGCTCAACGCCGGGCTCAACGGGGTCGAGCTCGACATCCGGGAGGGCAGCTTCTTCGAGCCGGTGGCCGAGGAGCGCTTCGACCTGGTCGTCACCAACCCGCCCTTCGTGATCTCCCCGGCAACCGGTGAACGCCTCGTCTACCGCGATTCGGGACTGCCCGGCGACCGGGTCGTCGAGGACATCGTGAAGGCCCTTCCGCGGCACCTGAACCCCGGTGGGACCGGGCAGGTCCTCGCGAACTGGGCGATCCGGCGCGACCAGGCCTGGGACGAGCGGCTGGCCGGTTGGCTCGCCCCCGGGCGGTGCGATGCCTGGGTGGTGCAGCGCGAGGTGCTGGACCTGCCCTCCTACGTCGAGCTCTGGCTCAAGGACGCAGGCCTGCACGGCGCCCCGGACTACACGAACCGCTACGACACCTGGCTCTCCTGGTTCGACGAGATCGGGGTCGAGGCCGTCGGCTTCGGCTGGATCACCCTGCGCGCCTCCGGGTCCGCGGACCCGGACCTCCGCCTGGAGGAGTGGCGCTGGGAGGTCGAGCAGCCGTTGGGACCGGAGAACGACGCGCACTTCGCCCGGGTCGCCCGGGTCCGGGGACTGAGCGACGAGGCGCTGCTGGCCCAGCGACCGGTGCTCCGACCCGACGTGCTCCAGGAGACGTTCGGCCCGGTGGGTGCCGAGGACCCCGCTCAGATCGTGCTGCGCCAGCAGCGCGGGATGCGGAGAGGTCGGCAGGTGGACACGGTTGCGTCGGCCCTGGCCGGGGCTGCGGACGGCGAGCTGACCACCGGACAGCTGCTCCAGGCGATCGGCCAGCTGGTCGGTGAGCTCGATGTCCCGGCCCGGCTGGAGGAAGTCCGCGAGCTGCTCGTGGAGGGCTTCCTGGAGCTCGACACGCCCGCCGCCTAGACCAGCTCGCGGGAGAGTCCCCCGTAGGGGGAGGGTGCGACCGGGCCGGGCTGCCGGGTTGCCAGGCTGGACGTCCGCGCTACCTTGTTGCGGCAGATCCCCACCCCGAACGTCCCGTGAACGAAGGATTCCACCGCCCGTGGCACACAAGCTCGTGATCGTCGAGTCCCCGGCCAAGGCCCGCACCATCGAGGGCTACCTGGGCAAGGGGTACGTCGTGGAGTCCTCGATCGGACACATCCGCGACCTGCCGCAGACCGCCGCGGACATCCCGGCCAAGGTCAAGGGGGAGCCGTGGGCCCGGCTCGGGGTCAACGTCGACGACGGCTTCAAGCCGGTCTACGTGGTCTCGCGTGACAAGAAGGCGCACATCACCAAGCTCAAGGGTCTGCTGAAGGACGCCGACGAGCTCTACCTCGCGACCGATGAGGACCGCGAGGGCGAGGCGATCGCCTGGCACCTCCTCGACGAGCTGAAGCCGCGCCCCGACCTCCCGGTGAAGCGGATGGTCTTCCACGAGATCACCCCGGCCGCGATCCAGGCGGCGGTCGAGACGCCGCGGGAGATCGACATGGACCTCGTCGAGGCCCAGGAGGCGCGTCGGATCCTCGACCGCCTCTACGGCTACGAGGTCTCCCCGGTGCTCTGGAAGAAGGTCATGTCGGGTCTCTCCGCGGGCCGGGTGCAGTCGGTGGCGACCCGGTTGGTCGTCGATCGCGAGCGTGAGCGGATCGCGTTCCGGGTGGCGTCGTACTGGGACCTCGAGGGCACCTTCGACGCCGGAGCCGACCACGAGCAGCGGATGTTCCCCGGCAAGCTGCACAGCATCGACGGGGTCCGGGTCGCCCGCGGCAGCGACTTCGGCGACGACGGCGCCCTCAAGGAGGGTGCCAACGTCGCGCATCTCAACCAGGCGAAGGCCGAAGCGCTCGTCGAGGCGCTGCACGACACCGACTTCACGGTCCGCTCGGTGGAGTCCAAGCCGTACACCCGCAAGCCCTACGCGCCGTTCCGGACCACCACCCTGCAGCAGGAGGCGAGCCGCAAGCTCGGCTTCAGCGCCTCGTCGACGATGTCGGTGGCGCAGCGGCTGTACGAGAACGGCTACATCACCTACATGCGTACCGACTCCACCACGCTGTCGGACACCGCGCTGAACGCCGCCCGGACCCAGGCCGCCGAGCTGTACGGCGCCGAGTACGTCCCGGACGCCCCGCGGGTCTACGCCTCGAAGGTGAAGAACGCCCAGGAGGCGCACGAAGCGATCCGCCCGGCCGGCGACAACTTCCGGACCCCGGCGCAGACCGGCCTGACCGGCGACCAGTTCCGGCTCTACGAGCTGATCTGGATGCGCACCATCGCCTCGCAGATGAAGGACGCCGCCGGCAACTCGCTGACGATCCGGCTCGGCGGCCCGTCGGCGACCGGCGAGGACGTCGTCTTCTCCTCCAGCGGACGCACGATCACCTTCCACGGCTTCCTGAAGGCGTACGTCGAGGGCAACGACGACGCCGACGCCGCCCGCGACGACGCCGAGAGCAAGCTGCCGAACCTGACTCAGGGGGCCGCGGTCAGCGCCGCCGCGCTCAAGGCCAGCGGCCACGAGACCAAGCCGCCGGCGCGGTACACCGAGGCCTCGCTGATCAGCGAGCTCGAGAGCCGGGAGATCGGCCGCCCGTCGACGTACGCCTCGATCATCGGCACCATCCTCAACCGCGGTTACGTCTACAAGAAGGGCACCGCTCTGGTGCCGGCCTGGTTGGCGTTCTCGGTGATCCGGCTGCTGGAGCGGCACTTCGCCCGGCTGGTCTCCTACGAGTTCACCGCCGGCATGGAGCAGGTGCTCGACGAGATCGCCGGCGGCCGCAAGAACCTGGAAACCGAGCTCGGCGAGTTCTACTTCGGCAGCGACAGCGTCGAGGGACTCAAGCGGCTGGTCACCGAGCTGGGGGACATCGACGCCAAGGAGCTGGCGACGTTCCCGGTGCTCAACGCCGCGGGGGAGCCGACCGGGATCGACCTCCGGGTCGGCCGCTACGGCCCGTACGTCGAGGCGGCGAACCCGGACGACGGCGACGCCGACGGCGTCCCGGCGCGCGGCAACGTCCCCGACGACCTGCCGCCCGACGAGCTGACCGAGGAGAAGGCCCGCGAGCTGCTGGCCAACCCGGCAGGCGCGGAGAAGGAGCTCGGCACGGACCCGGAGACCGGGACACTGATCGTGGCCAAGAACGGTCGCTTCGGCCCTTACGTCACCGAGGTCCTGCCCGAGGACGCCCCGAAGAAGCAGAAGGCCCGGACCGGTTCGCTGTTCAAGACGATGAGCCTGGAGACGGTGACGCTGGCCGACGCGCTCCGGCTGCTCTCGCTGCCGCGGGTGGTCGGCGTCGACGCTGAGGGCGTCGAGATCACCGCGCAGAACGGACGCTACGGGCCGTACCTGAAGAAGGGCACCGACTCGCGGTCGCTGACCACCGAGGAACAGCTCTTCGACATCACCCTGGACGAGGCGCTGGCGATCTACGCCCAGCCCAAGCAGCGTGGTCGGGCCGCCGCTGCCCCGCCCCTGAAGGAGCTGGGCAACGACCCGGTCTCCGGGCAGCCCGTCGTGGTCAAGGCCGGCCGCTTCGGTGAGTACGTGACCGACGGCGAGTACAACGCGACCCTGCGCAAGGACGACTCCGTCGAGGAGATCACCTTGGAGCGCGCCGCCGAGCTGCTGGCCGAGCGGCGCGAGAAGGGACCGGCCAAGAAGGCGGCCAAGAAGTCCGCGAAGAAGACGGCCGCGAAGAAGACCGCGAAGAAGGCTGCCGCCAAGAAGGCCTGAGGGTTCGGGTCAACCACCGGTGGTCGAGCCTGTCGAAACCCGTCGGAGCCGCCCATTAGGGTGACCACGTGTCCTACCCCGGCGTCTACGCAGAGACCGGCCTCTTCCTCTGCTTCGAGGGCGGCGAGGGTGCCGGCAAGTCGACGCAGTCGGCCCTGCTCCGCGATTGGCTGGTCGGTCAGGGCCGCGAGGTACTGCTGACCTTCGAGCCCGGCGACACCGAGGTCGGTCGCAAGGTCCGGCAGATCGTGCTCAGCCCGGAGACCGGCCACCTGGCCGACCAGACCGAGGCCCTGCTGTACGCCGCAGACAAGGCCGAGCACCTGGACAAGGTGGTCCGACCGGCGCTGCGCGCCGGTACCGTCGTGATCACCGACCGGTACGTCGACTCGACGCTCGCCTACCAGGGTGCCGGTCGGTCGATCCCGCCGGACGAGCTGGAGCACGTGGCCCGCTGGGCCACCGGCGACCTCCGTCCGCACCTGACCGTGCTGCTCGACCTCGAACCCAGCGCCGGTCTGACCAGGGTGGACGAGCACAGCGCGGAACGCGACCGGATCGAGGGTGAGTCGCTGGAGTTCCACCAGCGGGTGCGCGCGGCCTTCCTCGACCTCGCCGCCCGCGACCCCGAGCACTACCTGGTCCTGGACGCCCGCGCCGACGTCGAGACGATCGCGGTCGCGATCCGCGAGCGGGTCGGGGCACTGCTGTGACCCTTCGAGACGGGCGCGGGGCGCCCTCCTCAGGACAGGCCGCCGCCGTCTTCGACAACCTCGTCGGCCAGCGCCGGCTGGTCGAGCGGCTGCAGCTGGCGGTCGCCGGGGACATGACCCACGCCTGGCTCTTCACCGGGCCTCCGGGGTCGGGTCGCTCCAACGCGGCGGTCGCGTTCGCCGCAGCGCTGCAGTGCGAGCAGGGCGGCTGCGGTTCCTGCCACTCCTGCCACTCGGTCTCGATCGGCGCCCACCCCGACGTACGGGTGACCCGTACCGAGAAGCTCTCGATCGGCGTCGACGAGGTCCGTGACCTGGTCCGCTCCGCTGCGCTGGCCCCGGCGGGCAACCGCTACCAGATCATGATCCTCGAGGACGCCGACCGGCTCACCGAGCAGGCGTGCAACGCGCTGCTCAAGGCGGTCGAGGAGCCGACCGACCGGACCGTCTGGCTGCTCTGCGCACCGACGGTCGAGGACGTGCTGCCCACGATCCGCTCGCGGACCCGCTTGGTCGTCCTGGCCACGCCGAGCAGCGCCGACGTCGCCGACTTCCTGGTCCGCACCGACGGGGTCGATGCGACCACGGCGGTTCACGCAGCGCGCGCCAGCCAGGGTCACATCGGGCGGGCCCGGGCGCTGGCCCGTGACGAGGAGACCCGTCGCCGTCGCCGCGAGGTCGTCCAGTTCCCGGTACGGCTGACCGGTCTGGGTGCCTGCCTGAAGGCCGCCACCACGCTGCACGACCTGGCCAAGGAAGAGGCCGACGCGATCACCAGCGTCCACGACGCCCGGGAGCGCGAGGAGCTCGACAGCGCGTACGGCGTCGTCGAGCGCGGTCGTCGTCCGCGCGAGTACGCCCCGGCGCTGCGCGACCTGGAGAAGAGTCAGAAGACGCGGGCCAAGCGGCGGCACCTCGACGTCGTCGACCGCGGCCTGATGGACCTGGTCTCGGTCTACCGCGACGGCTTGACGATCCAGCTCGGCGCCCGCACCGAGATCGTCAACGAGGAGATCCGGGCCGCCGTCGAGACACTGGCCCGGACCAGCAGCCCGGAGGAGAACCTCCGCCGGATCGACGCGATCTTCGCGGCCCGGGAGCAGATGCTGGAGTTCAACGTCCCGGCCCAGCTCGCGCTGGAGTCGATGATGGTCGCCCTCCGGCTCGGCCCCGGTTACTAGCCAGTGCCTAGTCTGGGCGCATGTCGATGACGCCACCGCTCGCCCCGGACCCCGAGCCGTCGAACCGGGGCCCGATCCTGCGCGGCGTCCTGATCGGCGTCCTGGTCCTCGGGCTCGCGGCCGGTGGCGTGGTCGCGTGGCGGGTCGTCGACGACCGCCGTACCGATCCCGGTCCGAGCAGCGCACCGTCGATCACACCCTCGCCGTCGCCGACCCCTTCGCCCTCGGCGGACGGGCCGCTGCCGGCGACCGATCCGGCGCTGGCCAGGTTCTACGGCCAGAAGATCTCCTGGCGCGACTGCGGCAGCAACCAGTGCGGGACGCTGACGGTGCCGTTGGACTACGCCGACCCGGGCCGGAAGACGATCAGGATCGCACTGCTGCGGGTCCCGGCCGGAGACCCCGACCAGCGGCTCGGGTCCCTGGTGGTCAACCCGGGCGGGCCCGGCGGCTCCGGGGTCGACTACGCCGCGGCGGGGCGCCTCCAGTTCGGGGCCGTCCTGTCGGACCGCTACGACATCGTCGGGTTCGACCCCCGCGGCGTCGGCAAGAGCACACCGCTGGACTGCGCCGGCACCGAACAGCTCGACGCGTTGTTCGCCTTCGACCCGGCCCCGGACGACGCCGCCGAACGGACCCGGATCGACGAGCTGGTGGCAGCGCTCGGCAACGGCTGCCTGGCCCGCAGCGGCGACCTGGTCCGGCACATCTCCACCAAGGAGGCGGCCCGGGACATGGACATCCTCCGGGCGGCGCTGGGGGAGTCGAAGCTGGACTACCTGGGTGCGTCGTACGGGACCTTCCTCGGGGCGACCTACGCGGAGGCGTTCCCGCAGAACGTCGGCCGGTTCGTCCTGGACGGAGCGGTCAACCCGGCCCTGTCCAGCAAGGACCTGGCTCTCCAGCAGGGCCGGGGTTTCGAGACCGCGCTCCGGGCGTACGTCGCCGACTGCGTCCGTCGGGGCAACTGTTTCTTGGGGGACACCGTCGATGCGGGAACGAAACGGATCAAGGCTTTCCTCGACGGGATGGATACCAGGACGCTGCGGACGTCCGGTTCCCGTCGCCTGACCGAGGGGACGGCCACCTACGGGATCTTCCTGCCGTTGTACGTGCAGTCCCTCTGGCCCTCGCTGACCCAGGCCCTGACCCGGGCGATGAACGACGACGACGGCACCGGGCTGCTGGCCCTCGCCGACTACTACGCGGGTCGCAAGGGCGGGGAGTACGACAACTCCTTCGAGGTCCTCTACGCCGTCAACTGCCTGGACCACAACGACTTCATCGCCACCGACGAGGTGCCGCAGTACTTCGCGGAGTTCGAGAAGGCGTCCCCGACCTTCGGCCGTTTCTTCGCCTTCGGCGTCTCCACCTGCTCGCAGTGGCCGGTGAAGTCCGGTGACCGTACGGTGGCGCTGCGCGCGAAAGGCGCGCCGCCGATCGTGGTCATCGGGACCACCCGGGACCCGGCCACACCGCTGATCTGGGCCCAGGCGATGGCGAAGCAACTCGACTCCGGCCGCTTGATCACCCGCGACGGCGACGGCCACACGGCCTTCCAACGGGGCAACGACTGCGTCGACGACGCGGTGGAGGCCTGGCTGATCTCGGGCAAGGTCCCCAAGGCCGACCTGCGCTGCTGAGTCGGTTTCGTCCCGACGGCGGACCGCCCCTATACTCGTCCGGCGTGCCCGGCTCCACGGCCGGTCACGGCGCCGCCTTAGCTCAGTCGGTAGAGCGAGTCACTCGTAATGACTAGGTCGTCAGTTCGATTCTGACAGGCGGCTCCGCAGCGAAGCCCCTGACCCGCGCGTGCAGGTCAGGGGCTTCGTCATCCGCGGTCAGGGCAGCTGCACGTACCCGTGCCGCATCTTCCACAGGAAGTACTTCTCGAACCCGAGCTTCATCAGGTGTGCCTGCGGTCCGGGGATCAGCACGCCGTGCTTGCGCGGCGGCAGCATCTTGTCGGCGAGGATGATCACGCCGTTGTTGCCGGCGTCCATCACGCAGACGGCCTTGATGTCGCCGAACGCCTTCGCGCGGGTGGGGACCTCGCCGCGAATCTGGGCGGCGATGTTCGCAGCGGCGATGTGTGCCATCACCTCGGTCGGGAACCCGGTCTTCGGGATGCCCACCGGGGTCGGGGTCTGCCAGGGGACGTCGACCGCGGCGGCGACGCCGACGGCGTACACGTCGTCGTACTTCTCGCTCTGGTAGGTGTCCCGCACCGTCACGTAGCCCTTCTCGTCGGCCAGTCCGTCCGCGTCGCGGAGGAACTCCTGCCCCAGGAACGGCGGCACCACCATCCCGAAGGAGAACGGCAGCGCCTCGCCGTCAGCCAGGACCAGCGCGCCGTCGTCGACGTGGTCGATCCCGGTCGACAGCCGGGTCTCGATGCCCTCCTTCTTGAGGAACATGCCGAGCAGCTGCTCGCCGTGCGGCAGGCCGCCGATCCCGAAGTGGCCGAGGAACGGCTCCGCGGTGACGTAGGTGAGCTTCACGTCCTTGTGCAGACCGGCCTTGCGCAGCTGGTGCGAGGTGTTGAAGAGGAACTCGTACGCCGCACCGAAGCAACCGGCGCCCTGGGTGGCCGCGATCACGACGTCCCCGGGGTTGTCCAGGAAGCGGGTCCAGGCGGCGCCGGTCCGTTCCGCCTCGACGAGCGTGGTGATCGTGTTGGCGTTCTCGGTGAAGCCCGGGACCACGTCGGTCTTGTTCCGGTAACCGGTGGCGACGACCAGGTAGTCGTAGGAGAGCTGGCTGCCGTCGGCGATCGTGACGGTCTTGTGGACCGGGTCAACCGCGGTCGCGGCTGCGTGCACGAAGTCGATGCCGTGCGACTCCAGGGTCGGGGCGATCGGGAACGTGATGTCCTCGCGGTCGCGCTTGCCGAACGGGAGCCAGATCAGGCTGGGGGTGAAGAGGAATTCGTCGCTGGCCGCGACCACCGTGACGTCCACGTCACCGTGCAGCTCGTGCTTCACGGCGAGTGCTGCCGTCAGGCCTCCGAAGTTTCCGCCGAGGACCAATACCTTCTTGCGCATCACGACCTCCTGAGTCGGTTCCTGCTCCGACTCTTGTCTCCTCCGGGTCGCCGGGGCAGGGTCAAACGACCCCGCCGGGGGGTCCGAACGGCCTCTTCGGCGGGGCAGCGCGGCCCGTCGGGTGCCCTACCCTGAGCCCATGTCAGAGCGCTACGCCCTCCAGCCCGACGTCCCGGCACCGGGGCCGTTCTCGGCCTTGCTCGGCTTCCGCTACGTCAGCGTCGCGGACGGCGAGGCGGTGGTCGAAGCCGATCCCGGCCCCGAACACACCAACGGCGGCGGCATCGTGCACGGCGGTTTCCTCAGCGCCCTGCTGGACACCACGACGGGCTGGGCGGTGCACGCGATGGTCGAGCCGGGCACCGCGGCACCGCACGTCCAGCTGAGCGTCCAGTACGTCCGGGCGGCGTTCCCCGGGGAGGTGCTGGTGTGCCGGGGCACCGCGTCGGCAGTCGGGCGCCGGATCGCGTCGGCGGAAGCGGAGATCACCCAGAACGGCCGGATCGTCGCCCGCGCGGTGGCCAGTCACGCGGTCCTCGCGACGCCGGGCGGGGCTCCCCGGATTGACCGCGGTTGAACCGGGTGTCGAGAATCACACCTGTACGGATTCGTCCCAGGCGTCCCACGAGCAGTAGCGTTCCGTGGAACGCTGCCAGCAGTGGACGGTGTCGGCGTTCCGCAACTGAACACAAAGAACTGTGGGGGTTCTCGGATGAACAAGCTCGGGACGATGATCGTGGTCGCGCTTCTCGGCATACTTGCCGCCGTCGGGTTCGCCCCGGCTGCCCAGGCGTACCCGGACGCTCAGCAGAACCTCACCGTGGACCGGCAGTCGCTCTTCGGCGGCGAGTCCTTCACCGCGTTCGCCACGTCGAACGTCAGTTGCGACTGGACCCTGGAGTGGAACGGCGAGAGCCGGACCCAGACGTCGGAGAACTTCACTACCTCCTTCGAGGCCCCGATCGTGACCGAGGCCACCGACATCCCGCTGAACGGCACCTGCCTCTACGACAGCCTCGAGGAGCCGCGCGTAGCAGCCAGGGCGGCCGCGCAGGTTGCGTTCGAGAAGACGATCGTGATCACGGTTCTCCCGCGGAGCGACGAGGTGAGTCCGCCAGGTGACGGTGACGACCTGCCGAACACCGGTGGTCCGAACCTGTGGATCCTGATCGCGGGCCTGGTCGCGCTCGTGGGCGGCGCCTTCGTCGTCCGCGCGGCGAAGAGCCACCGCAACCAGGCCTGAGGCCGCCAGGAGCCTGATCCGCGCCTCCCGCGTCCGGGCACCGGGCGTGCGGTTGCGTAACTCCCACCCCACCCGCACCCGACTAGACCACTTGCGTCGTCCGAGCCGGGAATTCCGTAGATTCCACCCTGGATCGGGCCCGTCACGGGCCTGGCCCGGCTGACCTGCGTTTGATTTGTCCGGTTTCCCTGGGTTCGGCGTAACGGGGGCGTAGAGACGTCGTTGAACAGCACGGAAGACCCGATTCGGGCGGATCGAACGCGGTCCTTGGGGACGGCCACAGGGAGACGAGTACATGAAGAAGCTGATCCTGACCGGGCTGACGGCCCTCGCGGGGGTGGTCGCGTCGGTCGGCATCGCGCCTGCGGCGCACGCCTACCCCGAGGCGGTCTGCACGCTCGTCATCTCCGCCCAGGTCGTCAACAGCGGCGACGAGATCACCGCCACCTGCACCCTGGAGACCACGGACACGGCAGCCCGCGCCGCGGCCGACTCCGACACCCAGTGGGAGATGACCTTCAACGGCGAGACCCGCACCGGCACCGGGTCGTCGTTCACCGCGACGTTCAAGGCGCCGGAGGTTTCCGAGCGGACCGAGCTGACGCTGCTCTCGGTCGGCGTCAACGGCGAGACCAGCTGTCAGCGGACCGCGATGATCACCGTCCTGCCCAGGGGTGACCAGGTGACACCGCCCGGCGATGACGACGGGCTGCCCGGCACCGGTGGCCCGCGACTGGCGCTCCTGTTCGCCGGCCTCGGCCTGGTCCTCGCCGGCGGTGCGGCGATCCGGCAGTCCCGGAAGGGCCACGACGTACCGGTCGCCTGACCGCCTCAGCTCCCGACAGAAGCCTGCCCCTCGGGGCGGGCTTCTGTGCGTTCGCAACCCCTTACCCCAGAAACTAGAACCTGTTACAGTTTCGGCATGATTCTGGACCGCTTCAAGGTCGACGGCCGGGTTGCCGTCATCACCGGTGCTGGACGAGGGATCGGTGCGGCCGCGGCCGTGGCCCTCGCCGAGGCCGGGGCCGACGTCGTCATCTCCGCCCGCCACTCCTCGCAGCTCGCCGAGGTCGCCGAGAGGGTCCGGGCGGTCGGCCGCCGGGCGCTCGTCGTCAAGGCCGACCTGAGCGACCTCGAGCAGACCGCCGGACTCGCCCAGGCGGCGTACGACGAGTTCGGGCGCCTGGACACCATCGTGAACAACGTCGGCGGCACCATGCCGCTGCCGTTCCTGGACACCGACGAGGACTTCCTGGTCGAGGCCTTCCGGTTCAACGTCGCGACCGCGCACGCGCTCACCCGAGCGGCGGTCCCGCTGATGCTCACCGGGGCGGACCCGGGCGGTTCGATCGTGAACATCTCCTCGGTGATCGGCCGGGTCTCCGGACGCGGGTACGCCGCCTACGGGACCGCCAAGGCTGCGCTGTCGCACTGGACCCGGCTGGTCTCCAAGGACCTGGCCCCGCTGATCCGGGTGAACGCGATCGGCACCGGGTCGATCCTGACCAGTGCCCTGGACTACGTCGCCTCCGACGACGCCGTGATGACCGAGCTCGCCGAGAAGACCACGATGCAGCGGGTCGGGCAGGTCGAGGACATCGCCGCCGCGGTCGTCTACCTGGCCAGCCCGGCCAGTTCCTTCCTCACCGGGAAAATCGTCGAGGTCGACGGCGGCCTGGACATCCCCAACCTGGACTTCCGGCTCCCCGACCTGGAGCCGCTCGGATGAGCGCGCACGACGGTGCCCGGGGAAGCACGCCGACCAAGCGCGTCGTGGTCTGGTCGACCGGCACCATCGGCCGGCACGCGATCGCCGGCATCGACGCCCGGCCGGACCTCGAGCTCGTCGGCCTCTGGGTCTCCAACCCGGAGAAGGTCGGGCAGGACGCCGGCCGGCTCGCCGGGCTCGACCGGGACCTCGGTGTCCTGGCGACCAACGACAAGCAGGCCCTCTTCGACCTGAAGCCCGACGCCGTCATGCACGCGGCGATGACCGACGACCGGATCTTCGACGCCCTCGAGGACCTGGTCGAGATCCTCGAGCACGGCATCAACATCGTCTCCTCCGGCCCGGTGGTGCTGACCTTCCCCGACGGCACCGGCCTGGACTCCTACGTCGACCGGATCAACGCCGCCGGCTCAGCGAACGGCGCCAGCCTCTACGTGAACGGCATCGACCCCGGCTTCGCCAACGACGTGCTGCCGCTGGTGATGACCAGCCTCTCGCAGCGGATCGACAAGGTCGTGGTCAGCGAGATCTGCGACTACTCGACCTACTACCAACCGGTGGTCATGCAGGACCTCTACGGGTTCGGCCGCCCGATGGACTACCCCGCGCTCCTGTGGCAGCCCGGCGTGCTCACCGCGGCCTGGGGTCCGGTCGTGCGCCAGATCGCTGCCGGTCTCGACATCGAGCTGGACCCGGAGCTGGAGGAGTACCACGAGCGGATCCCCTCCGAGGTCGACCTGAGGATCGACTCGTGCGAGGTGCCGGCCGGGTCGATGGGTGCGGTGAAGTTCGGCGTGATCGGGACCGTCGACGGCGTTCCCCGGGTGCAGCTGGACCACGTCACCCGGACCCACCCGGACCAGGGCCCCCGCGAAGGGGCGCCGTGGCCGCAGCCGGCCGAGGGTGACGGGGGCTACCGGGTGGAGATCTTCGGCGAGCCGATGATGAAGGTCGACTTCAGCCACCACGGCGAGCACGGTGACCACAACGTGTCCGGGATGATCACCACCGCGATGCGGCTGGTCAACGCGGTGCACGCGGTCTGCGACGCTCCGGGGGGTCTCGTGGTCGCCAAGGACCTGCCCCTGATCACGGGCCGCGGGCTCGTGCCCCGTTGACACCCGGCCCTGTGATGATGGCGGCATGAAGAACCAGGCGAACTTCGGTCAGGATCTGGTGCAGACTGCTGTCCGGATCAGCCCGGACTCCGGGGTGAACTGGACCGAGCCGGGCGCCTGGGAGGTCGTGCCCGGCGTACGCCGGATCCCGCTGCCCCTGCCGATGGACGGCCTCCGCGCCGTCAACGTCTACGTCATGGAGACCGACGACGGGCTCGTCCTGGTGGACGGGGGTTGGGCCATCCCGGAGTCCCGGAAGCTCTTCGAGGCCTCGATGAAGGACGCCGGTTACGCGCTCTCCGACATCCGCCAGTTCCTCGTCACCCACATGCACCGCGACCACTACACGCAGGCGTACGTGGTGGGCCAGGAGGTCGGCGCCACCGTCTCGCTCGGCATCGGCGACAAGCGGACCATGGACTTCATGCACGACCCGACCGTCGATCGGGACCCCAACCTGGAGCGCCTGGAGATGGCCGGTGCCGCACCGCTCGCCGAGGGCTGGCGGTCGATGATGCCGAACGGGCGCCCGGCGATGGACGACTACGGCATGCCGGACGTCTGGCTGGACGCGGACCTGGTCCTCGACCTGGGTGGGCGCAGCGTGGACGCGGTCGCGACCCCGGGCCACACCCAGGGTCACTACGTCTTCGCCGAGCGTGCCGCCGGGCTGCTCTTCGCCGGCGACCACGTGCTGCCGACGATCACTCCCTCGGTCGGCTTCGAGCCCGCCTGGGTCGAGCAGCCGCTGCGCGACTTCCTGGACTCCCTCGGCAAGGTGCGCGCCCTGCCCGACCTGATGCTGCTCCCGGCCCACGGACCGGTGGCGCCGAGCTCGCACACCCGCGTCGACGAGCTGCTCGAGCACCACGACGTCCGGCTGGACCAGTGCGTCGCCGCGGTCACCGCCGGCGCGGTGACCGCCTGGGACGTCGCCGGCGAGCTCGGCTGGACCCGGCACGAGCGCAAGCGCGACGAGCTGGGGCCGTTCGACGCCGTACTGGCCGCGTTCGAGACGCTCGCGCACCTGGACCTGCTCGCCCTGCAGGGCCGGCTCGTCCGCTCTGAGGACGGCCCGGAGAAGCACTACGCGCTGCCGGGGTAGATTGGCCCTTCACGACAGGGGAGCACCGACCGTGGTGCTGAGAGTGCGGATCCGCCGCAGACCCTTGAACCTGCCCGGTTAGTACCGGCGAAGGAAGTCGAAGGTTAGTTATGCATACCCACCACAAAGCCGCCCTCGTCATGCTGCTCGGAGGTGCCTTGGTCCTGACCGGCTGCGGCAGCGACGAGCAGGACGCGGCGGCGAGCAAGCCCGAGAGCACCACGATCACGATCGCCACCCACGACTCCTGGAACATGTCCGAGGACGTCCTGGCCGCGTTCACCGAGCAGACCGGGATCACCGTCAAGGTGCAGGCGCACGGCGACGCCGGCACCCTGACCAACAAGCTGGTTCTCACCAAGGACCGGCCGATCGCGGACGGTGTCTTCGGGATCGACAACACCTTCGCCACCCGCGCGGTCGAGGAGGGCGTCCTGGCCGACTACCGGCCTGCGGACGCCCCCGCGTCGGTCGCCGGCTTCGCCCTCGAGGGCGAGGCGGGCGAGCAGCTCACCCCGATCGACTACGGCGACGTCTGCATCAACGTCGACGACACCTGGTTCGCCGAGAAGAAGCTCGCTCCCCCGGTCACGCTCGAGGACCTGACGAAGCCGGCGTACGAGGACCTGCTGGTGGTGCCCGGAGCCACCAGCTCCTCGCCCGGTCTCGCCTTCCTGCTGGCCACCATCGGGACCTACGGCGACGACTGGACCGGGTACTGGGAGCGGCTGGTCGGCAACGGCGTGAAGGTCGTCGCCGGCTGGACCGACGCCTACACCGTCGACTTCACCGCCGGCGGCGGTGCCGGCGACCGGCCGATCGTGCTCTCCTACTCCTCCTCGCCGCCGTTCACCGTGCCCGAGGGCGGGACTGGGCCTGATTCTGGGCCCACCACCAGCGCCCTGCTCGACACCTGCTTCCGCCAGGTCGAGTACGCCGGGGTGCTGGCCGGGTCGGCCAACCCGACGAACACGAAGAAGTTCATCGACTTCATGCTGACCGAGCCGTTCCAGGCGGCGCTCCCGGACAACATGTACGTCTACCCGGTCGACACCTCGCTCGCGCTGCCCGCCGGGTGGGACCAGTGGGCGCCGACCGCACCGGAGCCGATCGAGGTGCCGGCGGACGAGATCAGCAGCAACCGGACCGAGTGGTTGCGCGAGTGGCGCGACCTGACCACCCGCTGAGGGCGGCCGGGATCGCGGCGCTCGCCGCGGTCCCCCTGGCCGTGCTCGTCGCCTTCTTCCTCTACCCGGTCGGCGGGATGGTGGCCCGCGGGTTCTGGCCCGACGGCGTCTTCGACCCCGGTGGGGTGCTCGAGGTGCTCGGCCGGGACCGGGTCCGCCGGGTGCTCTGGTTCACCGTCTGGACCGCCGGGCTCGCCACGGTCCTCGCAGTCGTGCTCGGCGTCCCGGTGGCCTACGTCCTGCACCGGCTGCGGTTCCGCGGCCAGCGGCTGCTCCGCACCCTGATCGTGGTCCCGTTCGTGCTCCCCACCGTCGTCGTCGGCGTCGCGTTCCGCCAGCTGATCGCGCCGTCGGGGCCGTTGGGCGCCCTGGACCTCGACGGCACCCCGACCGCGATCGTGGCGGCCCTGGTCTTCTTCAACGTCAGCGTGGTGGTCCGCACCGTCGGCGCCTTCTGGGAGGGCCTCGACCGCCGTACCGAAGAGGCCGCGGGTGCGCTCGGCGCGTCGCCGCTCCGCGTCTTCGCCACCGTCACCGCGCCGGCGCTGCTCCCGTCGATCGCCTCTGCCGCCAGCGTGGTCTTCCTGTTCTGCTCCACCTCGTTCGGGATCGTGCTCACCCTGGGAGGGTTGCGCTACGCGAACGTCGAGACCGAGATCTACCTGCTGACGACCCAGGAGCTGGACCTGACCGCGGCCGCCGCGCTCTCGGTGCTCCAGGTCCTCGTCGTCACCGGTCTCCTGGTCGCCTCGCACCTGACCCGTGCGGGTGCGCCGGCGTTGAGCCGGGCCGCCGAGGCCGGCCGGGCACCCCGGCGGCGCGACGCCGCGGCACTGCTCTGGACCGCGGGGGTGGTGGCCCTGTTGCTCCTCCCGCTGCTCACCCTGTTCGTCTCCTCGCTGCGCGCCGGGGACCGGTGGAGCCTGGCGAACTACCGCGCCCTCCAGGGGACCGGCGAGAACAACGCCCTGATCGACACCGCCTCCAACGCCCTTGCCCGCTCGTTCGGGACCGCGTTCTGCGCCTCGGCCCTGGCCCTCGGGCTCGGAGTGACCGTCGCCTTCCTGGTCTCCCGACGCCCTCGGACACCGCGGGTCCGCCGCATCGCCGCGACCTTCGACGGGATCTTCATGCTCCCGCTCGGGGTGTCCGCGGTCACCCTGGGCTTCGGCTTCCTGATCACCCTGGACCGCCCACCGCTGGACCTGCGGAGCTCCGCGCTGCTGGTGCCGATCGCCCAGGCGATGGTGGCGCTGCCGCTCGTGGTCCGCACCCTCGCGCCGGTGCTCACCTCGATCGATCCCCGGCAGCGGGAGGCGGCCGCCTCGCGCGGGGCCGGTCCGGCGCGGGTCCTGCTCGCGGTCGACCTGCCGCACGTCTGGCGGGCGCTGGCGGCAGCGGCCGGCTTCGCGTTCGCCGTCTCCCTCGGGGAGTTCGGGGCCACCAGCTTCCTGGCCCGTGATGACACCCCGACCCTCCCGGTGGTGATCTACCAGCTGATCGGACACCCGGGCGCGGCGAACCTCGGGATGGCCACCGCGGCCTCGGTGGTGCTCGCTGCCGCCACCGGCGCGGTGATGCTGGTGGTCGAGCGGCTCCGCATCGGATCCGTGGGAGCGTTCTGAGATGGCCAGCCTCCAGGTCCACGACCTCACCGTCCGGTTCGGTGCCACGGCCGCCGTCGACCGCGTCTCGCTCGACGTGCCGGCGGGCTCGATCACCGCGGTCCTCGGGCCGTCCGGGTGCGGGAAGTCAACGTTGCTGCGCACGATCGCGGGTCTGGAGCCGGCGGCCGGCGGCTCCGTCTCCTGCGACGGCGCCGACCTGGCCCGGGTGCCGACGCACCGGCGCGGCTTCGCACTGATGTTCCAGGACGGCCAGCTCTTCCCGCACCAGAGCGTCGGCCGCAACGTGGGCTACCCGCTGCGGCTCCGGCACGCGTCCGCGGCGCAGGTCAGGGCCCGGGTCGAGGAGCTGCTCGACCTGGTCGGACTCTCCGGGTACGCCGACCGGTCGCCCGCGACCCTCTCCGGCGGGGAGCGCCAGCGGGTCGCCCTGGCGAGGTCGCTGGCCGTGGAGCCCAAGGTGCTGCTCCTCGACGAACCGTTGAGCGCCCTCGACCGGGGCCTTCGGGAGCGGCTCGCGGGCGACCTCCACGAGATCCTGCGGCGGGCCGGGACCACGACGCTCCTGGTCACCCACGACCACGAGGAGGCCTTCGCCGTCGCCGACCGGATGGCGGTGATGCGCGCGGGCCGCCTGGTCCAGGTGGGCGACCTGGCCGAGGTGTGGGCGCACCCCGCGGATCCGTGGACCGCCCGCTTCCTCGGGTACGCCGAGGTGCTCGAGGGGTCGCCCGCCGTCGTGCTGCGCGACCTGGTCGACGCGGACGCCGGCTGGACCCGGGTCGCCCTGCGCCGTTCCGCCCTCGTCGTCGACCCGGCCGGCCCGCTGGCGGCGACGGTGCTCGCCGCCCGGGTCACCCCCGAGCAGGTCCGCCTCGAGCTCGACGTGGACGGTCTCGGCCGACTCGCGGGGGTCGCCGATCCGGCGTACTCGGCGCGGGCGGGGGAGCGGGTGCGGATCGCCGTCCGGACCGACCGGCTGGCGCCGCTGCCCTGAGCGGGGCACCGCGCACGGCCTGTCCCTAGAATGCGCGTGTGAAGCAGCGGCCGTGGATGATGCTCGTGCTCATCGCGATCGCCATGGGCATCGTCTGCGTCGCGACCAGCATCCTCATCGACCGGCCGCTGCGCGACACCGAGGGGTTCCTCGGATCGGTCTGGCTGCGGTTGCCGCTGCTGGTGGCGGGGGCGTTCGCCGCGGACGTGATCCCGCGGACGCTCCACCGGGCCCGGACCGACTACCGGCGCTACCCGGAGGTGGCCCGGCAGGTGGTGGCCGAGCACTGGACCCGGGACCGGACCACGCTCGTGGTCGTCGGGCTGGCGTCGTTCTACGTCACCTACCTGAGCTACCGGAACCTGAAGAACTTCCTGCCGTTCGTGATGTCCGAGGACGGCCGCCCGAAGCTCTACGACCGGGCGCTGCACCGGATGGACGAGTGGATGCTCTTCGGCAACGACCCGTCGACGGTGCTGCACAACGTGCTCGGGACCTCGGTGTCCGCGCACGTGCTCTCGGCGATCTACCTCTTCTTCCTGCCGATGGTGCCGCTCTCGGTGGCCATCTGGGCAGTCTGGTCGCGGAAGACCAGCTTCGGGTACTGGTTCATCACCGCGCAGTGCCTGTGCTGGGTGCTCGGGACCGCCAGCTACTACGCGCTGCCCACGCTGGGACCCGGTCTGTACGGCGAGTACCTGCCGCTCTACACCGACCTGCCGGAAACCGGGGTCAAGGACATCCAGGACATGCTCGCCAACGACCGCGCCGACGTCCTGAACAACCCGCTCGCCGACGGGGTCCAGTCGGTCGCGGGCTTCGCCTCGTTGCACGTCGCGATCACCGTGATGCTCGCGATGATCGGGCACTACACGCTGCGCACCCGGGCTTTCCGGATCGCCCTGTGGGTCTACGCCGGGCTCACGGTCGTCGCCACGACGTACTTCGGCTGGCACTACATCGCCGACGACCTCGCCGGTGCGGCGATCGCGGTGCTGGCCGTCTACGCGGCCGGGGTCGGGACCGGGCAGACCTTCGACCGGACCTGGATGAAGGAGCGGGGTGAATCCCGGGGCGAGTCCCGGGTCGAATCCCCGGTCGGCTGAGCCTGTCGTACCCCTGGGGGTTCCTGGCAGAGTGAAGGCATGACCGACTCTGGTGAGCGCTCCCTCGCCGTCGACGTCCCGGCGTTGACCGCCCTGCTCGACGGCACCTATATCGAGGTCCGCAACCTGACCCGCAAGAGGCTCGTCGAGTACGCCGGCATCCTCGAGGACCAGCGCCAGATGGAGCCCGCCGCGTTCCGGGAACGGGTGCGTGAGGTCGTCCAGGAGCTGGCCGGGACAGGTCAGACCGGACTCGGCTTCCCCGTCGAGTACGGCGGTGGTGGCGACATCGGCGCTTCGGTCGCCGCGTTCGAGACGATGGCGTTCGGCGATCTGTCGGTGCTGGTCAAGGTCGGCGTCCAGTTCGGTCTCTTCGGGGGCGCGATCCTCCAGCTCGGCACCGAGCGGCACCACCAGGCTTACCTGCGCGGCCTGATCGCCGCGGACCTGCTGGGCTGCTTCGCGATGACCGAGACCGGGCACGGCTCCAACGTCCAGGCGCTCGGCACCACCGCGACCTACGACGTGGAGACCCGGGAGTTCGTGATCACCACTCCCGACGACGCGTCCCGCAAGGACTACATCGGCAACGCCGCGGCGCACGCCCGGCTGGCGGTGGTCTTCGCGCAGCTCGAGATCGGTGGACGGTCCGAGGGCGTGCACGCGTTCGTCGTACCGATCCGCGACGGCGACGGTGCCGTGCTGCCCGGGGTGCGGATCGAGGACGACGGTCGCAAGATCGGACTCAACGGCGTCGACAACGGGCGGATCTGGTTCGACGGTGTCCGGGTGCCGCGGGAGAACCTCCTCAACCGCTACGCCGACGTGACCGAGACCGGCGTGTACACCTCGGCGATCGAGAACCCGGACCGGCGCTTCTTCACGATGCTCGGCACCCTGGTCCAGGGTCGGGTCTGCGTCGGTGGTGCCGGGATCAACGCGAGCAAGGTGGCGCTGTCGATCGCGGTGAAGTACGCCCTCGGGCGACGCCAGTTCGGCAACCCCGGTGGGCCCGAGGAGCTGCTCCTCGACTACGGCCTGCACCAGCGGCGGCTCTTCCCGCTGCTGGCCCAGACCTACGCGCTGCACTTCGCCCAGGAGGTCTTGGCCGGTGAGCTGCACGCGGTCTTCAGCGTGGACCCCGGGGCGACCGAGGAGGTCGACGAGCGCACCCGCCGGGCGCTGGAGTCCCGCGCTGCCGGCACCAAGGCGCTCGGTACCTGGCACGCCAGCAGGACCATCCAGGAGTGCCGTGAGGCCTGCGGGGGTGCCGGTTACCTCAGCGCGAACCGGTTCGACGCTCTCCGCGCCGACACCGACGTCTTCACCACCTTCGAGGGCGACAACCACATCCTGCTCCAGCTGGTCGCCAAGGGCCTGCTGACCGACTACTCGTCGTCGTTCGGCGAGCTCGACCAGCTCGGCATGGTCCGCTTCGTCGCCGGGCTGGCGGTCGACACGGTGATCGAGCGGACCGCGGTGCACAAGCTGCTCGAGCGGATCAAGGACGTCCTCCCCGGCGGCGACGACTCCTGGGACACCGAGGCAGGGATCCTCGACCCGGAGTACCAGCTGGCGATGTTCCGCTGGCGCGAGGACCACATGCTCTCCGGGGTCGCGCGGCGGCTCAAGCGCGGCATGGACAGCGAGATGGAGCCGGCCGAGGTCTTCAGCCGCTGCCAGGACCACGTGATCGGGGCGGCCCGGGCGCACGTCGAGCGGTTGGTGCTGGAGGCGTTCGTGGCCAAGATCGCGACCCTCGCCGACGACGACGTGAACAAGGCGCCGCTCAACCTGCTCTGCGACCTCTACGCGCTGAGCCGGATCGAGGCCGACCGCGGCTGGTGGATGGAGCACGGCCGACTGTCCTCGGCGCGTTCGAAAGCGATCAGCCGGGAGATCAACGGGCTCTGCCGGATGATCCGTCCGATCGCCGAGGACCTGGTCGACGGCTTCGGCGTACCGGCGGAGATGCAGGCTGTGGAGATGATCGACTGACGGGTCGTCGAGTCTGCCAGGATGCGACCGTTCGGTCGTCGGGCCGGTCGCGACGCAGCACCGTGAGAGGAAGCACCATGCTGGAGAAGCTGAAGGTCCCGGGGCTGGGCGGCTGGAACGAGGACCCGTTGTGGGCGTCGTTCTACGACTGGTCGGTCGAGCACCCGCGTGCGGGAGGCGCGATCTGGAAGCTGGGCATCGGCAGCGATCTCCGGCTGCTGTACGACGCCGCCGCCGAGATCGGCCGGCAGCCCGCAGGTTCGTCGGTCCTCGACGTGCCCTGCGGCGGTGGGGTCGCGCTCCGGGGCCTGCGGCCCGGCCAGGGCGTCCGGTACGTCGCCGCGGACATCGCGCAGACGATGCTGGACAGGACCTTGGACGCCGCCCGCGAGCGCCGGGTCGCCGACCAGGTCGAGCCCCGGCTCGCGGACGTCGGGGACCTCCCGTTCGGCGACGGCGAGTTCGACCTGGTGGTCTCGTTCACCGGTCTGCACTGCTTCCCCGACCCGCACCTCGCGGTGATGGAGATGGGGCGGGTCACCCACGCCGGCGGGGTGATCACCGGCAGCGCGCTCCTCAACACTCCGTGGAACTCCGGGGCTGGCCTGCGCACCGTGCCGATCCGTCGGGTCGGCAAGCTCGCCGGGCTGCTCGGCCCGAGTGCGACCCGGTCCGAGGTGCGCGACTGGCTGGCCGAAGCTGGGTTCACCGACATCAGCCTGAGGATGTCCGGCGCGATCGGCTACTTCCGCGGCGTCAAGCGTTGAGGTGGGCCCTCTGACCGGTCAGAAGGCCTGACTCAACGAATCAGTGGTGCGCGCCACCGGTCTGCTTGAACCGCTCGAAGGACGCCCGCACCTCGGCCTCGGCCTCCTCGCGGCCGACCCAGTTGGCGCCCTCGACGGACTTGCCGGGCTCCAGGTCCTTGTAGACCTCGAAGAAGTGCTGGATCTCGAGACGGTCGAAGTTCGAGACGTGGTTGATGTCGCGCAGGTGCTCCAGGCGCGGGTCGTGCGTCGGGACGCAGAGGACCTTGTCGTCGCCACCGGCCTCGTCGGTCATCCGGAACATGCCGATCGCCCGGCACTTGATCAGGCAGCCCGGGAAGGTCGGGGCCTGCAGGATCACCAGGGCGTCGAGCGGGTCGCCGTCCAGGCCGAGGGTGTTCTCGATGTAGCCGTAGTCCTCGGGGTACGCCGTCGAGGTGAACAGCATCCGGTCGAGCCGGATCCGACCGGTCTCATGGTCGACCTCGTACTTGTTGCGCGAACCCTTGGGGATCTCCACGAGTACGTCGAATTCCACGGCATTTCCTTCCGGCTGCAAAGCGTCGAGTGAGTTCAGGGGTCGGCCTCGGACGGTGCGGGCACCGTCGCCGGAGGCGACCGGGGCTAGTCTCCCGCACAATGCCGGTGATCGGCGAACCGAGGAGGCGATTTTGGGGCGCAGGAGGGCTCGGCGTGAGCAACGCCACGCTGCGCGGGCGCGACGGCGTACCCGCTGGCTGTCCTGGCTGCCCGAGGCGCTCGTCGTGCTGCTCGTGGCCGCGGCCCTCGGGAACGTCGAGTACGACCTCGGCCACCGCTGGTTCGGGCTCGAGGCCACCAGCCCGAGCACCCGCCCCGATGCCGTGCTGCCTCCCGAGGGCCTCGACCTGCTCGCCGGCTCCGAGGCACCGCCGGTCGCGGTACCCGCCACCGGGCGTCCCCTGGACGCCGCGGCGGTCCGGCGCGCACTGGCGCCGTACGCCGGTGACCCTCGGTTCGGTCGCCACCTCACCTTCCGGGTCGCCGACCTCGGCAGCGGGGTGGTCGCCTACCGACGCGGTGCCGACTCCGTCGTACCGGCCTCGACGACCAAACTGCTCACCGCGGCGGCGGCGCTGGAGGCCCTCGGCCCCGAGTCCCGGTTCAGCACCCGGGTCGTCGTCGCGGGCTCGCGGATCGTGCTCGTCGGCGGCGGCGACCCGTACCTGGCCAGCACCACCGCCCGGGCCAAGGACCGCTACCCCGCACGGGCGGTGCTGACCCGGTTGGCGACGCGGACCGCGGCGGCGCTGAAAGCGCGCGGGATCACCGAGGCCGGACTGCTCTTCGACGACAGCCTCTTCACCGGTCCGGCGGTCAACCCGCGCTGGCCCGCGAACTACCGTCCGGACGACGTCGTACCGCCGATCACGGCGCTCTGGGTCGACCAGGGCGAGGGTCCCGACGGCCGGTACGGCGCGGCTCCGTCCGCGGCAGCGGCGGAGACGTTCGCCGCGGCCCTGCGCACCCAGGGGATCACCGTGCTCGGGACGCGTCGCGGCACCGCGCCGGTGGACGCAGCCGAGGTCGCCGCCGTGCAGAGCGCCCCGGTCCGGGAGATCGTCCAGCAGATGCTGGCGGTCAGCGACAACAACGCGGCCGAGGTGCTCGCCCGGCACGTGGCGGTGGCGACCGGCCGACCGGCCTCCTTCACGGGCGCCTCGACTGCGATCTTCGAGGTCCTCGAGCGGCTCGGGATGTCGACCGCCGGTTCCACGGTCTACGACGGCAGCGGGCTCTCCCGGGACAACCGGCTGACCGCGGACCTGCTGCTCGACGTCCTGACTGCCTCGGCGTCGCCGGGGATGCCGCGGTTGCGCGAGGTGATCACCGGCCTCCCGGTCGCCGGGTTCACCGGCTCGCTGCAGAGCCGGTTCGACACCGGTGCGGCGGAGGGACGTGGCCGGGTCCGGGCCAAGACCGGGACCCTGACCGGCGTGCACGGGTTGGCGGGGGTCGCCGCCGGCCCCGACGGGTCGTTGATGGCGTTCGTGCTGGTCGCCGACCAGGTCTCCGGCCCGAACACCCTTCCGGTGCGCCGCCTGTTGGACCAGATGGCGGCCGCTCTCGGTGCCTGCCGCTGCGCGGCGACGCCCTGAGCGGGACGGGGCGAGGGGCCGCCTCGTAGGGTCTTCCCCATGACCGAGACCCGTGCCGCCGCCCCGTCCGCGATGATCGACTGGGATCTCGCCGTCCGGGTCGGCTCCCGCCTTGCCGGGGACGGACCCGAGGTCAGCAGGTCCGAGGCGTCGGAGGCCGTCGCCGAGCTGCGGGCGGGTGCGGAGAAGTCCACGCCGCTGGTGCAGGAGTTCACCGGCCTGGTCACCGAGGCACGGACCGCCCCGGTGCTGGTCGTCGACCGGCCGGGTTGGATCCAGGCGAACGCGGACGGGTTCGCTACGATCATTGCGCCGATCGTGGCCAAGATGCAGGAGAAGAAGGGCCCGCCCTCGGCGTTGGCGGAGGCGATCGGATCCCGGGTCACCGGAGCTGAGCTGGGGGTCATGCTCGGGTTCCTGGGGAACAAGGTGCTGGGTCAGTTCGACCCGTTCTACGAGGCTCCGGGTGCGGCTGGGCGGTTGCTGCTGGTGGCGCCGAACATCGTGCACGTCGAGCGCGAGCTCGGTGTCGACGAGCACGACTTCCGGCTCTGGGTCTGCCTGCACGAGGAGACCCACCGGGTGCAGTTCACCGCGGTGCCGTGGATGCGCGACCACCTGCACGACCTGATGGGGCAGATCGTCGGCGAGGTCGAGACCGACCCGGCGGCCCTGGTCGCCGAGGGTCTCTCCAAGGTCGGCGACCTGATCACCGGCAAGGGCGACGGGTCGCTGCTGGACCTGTTCGCGACGCCCGAGCAGAAGCTGATCATCGACCGGGTCACCGGGGTGATGAGCCTGCTCGAGGGACACGCCGACGTGGTGATGGACGGCGTCGGGCCCGAGGTGATCCCGACGGTCGGCACCATCCGCACGCGCTTCACGCAGCGGCGCAAGGGCGTCGGCACCCTCGACAAGATGCTGCGCCGACTCCTGGGCCTGGACCAGAAGATGGCGCAGTACCGCGACGGGGCGGTCTTCGTCCGCGACACCATCGACGC
>JBFJNH010000026.1:0-41391 GCA_041618295.1 Marmoricola sp.
CGGAACTCGACCACGTCCCCGTCGACCATGACGTAGTCCTTGCCCTCCATGCGCACCTTGCCGGCGGCCTTCGCGGCCGCCATCGACCCGGCGTCGACCAGGTCGTCGTAGGAGACGATCTCGGCCTTGATGAAGCCCTTCTGGAAGTCGGTGTGGATCACGCCGGCGGCCTCGGGGGCAGTGGCGCCCTTCTTGATCGTCCAGGCGCGGGCTTCCTTGGGGCCGGCGGTCAGGTAGGTCTGCAGGCCGAGGGTGTCGAAGCCGACCCGGGCGAGGATGTCGAGGCCGGGCTCGGAGACGCCCATCTCGGCGAGCATCTCCCGGGCTTCGTCCTCGTCGCCGAGCTCGACCAGCTCGGCCTCGAACTTGGCGTCGAGGAAGATCGCCTCGGCGGGCGCCACCAGGGCGCGCATCTGGTCCTTGAGCTCCTCGTCGCCGAGCTCGTCGGCGTCGCAGTTGAAGACGTAGATGTACGGCTTGGCGGTGAGCAGGCTGAGCTCGCGGACCAGGTCCAGGTCGAGCTTGCCGGAGTTGACCAGGGAGATGACCGGCGTGCCGGACTCCAGGGCAGCCTTCGCCTCCTGCGCCGCCGCGAGGTTGGCTGCGATCGCCTTGTTGCCACGGGTCTCCTTCTCCAACCGCGGGATCGCCTTCTCCACGGTCTGCAGGTCGGCCAGGATCATCTCGGTCTGGATCGTGCCGATGTCCGAGGCCGGGTTCACCTCGCCGTCGACGTGGGTGACGTCCTCGTCGCGGAAGACCCGGGTCACCTGGCAGATCGCGGACGCCTCACGGATGTGGGAGAGGAACTTGTTGCCCAGCCCTTCGCCCTGCGAGGCACCCGCCACGATCCCGGCGATGTCGACGAACTCAACGGTGGCCGGCAGCAGCTTGGCGGAGCCGAAGATCTCGGCGAGCTTGGCGAGCCGCTCGTCCGGTACGGCGACCACGCCGACATTCGGCTCGATGGTGGCGAACGGGTAGTTCGCAGCGAGCACGTTGTTCTTGGTGAGGGCGTTGAAGAGCGTCGACTTGCCCGCGTTGGGGAGTCCGACGATGCCGATAGTGAGAGCCACCCGCGGAGCCTACGTGAACGAGCGGAGCCGCATCGACCGTGCTCGTATTCCGGCGTAGCGACGATCGTCGTGCAGTCGCCATCAGCGTGGCTCACCGGTAACGTGCCGACATGGCCACCATGTCGATGAACAAAGCCATCCATGCCGCCGTACGCCGCGACCTCGCACGGTTCCGCGACGCGACCGCCCGATTCACCGACGGCGATCACGACCGGGCAGCCGCCCTCGGTCGGGCCTGGGACAACTTCGACGCCCAGCTGACCGAGCACCACGAGGGCGAGCACGAGATCGCCTGGCCGGCCCTGCACGCGCTCGGGGTCTCCCAGGAGCAGCTGGACACCTTCGACTCCGAGCACGAGGCGATGGCCGAGGCCCTCGCCGCGGCACGGGCTGCGCAAGCGACCTTCCGGGCGTCGGCCGCTGCCGCCGACGCCACAACGTTCGCCGCCGCGCTCGCCCGGCTTCAGCAGGTCACCGAGACCCACCTCGCCAACGAGGAGGCGATCGTGGAACCGCTCCTGCTCGAGAACGCCGACCACCCCGCCATCAAGGAGATGGGCAAGAAGTTCGCGAAGGCGCCGCTGGGCGTCTCGGGCACCTTCTTCGCCTGGGTCCTGGACGGAGCCGAGGCGGAGCCGCGCGCGGCGATCGGATCCCACGTACCGAAGCCGGTCCTGGCGATCATCGGGGGGCTCTTCGGCCGCGGGTACCGCCGCGACGTCGCACCCGTCTGGGAGGCCTGAGCCGGATGCCGGGGTCGACGCCGGTGCTCGAGACCATCCATGTCGCGGCTGCCGACCCGCGCGCGACGGTCGTCCTGGTGCACGGCGCCTGGCACGGAGCCTGGTGCTGGCAGGGCGGGTTCGCACAACGCCTGGCCGACCAGGGCATCAGCAGCGTCTCGCTCAGCCTGCGCGGGCACGCCGGCTCGCCCGCCGGGATCGGCTTCAACCGGCTGCGGATGCGCGACTACGTCGACGACGTCGCCGAGGTCGTCGCGGGGCTCGAGGACCCACCGGTGGTGGTCGGGCACTCCATGGGCGGCGGCATCGTGCAGATGCTGCTCACCCGACGCGACCGCCCACCGGTTGCGGGAGCGGCCTTGCTCGCGTCGATGCCGCCGCGGGGGGTGGTCCGGGTGACCACCCAGGTAGCCACGCACACGCCGGGCACGTTCCTGCTGAGCAACCTGACCCTGAACCTGGGCCGCCTGGTGGCCACCCCCGACCAGGTGCGAGCCCTGTTCTTCACCCCGCGCACCCCTGACGCCGTCGTCGGGCGAGCAGCAGCGCGGGTCCAGTCGGAGTCGTTCCGGGCGTTCCTCGACATGCTGGTGCTCGACCGGCCGCGCCCGGTCCCGGTCGACGTCCCGGTCCTGGTCGTCGGTGCCGGCGCCGACCCGATCTTCAACGCCGCCGAGGTCGCGCAGACCGCCCGCGCCTGGGGGACCGACCCGGTGACGTTCGACGACATCGGTCACGACGTGATGCTCGACGACGGCTGGGAGCAGGTCGCCGACCACCTGGCCGCGTGGGTGCTGCAGGACGCACCGCGCGTCAGATGACGCGCCGGTTCTCCCGCATCCGCTTGCGCATCCCGCGCAGCACCACCCGCGAGTAGGCCTGGCGGACCACCTTCGGCAGTCGCGGGTACGTCGCCCGGAAGACCGCCCAGAAGCCGTCGTACAGGCGTTGGTCGAGGCGCGTCCACCGCAGCCCCAGCCCCTCGCGGACCCGCGGGGTCAGGTTGCCGCGGGTGATCAGGCTCTGCACCAGCACCGCCGGCGCGAGCGCCCACTGCTTCCGGCTCGGCGAGAGCAGCCGCTTCATGTAGAGCTGGACGACCGGGTCCGGGGTGAGCTCGGACTGCATCCGTTCCCAGTACGCCGTGAACTCGGCACGGGTCTGGGGCCACGCCTCCTCCTTGACCTGGAGCGCGGTGCCGATCACCCAGCTCTCCCGGTAGGCGCGCTCCCGGGTGGCCTCGTCCATGGGTCCGAAAGTCTTCTCGTACATCTGCTCGCCGCCGTAGGCGAGGGTCGCGGCGACCCAGAGCTGGAGGTCGGGATCGAAGGCGGTGTAGCCCTCACCCTTCACCGGACCGTGCGCCCGGTTGACCATCCGGGCAACGGCCTTGCGCTCCTCCTCGGTGCCCATCGTCATCACGTAGACGTAGGTCAGGGTGGTGCGCAGCCGGTCCTGCGGGCGTTGGAGCGTGGTCGAGTGCTCGGCCACGCCACGACCGACCCCGACCAGGGCGAGCTGGTTGGCGACGGCGGACCCGGCACCGAGCAGCAGCGCCACTTCACCGGCGTAGTCGGCCAGGCCGAACTTGGCGGCGGCGAGGTCGGGAACCGGGACCACCGCCGGAGCAGGGGCGGGCGCGGGCGCAGGCGCAGGCCCGGGAGTGGCGGAGTCGTCGAGCAGGGTCACGCTGCGACAGTACAACAGAAACTGTTGCATTGTGTAGGCTTGGCCCGTGACCGAGACCTCCGTCGCGAGCATCCTGGATGCCGCCCGCGCGCAGTTCCTGCGCACCGGCGTACGACGGACCAGCGGCGACGACATCGCCCGCAGTGCCGGGGTCAACCGGGCCACCCTCTACCGCCGCGTCGGCACCAAGGACGAGATCGTCCGGCAGACCTACCTGGCCGAGACCACCCGGGTCCTCGGGGTCATCGAGGAAGCGATCGGGACCGTCCCCGCGGTCGGAACGCCCGGCTTCGACGCTCCGACGTACGTCGAGACGTTCTTCACCGTCACCGTCACCCAGCTCCGCGAGAACGCGCTGCTCCACCAACTCCTGGTCATCGACCGCGACGAGACCCTGGCTGGCCTCACCCTCAACGCCGGCGAGACCCTGACGCTGTCCGCGGCGCTGGTCGCCGACCGCATCCGGTCGCTGCGTGCGTACGTCGCGAACCCGGCCACCGACGACGTCGACGACCTGGCGGCCACGTTCGCGCGCCTGGCCCAGTCGCTGGTGCTCACCCCGGACGCTCCCCCGCGCCTCGACAGCCCCGACCGGATGTGCGCCTACGCCCGGTCGGTCCTCGTCCCGATGGTGCTCGGGCACTGACCTGGGTGTCCGCGGCCCGCACTAGTCTCGTCGGGTGCGCATCGCTACCTGGAACGTCAACTCCCTCCGCTCCCGCATCGACCGGGTCGAAGCCTTCCTCGAGCGTCACGACATCGATGTACTCGCCCTGCAGGAGACCAAGGCCCGCGAGGACCAGCTCCCGCTGATGGGACTCCAGGCCCGCGGGTACGACGTCGCCGCAGCGGGCTTCAGCCAGTGGAACGGGGTCGCGCTCATCTCCAGGGTCGGGATCGAGGACATCAGCGTCGGCTTCCCCGGGATGCCCGAGTACGACGGCGTCGCCGAGGCCCGGGCGATCGGTGGCACCTGCGGAGGGGTCCGGATCTGGTCGCTCTACGTCCCCAACGGACGCAAGGTCGACGACCCGCACTACCACTACAAGCTCGACTGGCTCGCCCGCCTGCGGGACTCCGCGGCCACCTGGACCGACCAGCCCACCGCGCTGGTCGGCGACTGGAACATCGCCCCGACCGACGAGGACGTGTACGACGTCGCCGCGTTCGCGAAGGAAACCCACGTCACCCCGCCGGAGCGGGCCGCGTTCCAGGCGTTCCTCGACTCCGGGTACGCCGAGGTGACCCGGGCACACACCCCCGGGCCGGGCGTCTACACCTACTGGGACTACTACCGGCAGCGCTTCGAGAGGAACCGCGGCCTGCGGATCGACTTCGTGCTCGGCAACGCACCGCTCGTTGACCGGGTCACCGGGGCCTTCATCGACACCGACGAGCGTGATCCCGCGCAGGGCACCGGGAGCCCCAGCGACCACGCTCCGGTGGTCGTAGACCTGGCGGACTGAGAAGGCGCAGCCCCACCTAGCCGGTCGCCCGTGTCCCGAGGTCGAGCGCGCCACCGCCCCGCAACGTGCCCGCGGGCGGAGGCCGCAGGTCGACATCGAAGGCGGCGCCTCCCGACGCGGTCCTCCGGTACCGGATCGACCCGCCGTTGGCTGCGAGCAGGTCGCGCACGATGTACAGGCCCAGTCCGCTGCCCCGGTGGCGCCCGACCCGGTCCCGGGAGGCCCGGCTGAAGCGGTCGAACAACAGCGGGACGAAGTCCTGGTCGACGCCGGACCCGTTGTCCTCGACGGAGATCCTGACCCGCCCTCGATCCGAACTGGCCCCGATCGTCACGACGTCACCGCCGTACTTGACGGCGTTGCTCAGCAGGTTGCTCAGTACCTGGTGGAAGTGCACCGGATCGATCCAGGCCGCGAGATCGTCAGCCACGGTCACCTCCACCGACACCCCACCGAGGTCCGTAGCCGCGAGAACCTCCTCGATCGCCGACGCGAGGTGCAGCGGTTGCGGAGACGCCACCAGTCGACCCGAGTCCAGGGTCGTCGTGGTCAGGGCGTTGTCCAGGAGATCGGTCAGCGCGCGGGCTGCGGCACCGATCCGACCGGCGAGATCGCGGACCTCGTCCTCGTCGGCCGCCGCAGGACCCTCCAGGAGCTCAGCGAACCCCCGCAGCACGGCGGCCGGCGTACGGAGGTCGTGCGCGAGCATCGCCGTGAGGTCCTGCAACGCCTGTTCCTGACGCTTGCGCTCGGTGATGTCCTGGATCTGGGAGATGAAGTACAACGGCGCCCCGTCGTCGTTGCGGACCAGCGCGACCGACAGCAGCACCCAGACGATCAGTCCGGAGGCGGTGAGGTACCGCTTCTCGATCTGGTACGAGCCGATCTCCCCCGCCAGGACCCGCTGGACGTAGCCGAGATCAAGGTCGAGGTCCTCGGGATGGGTGATGTCCTGGAAGGTCATCGTGAGGAGCTTCTCCTCGGGGTAGCCGGTCAACCGGGTCAGCGCGGCGTTGACCTGCAGCCAGCGACCGTCGAGCCCGACGATGGCCTGCCCGATCGGCGCGTGGTTGAACGTCAGCCGGTTGCGTTCCTCCGATTCCCGGAGCGCCTCCTCGGCGGCCCGCGCGTCGGTGACGTCCCGGGTGAAGCCGAGTCCCGCGATGATCTCGCCTTCCGGGCTCCTGACCGGGAACAACCAGACGGAGTGGATACGTCCCTGGAACGGCACGTCCCAGGTGGTGGACTCACCGGCGATCGCGGCCCGGTAGTACGGCTCGATCAACCCCGAGATCTCGGGCCCGAAGACCTCGAAGATGGTCCTTCCCTCCATGAGTTCGCGGGAGAGACCCGCTTCGGCGAGGCCGAGTCCACCGGCCGAGAGGTACCGCAGTTCCTTGTCGAACGTGAACACTGCACCCTGCGGGAACGAGAACATCAGCGGGTGGTCGCCAGCCGCGCGCAGGTACGCCACGGTGTCCTCGAGCTCTCGCATCACGCACCTCCCATCGGCACGAGTCCCGGTCACGTGAGCACTGCGTCCCGTCCCTCTCGCCAAGCGTCCCGCCATGCACCCGGGAAGGACAGGGCCAACGGTCCGTTCTCCCCGGGACCTGTGCCGAGCCTCGACCTCAGCAATCAGTCGACGATCGGCTCGCCGTAGGAGTCGGTCGCCGCGACCTCGCCGGACGCAAGGTCGGCGTCGACGCGCAGGACCCGGTCGCTCGGGCTGGCCCCCACGGTGCGCCACAGGTCCGGCCGGGTCCGGAGGAAGACGAGACCCTGCCAGAGCGCCAGACCCGCACCGTCGCCGAAAACCAGGTCGAACTCGAGGAACGAGTACGAGTCCGGGTAGTAGTCCGCGGGGATGTCGGCGGGATCCAGGTGCAGAGCGTAGTTCCCGGCCGCGTCGGTGCGGACCGCCGGCGCCGACCACCGCCGGGCGCCCGCGTCGGCCTCCGCAGCGCTGGTCACCGGCATCGCCTGGAGGACCACGCTCGCGTTCGGCACCGGCTCACCCGCGCGTACGACGGTCCCGTGCGCCAGCAGCAGTCCTGAGGCCGGCCCGGCGGTCGCGAGCGTCTCCTCGACGACGACGTCGGGGGCCTCCTGGGCACAGGAGGTCACCAGGAGGGCAGTAAGCAGGGCAGCGGCGAACCGTCGCGTCATCAGAGCCGCTCGTAGTGCGGATACGGCGCCCAGTAGGTGCTCGTTCCGCCCGCGGTCACCCGGTACGTGCGGGGGTAGGGCGCCCTGAACCGGTAGCTCGCGGAGCCCGACAGGCTGGTGCGCACGGTGCGGAAGTGCTTCCACGGACAGGTGCTGCACGTCCGGTAGGAGAGCGCGACCGCGTGCCTACCCCACGGTTTGAACGTGTTCGCGCTGCGGGAGTACTTGCGGACCGCCACCCGCAGGGTCACGTAGGACCCGGCCCGGCTCGCGGAGAAGGAGAACCGCGAGTCGAGCCGGACCACCGTTCGGGGGGTGTTCTGCAGGATGTCGTCACCGGCGGCGTTGGCGGCCTCCACCGGCTTCATCACGTAGATCCCGAGCGGCTCGCCGTCGAAGAACTTCCAGAAGTCCTGGGCGTTCGCGTAGAACGCCAGGCTGTTCACGTAGGTGCCCCGGGCCAGGTTCCGCACGTCCCAGAGGGCGCGATCCACGTGCGCGGCCGCGCAGTTCGAGGACCGCCGGCCGTAGACGACCTCCTCGGCGGCATTCACCCGCACCGTGCCGGGCACCACCAGGGAACAGCGCGGTTGAGCACCCGCACGGACCTCGAACGTCACCGAACTGCGGTGATCCCCGGTCTCGTCCTCGATGACGAAGGTGTAGGCCGGCCCCGGCGGCAGCGCGTCGAGGGTGAACTTCTGGGTGCCGGCGCCCGTCGAGGGGAACGTCCCCTCGTCGTCGACGATCAGCACCCCTCCGGGCGCGGTGTGCTGGACCCGGTAGGAGTAGAGCCCTGCCGGAGCGTTGTCGAACGCCACGACGTACGGTCCGGTGAAACCCTCGTAGAGCGGCTTGGTACCGGAGGGGCTGATGATCAGCGGGTTACCGGTCCCGGCGCCGATGGCACCACCCAGCGGGAGCCCCGCCAGCACCCCCGCCGCGAGCGCGGTCGCCAGGGCGAGGACGGCGGTACGCAGTCCAGGGCGTCTCGGCATCAGAGTCCTCGGTCGGAAGGGGGCGTCGCTCGATTCTACGCAAACGGGACAGTCCGCAAACCCGGATGTGTCGGCCCCTCCTGCCAGGCTCGACCCATGGAGATCCCGCTTCCCCTGCTGACCCTGCTCATCGGCGCTCTCGTGGGCGGCCTGCTCGGGGCGGCCGTGACCCAGCGCTGGGGCCGCCGTACGGCACCCGGGCCCGACCGCGGCACCGACCTGGCCACCGACCACGCCCTGCTCCGCGACGGCCTCGACCGGCTCCACGACAAGATGACCGACCTCGAGCACCAGCGGGTCTCGTGGCAGAGCACCCTGCACCAGCAGGTCGCCGAGGTCCGGCACTCCACCGACGTCCTGCGCCGCGAGACCGGAGCCCTCGCGACCGCGCTCCGCAAGCCTCAGGTCCGCGGCCAGTGGGGTGAGCTCCACCTGCGCCGCACCATCGAGCTGGCCGGCCTCGTCGACCGCTGTGACTTCGAGCAGCAGGTCCACCTCGTCGGCGGCGACGGGGCACATCGGCCCGACGTGGTGATCCGGCTGGCGGGCGCCAAGTCCATCGTGGTGGACGCAAAGGTCCCGCTGGCGGCGTACCTGGACGCACTGGAGGCCGACCAACCGGAGAAAGCCGCGGAGCAGTCCGCCCACCTGGCTCAGCACGCCCGCCAGCTGCGCGCCCACATCGACCAGCTCTCGGGCAAGGCCTACTGGCGCACCCTGGCCCAGAACGGCGCCGACTCCCCCGAGTTCGTGGTGCTCTTCCTGCCGGCCGAGTCGGTGCTCTCCGCCGCCCTCGACGCCGAGCCGACGCTGCTCGAGTATGCCGCCGCACGCAACGTCGTCCTGGCGACACCGACGACCCTGATCGCGCTGCTGCGCACGGTTGCGCACGGCTGGACCACCGAGACGCTCGCAGAGCGCACCCAGGAGATCCACCAGCTCGGCCGCGAGCTGTACCGCCGTCTGGGCACCGTCGGTCGTCACCTGGACAAGCTCGGCCGGTCGCTGACGAGCAGCGTCGAGTCCTACAACAGCGCGGTCGGGTCGCTCGAGTCGCGGGTCTTCGTCACCGCACGGCACTTCGCCGACGTCGCCGACCTCGACGAGGCGCTCCCCGGGCCCCGGCCGATCGAGGAGACGCCGCGGGCGCTGACCGCGATCGAGCTGCTCGACGCCGTCGCCGTGGAGAGGCCGGCCCTCGTCGACCTCCCCGCCGACGGCGTGGCTCCCCCGACCCAGCGACGAGCCGACCTACGTTAGACAGGTGAGCGCACCCACGATCTGGGAAGAGGGTCGCTGGTCCCCCCGTCGGGTCACGCGGTTCTCCGTCTCGGCGTGCGTCCTCCTGATCGCGATCGACCGGGTCGTGTCCGCCGAGCTCGGAAGCATCTTCGACCTCGGTTTCGTAGCTGTCTGCGCCACAGCCGCCCTCGCCATCCGACCGACCGACTTCTTCGTGGTCGGCATCATGCCGCCGCTGCTGCTCCTCGGGCTCTTCGTCGTCCTCGGCGCCGCCGACCGCGGGTCCATCACACCGGCCGACGACAGCCTGATCCAGTCCGTGATCTCGGGCCTGGCCCACCACTCCGGCGCGCTCCTGGTCGGCTACGGCATCGCGCTGGCAGTCCTGGCGGTGCGGAGCCGTGTCCAGAAGCGGCGTGCCACCGCGGGCTACTCGAACCGGGCCGTGTCCCCGGCGCCGTACCGGGTGATATCCGGAGCGCCCGAGGTGAAGTCGACCACCGTCGTCGGCAACGACCCGCACTCCCCGGAGTCGATGACGGCGTCCAGCAGCTGATCCAGCTCGTCCTTGACCAGCCACCCCTCGGTCATCGGCTCGGTCTCCCCCGGCAGCAGCAAGGTGCTCGACAGCACCGGCTCGCCCAGCTCCTCCAGCAGCGCCCGGACCACCGGGTGCTCGGGGATCCGGACCCCGACGGTCTTCTTCTTCGGGTGCATCAGCCGCTTCGGCACCTCGCCTGTCGCAGGCAGGATGAAGGTGTACGGCCCCGGGGTCGCGGCCTTGATCGCCCGGAAGGCCGCGTTGTCGATGTGCGCCAGCTGGCCGAGCTGGGCGAAGTCGCGGCACACCAGGGTGAAGTGGTGCTTGTCGTCGAGCTGACGGATCGTCCGGATCCGGTCCAGGCCCTCGCGGTTGCCGAGCTGGATGCCCAGCGCGTAGCCCGAGTCCGTCGGGTACGCGATCAGCCCGTCCTCCCGCAGGATCGCGACCGCCTGGCCGATCAGCCGGGGCTGCGGGTCGACCGGATGGACATCCAGGTAGCGGGCCATCAGCCCTTGGCGGCGTTCTCAGCCGCCCGGATGTCCTTGCGGAGCTCCGGCGGCAGCGCGAAGATCAACGACTCCTCCGCGGTGTGCACCGCCTTCGCCGCCGGGTACCCGTGATCGGCCAGGAAGCTCAGCACCCCGTCGACCAGCTCCTCGGGAACCGAGGCGCCCGAGGTGACACTGACCTTGTCGACGCCGTCGAGCCAGGCCTGGTCGATCTCCGACGCGTCGTCGACCCGGTACGCCGCCTTGGCGCCGGCCTCGAGCGCGACCTCGGCCAGCCGGACCGAGTTGGAGGAGTTCGCCGAACCGACCACGATCACCAGGTCGGCGTCCGGGCTGATCTCCTTGACCGCGAGCTGCCGGTTCTGGGTGGCGTAGCAGATGTCGTCGCTCGGCGGATCGAGCAGATCGGGGAAGCGCTCCCGGATCGCGTCCACGGTCGCCATCGTCTCGTCGACCGAGAGCGTCGTCTGGGACAGCCAGGCCACCCGCTTCGGGTCGCGGACGACGATGTTGGCCACGTCCTCCGGGCCCTGGACCAGCTGGATGTGGTCGGGCGCCTCACCCGCGGTGCCCTCGACCTCTTCGTGTCCCTCGTGACCGATCAGCAGGATGTCGTAGTCATCGGCGGCGAACCGCTTCGCCTCGTGGTGCACCTTGGTGACCAGCGGGCAGGTCGCGTCGATCGTCTTCAGCTGGCGCTCGGCGGCCTCGGCGTGCACCGCCGGCGAAACGCCGTGCGCCGAGAACACCACCGTCTGGCCTTCCGGGACCTCGTCGAGCTCCTCGACGAAGATCGCGCCGCGGGACTCGAGGTCGGCGACCACGTGCTTGTTGTGCACGATCTGCTTGCGGACGTACACCGGGGCGCCGTACAGGTCGAGCGCTTTCTCGACGGTGATCACCGCGCGGTCGACGCCGGCGCAGTAACCGCGCGGGGCAGCGAGCAGCACAGCACGCTCAGCCTCCTCGGGCGAGAGGACGCGGGGCATCGCGAGGTCGAGGTCCATGCAGCCCATCGTAGTCGTCGGCGACTAGGGTGCCCCCATGGCGCTGTCGACCTCACCGGAGAGCCCCGTCCCGGTTCGCCAGGTCGTCGGACTGATCGGCGGCTGGGTGGACCGTCTCGGCGCGGTGTGGGTCGAGGGGCAGGTCGTCCAGCTCAACCGGCCCGCGGGTTCCAACACCGACTTCCTGACGCTGCGCGACAAGCTCGCCGATGTCTCCGTCCAACTGACCTGCCCGCGCGCGGTGGTGGACTCGCTGCCGACACCGTTGGTGAACGGCGCGCAGGTGATCGCGCACGCCAAGCCCTCGGTGTACCCGAACCGCGGCTCCCTCTCCCTCCAGGTCCGCGAACTGCGGCTGGTCGGCGAGGGCGAGCTGTTGGCCCGCCTCGAGCGTCGCCGCCAGCTGCTCGCCGCCGAAGGCCTCTTCTCGCCCGCTCTCAAACGTCCGCTGCCCTTCCTGCCGCACCGGATCGGTCTGGTCACCGCCCGCGGCTCCGCCGCCGAGAAGGACGTCCTGGAGAACGCCCGTCGCCGCTGGCCGGGAGTCGCCTTCGAGGTCCGGTACGCCGCCATGCAGGGCGTGAACGCCGCGGAGCAGGTGATCGAGGCCCTCGTCGCCCTGGACCGCGACCCGGCCGTCGACGTCGTCGTGATCGCCCGCGGCGGCGGATCCGTGGAGGACCTGCTCCCGTTCTCCGACGAGGCCCTGATCCGAGCGGTGGCGGCCGCGACCACCCCGGTCGTCTCCGCGATCGGCCACGAACCGGACTCGCCGATCCTCGACCTGGTCGCCGACCTGCGCGCCTCGACCCCGACCGACGCGGCCAAACGGATCGTCCCCGACGTCGCCGAGGAGTCGCAGCGGGTCGGTCAGGTGCGCGACCGACTCCGACGGGCCATCAGCACCCACCTTGCCCGCGAGCAGCAGCACCTCGACGGCTTGCGCAGCCGACCGTGCATGGCGGACCCCCGCAGCGACCTCGTCCACCGGCGCGACGACGTGCTGGCCCTGCGCGAGCGGAGCCGACGCGTGCTGGGCCACGTGCTCGACCGGGCAGCGGACGACCTCGACCACAGCCTCGCCCGGGTCCGTGCCCTCTCCCCGCTCGCCACCCTGCGACGGGGATACGCCGTCCTTGCCGATGCCGAGGGCAAGCACGTCTCCAGCGTCGGCGCCCTCGCTGCCGGTTCCGGCGTGACCGTTCGGGTCGCCGACGGCCGGATCACCGCCACGGTCTCCGAGGTGGAGTCCATCGCCCTGCCCGAAGACCCCGACCCCGAGAAAGTTGTGGATCGCGATGAGTGAGCCGAACGACCAGCCCTCCGAGGCGCCGCTGAGCTACGAGGACGCCCGGGAGCAGCTGATCGAGGTGGTCCGCACCCTGGAGCAGGGCGGCACCACCCTCGCCGAGTCGCTCGCGCTCTGGGAGCGTGGCGAACAGCTGGCGAAGACCTGCCAGGACGCGCTCGACGGGGCCAGGGCTCGACTGGACGCGGTCCTCGACCCTGATCAGGACACCGGTAGCTGAGGAAGGCGCGCAGCGCCTGTCTCGAAGCTCAGCGGCCGTCGCGGTCGCGCAGGGTGCTGGCGAAGGCCCGGACCTCCTCGTCCGGCGCCGAGCCCGCCACCAGGACGGACTCGCTGCGACCGCCCGGCACCGTCACGTCGCGGGTCAGGGCGTAGTCGCCACCGCGGTCGCTCCAGGACTGCCAGGTGATGCCGTTGATGACCACGTCCGGCCCCTGGGTGGCGTCCTCGTCGACGACCCGTTCGACCAGGTCCCGCGAGCTGTCGTAGGTCTCCTCCAGACCGACGAACTTGCCGGCGTCGGTGAGCATCCCCATCCGCCACCGGGCATCGCGACCACCGATGTACGTCGCGGAGGTCGCCCGCCAACCGTTCGGCAGCGCGTCCGGGGCGAAGAGCCGCAGGGCGTCGTCGGCGCGGCCCGCCTTCACCCAGGCGCTCCAGTCGACGGTCTTCACCGGTTGCGCCGACTCGCTCGGACGGCCGAGGTAGTACCAACCGATCGCTGCCGCCAGCGCGACCGCCAGCGCCACGATGCCGCTCATGAAAGGCCGGATGCGTCGTGCCTCGGCTTCGGTGACCATGGCTCCATCTTGCCAACCGGGACCCGATCACCCGCATCCGGTGCACACTGGCCACGTGACCAGCGCGACGACGTACCGGGTCGCCGAGGCGGCCGAGCTCCTCGGGGTGAGCGACGACACCATCCGTCGGTGGATCGACCAAGGCCGGCTGGCGGCTCTCCAGGTGAACGGACGCACCTGTGTCGACGGCGTCGAACTCGCTGCGCTGGCCGAGTCGCTGGCCGACTCCCCCGACCCGGACGGACGGCGGCGGTCCTCGGCCCGCAACCGGTTGCCCGGCATCGTGGTCACGGTCAAGAAGGACGCGGTGATGGCGCAGGTCGAGATGATCTGCGGTCCGCACCGGGTCGTCTCCTTGATGTCCGCCGACGCCGCCGACGAGCTCGGCCTGGTCCCGGGCGCGCGGGCGACCGCCTCGATCAAGTCGACGAACGTGGTCGTCGAACGACCTTGAACGATCCAGAGCGTCTCGCGGGCGGGACCGCCGGGGCGTCTCGTCCGGGATGAGGTCCGTCGACCGATAACATCGGCCTCATGTCCGAATCCCACCTGCCCGATGCGCTCGCGGTGTCCCCCACGTCACCCGACCGCAACCTCGCCCTCGAGCTCGTCCGGGTGACCGAGGCCGCCGCGATGGCTGCCGGTCGCTGGGTCGGACGGGGCGACAAGAACGGAGCGGACGGGGTCGCCGTCAACGCGATGCGCACCCTGATCTCGACCGTCGGCATGCGCGGCACCGTCGTGATCGGCGAGGGCGAGAAGGACAACGCTCCAATGCTCTACAACGGCGAGGAGGTCGGCGACGGCACTGGCCCCGAGTGCGACGTGGCCGTCGACCCGATCGACGGCACCACGCTGACCGCGAAGGGCATGGCCAACGCGATCGCCGTCCTCGCCGTCGCACCGCGGGGCTCGATGTACGACCCGTCCGCGGTCTTCTACATGGAGAAGCTCGTCACGGGGCCCGAGGCCGCCGACGTCGTCGACATCCGGTACCCGGTCGCGGAGAACATCCACCTGGTCGCGAAGGCCAAGGGCGGGAAGCCCGAGGACGTCACCGTGGTCCTGCTCGACCGTCCGCGACACGAGGAGATGGCGCGCGAGATCCGCGACACCGGCGCCCGGATCAAGTACATCACCGACGGCGACGTGGCCGGCGCGATCATGGCGGCCCGTGCCGACACCGGCGTCGACCTCCTCCTCGGCATCGGCGGTACGCCGGAGGGCATCATCACCGCGTGCGCGATCAAGTGCATGGACGGCGTCATCCAGGGCAAGCTCTGGCCGACCAGCGACGAGGAGCGCGATCGGGCGGTGACCGCCGGGCTCGACCTGGACCAGATCCTGCTCACCGACGACCTGGTCTCCGGCGACGACTGCTTCTTCGTCGCGACCGGCATCACCGACGGCGAGCTGATGAAGGGCGTCCGGTACCGCGCCGGCGGTGCCTCGACCCATTCCCTGGTGATGCGCAGCCGCAGCGGCACGATCCGGGAGATCATCAGCGACCACAAGCTCAGCAAGCTGCGCGCGTACGCCAACGTCGACTTCGACCGTTGATCCGTTGATGGCGTCGGCGTGATCGTCGTCGTCGGTGAGTCGCTGGTCGACCTCACCCCCGGAGCCGACGGCCGGGTCGTCGAGTCCGTCGGCGGGTCTCCGCTGAACGTGGCCGTCGCCCTGGCCGGGCTGGACGCGGCCACGCTGCTGATCACCGAGTTCGGCAGCGACGACCGCGCCGCCATGATCCGGCGCTACCTGCACGACCACGAGGTCGACTTCCTCGGCGGACCGAACCCCGGCGGCCGTACGCCGACCGCGACCGTCCTGGTCGAGGACCGCGCGGTACCGGAGCACCAGGTGAGCTACGAGCTCGACCTCTCCTGGCACCTGCGGCACACCTCGCTACCGGAGTGCGACGCCCTGCACGTCGGGTCCTTGGCCACCGTCCTGGAGCCGGGGCGCGACACCGTGCTGGACCTGGTCGAGCAGGCCTGGGCGCTCGACGTCTTCCTCAGCTACGACCCGAACGTCCGGCTCGGCGGACCGTCGTCGCGGCAGACCGACCACGACCACGACCAAGCCTGGGGCGACGTCGAGTCGCTGGCGGACCGGGCCAACCTGGTGAAGCTGAGCGAACAGGACATCGCGCTGCTCCACCCCGGCGCCGACCCCGACGACATCGCGCGCTCCCTGCTCACCGGCGAGCGCACCGAGCTGGTGATCCTGACCCGTGGTTCACGCGGCGCGACCGGGTACGTCGACGGGCTCCGGGTCGACGTACCGGCAGTACCGACGCGAGTCGTCGACACCGTCGGAGCCGGCGACGCGTTCATGGCCGGCGTCCTGGCGACCTTGCTCGAGGACGGCGCGTTCGGGAACTACGCCGGCGGCCTCCCCCAGGATCAGCGGTCGCTCGAGCGACTCCTGCACGCGGCCGCCGACGTGGCCGCCCTCAGCTGCTCGCGAGCGGGAGCAGCCCCTCCGTTGCGTGCTGAGCTCCGGCCTGGGTGGCCTGGCTCAGGCTGATCCGGGCCTGCCGCTGACCCTCGAGCGCCTCGTGGACGGCGTCGAAGACCCGCGGGTCGATCGCCATCCCGACATGGCTGGCGGTGACCTCGACGGGGCGGGCAGCCGGGTCCAGGCAGGCCCGCCAGTCGACGATCCCGTCCCGCTGGGAGTAGATGGCCGTGAAACCGACCGCAGGGTCCAGCGAGGCCCGCGACTCCTCGAAGCTGGCCCGGGCGCAGGAACCGGCGATGCAGTCCGCACTCATCAGCCCGCCGAAGCCGGCTCGGGTCAGCCGGGTGAGCAGCTCGGCGTCACGGGCGAGCAGGTCGTGGACCGCCCCGGGCGCCATCACCGGGCTGCCCATCGAGACGATGCCCGCGACCAGGTCCGGCCGCCGCGCGGCCAGGGCGCGAGCAAGCATCCCGCCGAGACTGTGGCCGACGAGGCTGACCTTCCGGCCGCGTCGGCTCGCGATCGCCTCGATCCGGTGCTCGAGCCTGTCCGCGGCCTCGCGGGTGCAGCCCATGTTCATCCGGATCCGGGAACGGTAGGTCCGGTAGCCGGCGCCGCGCAGCATCGCGGCCATCCCGACCAGGGTGTAGTCACCGGCCATGAACCCGGGGATCAGCAGCACCGGCTCCGCCGCCGGCCGGTGGTGGTGCGCGTACGGCAGCGCGGCCCGCACCCGCCGGTCCGCGTGCGCGCGGTGCAGGTACCGCGCCGCCTCTCCGACGACGCTGCCCTCGCGGGAGAGCGCCCTGAGCCCCTGGGGCCCGAGGAACCCCTCAGGCGTGAGGAAGTCCCCGATTGGTGAGTTCACAGTCCCGAACGTAACGGAAACCACAGGTCTCATAACGGAACTCGACGGATTTCGGCGGGTGAGTCGGGGATGCTGAATCCGTAGAATTCTGGATCTTCCGCATCGAAAGGCAAGCCATGCCGCGCATCCGAGCCCGCCGCAACCCCGAGGCAACCGGGACCGAGGTCGTCGTCAGCGAGGAGCTGTTCGCACCGGTGAGCGCCGAGGTCGAGCTCTGCTACCAGACGTTCGGCGACCCCGATGCCGATCCGTTGCTCCTGGTGATGGGACTCGGCGGGCCGATGACCTGGTGGGACTCCGATCTGTGCACCCTGCTTGCCCGCAACGGCTTCTACGTCATCCGCTACGACAACCGTGACACCGGCAGGTCCAGCAGGGGCGTCGGCCAGGTCACCCGGCCGATGCTGGTCCGGGCCGGGCTCGGCCGCAGAGTTGCGGCGCCGTACTCCCTCGTCGACCTGGCCGACGACGCGTTCGGCCTCCTCGACCACCTCGGGATCGACGCGGCCCACGTGGCCGGGGTCTCGATGGGCGGGATGATCGCGCAGACGATGGCGATCGCCCAGGGCAGGCACTCCGGGGCTGCCCGGGTCCGCAGCCTGGTCTCGATCATGTCGTCGACCGGGCGCCGGACCGTCGGCTGGCAGGACCCGCGCCTGATCCCGGTGATGCTCGCACCCCGGGGAAACGACCGCGAGACCTACATCGCAGCGTCGAGGAGGGTGGGTCAGATCCTCGGCTCCCCCGGCTTCCCCGAGCCCGCCGAGTCCGCGCGCCGCCGGGCCGAGGTCACCTACGACCGCGGACTCAACCCGGCCGGCGTGATGCGCCAGATGATGGCCGTCCTCACCCAGCCGAACCGGCAGCAGGCCCTGCACTCCCTGCGCATCCCGGCCGCCGTGATCCACGGCATGGAGGACCGCCTGGTCCACCCGTCGGGCGGGCGCGCGACGGCGCAGTCGATCCCTGGCGCCCAGCTCCTGCTCATCCCCGGGATGGGGCACGACCTCCCGGTCGAGCTGCACGAGACGTTCGCGGAGACCATCCGGCGCACGGCCGACAAGGTTCCACCGCAGCGAGAAAGCTGAGGAGGGCCGCCAGGCCCGTCTCGAACCCCACTGCTCAGCGGCACTTCTCCACGACGTACTCCGAGACCTTCTGCCCCGCTGCGGAGAGATCAGTGGCGAGCTCGGCGAGCTTCTCCTGGTCGGCAGCCTCGGGGTCCGCCACCAACGCCGCCGCGTCCTTGAAACCCTGGCTCAGGGTGTCGAGCGCCGCCTGCACGTCGGACGGCGCACCGTCCTTGAGGGCCTCGAGCTCGGTGGTGATCGCCTCGATCGCGCCGATCGAGCCCTCGCTGGAGTAGAGCTGCCGCTGCGCCTCGGCGATCCGCTCGGCCGTGCCGGCGAATTGTGCGCACGGAACGGTCATTTCCGTCAGCGACGCCTCGGGTTCGGGAAGGCGGTCGGAATCAGTCGAACCGGAATCGTCGTCCGACCCTCCGCAAGCGCTCAACATAACCACAGAAAGGACCGTGAGAATAGCCAGGAAATATCGCATGTCTGCCGCTCCGTGAAGGTCGCCTTTCGCCTAAGTTAGCAGTCATGCAGCGGGTTGCAGCAGTTCTTGCGGCGCTCTCGATCGGGGCATCGGGGTGCTCGTTCAGCTCCGTCGACCCCGACGCCGACGTGTCGATCTCAGGTCGGGCCCTCAACAGCGACGGCGCACCCCTGGCCGACGCCTCCGTGCTGCTGTTCAAGCAGGCCGACATCGGCGAGGTGCTCTTCGGTTCGATCCTGGCGGTGGGCAGCCTCTCGACGATCTGCTTCCTCCCCGAGCCGCCCTCGATCTGCGAGAAGGGCCAGCGCGTCACCACCGATGCCGACGGTCGGTACTCCTTCGAGCTGACCGGCGAGGACACCCAGGGCACCCTGGGCACCGCCTCGACCATGAACGTCGTCTTCTCGGGGAAGTCCGGCAGCGCGACGCTGTCCTTCACGGCCGAGGGCACCGAGATCTCCCTGCCGGACACGCAGCTGTGGGACGCCCGGCCCCGGCGCCGCGGCAGCGTCGGACTGAGCTGGCGCGAGCTGCCCGGCTCGGCCGGCGGCAAGCAGGCCTACAGCGTGCAGCTCTACGCCTCCCGCACCGGTGCACCGCTGTGGTCGGAATCGGCCTCGAGCACCCGGGGGGCGGTGGATCCCCGGATCCTGGAGTCGGCCCAGGGCTTCATCGCCGCCGGTGCGAGCGCGCAGCCGTCGGGCGCGAGCGGAGCCGGCGGCGTGCGGGCGAACTTCCTCTCCACCAGGGTGCCGGTGACCTCGTCGGTCGGGGCGCCCCCGTCGCGCGGCAAACGCTGCGCCGCCGTGACCGGGACCGGCCCGGTAAAGGCAGCCGCGTTCGGTCGCTGCGCCGCGACCGACGGCAAGCTCGACGCACCCGCACGGCTCACCGCCCAGGGTCCGGGGCCGGTGACCGGCGTCGTGGTGGATCTCGGCTCGTCGCGTCGGATCGAGCTCGCCGTCGCCCGGGGCTTCTCCGGGCAGCTGCTGCTGGAGACCTCCACCGACGGTACGAACTTCCAGGTGGTCGCCACCGGCTCCGGCACTGCGGTCGGGCTGACCCCCAACGCCCCGGTCACCGCACGCTACGTCCGACTCCGCTCCCCCGCCGGGGTGGACCAGAGCTTCGGCGCCGAGCTCTCGATCTGGTGAAGCCGCTGGTGACGCCGGGTTCTCCCGGCGCCACCAACGGTTCCCCGCTTCGGGTCCCTGCTTCGCTGCCGCCCTACAAGTAGGTGTAGCAGTCCGGATGCGCGTTGATGTCGTGCCCGTACGGCGATCCGAAGAACGCGATGATGTCCAGCGCGAAGTCGGGCAGCGAGATGCCCAGCAGGCTGATGTCCGGCGTCAGCAGCCAGGCCGGGGTGCCCGCCGGCGACGGGCCCACGGTGAACGTGCTGCCCGGCGTGGTGTAGCCGGGCGCCGGTCGGGCGTCGAACACCACCGAGCACTCGCCAAGGACGAAGAAGAAGAACGGGATGTGGAAGATCTCTCCGTACACGTTCCGGTTGATGTGCCAGCGCGGCACCACGTTGCCCAGGTTGACGTTCACCGTCGGGATGTTGATCAACGTGATGTCGTCGGAGCCGAACGGGTCCGGCCAGTCGATGTGCACGTAGAAGTGGTCGCGCAACTTGATGTTCAGGTTGCTGTCCTGGCCGAGGGTGAACGACCCGAAGGTGCCGTCGAGGCCCGTGGTGAAGCCCAACCGGACGTTGACGTCGGAGAACGCGGTCAGACCCAGGGTGATCTTGTGGATCTTCAGGTCGATGTCGAGCTCACCGTCGTTCTGGAAGATGCCGCCGTCCCAGTCCAGGTTGACGTTCTTCTGCACCCGGCCCGCGGCTTGGATCGTGAACCCGCCCGTCGCCGGCGCGGACGTGATGTGCAGCCGGTTCCCGATCAGGTCACCGGTCACGTCCTTGCCGAGGTTGGTCACGTTCAGCGACACCGCGGCGTTCGCGTCGACCGGGTCGGCGATCTCCGCGGTCGCCGCCGCCTCGATGTCCAGACCGGCACTGCTGTTGTGCATCTGGAAGACCGGGGCGTCGACGTCGGTCCCGCTGCCCGAGCCCGACTCCTTGCCCAGGACGATGTTCACCGAGGACGGGACGTCGGTCAGCTTCACCGATGCCGCCAGGTTCAACATGTCCGGGTCCTTGTACGAGGCCCGGATCTCGTCGATGCCGTGGCTCATCGCGATCCCGATCGTCTTGGTGTCGGCACCGAAACCGGCGTTGACACTGATCGAGGCCGGGATGGAGCTGATGTGCAGCGTCGCCTCGTCGGTGTTCCCGTAGATCACCGTGGCATCCAGGGCGCCGAGCTCCTGGTTGGCCGTGTAGTTCAGGCTCAGCGAGTGGGTGCCGTCGCCCGCGGTGGAGCTGAGGAACGGCCCGAAGGTGAAGTTCACCGGGCTCGCCGTCGGAACGCCCTGCGAGAGCTGCAGGTCGACCGGCTTCGGCGCGAGCTGGGTCAGCTTCACGTCGACGGAGAGCGTCGCGATCGTCGGGTGGTAACCGTTGACCTGGTAGGTGCCCGCGGGCGAGTTCAGGTCCAGGCTGTTCGGCAGACCGGTCAGGTAGAGCTTCGCCTTGACCGCCTTGTCGGCACCGCTGGCGCCATCACGCACCGAGACACCGTGGATGGACGGCGCCGCCGGCGTGTTGTTGAGGGCAGCCTGGGACTGGCCCGACTCGACCGAGAGCGTCAGGTCCGGGTTGCTGTTGCCGGTGTAGGTGATCCGGCCACCGTCGCTCTTGAGGTTGATGGTCGACGGCAGGTGGTCGAACCCGCCGTTCGCCTTCAGGACCCCGGCGTTGAGGACCACGTCCGCCGCGAAGTCGAAGCTGCCCTGGTTACCCATGTTCAGGTCCGCCACGAAGCCGCCGCCGTTGGCGCCGGTCAGCTTCGTGAAGCCGGCTTTGGTCAGGTTGCTGATCTTCAGGCCGGCGTCCAGATCTCCCGATCCCTCGCGGTAGTAGGCGGTGAGGTGATCGCCGGGCAGGACGTGGAAGACCCCGTGGTTGGTCACCCGGGCAGCGATCCCGCCGATCCCCGGCGCACCAGCCTGGAACAGGACGTTCCCGTCGGCCCAGGTGGCATCCCACTGGGTCGGGATGTCGGTGATCGTCAACCCGGCATCGAAGTTCCGGGTGCCTCCCAACGTGTCCGGGGTCAGGTGCGCGACCGCCGAGACCAGTCCGGTCACCGAGGACGCGCTCCAGTCGAGCTTCGCGCCTTCTCCGTCGAAGAGCATCTCGATGTGCTGCGGCACGTCCTGGATCAGCACGGCGAGGGTGTCACCGTTGCTGCGCTCGACGTCCGTGGCGATCTCGTTGATCGTCGCGCTGGCGTCGTACGTGATCAGGTTGCCGACCTGCGAGACCGTGATCTCGGACGGCACCTTGTCGATGTAGCCCGTCATGGTCAGGTTCGGCGTGGTCAGGTACGCCCGGAACAGCCGGTCCGCGGTGTTCTTGATGGTCGCGTGCAGCTCGGAGTTGCTGGTGTCGACGCTGATGAAGCGCAGACCGGAGTACAGCAGCTCCGCGTGCGTGGTGTCGACCTCATCGGTGTCCAGGTAGACGTGGTCGTCGGTCGTCGGCGGGCTGGCGAACACCCCGTCCGTCGCGTACTGGAACAGGATCTGTCCGATGTCGGAGGACGCCGGCGCTGCGGCGGCCGACGTACGGGCGTCGAAGACCATCGGGTCGATGCCACCGATCCGCATGTACTGCGGCAGGTCGCTGATCAACCCGTGCAGTGCGAGCCCGCCAGGCTTCTCGGAGTAGTTCATCTCGATCGACCCGAGCCGCGAGTCCGCGTCGTAGGTGATCTCCGGAACTTCGCCTTCGGTGTTGAAGGTCAACCCGATCGTCTTCGGCAGGTCGGTCAGCTTCGCATTGCCGAACATCTCGCTGTCGCGGTCGGTGAAGCTGGCCTCGAGCAACGGGATCACGCTGGACGCGTTGTACGTCGCCGTCCCGTTCTCCGGGTCGAAGGAGACCGCCATGTTGGCCGGCAGCGCCCCGATGTGGGCAGTCGCCAGCACGTTCGGCCCACCATCAGCGGAGTCGTCGATGTCGGCGATGACGTCGAACGTCTGCCCGCCCGGGCTCAGGCCGAGGGCGACATCGGTCTCCTCGTGCCCGTCGAAGTGCGCCGAGGTGAACCCGGAGAGCCGGAAGTCGAGACCCATCTCCTCGCCGCGCTTGTAGATCGTGGCGTGATCCTTGCCGGGCATCGGCAGCAGCATCCCGCCGTTGCGGGTCAGCGTCGCCTCGATCAGGTCGATGCCGGTGTCCGAGGTGAAGTCGTAGGCACCCGTCTCCTGGGTGGCGACGAACTCGATCTCCTTCGGGATACCGGTCGCGGTGGCCTTCAGGTCCGTCTCGATGCCGTTCTCGTCGAGGTCGTACATCCCGAGCTCGACGTCGGCGAGCTTGTCGTTGGCCGAGTAGGTGACGCGCTGCTCGACGTCGTTGGTCAGGTGCACCACGTGCACCGATTCAGGGATCTGGTGCGCCTTCGCGGTGATCTGCTGCTGCAGCACGCTGTCGACCTGCGTCTGGGTCGAGAACGACACCTCGGGGATCTTGGCGTTGGCGGTGTAGGTGATGTCCTGGGCGCCGACCAGGTCGACGCCGATGCTCGTCGGCACGCCCTTGACCTCGTAGATGCTCTCGGTGAACGAGCCGGGGTGCGACACGTCCAGAGTGGTGGTGTCCGAGGCCCGCACCAACGAGATCGGCGCACTGGCGGTGTAGTCGATGCTCTGGTGCTCACCCTGGCGGACCAGGTCCACCAGCACCGAGGTCGGCAGCTTGTCGACGGTCGCGGTGAACCGACGGCTGCTCTGCTGCGGCGTCGTTGTGGTCCGCTGGTCGACGACAGCGTCGACGCGGGACGGCGTAGCCGACTCCACCTTGAAGGTGTCCTGGCTCTTGGCGTTGGTGTGCGTGAAGCGTGCGTTCACCGTGAAGTACTGGGGGAACGGGCTCATCTGAACGGCGCCGGTCAGCGGGTTCGCTTCCGTCGGCAGCACGCCCGGCGAGCCGCCGACCAGGTCCTTGACCGCAAAGGTCAGCGCCTGCGTCGAACCGGGCTCGCGGTTGAACAGGTCCGCCTTGACCTGGACGTCACCGGTGAGCGCCTGGACAGCGTTGACCAGGGTGAAGACCGCCTCTGCGGTGGCTCCGAGGGTCGAGGCCCGGCCGTCGACACCGAACTCGATCCGCTTCTTCACGATCGGGGTGTCGTAGACGGCGAACACGTGGGCCGGGAGAGCGCCGCCCTGGGGGTTGAGCCGCTGGACCTGGAACTTCGCCGAGACGTCCTTGAGGTTCGTGAAGGCTCCGAGCCACCCGGTGACGTCAGGAACGTTGTCGCCGGTCACGTCGGCGGGGATCGGGATGCCGATCGGGAGCAGCACGCTGCAGCGCAGCGGCATCGTCGGCGACTCGGCGCAGATCCGGTAGAAGGCCGACGCCAGCAGGTTCAGCACGGGCAGGGTGAACAGCTGCTGCTGGATGGTGGCAACGACCTGGAGGAGCTCGGAGATGGCCTCGAGGATCGCCGGGACCAGCGGGAGCGCCGTGATCGGGTGCGGCTCCAGACCCGGCGCCGTACTGGTCTGCAGGCTCTGGGCCTGCGGTCCCGAGGAGGTGGTCGTCGGCGCGGGCGAGGACATGAACGACTTCAGCTCCGGCGTGGCCGGCACGGCCGCGTTCCCGGACGGCGTCGTCTCCGGGGTCGGCGCGTTCACCTTCGGGTGGTCGGCGGAGAGCAGGCTCGGCTCGTCGATCAGGTCCGCAGTCATGTCGGCCAGCGACTTGGCGGTCTTGTCCGCCTCGGTGGGCAGCAACTTGGAACCGTCGGGCTCAACCGGGGCGTTGAGCTCCTCGCGCATCTTCTTCAGGCCGTCCTTGCCGAAGATGATCATGTTCAGACCGGCGAGGTACTTGTTGAACTGCTCCGGGCCGGGCGTCTCGCCCGCGACCTCCATCATGGCGTCGACCAAGCAGGCGTTGAGCCACAGCTGCACCTGCGGGTCCATGTCGTGGAAGCCCTCGGCCTTCACCTCGGCGGTGACCTCGGTGGCCGCCGTCCAGCTCTTCAGCCAGGCGTCGTCCTGCAGGCGTGCCAACCACAGGCCGACGAACTCGTCGCGGTTCTCGACCGTGGCCTCGGGCAGGTCGGGCGGGCTCGCGCAGGCGACGCTGACGGCGCCGCCACCCTGGGCATCCGGCATCATCGCGACCGCGACGGACGGGTTGAGGGAGGTCGCTGTAGCCAAGCTTGCGATGGTGACAGCGACGACGAGCAATCTACGCATGTTCCGCACCTACCCCGATACTTGGTTGCCGAGAGAACTGATGTGCACCTCTCGACGGACCTGTTCACTCAAGCGGTGGGAACGAGGCAATGACAACCCAAACTCGCGATTCATTCCCGAGATCCTGGATCATTTTCGTGCATCCACTGAATTGCGTTAACGAGCAGAAGTCCTCTATTTCCACTAGGTCAAGACAAAGCCGCCGAAAGGGGCCCTGTCGGTTATTACCGATACGTCCCACCGAACCGGCAGGAGGAAGACAGCGGCGGTGGGACTAGGCTTTCAGCCGTGAGCACCGAGCCCGAATTCCGCTACTCCGACCTCCTCCCCCTCGGCACGGACGACACTCCGTACCGGCTGATCACCACCGAGGGCGTCTCGACCTTCGAGGCCGATGGGCAGACGTTCCTTCGGGTCACCCCCGAAGCGATCCAGCGACTGACCGCCGAAGCGATGCACGACATCTCGCACTTCCTCCGACCGGCCCACCTGACTCAGCTGCGGAAGATCATCGACGACCCCGAGGCATCCGGGAACGACCGCTTCGTCGCCCTCGACCTGCTCAAGAACGTCAACATCTCCGCTGGTGGGGTGCTGCCGATGTGCCAGGACACCGGTACCGCGATCGTGATGGGCAAGAAGTCCGAGGGCGTCCTCACCGGCGCCGACGACGGCGAGGCGATCAGCCGCGGTGTGTACGACGCCTACACGAAGCTCAACCTGCGCTACAGCCAGCTCGCGCCGCTGACGACGTACGAGGAGAAGAACACCGGCACCAACCTGCCCGCCCAGATCGAGCTCTACTCGACCCCGTCCCCGGTGGCCGATTCGGGGGCGAGCAAGCCCGAGTACAAGTTCCTCTTCATGGCCAAGGGCGGCGGCTCGGCGAACAAGTCGTTCCTCTACCAGGAGACGAAAGCGGTCCTGAACCCGAAGCGGATGCTGGAGTTCCTCGACGAGAAGATCCGCTCGCTCGGCACCGCGGCCTGCCCGCCGTACCACCTGGCCGTGGTGATCGGTGGCACCAGTGCCGAGTTCGCCCTGAAGACCGCCAAGTACGCCAGCGCGCACTACCTGGACAACCTGCCGACCGAGGGATCGATGAGCGCCCACGGGTTCCGCGACCTCGAGCTGGAGGAGGAGGTCTTCAAGCTGACCCAGTCCTTCGGCATCGGGGCCCAGTTCGGCGGCAAGTACTTCTGCCACGACGTCCGCGTCGTCCGTCTCCCCCGTCACGGCGCCTCCTGCCCGGTGGCGATCGCCGTCTCCTGCTCGGCCGACCGGCAGGCTCTCGGCAAGATCACCGCCGAGGGCGTCTTCCTCGAACAGTTGGAGATGGACCCGGCGCACTACATGCCGGATGCCGGCGTGGCCGAGGACATCTCCGGTGGCGAGGTCGTCCAGGTCGACCTCAACCGGCCGATGAGCGAGATTCTGGCGCAGCTCTCGCAGTACCCGGTGAAGACCCGACTCTCCCTGACCGGCCCGCTGGTCGTGGCCCGTGACATAGCGCACGCCAAGATCCAGGAGCGCCTGGACGCCGGCGAGGAGATGCCGGACTACCTGAAGAACCACCCGGTCTACTACGCCGGCCCGGCCAAGACGCCGGAGGGAATGGCCTCGGGTTCGTTCGGCCCGACCACGGCCGGGCGCATGGACTCCTACGTCAGGTCGTTCCAGGCCGCCGGCGGGTCGATGATCATGCTCGCCAAGGGCAACCGCTCCAAGCAGGTCACCGACGCGTGCGCCGAGTACGGCGGCTTCTACCTCGGCTCGATCGGCGGCCCGGCCGCCCGGCTCGCCCAGGACTGCATCAAGAGCCAGGAAGTGATCGAGTACCCCGAGCTCGGCATGGAGGCGGTCTGGAAGATCGACGTCGTCGACTTCCCCGCCTTCATCGTGGTCGACGACAAGGGCAACGACTTCTTCACCGACCCCTCGGGCTCGGTGAGCGTGCCGTTGACCTCGCTCGCCGATGCCGGCGGGCTGCGGGTGCGGTCGAAGGAGTAGTCGGCTGCTCGGAGCAAGCCACAGCCGCGCGATCGTGAGCTACCGGATGCCCATGGGCGTCAGGTACCAGGTTCTCGGCTGAGGAACTCCGCGCCTCGCCCGAACGTTTCACCGACGACCTCTCCACGTACCCAAGGAGCTTCCATGCAGTGCCCGACCGATGGCGCCACCCTGGTGATGAGCGAGCGCAACGGCATCGAGATCGACTACTGCCCCACCTGCCGGGGCGTCTGGCTCGACCGCGGTGAGCTCGACAAGATCATCGAACGCTCCCTGCCCCAGGTCGCACCCGCGGTAGCGCCGCACCAGGCCTACCAGCAGCGGCCGCAGCAGCAGGGGTACTACAAGCAGAAGCGCAAGGAGTCCTGGCTCTCCGAGCTCTTCGACTGATCCTCAGCACGTGCCTGCCTACATCGAACCGGGGCCGGGACAGGAGTCCGTCTGGGACTACCCGCGACCGCCCCGGCTCGAGCAACGCCACGAGCGGGTGCTGGTGGTCCTCGGAGGGCTCACGATCGCGGAGACCACCGACGCCTGGTGCGTCCTGGAGACCAGCCACCCGCCGACGTACTACCTGCCCCGCTCGGCGTTCGCGCCGGGCAGCCTGAGGCCGGCACCGGGATCGTCGTTCTGCGAGTGGAAGGGGACGGCGAGCTACCTCGACGTCGTCGCGGGCGAGGTCGTCGCCGCGCAAGCGGCCTGGACCTACCCGGAGCCGACGGCCGCGTTCGCCGCCCTCGGCGACCATGTCGCGCTGTACCCGGGCCCGATGGACGGCTGCTTCGTCGACGGCGAGCGGGTCCAGCCGCAACCCGGCGGGTTCTACGGCGGTTGGGTGACCAGCCGGGTCACGGGACCCTTCAAGGGCGCCCCGGGCACGATGCACTGGTGACAGGGCCACGCCACCGCCCCCGGGCGTGGCCGGAAGCACCAGGAGTCCTGGCTCGCCGAGCTGTTCGACCGAGCGGCTCAGGCCGGGACGATGTTGGCCCCGATCGCCTCGAGCATCTCGGGGGTGACGTCGGTGACGCCGTGGTCGTTGCGGGCGTGGGCGACGACCATCTCCAGGATGTGGTCGCGACTCTCGTCCTCGAAACGTGCCGAGCAACCCGGCACAGCGTCGCCGCAGGACAGTGTGAACTTCATGGTTCTCTCCTTCGTGAGGTCCCGGTGGACCTGGTAGGTCAGGGTGTGACGGGCGGTTCCTTGGGCAGGCGTACCAGGAAGACGGTGCTGTCGTCCTCCCCTTCGGCGCCCAAGATCCCCCCGTGGGCGACGGTGAGCGCCCGGGCGACGTACAGGCCGAGGGTGACTCCGGTGGCGTCGTCGTTGGCACCGAACGGGTCGAAGAGCGCCTGGATCACCAGGGGGCTGATCTGGGCGCCTTCGCGGACCACCCGGATCTCGTTCCAGGACCCCACCTCGAGGACCTCGAGGAAGACCCGTTCGGGCTCGGGGTCGCGGTGCGCGACGGCGACGAGATCGGCGAGGACCCGGCGCAGCAACCGCGGATCGGCGTACACGGTTCGGTCGTGCCCTCGACGCACCTCGGGTTCGCCGGCGATCCCGGCACCCAGGCTCGCCGCGGACAACGCCTCGACCCCCACCCGGAGGCGACCCAGCGACACCGACGCCGCCAGCTCGACGCTCAGGACGTGCTCGGAGAGACGGTTCAACGCCTCCGACATGCTGGCGATCGAACCGGCCATCTCCTCGGGCGGAACGTCGCCGTCGGCTAGCACCATCGCCCAGCCCTTCGCCACCGAGAGCGGCGTCCGCATCTCGTGGGCGAACGCGGTCAGGAAGCGGTCTCGCTGTCGGGCCTCGTCCGGGTCCGGGCGGTTGGTGACCGCACCGGAGCCGGCGACCAGGAAGTCCCGGACCCAGCGGTGCAGCGTCGAGGACTCGATGTCCCACTCCTGCGCCACGTGTTCGATCTGCCGACCAGCGAGTACCTCCAGGACCATCGAGACCCGGGGGTCGACACCGGACTGGGTCGCGACCCGCGGGTCGACCCGAGGCTCCGCGGCGCCACCGCGCAGCAGCCGCGGCCGCGTCGACCTCACCGCCTCCGACATCGTCATCCCCCTCACGTTTCGCTCCCGTCCCACGTCCGGGCTAGTAGGCGTAGCCCCACGGGTCGGCGCTACCGAAGGCGTACGGGACCGGCGGCGCGTCGCCCTTGTGGGCGGCGCAGAACGTGTCCCGCGACGCCGTCGAGCTCAGCAGCGGGATGTACGACATCGTCGCCAGGATCCCCTGTGCGGCCAGGTTCGCCTGCGTCTCGATGTTCGCCGCGACCAGGGCGCGCGCCTCGGCGGTCGGTGCCGAGACCAGGGCCTCCGCGTTGCGCCACGCGTTCTCGCGCCAGCCCGAGACCATCTGGAACAGGGCGGCGTTGCCGATGCCCAACGGGTCTGAGGAGTCGTCGATGCTCGGGTCGAAGCGCGCGGCGAACTCGGCCATCAACGGCGAAGTCGCCTCGTAGAGCCAGGCCTCGACCGCGACGTAGTCAGCCTTGCGGGAGGAGCCGTCCGGGGCCACCAGCCCGACGGCTGCCATCACGTAGGGCAGGTCCCGGTTGATGTGCGCGTTCATCCCGAGCAGCAGGTCACCAGCGCCGCTGACCTTCTTGTTCTTGGCAGCATCCAGCGCGACCAGCCAGGACTGCGGGACGGCGGCGCGGTTGCCCGAGCTCCAGTTGCCGTAGGAATCGGTGTAGTACCGGGCGAAGACCGCATCCACGTGGTTGAAGTAGGCGACGTCCTGGTAGTAGCCCGGGATCTCCCGGGTGTGGCCGTAGAGCTGGGTCATCCGCAGGTAGGCCCGCGCGAAGACCGCGTTGTGACTGCAGCTGCTCGCCGTCTGGTCGGCGATCCGGCTCAGCTCCTTCAGCGTCGCGTGCAGGCAGTTGGAGCGACCCGCGACGCAGTCGTTGTCGCTGGAGGGGATGTACTCGTCGGTCCACCCGTCCAGGTACGAGGACCACGGCACGTAGGGGACGACGTCCGCCCGGGCCGGCACCGCCGTGGCGACAGCGCCGACCGTGGTGACTAGAGCTGCGGTCAGGACCGCGCCAACCGTTCTGGCGCGTCGTACCAGGAATCTCGCGTACATCGCACTCCCTCCCCAGGGCGTTGTTTGCGTAGTACACGAGGCTATGGGACTTACATCCGTTTTGTCTTTGACCGGAACGGGCCAGCCCATTGGTCCTGAAACGTACATTTCGGTCTGGTCATGCTAGACCGATCAGTTCCGTCCCGACGCACCACCTCACCTCAGGGTTAGCATGCGAGCGGCCGCCGCCGGCGGATCTTGAGGCGGAGGCACCCCATGAAACGACGTACGCCGATCATCGCGGTCGCAGCGGCTGTCGCCGCGACGGCCGTCGGGCTCAGCCCGGCCCACGGGGCGCTCGACATCCCGGTCGTCTCCGACCTGGACTCGAGCACGCCCGGGCACGTCACCGGCACCGTCACGAGCATCGCCCCGTTCGTGACCGTCCGTCTGGCCACCGACGTCGCCCCCGAGGTCGTCACGATGTCGGAGGGCAGCGGTGCCTTCGACCTGGAGACCTGGGGCTACGACGGCACCCTGCCGGTCCTGGTCGCCTCCTGCGAGGTCGAGGCCCCGGTGCTACCGGAGGACTGCTCGGCGGAGACCGAGTCCGCTGCCACCTTCACCCCGACCGACGTGGTCCCGGCGGTGACCTGGCCCAGCGACACCAGCGTCGGGCCGGGCGACAACCCGACCGTGACCGCCTCGGACCCCGACGGCGGCGGCGACCTGCGGGCGATCTGGGTCAACCCCGGCGACGACCTCGGTACCGCGGTCCCCCGCGACGTCGCGACCCCGCTGAACCTCAGTGACGGCTCCGGCTTCGTCCGGCTGGTCCGGTGCCGCTCCGGCAGCACCACCGTGTGCGCCCCGTTCTCGCCCGACCAGACGGTGGCTCTCGAGGTGGACGCGGAGGTGGTCGCCACGGTCGGTGCGGTGGAGCCTCTCACCGAGGTGAACACCTCCAGCGAGGTCCTCGTCGACACCGACGCGACCGGGACCTACGACCTGACCTGGACCCTGGAGCGGGACGGCACCCCGACCACCGGCCAGGGCGGGTCCGCGAGCGGAACCCTCGACGGGAGCGGCACCGCCGAGCCGTTCGCGCTCAGCGGCGGCGCCCTTCTCGACGGCGAGTACGACATCGTCGTGGCGATCACCGTGACCGGTCCCGAACCCGACTTCGCCGCGTACCCGGAGACCACCGCCACCGGGACCGTGACCGTGGCCGGCGGCGGCCCGACCGCCGCGGCGAGCCTGGGGCCCCTCGAGAAGATCACCCAGGCCAACCCGGTCAGCACCGTCACCGTCGGCACCGACGTGACCGGCACCTACACGATCACCTGGCACCTGGAGCAGGACGGGGACCCGGTCCCCGACACCGGCGGCACCCCGACCGGCACCCTCGACGGCGAAGGTGCGGCCACCTTCCCCCTCGACGGCTCGGGCCTGGACGACGGCACGTACGACGTCGTGGCCTCGATCGTCGTCACCGAACCCGGACGCGGGACCTACCCGGCGGCCGAGGCCGTCGGCACCGTGGTCGTCAACGCGACCGGTCCGACGGCGACGCTGACCCGTTCGGTCGGCACCATCTACCCGCTGATCGGTACGGTCGCCTACCCGACACTGACCCGGATCGACGTCACCGGCGACCCCGGACCGATCGCCGGCTTCGTGGTCCGAAGCCCCAGCGGCACCGTGGTCAGGCATCTCTCCCTGTACGTCAACAAGGCCGTCTGGAACGGTCGCAACGACGCCGGCAAGGTCGCCTACAAGGGCACCTACGACATCCTGGCCGTCGACGCCGACGGGAACCTGGGTGCGAGCATCGCCTCGGTGACCGTGTCCCGCCAGACGCTGGTGCTCAGGACGTTCGCGCAGGACGTCACCGCCAGCGGCACCGTCTACGACAAGTTCGTCGGCCGGTGCTCGATCCTCAGGTCGGTGTCGTCGCGCTACACCCCGGGATCCCTCGGGTACCTGGCCAACAGCAAGTGCGGAACGCAGACCTTCGCCGCCAGCGCGGTATCGACGGCGCACGCGTTCCAGGTCCCGGCACTGCCGGGCAACGCCAAACCGGTGGCCATGCGCGTCGACGTCGTCGGGGGCGCTGCGCGGGGACACGCCGGTAGCCGTGGCATCCTGCGGTACCTCACGAACTCGGGCAACTGGGCGTACGAGACGCCGGTGACGTCCAGCTACGGCATCCACCTCGGTCCGACCACGTCGCTGACCAAGTTCCTCGACGCGAACAACTTCATCGTCTGGGGCTTCGTCACGACGTACCGCAGCTACTACGACGTGACCCGCTTCCGGGTGGTCGTGCGGTACTACGCCCTGAGCCCCGCAGCCTGAGCCGGGGGCCCGTGGAGTACCGCGAGATCGCCCGCGCCGAGTCGCCCCGCGGCGAGGTGGTCCTGCGTGAGCGCCGGGCGGAGAGCACACCGACGGTCCTGGAGCTGCGGGTCAACGGCGTCTTCGTGATGGACACCCTGGAGACCACCTCGGAGCGGGCACTGGCGAACGCGGCGCTGGCGCTGGCGCCGGACGTCCGAACCGTCCTGGTCGGCGGTCTGGGACTGGGCTTCACCGCGCACGAGGTGATCGCCGACCCGCGGGTCGAGAGCTGCACGGTGGTCGAGCTGGAGGACGCCGTGGTCGGCTGGATGCGCGACGGCACCATCGCCCACGGCCCGGGCCTGCTCGCCGAGGAGCGCCTGTCCGTGATCGTCGGGGACGTCGCGATGGCGCTGACCGAGGCGGGCGAGGGCGCGTACGACCTGGTCCTCCTGGACGTCGACAACGGCCCGGACTACCTGGTCCACGACGCGAACGCGGCTCTCTACCAGCAGCCCCTGCTCGCAGCGGCCCACCGCGCCACGGCTCAGGTCCTGGCGATCTGGTCCGCTGCGGAGGCCCCCCAGCTCGCCGCCGCGCTCGAGAGCGTCTTCGGCAACGTCACCGCGGCGCCGTACGAGGTGGCGCTCGGCACGCGAGCCGAGCACTACTGGCTGTACTCGGCTCGCAAGTAGCCTGGCTCCATGGGCGCCGACGAGGGCATGCGGACCGAGCACGACTCCATGGGCGAGGTCGAGGTACCCGCCACCGCACTCTGGGGTGCGCAGACGCAACGGGCGATCGAGAACTTCCCGATCTCGGGCACGAGACTGGAGCCCCGGCACATCCAGGCACTCGCCCTGGTCAAGGTGGCGGCCGCCCGGGTCAACGGGCTGCTCGGGGTCCTCCCCGAGGAGCAGGCCGCCGCGATCTCGGCAGCCGCCGCTCGGGTGGCGGAGGGCCTGGAGAACGACCACTTCCCGCTCGACGTCTTCCAGACCGGATCCGGGACCAGCTCGAACATGAACATGAACGAGGTCGTCGCGAACCTCGCCGGGCAGGGCGGGGTTCCGGTGCACCCGAACGACCACGTCAACGCCAGCCAGTCGAGCAACGACACCTTCCCGACCTCGATCCACGTCGCTGCGACCCTCGCCGTCGTGGAGGACCTGGAGCCCGCGCTTGCGGTTCTGGCGACGTCGTTGGAGGCGAAGGCGACCGAGTTCGCGGGACTCGTGAAGGCCGGCCGAACACACCTGATGGACGCGACACCGGTCACCCTCGGCCAGGAGTTCGGCGGGTACGCCGCCACGGTCCGGCTGGCCACCGAGCGGCTCGACGCGGTACTGCCCCGGGTGCGCGAGCTCCCGCTCGGCGGCACCGCGGTCGGCACCGGGATCAACACCCCGCCGGGTTTCGCGGCCCAGGTCATCGCCGAGCTCGCGGCCCTGACCGGTCAGCCCTTCACCGAGGCGCGCAACCACTTCGAGGCCCAGGGCACCCGCGACTCGCTGGTGGAGCTGAGCGGCGTGCTCCGGACCGTCGCGGTCGGCCTGACCAAGATCTGCAACGACCTGCGCTGGATGTCCTCGGGCCCGACCACCGGCCTGGCCGAGATCCGCCTGCCAGACCTCCAGCCGGGGTCGAGCATCATGCCCGGCAAGGTGAACCCGGTGCTGCCGGAGGCGACCCTGATGGTGTGCGCCCAGGTGATCGGCAACGACACCGCGATCGCGACCGCTGGGGCGGCCGGCAACTTCGAGCTCAACGTGATGATGCCCGTGATCGCGCGCAACCTGCTGGAGTCGGCGCGGATCCTGGCCACCTCCATCCGACTGCTGGCGATGCGCTGCGTGGACGGGATCACCGCCGACGCCGAGCGGATGCGCCGGTACGCCGAGTCCTCCCCCTCGGTGGTGACCCCGCTGAACCGGTACCTGGGCTACGAAGAAGCCGCAACGGTCGCCAAGGAGTCGCTGAAGGCGGGTCGCACGATCCGCGAGCAGGTGCTCGCGATGGGGTACGTCGATCGCGGCGTCCTGACCACCGAGCAGCTCGACGCCGCTCTGGACGTCGACCGGATGACCCGGCCCTGACACGTCCCGACCCCCGGGGTCGAACGGCGGTCAGTACCAGCCGTTGGCGCTCTTGAAGGACCAGGCAGCGCAGGCGGTCCCGTAGCGGTTCTCGATGTAGCCCAGCCCCCAGCGGATCTGGGTCTCGGCGTTGTTCCGCCAGTCCGGCCCGGCGCTGGCCATCTTCGACCCGGGCAATGCCTGCGGGATGCCGTACGCCGAGGAGGACGGGTTGGCGGCGTGGACGTTCCACCCGGACTCGGCCGACCAGAGCCGGTCGAGGCAACCGAAGTCGGCAGCGGACATGCCGTACTCGGCCATCAGCGACCGTGCCAGTGAGCGCGGGTCGCTGGCGACGACGGTCTCGGTCCGGGTCACGGCGACGCCGTTCTCGCTGCTCAGCTCGGCGACCTTCAGGGCGTCGGACGCCGTACGCCGGTCCCCGGAGTCCCGGGACACCGCTGCCTCGCGGTCGGCCAGGTCCGCCGCGCTCAGCCGGGCGCCCGCGCTGAGGTTCGCCTGGTTCTCGTCGGGGGCCTCGGCGGAGGCAGAGAGCCCTGCGGAGACCGCCAGCGTGGTCGCGAACAGGGCGGCCCCGGAGTACAGCACCGCGGTCCGGGCACCCGCGCGCACGCGCCTCGGGGGTGCGTTCCGATGCTTCGGAACGTACGTCTCAGACAAGGAATGGATCTCTCGGGATGGACGGCAGGGGGCGTCTTGGCAGATCGGTTCGTGCTGGCGGGGAAGGTGTTCACCATCACCCGAACGGCGTCGCCGAATCAATTCGGCGCGCCGCATCGCGAGACATCGAGGACGCGTGGGGCGGGTGATGCTCGTGTGGCGCCGTTCGGGTGCCGACGGGACCGGTCACATCGAGATGTGCTCGAGCATCTCCGTGACCAGCGCCGCGATCGGCGAGCGTTCGGAGCGGGTCAGGGTGACGTGCGCGAACAGCGGGTGCCCCTTGAGCTTGTCGACCACCGCGACGACACCGTCGTGGCGGCCGACCCGGAGGTTGTCGCGCTGGGCGACGTCATGGGTCAGCACCACCTTGGAGTTCGCGCCCATCCGGGAGAGCACGGTCAGCAGGACGTTCCGCTCCAAGGACTGCGCCTCGTCGACGATCACGAACGCGTCGTGCAGGGAGCGGCCGCGGATGTGGGTCAGCGGCATCACCTCGAGCATGCCGCGATCCAGGATCTCGTCGATCACGTCCGGCGTGGTGATCGCGCCGAGGGTGTCGAAGACCGCCTGGCCCCAGGGCGACATCTTCTCCGACTCACTGCCCGGCAGGTAGCCGAGCTCCTGGCCGCCGACGGCGAACAGCGGGCGGAAGACGACGACCTTCTTGTGCTGGCGTCGCTCCATCACCGTCTCCAGACCTGCGCAGAGAGCGAGCGCGGACTTCCCCGTCCCCGCTCGCCCCCCGAGGGAGACGATGCCGATCTCCGGGTCGAGCAGCAGGTCCAGCGCGATCCGCTGCTCGGCGGAACGGCCGTGCAGGCCGAACGCCTCCCGGTCGCCGCGGACCAGGTGGACCCGCTTGTCGGCACCGACCCGGCCGAGCGCGCTGCCCCGGTCCGACATCAGCACCAGCCCGGTGTGGCAGGGCATCTCGCGGGCCTCGTCGAGATCGATCACCGCATCGTCGTAGAGCTCGTCGAGGTCGGCGGCGGTGACGTCGACCTCGGCCATCCCGGTCCAGCCGGCGTCGGACTCGTGGACCTGCTCACCGAGGTACTCCTCGGCGTCCAGGCCGACCGCGGAAGCCTTGATCCGCAGCGGCAGGTCCTTGGAGACCAGGGTGACCCGGTACCCCTCGTGGGCAAGGTTGTTGGCGACGGCCAGGATGCGGGTGTCGTTGTCGCCCAACCGGAAGCCGGAAGGCAGCGACTCGGAATCGGTGTGGTTCAGCTCGACCCGGATGGTGCCGCCGTGCTCTCCGATCGGGATCGGCTGGTCCAACCGACCCGCCTGCACCCGCAGCTCGTCGAGCGTGCGGAGGGCGGAGCGTGCGAAGTAGCCCAGCTCGGGGTGGTGACGCTTTCCCTCCAGCTCGGTGATGACGACGACCGGGATCACGACCTCGTGCTCGTCGAAGCGTTTGAGCGCCCCGGGGTCGGCCAGCAGGACGGAGGTGTCCAGCACGTAGGTCCGCCGCTCGCCGACGGCGGCCGGTGACGTGGCCGCGGTGGGGGTGGTGGGGGTCTTGCTGCTGCTCGCGCGCTTCGCAGTGGCCACGGGTGTGTTCCCCTCACGAACCGGCACGCGCACTCAGCGCCCCGGTCCTCAGCAGTTGTGCTCGGACCAGAGCAGGCAGGGGCGTGAGTGCCGACCCCCTGGATCGTGATCGCTCACGAACTCGCCTCCTGGTGCGGACCGCAGCGGTTGCGACCCACTGTCCAAAAAGGTACGTCCGGCAAATCACGCATTCGCGGCGACACGCCAGAGCGCGGGTTACGGGTGTGTGAACGGCGATAGGGACGCTCACAAGCCTGCTGCCGTCGCCTTCCATCGAAGCGACGCCTACGGACCTGTCGAGTAGATCCCCTTTAACGCCCGGCGGGCACACTCGGCCGAACTCAACCCCTGCGCTCGAAGAATGCGCATGAGCAGCCAAAACTGGAAGGGCTGGTACATGGCGATAGATACCGCAACGAGACCGGCCCATCCCAGGGGTGGCGGCTGGTTCGCCGAGCCTCCGATCGCTATCAGGACTCCCTGCGAAGGGATGGGAATCAAGCATGCAACAGATCTCAACGTCCCAGCCAACAAAATCACCGCCCCTCAACTTACAAGCTCGTAACTTGACTACCACCTAATCGGCGTGGCGCGATCAATGAGCGCGTTCTTTGTGCTATTGCGTCGAGGCTACGTTGGCAAAGTCGGCCAGTTCCGGCGACACGCCAGAGCGCGGGTTACGGGTGTGTGAACGCGGACAGGAGCCGTGACGCGTTGCCGCCTCAACGGCTCCGTCGCTCACGTCACGAACGACCAAGCTCGTCGGACGTTTGGCTAGGACCCGTAGCGCCGGTCGCGCAGGGCGAACGCCCGGATCGCGCGCAGGAAGTCGACGCGCCGGAAGTCCGGCCAGTAGGCCTCGCAGAAGTAGAACTCGCTGTGCGCGCTCTGCCAGAGCAGGAAACCGCCCAGCCGCTGCTCCCCCGACGTCCGGATCACCAGGTCCGGATCGGGCTGACCCTTGGTGTAGAGGTGCTCGGCGATGTGCTCCACGTCGATGACCTCGGCGAGCTCCTCGATGGTCCGACCCTTGGCGGCTTCGGCGTTCAGGAGAGCCCGTACGGCGTCCGCGATCTCCCGGCGACCGCCGTACCCGACGGCGACGTTGACGAGAATCCCCTCGACGTCCCGGGTCGACTCCTCGGCGGCCTTGAGCCGTTCGGCGGTCTCGGCCGGGAGCAGGTCCAGCGCGCCCACCGGGTGCAGCCGCCACCGGTGCTGCTCGGCGAGCGAGGCGACCGCACCCTCGATGATCCGGAGCAGCCCGGCGAGCTGCTCCGGCGGCCGGTTCAGGTTGTCGGTGGAGAGCAGCCAGAGCGTGACGACCTTGACGCCGACCTCCTCGCACCACTCCAGCAGCGGCTCGATGTTCGCGGCGCCGGCACGGTAACCGCCAGCAGTGTCGGCACCGACTGCCTTGGCCCACCGCCGGTTCCCGTCGAGCATGACGCCGACGTGCTGGGGGATCCGGTCGGTCGGGATCCGGCGCACCATCCGCGCTTCGTACAACGGGTAGAGCACCCTGCGCAGGCCGCGCTTCCAATCCGCCACCGGCTCAGGCTACCGCCGCAGCCGACCGGACGAGGGACGTTCGTCACCACGGACCCCCGGTGCCCACGTGATCCGCGCCTCGATCGGCACCCGCGCTACCTACGGTGGCGTAACCTTGGCTCCATGACGTCGCCCGCGCCCACCGAGAACAAGCCCCCGGAGCCGGGCCACGGGCCGGTCCTCGACCGCGCCGCGCAGTTGACCCACGCGGCCGAGCAGGCGATGAAGGACAAGCTCGCGGAGGTGAAACCGAAGCTCCGCGGTTGGTTGCACGCGTCATTCTCACCCCTTGCGCTGGCATCAGGCATCGTGCTGATCGCGCTCTCCCCCACAGCGGCGACCCGGGTCAGCTCGGCGCTCTTCGCCGGGACCGCGATCCTGCTCTTCACCGTCAGCGCGATCTATCACCGCGGCACCTGGTCGCCGCGGGCGTGGGCCTTCCTGCGCCGGTTCGACCACGCCAACATCTTCCTGCTGATCGCCGGCTCCTACACGCCGTTCGCGATGACCCTGCTCGACGGTGGCGCCCGGGTCGGGATGATGGTGATCGTCTGGTCCGGCGCGATCCTCGGGGTGGTCTTCAAGCTCGCCTGGACCAACGCACCACGGTGGCTCTCCGCACCGATCTACATCGCGCTCGGCTGGGCCGCGATCTTCTACGCCGACGACTTCGCCTCGGGCGGGACGTCGGTGATCACCCTGATCGTCGTCGGCGGCGGCCTCTACACCCTGGGGGGCGTCGTCTACGCCCTCAAGCGTCCCGACCCGTTCCCGACCTGGTTCGGCTTCCACGAGATCTTCCACGTCTTCACGATCGCCGCGTTCGTCTGCCACTACATCGCGGCGTCGATCGCGACCTACCAGCTGCGCTGACCCCGGCTGCTCGGGGCGACCGACCTCAGCCGAACAGCTCCGCCGGATCCGTCACCGGCTGCTGGCAGACCATCCCGCGGCAGACGTAGGCCGCGGGGGAACCCCCGACCAGCGACCTGCCCCGCAGCAACGGGATCGTCGACCTCGCAGCCTGTTCCGGGGAGACGGCCACCACCACCGCACCCAGCGTCCGTCGCGCCTTGGCCGCCAGCGCGTGCCCGACCGGGTCACCGGGCTCGGTGACCACCACAACCTCCAGAGGCCCGTCGAGTGCAGCCTGTGCCGCGGCCAAGGACCAGCCGGCGAACCGGGGGGCGCGTTCGGCGAGCCGACGCACCGAGGCGAGTGCGGCCTCCGCGGCCTCGCGGTGCCGGCCCGAACCCGTGATCGCGGCGTACCGCACCAACGCGTGCGTGATCGCCGAGTGCCCCGACGGGCTGGCGTTGTCGGAGGGGTCGCGGGGCCGGGTGATCAGGGTCTCGGCGTCGTCGGCGGTGTCGTGGAACCCGCCGTCGCCGTCGGCGAACCGGGTCAGGCCGACCTCGAGCAGGGCGCCGGCCCGGTCCACCCAGACCCCGTCGCCGGTGGCCTCCGCGAGCGCCACGAAGCCGTCCGCGACGCAACCGTAGTCCTCCAGCACGCCCGCGTGCTGACCCACGACGCCGTCCCGCGAGACCCGGCGCAACCGTCCCTCCACGACGTGCAGGTCCCAGATCACGGCGCCCGCCCGCAGCGCGGCGTCGAGGAACCGCGGCTCCTCCAGGACCCCGGAGGCCCGGGCCAGGGCCGCGATCGCCAGCCCGTTCCAGGCAGCCACGACCTTGTCGTCCTCGGCCGGCCGCTCGCGCAGCTCCCGAGCCGCCAGCATCCGGCTCCGCACCGACGCCCACCGGACCGGGTCCTCGGGGTCGGCGAGCAGCTGGAGCACCGAGGACCCGTGCTCGAAGGTCCCCCCGGACGTCACCGCGAGCAGTTCCGCGGCCCAGCCACCGTCCACCGCACCGAGCACCTCGACCAGCTGCGCCGGGGTCCAGACGTAGTACGTCCCCTCGGCCCCCTCGGAGTCGGCGTCGAGCGCCGAGGAGAACCCGCCCTGCGGGGTGCTCAGCTCGTCGAGGAGGAAGGCCGCGGTCTCGGTCGCGACCCGCTGCGCGAGCGCGTCCCCGCTGATCGCGTACCAGGAGGTGTAGGCGCTGAGCAGCAACGCGTTGTCGTAAAGCATCTTCTCGAAGTGCGGCACCACCCAACGAGCGTCCACGGAGTAGCGGGCAAAGCCTCCGCCGAGCTGGTCGTAGATCCCGCCCCGGGCCATCGCTTCGAGCGTCCGGAACGCGACCGTCCGTTCGGTCGTCGAGCCCACCCCGGTCGTCGAGCCTGTCGAGACGCCCGACGCCACCCGGCGCAGCAGGAACTCCAGCAGCATCGACGGCGGGAACTTCGGCGAACCACCGAACCCGCCGTGCCGGTCGTCGAACTCGGTCGCGAGCTTCGCCGCAGCCGCGGCGAGCACCTCGGCGTCGATCGGCGCCGCACCCGCCAGGGTGTCGTTGGTGGTGAGATGGGCCGCGATGTTCGCCGCAGTGGTCGCGACGTCGTCGCGGCGCTCGTCCCAGGCCTCGGTGATCGCCTGCAGCAGCTGGGTGAAGCTCGGCTGCCCGTGCCGGGGCCGGTCCGGGAAGTAGGTGCCGGCGAAGAACGGCCGGCCCTCGTGGTCCAGGACGCAGGTCATCGGCCAGCCGCCGTGACCGGTGGTGGCGACCGTCGCCTGCATGTAGACCGCGTCGACGTCCGGCCGCTCCTCGCGGTCGACCTTGACGCTGACGTAGTGCGCGTTCAGGTAGTCCGCGGTCGCGGTGTCCTCGAACGACTCGTGCGCCATCACGTGGCACCAGTGGCAGGCGGCGTACCCGACGCTCAGCAGCACCGGCACGTCGCGCCGCTTCGCCTCGGCGAACGCCTCCGGCCCCCACTCCCACCAGTCGACCGGGTTGTCGGCGTGCTGCAGCAGGTACGGCGAGGTGGCGTACGCGAGACGGTTCACGCCCTGAGTCTCCCCGGTCAACCACGCGGAGGCTAATACCTGCAGGCGACACGCCCCGGGGAGGGGACTACGTCTCCGCTCGTCCCGTCAGGCGCCCGAGCGGGCCGATACGACCGGGAGCGATTCGTGCCCAGAGATCGAGTGCACGCGCGTCGGGTCCGGCCACGACCCGGGCCCGGTCCTTCTCGATCGCATCGACCACCCTGCGAGCCAGGCCCACCGGCGACCGCATCCCGATCGCTGCGAATCTCGATCGGCCCATCGTGGCGAGCAACTCCCGCTGACTGCCCCGGGCGCCACTGGTGATCCCGGTGCGGTGCGCCCCCGGGAACACCGTCGTCAGGCCGATGTCCGTGGTGACTAGTTCTGCTCGGAGCGCCTCGGAGAAGCTGCGAACGGCGCCCTTGGTGAGTGCGTA